>CAVAGP010000020.1:0-37759 GCA_963588175.1 Faecalibacillus sp. | reverse complement strand
CAAACGGCAAAGCCTTTAGACGCTTTATGTTCGCAGGCTTCAACAAGAGAGATTTCTTCAAAAAAGACTAATCGAGCACAAATTACACGACTAAGGAAACTTAATCGTGTTATTTTTTATATATGAGCAAATATGATGAGATGACAAAGTCATCCGTTAAAAAACTTGTAATGAGGCTATCTCTCCCCACCATCATCTCGATGCTGGTCACTTCGCTATACAATATGGCAGACACCTACTTCGTCTCACAGTTGGGAGATAGCCCTAGCGCTGCCATCAGCGTGGTTTTTTCGATCATGACTTTAATACAGTCATTGGGATACACAATAGGCATGGGATGTGGATCGATGTTATCTAGATGCCTTGGCTCCAAAGATGACAATGGAGCAAATAAACACGCAAGCCAAGGATTCTTAATGGCCTTGGTTTTGGGAGGATTGTTCACGCTATTCGGCCTTATTTTCAGAAGTGAACTGATTACTTTAATAGGGGCAACGGACTCCGCGAAACCTTATGCGATTGAGTATGTCACTTGGGTTATTATCGCCTGCCCATTTATGATGACATCCTTTGTCATGAACAACATATTAAGAAGCGAGGGGAAGCCTTATTTATCAATGATTGGCTTGGGATTTGGCGGATTACTGAATATCGTCTTAGATCCGTTGCTCATTAACACATTAAACCTAGGCATTGCGGGTGCAGGAATAGCAACGATGATAAGCCAAATTATCTCATTTATCATCCTGTTATCTTTCTTCATCTTTCATAAAAGCACAACTAGATTGGGTCTCGGTTACATCAGCCTTGACTGGAAGAGTTATTGGGAGGCTTTGAAGTGCGGATTGCCGACTTTGGTAAGGCAAGGATGCGGCACCACATCCAACATCATTCTCTCATTCCTTGGCAAGCCATATGGCGATGCAGTGGTTGCAGCCCTTGGCGTCACGAACAAAATCTACATGATTTGCCGTAACATCGTCATCGGATTCGGACAGGGATTCATACCGATAATCGGGTACAATTACGGCGCTAAAAAATACGGAAGAATAAAAGAAGGATTCATCTTTACGATGTCCTTGCAGACAACGTTCTGTTTGTTGGCAACGGCAATAATCCTGATATTCCCAGGAAAGCTAATCGCCTTATTTAGAGACACTCCAGAAGTCATTGAAGTTGGCACAAAAGCCATACGAATGTTAGCAATATCCTTGCCATTCCTTGGTTTTTCCACCATTGTTAACCAATGCCTGCAAGTCATGGGATACGTCAAGAGCGCAACACTTCTAGCCTCTTGTAGACAGGGTATCATCTATACGCCTCTAATCTTTGCGTTGGAACATTTCTTTGGAACGATAGGATTAAGCTTAACGCAGCCTTGCAGCGACTTCATAACGGCATTGATATCGATTCCATTCTGTATTTATCTTTTCCATATGCTGAGCGACAAAAGAGAAAAACAAATAGACGTTTTAGACAATTAAAAAATCAGCCTGTTATAGACTGATTTAATTATATGTTCAACCATACACCCGTGTTTGGGAAAATAACTAATTTTCATTTTTGATATAGGTGTTAAACGAGTAAGTTGAATTCTTTTCAGCTCTCTCCTTCATTGTGTTATAGGCTTTATCGCGAAGCATAACTTCATTTTGCTTTTTATTAAGCGTCTCGTCCATATAAAATGGCCCATCCACGAACGTTATGAGTTTCGGTGTCTTGGAATGTTTCCTTTTTTGATAACAATTGGTGACAACGATTATCGGCTTCTTATGCATAACGGGGTAAGTAAAATTATTTGGGGCATATTCCCTAATGCCCGTGTAGTACGGCCAAACATGCGCTTCAGGATAAATGGTGACGGTTTTGCCTTTATTTTCAAGCTCTTTAAGACAAGAAAGCATAGTTTCCGCTTGCTTAATCGAATCAGGTAACGGAATGCCTCCTGCGGCACGTATCAATGGCAAAATCCCAGTTAAGGATTTAGCTTGTTCTCCAATGATTATGTAATTCTTTTTGTGGGATAAGATATTAGGGACCATGACATCGCCCACTACCATAGTGTGGTTGGCGTAGATATAGCAGCCATCAAGCTTCTTCATGTTCTTTTTGCCAACGATCTTCTGATGATATTTGAATTTGAGATATAGCCAACAGGCAGGAACCGCTAAGCAATGATAGGCCAAGAAGGAAAAGAATCTAGCAAAGATGTTTCTATTGATGTACTTATATTTTTCCGGCAACGGTTTGATATTTCTTACGGTTGTGCCAAAATCTTCGCCTGGAATCCCTTTGATGTGATAAGTCTGCGGTTTCATTTTTTATCCTCATTAACCGAATGGGGGATGGTTTCCCATTCATGGCCTTTCTTAAATGTCCTGAAGAAAGAGATAATGTAAGTCGCCAAAAAGACAGGATGGAACAGCGATGCCTTTATGGCGTTTAACACGGTGATATTCCGATACATTTTTCTATCAAAAATAAATATAACCAAGGAAAGGATGAAAACCAAGACGTAATAAACGGAGAAGGCAATTAACAGAATCTTAAGGTATGAGAAGTCATGCTGATCCTTAAAAACATCGATGAAGGCAAGCGAAAGATTGAAAGCAAGGAAGACAATATAAGTGATGGCCATTCCAAAGGCGGAAACGCCGGAAAGTGTCTTCTCGTGTTTCACTTTGTTGTTGTTCATGAAGCCGAGAACCCACCTGGTTCTTTGCTTGATTGAATCGTTTAAATGGATTGGCTGCTCATCATAGAAGATGGCATCGTTCACGTAACAGGTTCTGAGTTTGTTGTCTCTTGCGTATTCAGAGAGTTCATAGTCTTCGGTCAACGAATGGAAAGGCCATCCACCTGCAGCATTAATGATGCTGGTTTTGATGCAATAACCTGTGCCAGTCAATAATACCGGTTCGTCATGGGCGGATTTAACTCCATTGAAATAATTAATGATGGAGAAAGTTAAGCCAGATGCGCCCGCTGTTGCGGACGAATTAGGGTTCTTGTTCTGCCTATTTCCGACAACTATGTCATAACCAAGCTGATATGCATCGCTGATTTTGGATAAGAACATCGGGTCGACGATGTTATCCGCATCAATCATCATGTAGCAATCGTATTGCCTATTTTCTTTAAGGATAATCTTGATCATCTCATCCAAAACCCAGCCTTTTCCTAAAGTCGTGGTAGTTCTGGTATAGCAATAAACGTGGTTGAATTTCTTGCAGATCTCAATTGTTGGATCATCGGGCTCGGTGACCATAACGTAGATATCATACATCTCAGGATCATAGGAGGATTCCTGCAACGCTTTTAAGGTATTCTCAATAACAGCAGATTCGTTTCTAGCAGGGATCAGGATTGCAAATTTTGTTAAGTCGCCCTTCTCTTCTATGACGCGTTTCTTTGGCTTCAGGTATTTAAAATTGGCGATTAAACACAGGAACAAGAAAATGAAGAACACTTGGATGATAGTCGCTTCAATTGCGATGACAATGGGGAACCCATTTTCTTTGATATCGATAGACCAATAAACAGGAGGTTCACCCGATACGGCTGTTGCGATAATCATGACAAGCATGTCTATCAAAAGAAGTGAATAGCCCCATATGAAGAATCCTGACGAGCTTGGCTTAACTTTGGCTTTGAGCATCCTGAAGAAAGGCCAATAGCCAAATCTCAAAAGAAGATAAGCACCAGAGCCAAAACCTAGAGTTGTGTATAAAGATGAGTATTGTGTTAAATGAAACGGCTGCGAAGAATAATCCCAAAGTTTTACGCCGAATACCGCTTCCCAAGCGTTGCCAATTGCCAGTTCTCCAAGGAAAACCATTGCGTAGACCACAAGGAAATAAAGAATATTCGACATAACTTTGTTGGCAATTGTATTCTTCTTAAATAAAGTGTGGCCAAAGAATGAGAGCTTATCTGGATTGCCGAATATATAGGCTGCGAATGAAATTAATCCGAAAACCGGAATAAACGGAAGGATATGGAAACGATTGTCGATAGTTCCCACCATTACAGCTCTGGCGATATTTTCAACTAGCCAGCCAAAGAATGAGAAAATAATGGCAAGGCATGATATGTAGCCAAGATCGTTTTTGAAGTGAAACCAGAATCTCAATCTGCTTAGGTTAGTTTTCTTCATTACCTACCCTCCCTTAGTGTGTAAAAATAATACGCCCATACGTGCGCAAAACAAGCAACACTGAAAGTAGAATGTGTCGATTTTTGAAAATTTAGTTTGTAGATTAAAGGTCTATTCATCAAAAAATGCTCAAATAGCAGTGTTTTTGAAAAATAACGGGCGAACGACGCATAAACTTGGTTTTGAAAATCTCTTTCGCAATCAAGAGCGGCCACAAAAAAGATTATCCAGATGTATATGCAGATTGGACACAAAAAAAAGACCTGATAACAGGCCTCGAATAACGTCCTTGAAATTCCGCAAGTTAGAACATTAATGACTTTATTTGTATTTAGCAGCGAAATAATTCAGTTGCATTACAACGTTTTTGTAAGATGTACCACCATAAGAATCACGTTTATTCAGACACGTTTCTAATGAGATAGATTCATAGACATCATTTTCAAATAGGGGCGAGAATTGCTTCATTTTTATAAGGGGCATATCCTCTAAAATACAGTTTTTTGCAATGCAGTCCGATACCATCTGGCCTGAAATTTTATAAGCGTCTCTAAATGGCAAACCTTTGGACACTAGATAATCCGCCAAATCGGTTGCGTTTATGAATCCTTTTTGGGCGGCCAGGAGCATGTTCTTTTCGATGACATTCATCGTATCAATCATAGGGGTCATAACTTTTAAACAGGCTTCTAATGTATCAATTGCGTCAAAAAGAGGTTCTTTGTCTTCTTGCATGTCTTTATTATACGCTAAAGGGAGTCCCTTCAATGTGACTAAAAGGGAAATTAAGTCTCCATAGACTCTTCCGGTTTTGCCGCGGATAAGTTCTGCCATATCTGAATTTTTCTTTTGCGGCATAATCGAAGACCCGGTTGTGAAATCGTCCGAGAATTCAATGAACTTAAACTCCCAGGAGGAATAGATAACAAATTCCTCAGCCATTCTAGATAGGTGCATCATAATTAATGAAGCATCTGCGAGGAATTCCACCACAAAATCCCTGTCAGAAACAGCGTCTAACGAATTAATACTGACTTTATCTAAACCAAGAAGTTCAGCCTCGTAGAATCTATCGGTATTATAGGTTGTGCCGGCTAAAGCGCAGGCGCCGATTGGAGATACCCCCACTCTATCCTTAAGCTCTCCTAACCTATCGTAATCCCTATCAAACATAGAGGCATAAGCAAGGAGCAAGTGGCCGAATGAAATAGGCTGAGCCCTTTGCAGATGCGTATATCCAGGCATGATTGTTTTCGCGTGGATTGACGCTTGCTTATTAAGAGCCCTAATCAATCCGTTAATGCTTAACTTTAGTGATTTGATTTTCTTGAGGAGATAAAGTTTGGTATCTAAGGCAACCTGATCATTTCTAGAACGGGCGGTGTGCAATTTCTTGCCAGCGTCTCCAATCCTTTTTGTGAGTTCCTCCTCGATGAACATGTGAATATCTTCAGCGCTTTCATCAATTGGAAGATTGCCGCATGAAATATCTTCTTTAATAGAGACAAGCCCGTCAACGATTTTATCCTTCTCTTCATCACTTATGATACCTTGATGAGAAAGCATCATTGCATGGGCTATCGACCCTTCAATATCCTCGCAAAACATTCTCGAATCAAAAGAAATGGATGAATTGAAAGAATCGGCTATAGTCGAGGTTAATCCACTTGTTCTACCACTCCAAAGTTTTGCCATAATCACTTGTTTTTGAGCATGGCTGCAACCTGAATTGGCAGGCCAAATAAATTTATGAAGCCTTCAGAATCGGCCTGGTTGTACACATGGTCTTCCGAGAACGTAGCAATCTCTTCGCTATATAAGGAATAAGGAGACGTAACTCCAGCTTTGATGATATTGCCTTTATAAAGCTTAAGTTTTACGGTACCAGTCACGTGTTCCTGAGTCTTATCCACAAATGCGGATAAAGCTTCTCTAAGTGGGGTAAACCATTGTCCGTTATAGACAAGTTCGCCAAACGTCACTGATAGTTCTTGTTTTTTGTGCATAGTCATCTTATCAAGAGTGATTGTCTCAAGATAATTGTGAGCGAAATAAAGCACTTCTCCGCCCGGAGTCTCATAAACGCCGCGTGACTTCATGCCAACAAGCCTATTCTCAACAATATCAAGCAAACCGATACCATTCTCTCCGCCTACCTTATTAAGAGCATAAATGATTTCCTTAGAGGACATCTTCTTTCCATTAAACGCAACAGGCACGCCTTTTTCAAAATCCAAAATGATGTATGTTGGTTTGTCTGGTGCTTGTATTGGAGAAACTCCCAATTCAAGGAACCCTTCTTTTTCGTATTGTGGCTCTAAACTTGGGTCCTCAAGGTCAAGTCCCTCATGAGATAGATGCCAAAGGTTTTTATCTTTGGAATAGTTGGTCTCCCTATTGATTTTTAAAGGAATGTTGTGCGCCTCGGCATAATCAATCTCTTCGTCTCTGGATTTGATGGACCATTCTCTCCATGGGGCGATAATCTTCATGGTCGGGGCAACAGCTTTGATGGCCAATTCGAATCTAACCTGGTCGTTGCCTTTGCCAGTGCAGCCATGGCAAATGGCATCCGCGCCTTCTTTTAACGCGATTTCGGCAATCCTCTTGCCGATGATTGGCCTAGCAAAAGAAGTTCCGAGAAGATATTCCTCATATTTAGCGCCAGCCTTCATGGTTGGAATAATGTAATCATCAACAAACTCATCTGTTAAATCCTCGATGTAAAGTTTAGACGCTCCACTCTTGATGGCTTTTTCTTCAAGTCCATCAAGTTCGGTGCCCTGACCAACGTTTCCGGAGACGCAGATTACCTCACAGTTGTTGTAATTCTCTTTTAGCCAAGGGATGATGATTGAGGTGTCAAGACCTCCTGAATAGGCTAAAACAACCTTTTTTATTGTACTTTTATCTTTAATCATATTATGACTCCTTAACGTTATAAGACTTTGGATAGGAAATCCTTTAGTCTTGGGCTTTTTGGGTTAGCGAACACCTCTTTAGGGTCTCCGCTTTCTTCGATTACGCCATCATTGAAGAAGACGACTTTATTGGCCACTTCTTTTGCGAATCCCATTTCATGAGTAACAACTACCATTGTCATTCCAGAATGCGCAAGCTCTTTCATTAGCTGAAGGACTTCTCCTACCATCTCTGGGTCTAAGGCTGATGTAGGTTCATCAAACAGAATGACTTTAGGGTCCATCGCCAAAGCCCTGACAATGGCGATTCTTTGCTTTTGTCCGCCTGATAAAGTAGATGGGTATGCATTTGCCTTATCTTTTAAGCCGATTCTATCAAGCAACTCCATCGCTTTTTCATTGGCATCTTGTTTAATCTTGCCCACCGCTTTTTTGCTCCAGCCGGCTTTTTTATCTTTTTTTAATGCGGCTGCAACTGGACCAAGTGTGATGTTCTCAAGAACCGTTTTATTCTCGAATAAATTGAAATGTTGAAAGACCATCCCCATATTGCGTCTATGTTCGTTGATATCGATTCTAACGTCAGCGATATTGACACCATCAAAGATGATTGAACTTCCATCATCTGGGTCTTCTAGGCAATTTAGGCAGCGCAGGAACGTCGATTTGCCACACCCAGATGGGCCTATAATTGCCACAACGTCCCCTTTATATATATCTATAGAAACATCTTTTAGGACTTCGAGGTCTTTGAATTTCTTCTTTAAGTGAGAAACGCTTAAAATTGGTTCTTCATTAATGACGTTCATTTTTCTTTAACCTCTTTTCCAATTTCTTAATTCCAAATGAGATGATAAGCACAATCACCAAGTAAGTGATTGCCAAGAATATATACGGAATGAAGAATTCATATGTTGAGTTAGCGATTGATTCCATTGATTTTGTGACATCCACTACCGCGATGAAGGAAACGATTGATGTTTCTTTTAACAAGGCAATGAATTCATTTCCTAAGGTAGGGATGATGTTTTTCACAGCCTGCGGAAGAACGATTTTAATCATAGACTCAGAATAGGATAAGCCTACGCATCTGCCTGCCTCCATTTGTCCAGGATCTACCGCATTTACGCCTGATCTAATCATTTCAGCCATGTAAGCGCCAGAATTAAAGCCGAACACTATAACCGCCTGTACAACTGTATTCAACCCTCCCAAACCCATCATTGGGAACAATGCGAAGTGTACCAAAAGAAGTTGAACAACCATCGGGGTTCCACGAAGGACTGTAACATAAACGTCACCGATTCCTTTAAGGATCTTAAATGGCCATTTTTTGGAAGGAATAAATTTTACTAAGGCGATTATAGAGCCGATTATAAAACCAATAACAAGGCCTAACACCGCAATGATAGCGGTGTTTCTAAGGCCTATTAAATAATCTTTGTAACCACCTTGAGAAAATTCTTTCCAGAATATCTCAATATTGCTCATTTTTATTACTTATTGAATGAAGCAACAATCATCTTTGATGGTTGTTCATCAAGTATAACTGCATCAATGGCGCCATTTTTGAGGTCTGTCATAGCTAATGCGCCTGTCTTGTAGCCTTTAACAGTGAGGTTCTTGAAACCGGTGTAACCGAAATCTTCATCGCCGGCAGCATACATATAGCCCGTTGTTCCGTTCTGCGTTCCAATCTTGTAGTTTGAACCCTTTTCAGCGAGAATTGCCTCAACATCTGCAGCGGTTTTGCAGTTATCGTAGGTTGTATCGCCTTCTTTGACGGTGATGACTTGTGCTGATGTGTAATATGGGTCAGCGAAGTCAACCTGTTGTTTTCTTGTTTCAGTGACCGTCATACCAGCCATAGCGATGTCATAATCGCCCGCCTGGACTCCAGCAATAAGGGAGCTGAATTCTGTATCAACGATATATAAAGTTTTATTTAATTTGGTGGCAATGACATTGGCAATCTTCATATCGATTCCAGTGAACTTGCCCTCTGACTTATATTCAAATGGAGGGAAATATGCGTTTGTACCGACAACAAAATATTTAGAATCATTGGCTTTTGGGGTAGCAACATCCGGGTTTGAATATTCAAATGTGGCCGTTCCGTCAAAGAATGAATTGATGATTCCATCCAATCCTTCGGCAGATGTATCTGCCTTCATTTCAGTAAGGATTGAGTTAACCTGTGCGACGAGCGACGATCCTTTCTGAATGGCGAATGCATACTGCTCTTCAGTCAATTTGACTGATTTAACTGAGAGATTTACGTTTGTTCCGCAAGCACCGAGTGCTAATGTGCCCATGACTGCAAGAGATAGGGCAATTGTTTTTGTAAGTTTCATTTTAGTACCTCCTTAAATAAATATTTCGACTAGTGAAACTTCTTTAGGGAGTTCAAATAAATAAAACGCCCTAAGCTTTTTAGCCTAAGGGCGTTGATTGTGCAACGCGGTGCCACCTTAGTTTGCAATAGCCTCACGACCATCGCCTTTCCGGGTCTTTCACTAACCCAAAGTCGCTGTAACGTGCGAACACGGAGTTCCCTACTAAATTCAGGAATCAGCTCCAGGACGCGTTCCCAATCGCCTCAGACACTGCCCTCTCACCATCGGCAGCTCGCTCAAGCCTTACTCGAAAGGTACTATTTCCCTTCTCAGCTATGGCGTTATCATACACGTTTTTCTGAAAATTCAACTAATTATTTACATTTTTTCAAAAATATTTTCAAACGATAACGAAAATTAACATAGCAAAATCAACCTTAATTAAATGCATATAGCATTAATTATTTCATTTAGCGAACGTATAAGAGAAAATATCAAAGTATGAAAATTAAAAGGTTTGACGTGATAAGGATAATCTTCACAGCATGCTACTTATTCTCTGCTGGGGTTCTTATTTATGAAGCCTGTCAAAACGGAACCGATTCATCAAACAAATCAAGTTTTGTCGGAGGGACAATCGCGAATTTGATTAACGGAATTGGCGGAGACCAAACAGTTGATGTTGCGCCTACCTCCTTAATTATAAACAATAAGATTAGTGAAGCACATGTGGGCGATGAAATAACTTTAACCACAACAACTCTACCTGAAGACGCCACGAACAAATCCGTTAATTTTACGTCTAGCGACCCAAACATTGCCTCTGTTACATCTGGCGGATATGTAAAATTTTTAAAGCAAGGAAATGCCACTATTACCGCAGAAAACATAAACTTTGTCGATGTAAAAGACTCAATGACCGTGGCAGTCTCAAATATAGAGGTTGAATCAATTAAATCATCAATTAACGCTCCATTTGATGGAGATATTTATACATTAACTGTTGGTAAAACATATGACATAACAAATGTAATAGAACCAAGTAATGCAACCGTTCAAACGGTCAAATACGAAATATCTGATAACGAATATGTCGGTTTAGATAATCAAGGCAAAATTGCTGCATTAAGCGCAAGTTATGACAACGTTGTTGAGATAAAGGCTAATTGTGGTCTTAAGCAATCAACACTAAAAGTCGTGACAAAGCCATATGAGGTTGAGCAAATCCCATTAAAGACAATTGCCCCCGTAGAATCGTCTAAAGATATATATGTTACCGAGCTCTACACTCCTTCTTATGCCTTTTATCCAATAGAATCAACTGAGAAGGAATATTCACTATCATCAAACAATTCAAATGTTGCCTCAATTGTAGAAGGAAAGACGGTAAGAGGAATGAAAGAAGGAAAAGCGATAATAACCGCAACATCAACTAAAAATCCTAACGTAAAATGTTCAATTGAATTGGCAGTTAAAACTCAGCCTTCTGTAACTAATTTTGCAATAGAACAATCGCTTACAATGAAAGAAGGGGCCGAACGCTCTATTGGCGTATCAAATATCCAGCCCACTTACGCTGATGACACTGCGATTACTTTCACAAGTGAGAATGATGATATAGCAACCATTTCGAGCGAAGGAAAAATAAAGGCAATCAAAACGGGGACAACCAACATAAATGTAACCATCGGTTCTATTACAAAATCAATTCAGCTTACAGTCGATGCAAAGCCAACAGATGAAAAGACCACCGACTTTGATTTTGAACTCCTAAAAGAACCGGCGATATACGCTAATAAACCCGTAAAAGTTTCATCTTTTATTAAAGTAACCAACTTCAAATCCGATGGTGGAACATACATACCAAATGATTCTAATATGACTTATAGCCTTGCCAACTCGTCGTTTGGATCAATTGAAGGTGACACCTTGACCTCTAGATATGTCGGAGAATTCACGCTTTATATAACACACGACACCTCAGGCATTACAAAAGAGATAACATTCACCTCCATAGACGATTTCTTAATCGATAATCAAGAAGTGCCAGAACAACGTGATATTCATTATGGCGAGCTTTTTGAGTTCACAATCTGCAAATCAAAAGATGAGTTGACAAGAGATTTAAAGAA
Source organism: Faecalibacillus sp. (assembly GCA_963588175.1). Classification (GTDB taxonomy): domain Bacteria; phylum Bacillota_I; class Bacilli_A; order RFN20; family CAG-826; genus UBA4951. Next base: position 26,214 of record CAVAGP010000020.1, on the reverse strand, counting down.
AAATCAATGGTGGGATATTTCTCATGTTGATGATTCTGTCATCACGGTTAAAGACAATGGCAATTCACATGATGTAACCGGGGTTGGAGAGGGCAAAGCAAAGATTACAATAACCCCATATCTAGATGAGACACCAATCAACGATTTGTCTAAAAAGATCACGGTTGATGTCACGCACATTAGAAGCAAAAACTTCAATGCCAGCCTAACAAGAACATCCTTAAATGGCAATAGGCAAGAACTCAAACAAAACCAGATTAATAAATGCTACATAAATGACGATTTTGAACTTACAGCCGAAATCGATGATGACGCCACTTCTTCAAATATATGCTTTACTTCCAGCGACAGCTCAATTCTTGAGGTAACAAACACGGGAACGTTAACGCCAAAATCAATCGGTAAAGTTACTATTACCGCAATCGAATCCGTTTCGGGGATTGAACAAAGCTTTGATTTGAACATCGAGAATAGGATTCTATTAAGCCAGGACATGCCATTTACCGTTAATGGAGCAACCATTAATGAATCAGATGGTTATTACGAAATAATGAATGGAACTATTGGCAGTATCATCTTAAATTACACAGATGACACTACTTATAAATCCGTTCAATGGAAGTCTGATAACGAAAAAATCGTAACTATAGGCGGTGACGGAACGATTTCGCCTTTGAAGGCCGGAAAAGCGACAATTAGCGCAACAATCGATGATGGATACTCGTCAGAAAAGAGCGAGCTGACAATAAAATTAAATATTACCAAACAGCCAGTAATTAAAGATTTGCAGGAATTTTTTGGTTTTATAAGAAAAGCGGTAGGCCACTTTGGGGCATTCCTTGTATTCGGTGTTTTCTCAGCTTTGACTTTTATGATGTGGTTCAGAGGAAAGAAATGGTATTGGTCCACACCACTCACATTCGTTCAAGGATTTGGGCTCGCAGCATTAACGGAATGCATTCAGTTGGGGGTGCCTGGCAGATCTGGAGCATTCACCGATGTTCTTATAGATAGTTCCGGTTGCTTCATTGGAATTATTGTTACCGGCGGATTAATCATTTGGTTAACCATCTGGCATTGGAAAAAGACAAAAACATAGCTGATGGAAAAAATGCATCCCAAACCTTAGCGGGAAAGGATGCATTTTATTTCAATGAAATTATTTACAGGCTATTCCTTACGCGGATATAAGTTGCATAGACCGAATAAGAGGGCGGCAATTGCAGACGTTGTTAAAGACCAATTTGTTAGCCGTTTCAGTTAAATTGACTATGTATGTTTTGTATGGATTTTCCGGCTCATCCGCGGATGTAGCCGCGTCCGCTTTTGCAAGCTGGTCGTTATTAACGGATAAATCCAAAGCATCAACATACCAAGTCTTGTCATCGTAATGATTCTTCATATATGGCTTGACGGAGATGGACACCGATTTAATGTTTATGTCAAACTCAAGCGTCCATACGCCATCCGCACTCGAACTTGCAAGCCTAATGCCTCCTTCATCAGCAAAAACCTTGCTTACTTCCATGGAAGTTAGATGTTCACCGAAGCATGTTTTAACCTCTTTGAAGACCTTTGAATTGGTGGAGAGGGCCACCGCGCTCTTGTCAGTTGGGAAGGCCACATCAATGGTTATCGGATCTTCGGGTACTTTTTTGGACGTTATCTCTGTTTTTGAATTTTCTGATGTTGACGAATCTTGTATCTCCAACGAACTAGATGTGCCAACATCAACCATATTATCAGAAGATGAATCGGAAGAAATTGTCGGTGTTCCGCAAGAAATAAGCGAACAAGAGGCAAGAAGCAAAAACACATTCTTTTTCATTATTTTATCTTGTTCCCTTCTTGGAATGCCTTGCCAACGATATCGCCGAGAGCAATGTAACAGTGATGAATTGGATCGTAGGTGATTATTCCAAGTTTCTTTACATCGGGCAAGCCATCTTCACCAAGGTACTTCTCATCAACTGAGATATTGAGGATAGAGCCAACTAAAGTGCCATTATCAAATGAATCAACTTTACACTCTAGTGTCATTGGCAACTGATCGATGATTGGAGCGTCTACATTTGGCGATTTAGTTACCGTCCAACCACATTTAGCGACTTTATCAGAGACCTTAGAACCAGAAACTAGGCCAACATAATCCGCTTCTGCAACGTTTTTGACATCTGCAAAGCCAACTGTAAACGATTTAGTTCTAGCGAGGTTTTCCGTAGTTTTATGTTCTCCCAATGAGATGGTGATTTTGTTGTAATCATAGGTTCCGCCCCACGCAGCATTCATCGCATTAGGCGTACCATCTTCGTTATAGGTCGCGATGATTAATACAGGCATTGGATAAATCCAAGTCTTTTGACCAAAATTTTTACGCATAGCAATTCTCCTTTTCTGAATACATTCATTATAAACGTTTCAATGAATGATTTACTTCAAAACAGCAAAGCAATAAACAATTAAGACCAAGTCTTTTTAAAGAAAAACACCCAAAGCAATTATGCTTGGGCGTAGAGATAGATGCCAACACCCGGCGCTTCTGAATAACCACAGAACGAACCTTTATAATATTCAAGCCAGACTTTATCGCCCTGGAATGTACAGGCGCCAGTTGAATCCATTGTGATGGACCATAAATCCGTTAAGGATGTGTATTTAGAAGGTGTTCCAAAGCAAATGCTATAGTGGGTACCACTAATATAATTGTTCAAATATCCAGCAGTTTCGTGATGGATTTTATATTTGCCATCGCTTTGTTTTTTCAAATCAAACCAAGCTAGAGATGATGAATCGCAAGACATTGTGGATTTATCGGATGCAAGAGTTGTTGTAACACCGGTAATGTACCAAGGCAAATCATCACTCTTTGCGTTTGATGTCATGCCCATCCACGGTCCAGATGTAGTTTGTGCGGTGACCAAGGCGACTTTAATGTTATCGATATCATTCAAGGATTTTACTAAATTATATTTAGCGGATGACGCATCGCCTTTGGAAGTATCTGCGGTTGATTGTCCATCAAAAGCGTTCCCTCTAATACCAGATTCATCCCAAATATAATTGGCGTATTCAGGATGATCAACAAATGGGTTTCTACCATATCCGTTGTCTGATAGATAATTGTTAATCTGTTTCTCAATTGTCGTTGGAGCATAGGCAGCATTCCACTTTAGAAGCGTCTTTAATGTTCCCATTGTTTTAAGACCGGTTGAGTCATTTGGGTTATTCGATAATTCAAAGCCATAAGAGGAATGGTAAGCGGTTGCGGCATAGAGGATAACTCTAGCAGCCTCTCCTCTGGCGGCTTCAAATCCACATGATTCAGGATCCCATTCATTCGAACTGTCACATCCATAGAAAGAATTGCCGCGCGATGAGTTCTCTTTTGTTAAAGTGGGCCTGATTATAAATGGATCAGAACCAGGTCCTGTTTTTCCTGAACCACGTGAATTCGGCCACGTGTGTTCTCTATTGCATGCGCCAGTCGTTGTAGTTGTTGATTCATCGTGATAAAAAGGAACGAAGGTTGAGGAACCAACAGGATATGCAGCAGCCTTAGCACCGATACTCAAGCAAGCGTTATATGAGCAGGTTTTTGTGCGTTTTGCGGAGATTAACGATTCCAAAGTGCTTCTAAATGTATTTCCGTATTGTTTGAAATCGACATTCCACATCGAATCTGCTTCGGGAGTCTCAACGATACTAGAAGAATCATTTGGGATCGATTCTCCAATTTCGCTGGCAACCGAGGTTACAGTATCGGATGACTTAGGAACGCTTCCAACATCACCCGTATTAGTGCAGGAAGCGACAAATAATGCGCCGACTGTAATCACGAGCGTTAGCAATCTTTTTTTCATAGGGCTCTTCTCCATAGCCCTTTATTATCCATATGCGCATACGTGAAAGCAAACAAAAAAGCCCATCTTGAACGGATGAGCTAATTTAACAATCTCAATGACTACTATTCGGCTTTGACTTCGATTGGTGTAGATTCAGCATACATATTGTCGCTCATGCAAAGCATTAAGATGCCTGCAACAAGTGCAAATTCTGTCGAAAGGAAACCAGTGACGATAGCTGCGATTGCCATGCCTTTTGCCTCTGCTTTTGATTTAGCAGTTGCAAGTTTCTTAGACGCTTTGATAGCGAAGATAAGGCCAACAATGCAGAGAATAAGACAAATAGCACAAGTGATTGCGCCAGATGTCATGCTAGCAACAGCAACGGCTGCTTCTGTGGCAGCATCTGTTCCTGCTTGTGCTTTTGCGAGTTTATCTGCAGCTCCAACAGTTCCAACGATGCAACCGATTGCACCAATTGCGTAACCGACGATAGCAAGGATGTCAAAGATTTTTGCGATTGTTAAGAAGATTTTTGCGACTTTTTTCATGATTTATTCCCTCCTAGGGGCAGTATTATATAGTAATGAAAACTATATAGGTAGTTTTTTCTATTCATAACGAAGAAAAAATCCCCGATTGCTCAGGGATAATTTATTGGTCTGGGGCGGTTAATGAGGCTCGAACTCACGAATGACCGGTTCACAGCCGGTTGTGTTAACCACTTCACCATAACCGCCAGGCGCTGAAATATTATAGTTAAAGAAATCTTTAAAGCAAAGACAAATTTACTTATTTAATAAGTCCTTGGTATATCTCCACACCGGAAGTTCCCTATTCTTCACCAATTTTGATAGCATAACATCGGGCGTTGATTCATATCTTTTTATGACTTCATCAATCGGAAGGAATAGAGTTTCGGCGATTAAAGAGTCGCCATGTGAAACAAAATGCGTACCTTTGAAATCCGACTTAACCTTGCAAAGATAATAATAATTGATGTTCTTCCTGGAAAGACAATTGTAAAAATCTGTTACTTTTGCAAGGAATTCCACTACTTCAACGCGGTATCCCGTCTCTTCGTAACACTCGCGAAACACCGCTTGTTCTGGCGTCTCGCCTTCATCTACTCCACCACCCGGAGTCTCGTAGTAGTTCCGGTCACCAAACCTATCGAAGCCATGCAAACGATGTATAGCAAAATTACCGCTAGCGTCCATGAGAATGGCTCTAGCAACAATTCTGGTTTGTTTCAATCCCGTGTTTGGAAATTGGTCATCTTCTAAATAAAGGTCTAAAGGCATGACGTAATTATATTACACAATAACGCCTTCGAGTCCTTCAAATGTCTCGTATTTGGTTTTGTCATTAAGGACATACATCTTGTCGAAATAGAATTGTCCATCTTTATGGCACGAAACTCCAACAACTCTAAACATCTCATTGATGAAATAAAGTTTAACAAAGTGCATTAAATTCTTATCAGCGTCAAAGAAGACGATATCCGGTTCACGAATGATAAAAGACGCCTCATGAATTTTTGCAAGATAACCCTCAGGGTCAGATGAGGCTATTACGTCCAGTTCTTTTTCTAAGATGTAGACTTTGTCATCACTAGAAAAGTCCACGTTTAATTTCCTCTGCAAGTCCTTAGAAACCTTGCCAAGTTTTACGGTAGAGTATTGATCCATAAATAAATCTCCTCACTAATTAATAGACGAGTTATTCAAGTTTTTTCCCAAAAAGTTATAATGTTGGCATGAAAAAGTACGATAAAAGAGAAAATACATCCTATACATTAGGGACAACCCTGACATTTGAGCTTCTTTTGAGAAGACCTGAATGCGCATCAAAAATATATATTTCGCCTAAGCAAAAAAGAGATGAGACTTATGGCAAATTGGTTAAGCTCGCTAAAGCAAACGGCATTAAAGTGATAGAAAATAACGAGAAAATATTTTCGCTTGCGGATAAAGATAATGTCATGGTCATCGGTGAATTTAATAAGTTCTCTTGTGAGTTGCCAAAGGATAAATGTCACATCGTTTTAAACAATCCATCAAATATGGGTAATTTGGGCACTATCGTGAGAGCATCGGCCGCTTTTGAAATTGGTGGCATCGCAATCATCAAACCAGCGGCTGACATCTTTGATCCTAAAACGATAAGAAGCACAATGGGCGCAATATTCAACACGCCATTCGAGTACTATGACTCCTTTGATGAATACGAAAAAAAATTCCCAACGCGCAACATATATCCTTTTATGTTAAAGGCAAAAGAAAAACTCCCGGATGTCAAATTCAAAGAGCCGTGCACACTTGTGTTTGGTAATGAGGCAACCGGTCTTCCAGATGAATTCCTAAACAAAGGAACTCCAGTTATCATTCCTCAATCATCAAAAGTTGATTCGCTTAATCTAGATAACGCTGTATCAATCGCTTTATATACATATACAGTAAATAAATAAGTTAGTTTTGCAAAGATTTACATAAGAAAAACCCCAAATTCTCAAAAATTACTGGGGTTTTATTTTCGTTATCTTTTGTTATTTAGGCGATGCGATAAGACCGCTAATGATGAAGCGAGGTTGACCGTTTCAACAACCATTCCAGCTGGGGCTTTTAAATGGCATGGTGCGAAATTCCAAATAGCTCTAGCGCCTTTGCTGACAGCTAAATCAAGTGCATCCTGCGCTTTATCGGCAGGAACGCATATAACAACGATCGCGGCATTAAGGGTTGGGTAAACATCGGCGAACTGGTCGATATGGTAAATGTGTTTGCCACCAATATCGCGCCCAACTTTATTTGGACTGAGATCAAAGCCTGCAACAATTGATAAGCCCATATCTTCAAAGTTAGGATAGTTCAGCAATGCGGAACCAAGGTGGCCACAGCCAATGAGAACGGCATTAACTGAATCCCTATATCCGAGGAATGATTCAATCGTTTCTATGAGTTTGACGACGTTTCTACCTTTTTTAGGGCGCCCTGGCTCAGTTGAGATGGCCTGAAGGTCTTTCCTAATCTGCTCTTCGCTGTAGCCTAAAACTGAAGCAATTTTTGGAGAGGAGATTTCAGTTATTCCATCCTCTGCCAATTCCTTGAAATATTTAAGATAAATAGGATATCTCTGTAATTGATTCTTAGAGAAAACTTTCATATCGGTAAAACCTCTTGCTCAAAAAAAGATACTACTTATTAGTAAATTTGTAAATAAATCGGTATCTTTTATCGGTAAATTTATCCGAAATATCGGGATTAATTACAAAGAGCATTCGTAATCAGCGGCTCTAACGGCTTTGACAACATCGTCAGGATTAAAGGTTCCCGTAACGGTTGCGCAGTTGTCGCTCAAAGAAACATTCACTTCTTTTACTCCTGCAACTCCTTGAATGGCCTTAGTGACATGAGCCACGCAGTGCTGGCACATCATTCCTCCAACCTTAAATGTTAATGTCTTGTCCATAAGTACTTCCTCCTCTTTTTTCATTGACATATATTTTACTGGCTTCCAAAAGTTCAGTAACAAAGCATTGCAAACGACGAACACGCTGGAAACTGACATAGCAGCAGAGCCTATCATTGGATTGATGGTTAAACCAAGCGAGCTGAATATTCCGGTTGCAATTAGAACGCATATACAGTTATAGAAAAAAGCCCAAAACAAACCAACCTTAATCGTCCTCATGGTTGCTCTAGATAATGATATAGCATTTGCAACATCGGTTAAATCGCTATGCATCAAGACAATATCCGAAGACTCAAGAGCGATATCCGATCCAGCCCCAATCGCTATGCCAACATCAGCGCTCGTAAGCGCAATTGCATCGTTAACGCCATCTCCAACCATAGCCACTTCGCCTTTTGATGATTTAAGGCCGTTAATAACAGCGGCTTTATCAGCAGGCAAGACTCCGGCTATCACTTTAGAAATACCAACTTCTTTGGCGATGACGCTTGCAGTCTTTTCGTTATCTCCAGTAAGCATAACTGTTTCGATTCCCATCGATGAAAGACGTGAGATGGCGAACTTCGAAGACTCTTTAACAACATCTTTTACAGCGATTACACACTGAACCGTTTTATTGGATACAACATACAAAACGGTTTTGCCTTCTAATGAAAGTTTTGTAGAGATATTTAAAATATTTGCAGTGTTTTCACATTCAATTAAGGCTTTATCATTCCCTATTGTAATAAACTCGTTGTTAACGGTTCCCCTTAAACCCATCCCTTCTATAGATTCAAATGACGTCACATCCTTACAGGCAACCTTACCTTTGGCAAATTCGATAATAGCGTTGGATAATGGATGTTCGCTTTTCGATTCAATCGAGGCGACTTCAGAAAGCATATCCGACCCAATAACTATGTAATCAGTAACAACGGGTTTGCCCTCTGTAATAGTGCCAGTCTTATCGAACACAACGGTTTTTATGTTATGTGCCTTTTCTAATATTTCGGCATTCTTAATTAGCAACCCATTCTGGGCACCCTTTCCTGACCCAACCATAATTGCAACTGGAGTTGCCAGCCCCAATGCACACGGGCAAGCGATAACAAGAACGGTAATCGCATAGTTGAAAGCCGTTGAAAATGTCTTAGAAATTATAAGCCACACAATCAAAGTGACTAGTGAGATGCAAAATATCAAAGGAACGAAAAATAGAGAAATCTTATCAACTAACTGAGATATTGGAGCCTTTGAATTAGAGGCTTCTTCAACTAGATGAATGATGGTGTTAATGGATGTATCATTACCAACCTTTTCAGCGGATATTTTTACATATCCGTTCGTGATTATGGTTGACGAAATCGCATCATCGTTTATCGACTTAGAAACAGGCATCGATTCCCCGGTGATTGAGGATTCGTCAAATGAGGCGGAACCCTCAATAATCTTGCCATCAACAGGAACTCTGTCGCCTTTTTTGCAAATGATTATGTCTCCAACTGCAACAGATTCAATAGGAACAACAATTTCATTGCCATCTTTTAAAAGAGTTGCTTCTTGTGGAGCAAGTTCCATCAAACCTTCAATTGCCTTGGTAGTCTTCTTCTTAGATAAGGATTCTAAATATTTGCCAAGGCTGACCAAAGTCACAATCATCGTTGCCGATTCGTAATACAAGTTCATGTGAAGTGTCTCGATTATATTCTTCAACGACTCAATTTCTTGCGTATCTACAGCCTTGTTCAAACTAATGGTGGCTAAGCCAACCTGAATGGTTGTCACAATTCCATAGATGAGCGCAGCTAAAGCACCAACACAAATTAGCGAATTCATATTTGGATGCAACTTGAAGAGCTTTTTGAATCCATCTATGAAATATTCTTTTATATATAGAAGAAGTACGATGACCGTGATGACCAATTGGAATAAACAGAACCATATGGCGCCCCTCATCTCTGTCTTGCTTGCGTCCATGAATGTTGGGATGGGCCAACCCCACATATGCCCCATTGAGACATACATAAGAATAAGCATTAGAACAAAGGCGATTATTAATTTAATCAGCTTGTAATCTTTAGTTTTTTGCTTGGTATTCTTCTCGTGAACACACGCGGTATATCCAGCGTCTTTAACAGCCTTTTCAATCGTTTTGGAATTCGTCAATTTCTCATCCCATTCAACTTCCATTGAATTGGATAAAAGGTTTACATTGCACTCTTTAACGCCTTTTAGAGAAGAAACGGCTTTATTAACATGAGCCTGGCAGGCAGCACATGACATTCCTTGGACATCAAATTTCTTTCTCATCACTGGAACCTCTTGAACATCAAAACAATCTCGTCAAGGACTTCTTCGTTTCCCTGTTGGACTTCTCTTTCAACGCAGCTATGCAAATGCTTATCAAGCATGACGTTGGCAAGCGATTTGATAGACTTGTCTATAGCCGATAATTGGATGATAATGTCTCCGCAATATCTATCCTCTTCGATCATCTTGGATATTCCATTCATCTGTCCAACGATTCTATTGACTCTTGCGGTCAAATCTTTTTTGTCTGACGCGCTTCTTTTAGTGGACTTATTACCTTTGCAACAACATTCTGACATAGCCTTTTTCCTCACTTAAGTTATATACCCCCTCCCGGTATATTTCAATTAATTTGCATATGCGTTAATTTGCACTTTTATGTGCAATAAATTTGCCGAAAAGATTTTTGATATATATAATCAAGTCACTCAATTAGGAGGAATTAGGAATTTATGGCAAAAAGAATTGTTCCAATTACATTACTCACTGGTTACCTCGGCGCTGGCAAAACAACATTGTTAAACCACGTCTTATCGAACCAGCAGGGATTAAAAGTGGCAGTCATCGTCAACGATATTGGCGAAGTTAATATCGATGCAAACTTAATTGCACAAGGCGGATTAGTAAACGTTAACGACAACAGTTTGGTCCCACTCCAAAACGGATGCATCTGCTGCACATTAAAAGAGGATTTGATGAAACAGATCGTCAATCTCGCCCAAGATGGAAGATATGACTATATACTCATCGAAGCATCAGGTATCTGTGAACCAGTCCCGATTGTTAACACCATCGAATATCTTGCTAGTGCAACCAATCAGAAAGATTACGGATTCGAAATCGTCTTTGACAATCTCGTTTCAGTTGTTGATGCCGCAAGACTCGTCGATGAATTCGGTTCAGGCAGAGAACTCATGAAGGATAACATTGAGGATGACGATATCGAGAATCTCATTATCCAACAGATTGAATTCTGCACAAAGATTGTCGTCAATAAGTGTGATTTGGTCTCATCTGATGAATTAAAAGAAGTCGAGACGGTCATTAGAGCGCTTCAGCCAGAAGCAGAAATCATTGAAGCCGTTGATGGCAAGGTTGCATTGGACAAAGTATTCAACACCGGCTCATTCGATTATGATAAGGCCGCTTCATCTCCTGCATGGATCAAAGGGCTTGAAGAAATCGAAGAAGAGGGTGATGAGCCAGAAGGCGAAGTTCTCGAATACAACATCAGCACATTCGTCTACAAAAGAAGAAAACCATTCGACACCGATTTATTCTACAAATGGGTTGAAAACAACTATTCCAAATCCATCATTCGCTCAAAAGGCGTTATTTGGATGAGTGAAAACAGAAGACATATGTTCATGTTTGAACAGGCTGGAAAACAAAAGAGATTGGGTGATGCTGGTTTATGGGTCTCATGCATGGCCCCAAATAAGCAGGCACAAATTCTAAAGGAAAATCCAGATGTCAGAGCAGAATGGGACGATAAGGTTGGGGACAGAATGAACAAAATCGTCTTCATCGGCAAAGGAATGGATAAAGCCAAGATCGAAGAAGAGCTTGATGCTTGCTTGTTAGACAAGTAATTAAGACATTGAAACGTCATAGGCATTTCAATTTTGATATACCTAGGCGTTTTTCTTTTTTATACTTAATACGCATTACGTGCATTGGAGTCTATTATGAAGTTCTTCGAAAAGAAAATCGGACCTTTCAAATTTTGGTGGTTCGTTGCAACTTGGGTTGCGTTGATTATCGCCATAATTGTCGGTTCTTGCGCTGATTTATCAATTTCTCAGGCTATTGCAAATCCTAACAATTTCCTTGGAAAAACCTGCGAATCGTTTGGATATTTGTTCGGGTTTAGCGCATTCTCCGCAGCAGGGGCAATGATATTTGTCAGCCTGGTGAGAAAAGAAAGCAAAAGATGGCAATGGCAAAAGATTTTAGGAATCATCATCCCCGTTGTTTTGATTGCTCTAGCGGTAATCTTCGCCCAAAGCGATGTAATTGGTAAGTCAGGATATACATGGAAGTTACCTACGTGGGCCGGATACCTTATAACCACCTCTTTTGAATTATTAGCGTTCGTGGGTTATACGCTCCTGCTTGATAGAACTATTTCTACTAAAGAGTTTGTTCTGAAGGCGGTTGTAATCATTGTTGTCATGGCAGTTAATCTAATCCTGGTCAATTTGTTACTTAAAAAGATAGCATATAGGCCTAGATTTAGAGCCTTGGCATTCGATAACGTCGCAAACGGAACACAAGCCCTTGGGCTTGGCAAATACCAAAATTGGTGGGATTGGAATTTCTTCCGCAAACCAGCTTGGTGGGACACTCAAATAACGGTAGGAAATATCACTGCAAATTGCAGCGATTACGTTAAATCTTGGCCATCAGGACATACGAACGCAGCCTCGCTAGCAATGACTCTTCCAATCTTATTGTCATGCAGCCTTGCTAAAGACAAAAAATACGTTTATGGAATCTCATATGGAGCAACATTATTCTATGCGCTTGTGGTTGCTTATTTGCGCATTAGAATAGGCGCCCATTATTTGAGCGATGTTGCTTGGGGATTATTCTTGGTAACACTCTTCATTCCATCCGTCTATTACATCGTTTCTCTTATCGCAAAGAAACCAGATTTAGAGTATGGCGAATTAAGTTTGGACAATCCTGAATAATAAGGGATAAATTGACAATTGTGGGTTGATTTATGTTAATCAGCCCCTTTTTTGTATGTATACTTATGAACATGAACACAATAGCATTCTTCAACGTAGCGGATTACGCTAAACCAATAATTGAGAAAAATCTGACAAAATATGGGCTAAAAGCCGACTTATTTGAATTTGAACTAGCCAATGCACCAGATACATTGGATATCTCTAAATATGAAATGGTGTCACTCGCCCCGATGTTCAATATTGACAACGAAATGCTAGATAGGCTCTCGTCATGCAAATTAATCGCATTGAGAACAGTAGGTTACCAATATATCGATTTAAAATATGCTTCTAGCAAAGGCATAGCTGTCACTAACGCTAGATACGAATCCACTAACGTTGCGGATTTCACAATCATGCTCATCCTCATCGCCTTGCGCAAGGCAAAGATATCAATCTGCAAAGCCCTGGTAAACGATTTCTCACTCGTCGGAATGATGGGTAAGGAACTTCACAGCATGAAAGTTGGAATTATCGGAACTGGCAAGATTGGAAGTCAAGTTATCAAGGAATTGAAGGGTTTTGGCTGTGAAATACTCTGTTACGACCCATATCGAAATAAAACAATTGAAGGGCTAGCAAGATACACAACATTAGAGGATATTTATGAGACTTGCGACATTATTTCCTTCCACTGCCCTTTGACTAAAGACAACTACCACATGGTCTCATATAAAGAGGTAAGCATGATGAAAAAAGGAGTAATAATCATCAACACCGCTAGAGGCCCATTGCTTGATGCGGAAGCTTTAATTGACGGGATTGAATCATTACAAATCGGATCGCTTGCACTGGATACAATCGAAGGTGAAGACGGGGTTTCTCATGTAGACATCGGCACCGAAGTGGATGGCCTTGCTAGAAAAAAGAGCATTATGTATCTCAAGCAATTCGCCAATGTCCTAATTACCCAACATTACGGGTTCTTTACAGAGGAAGCCGTAACTGCAATGATTGATTGTGCATTCGATGCTATCGAACAATATAGAAACGGTCAACCGATACTGAACAAAGTTAACTAAAGTCATAAAACGGATCGACTTTGGACAATTATGTGGTATTTGTCCAAACAAAAGATAAGTTTTTTTATTGTTAATATATTTGGAATAATATTAAATTATTGAAACAGCAGATTCGTCAAGAACTGCGAGAAAAGGAGAAAACATGGGTAAGAAAAAATTTCCTGTGCTTTGGACGACTTTAACAGGCGTTTGCGCTGCGTTAGTCGGTGTCTTCAGTACTGCTTGGGGCGTTATTGAGGCAAACGGCTATGACTCAGTCATCAACATGGCATTAAACGCAAAGTCGACCAAATTGATTCAAACAAATGCTCAAAAGGAGAGAGGCACTTTGTTTGAATCATCATACGACACCGTCGACAATCTTAAAAAGGCTGACAAAGACGTCGCCGAGAGATTGACCGAAGAAGGCCTCGTATTGCTAAAAAACAAAAACAACGCTCTCCCGATTTCCAAGACCGCTAAAATAACTATTCTTGGACATCAAAGCACCAACATGCTCGTCTGCGGAACAGGTTCAGCGGATATCAGCGCAGTCCTCGACAAGGATGCGTATCCTAGCAAACTCGATTCCATCAATGGCTATTTAAATTTGAAGGCAGCACTTGAGGAGAGAACAAGCGTTAAGGTTAACCCAACGGTTTGGGATACTTATATGAACTGGACAGTCAACAAGACATACCAGACAAATCCGGAGAAAGGCGATAATTCCATCCGCAACAGCACTGGATCTATGGGTTCCACTTACACGATCAACGAGCCATCATACAGCACGCTAACTGCCGAAAAAGGCGTCACCGAATCGATGCAGGAATACAACGATGCCGCAATCGTTGTCATTTCCCGTTTAGGCGGCGAAATGTATGACCTTCCGGCTAGCGCAAGCTACAAAGGCAACGCAGATGAAACGGTTAACGGATCGGGCAACTCGCTTGAATTAACAAAGAACGAAATCGATTTAATTCATAACGCTAAGCAAAATTTCGGCAAAGTCATCGTCTTAATCAACTCCGCCAACGCTTTAGAATGCGATTTCTTGACCGCAGAGGATAGCGAAGTCGATGCCGCTATGTGGATTGGATATGTCGGACTCGTCGGATTATATGGGGTTGCTGACACATTGGTTGGCAACAGCTGTCCATCTGGACGTTTGGTCGACACATACTGCAATGACAACACAACCAACCCAGCAATGGTGAACTTCTTCGGCCAGGTTTGGAAAAATGCAGAAGAATTAGGCGCAACACATGGCGCCGATGGAAGCTGGAATGGCGGAAGCCCTGGCAAGACCATCATGCAGGGCACATATGGCGGCGCGCTTGATGGCAACATGTGCTTCAATGCCTATCAAGAAGGAATCTATGTCGGCTATAGATACTACGAAACTAGATATGCTGACATGGTTACGGGAAAGACAACGGGTTACGACTATTCAAGCGATGTGGCTTATCCATTTGGATATGGTTTAAGCTACACAACATTTGAGTATGACAAGCCAACATTCAAAGACAACGGCAAGAACATCGATGTTACGGTAAATGTCAAAAACACAGGCAGTGTTGCCGGCAAAGAGGTTGTCGAAGTCTACTTCCAGTCAGAATATACGGATTTTGATAAGGCAAACTCAATTGAGAAATCCGCAATTGAGCTTTGCGGATTCGCTAAGTCAAAACTCATAAAGCCAGGCGACAGCGAAGATGTCACAATCTCAGTCAAAAAAGAAACTTTCAAGACTTACTTCACAGGCGCCAATTCAGACCAAGGTCAATACATTATGGATGCCGGCCAGTATTATCTCGCTGTCGGCACAGACGCGCATGATGCCTTAAACAACATCCTTGCAAAACAGGACAAACATGGAATGGTCACGGCGGGAGAAAAGGCAAAAGTCACAGGCGATGCCTCATTTGCCGTTAATGTTTCCGACATCACCGGAGTCTCATACGATACAGTCGATTACGAGACCTACAAAAAATCAACAGTCACAGGCAATGATATACACAACCAGTTCCAAAGCGCTCAGCTCTCTTATTACGGTGAGGAAGATATGCCGTCTGTCTCACGCGGTGACTGGACAGGAACTTGGCCATCAAAAAAATATGAGCACGATTTAACAACCAATATGTTAAATGAACTCACTGGCTACAAGACATACAATTATAAGGATTATCAAGTCACAGGCGAGACGATGCCGGTGTTTGGCTCAACAGAGACAAACTACAAGCTCTATGATCTCACTGGCAAAGACTATGATGACCCATTATGGGAAAAACTCCTCAACCAAATAACCTTTAAGGAAGCGTGCCATCTAGTCGGCGTTGGCTATCATGGGACCTCTATCGTTGAATCTGTTTCTAAACCGGCAACAACAGACGAGAACGGACCTCAGGGCTTCTCCGCTAATTTAACTAACTTATCAGGTGATGTCGTTTCACTTTGCGCTTATACTGACGAAAACATCATGGCAGCCACATGGAACGTCGAACTCATGAAAGAGGTTGGCGAGCATATCGGCGAAGATGGGCTTAAGTCAGGATATTCAGGACTTTATGGTCCGGCAATGAACACCCATAGAACGGCATACGCGGGACGCAACTTCGAATATTATTCAGAAGATGGCTTCTTGGCAGGCAAAATCGCTGCAGCCGAAGTCGAGGGAATCCAGTCAAAAGGCGTTTATGTCTTCGTTAAGCATTTTGCATTGAATGACTGCGAAACAGCTTGCCGTTCCATCTCAACATTCGTCAACGAGCAGGCAATCCGCGAACTTTACCTGCAACCATTCGAATACGCGATCACAGAAGGCGGCGCATATAACGTCATGAACTCTTTCGCTAGAGTCGGCGTCATTTGGTCGGGAGCACATTACGGACTTATGACGGAAGTCTTAAGAAACGAATGGGGCTGCAGAGGCTTTGGCATTTCAGATTACACCTCAAACGGATATGCAACAACCGCTCATCCTAGAGGCACATATGATGCATATTTGGCAGTCGTCGCAGGAACCGATACATTCGACTCCTCTAACTCCGTTGCTCAGGAATCGTATTTACTTGATACAGACCCAAACGATATCCACATGTATAACTGCTTAAGGCAGGCGTGCCACCGCATTCTCTATGTCGTTGGTAACTCCAACGCCATGAACTCAACGGGCATCACCGTCTCGCAAATGACATGGTGGCAATTCGTCATCATCGACGGAATCATCTGGTCATGCGTGGGCACATGCGTGTTCGGTACGCTATTAACCATCAGACTTATCAAAAACAAGAAAAACTATGGTGAAGCGAAATTAGGAGGAACCAACGATGAAAAATAAACTCTTAAATAAATCACTCTTTGCCCTAGGCACAGTTGTGCTACTGGGCGGAGTCTTAACGCTCGACTCCTGCTCTTGGGCAATCTACAAGATTTGGGACGCAAACAGAACCAATTCAATCATCAAAGAGCTTGAGGAAGAAGAATCAAAGCAGAATAACGGAGACAGTTCTTCAGAAGTTCCGACCTCAACATTCACCCCAGAAACCTATATCAACAAAGGTTCTTCAGGCGACACGACGAAATACGAAATATTCACCCTTTATAGCGACACGGAATTCACACTCGATTATTACGAGGCAAAAGGAAAAGAATATATCCCTCAATTCTCACACTTGCAGGGAACGTATGAGCGTACATCCAACAGCGTTAAAGTCGCAATTAACCTCGGTGTTTATTTCACCTATGAGAATGGCACATATAACGACCACAAAATGATGACACTTGATTCATCTTTAGATGGAAACCAAACCATTCTTGATGGATATTACACCTCAGTTTGGGGAAACGATTTCAATATCGGACTTAAAGAAGACGGAACATTCAAAGCCGGTGAAGCAGGTTCATCAAACACTGCAACAGGCTCAACATCCGTCAAATCCTATAAGTGGGATGACTTCGGCAACAGAGACACTTACCGTTCGCTCTATTTATTGGATGATGGCAACTACATTGTCTCAACCATGTCAACCGACACTAAAGTCGATGGACGTCCAGCAGCTGCATTTATGGGTATTTCAACTTACTCATATATGGATGATTTGGCAACTGACACATATAAAGTTGCGCATATGACAAAAGGCGAGCAGTCAATAACCCTTTATGGGGCAGGCTCAGCCGCAACAGTCCAAGCATTCGATTACAACCTCTATGATATGATGGTCGATTCATCTGAATACTTCTATGTTTCCGACACCGGATTCATCTATAAAGAAGGGACTCCTGCAGAAGAGAAATATGGCGCATACAGCTTCTATCCATACGCCTATGAAGAGCCAGAACCGGAACCGGATCCGGAGCCAGAGCCCGAAAGCAACACTCTCTTCACCCTTGAGCAGGAAACCTCATTTGCGGGCTATCCAATCACTCTTGCATTCAATAAAGACGGGACTGTTGTCTTTGCATGGTCAAAATACAATGTCTCAGTCGACGGCACCTGGGAATACGCAAACGACACGATAACGGTAACTGTGAGTGGCTACGATGTCGCCTATGGAACCACAACAATCACAGAAGGCACAGACGGGAAGAAGTCATATACATTCGATGCGAATACAATGCCAACCGACGGGACGCTCGGCATCCAAGTCTCATCATCGCAGGGCCTAAAGGGCATATTCTTGCTTAGCGCAGACCAAATCGCCAAGCTCGGGTCGATTGGAGGAAAGGCTCTCTTCACAGTGGAACATCCTACAAGTCAGGGAGCCCCAATGACTCTTACGATAAACAAAGATGGCACATACGACTTTGCGTGGTCAGTCTATGCCTCAACCGCATCAAGCGGAACTTGGGAATATCATGGCGGAACCAACCTCGCCCTAACGAGTGGCAGCGCAGGCGTCACCTTCGAGTACGGCACGGTAGACAGAACCGCCAGCACGGTGTTCACGGCGGGAACGTTCAAGGATGACGGATCAGTCGGGGTCCACTACAACCTCGGCGGCAAGATGCACGCGTACTTTGAATTCACGAAGGAGAACCTCGAGGCAATGAGGGCAATCGGGCTTCTCTTCACTGTCGAGCATCCAACAAGTCAAGGCGCGCCAATGACCATGTCTTTCTATAAAGATGGAACATACCATTTCGAATGGTCGATCTATAGCACGACAGCCTCAGACGGTACCTGGTCATATACGGGAGGAACCAGCCTCGCCCTAACAAGCAATAGCGCGGGCGTAACCTTCGAGTACGGCACGGTAGATAGGAATGCAAGCACGGTCTTTACAGCAGGAACATTCAAGGAAGACGGAACCGTTGGTATCCATTACAACCTCGGCGGCCAGATGCACGCGTACTTTGAAGTCACCGCTGCTGAATTGACAACTCTTAAAGAGGCTCAGCTCCTCTTCACAGTGGAACATCCTACAAGTCAGGGAGCCCCAATGACTTTGTCATTCTACAGGGGTGGTACCTATCATTTTGAATGGTCTGTTTATGCCTCAACTGCCTCAGACGGTACCTGGTCATATACGGGAGGAACCAACC
Organism: Faecalibacillus sp.; assembly: GCA_963588175.1. Lineage (GTDB taxonomy): Bacteria > Bacillota_I > Bacilli_A > RFN20 > CAG-826 > UBA4951. Next base: position 7,323 of record CAVAGP010000020.1, on the reverse strand, counting down.
TCGCCCTAACAAGCAATAGCGCGGGCGTAACCTTCGAGTACGGCACGGTAGATAGGAATGCAAGCACGGTGTTCACCGCTGATGTCTATAAAGAAGATGGAACGATTGGCATTCACTACAATCTGAACAATCAGATGCACGCATATTTTGAAATCACGCCAACCGAGCTCGCGCTACTTGCTTAATTCCAAGCGATTTTTAGGACGTTTCTAATCGAGACGTCCTTTTTTCTTTGGACAAGAATCGACGAAAACATGGTCTTTTTGGGATTAGTCGATTAGTAAAAAGAAAATAACGCAAGTTTTTATAACATAGTAACTATAGATGTTATATGGAGGGCTGTATGCAAAAGTTCTTGAAGAAAATTAGAATAAGCGTTAATTTCAGCCAGGTTGCAATGGCCGATGAACTCGGGGTGACTTTTGCCACTATCAACCGTTGGGAAAACGGACATACAATTCCAAATAGGCTTGCGCAAAAAAAATATACGATTTTTGCGTAAAACGCCACGAAAAAAGAGCCTTTTGGTAAACATTAGCTCTTTTGCATATATTTAGAAATCCCTACGAAACTAAGGAATATTCCGATTAACCAATCGTAACTGTTGAATCGGTATAAAGTCGCTGGGTTGAGTAAGTGTAGGAATAGCAATCGGCAACATAGCTATCTTCACCTACCGTAAAATTGACTTTGCCACTTCTAGAGACGGAGGTCGTTGTTGCCTTAACGCTTCCGCTAGTGGAAATGTTTCCGCCTATGCCGCCAAAGACCAGCAATGTCCCGCCAGAGATGGAGGCTGAGCAATTCTCGCCCCAGTCAAGTGCGGCCATCATGCTGCTATTAGGGCCTTTTGTGACAACGACTCCTCCGGTTTGAGTGTAGTTACCGTTTGAGTCAATGCCATCGGTATCTCCATTTGGGGTGACCGCAACATCGATATATCCGCCTGTGATGTTGATGCAGGCTGTTAGATTGGATTTATTCGCAGCATTCAAGCCATCATCTGTTGCGTAAACTTTCGATGTTCCTCCCGCGATGTTGATAACACTGCCTTCCATACCTTCATAGGAATTTTCAACGGTTATATTCCCGCCGTTGACATTGAGGTACCTATCAGCATGGATTCCATCATCTGAAGCATAAACATTAAGGTTTCCGCCATTGATGATAACGTCTCCTGCGCCTTTCTCGCCGTTCTCAAGAAGAGTGCTATCCTGATAATAGTTAGCGTGCAGGCCATCATCATAGGCTTTGACATATGTTTGACCGCCGTTGATGTAGATTGTGTTATTGGCTTTGATTCCTTTGGCGGAATCGGTTGCTTTATCGGTGTTGCCATCGCTCCAATTGCCACCCCAATTGCCGCCGTCCTTACCGCCCGGCGTGGCCGAGGTCAAAGAATCGTAATCGCCCCATGAGCCTTCTGTGATGGTGTTTCCCGTTTCGGTAAATGTGAGGGTGTTATACGATGCGTTCTTTGTGGCAAATGAAGACATTGCGGCGATGTAATTAGATTCGCTCTCGGTTGCATTCGCCTCGAACTTATATATCTTGAAAGATGTTGCATTTGCTGGATATTCAACGGAATAGTAATAATAAGTCGATCTGCTTCCGTTGCTTTGATATGAGGTCTTATAGGTTGCATCGACCCAAGATGTATTGCCGGATGAATCCCTGCATTCAAGAGCGTATTTATAGCTTGCTGAATATGTAGCGGTTTTGGTCCTGATATACATTGTGTTGTCAGAGACTGTTGGCTTGGTGCTTTCGGTCATATCGGCGTATTTATTGGTGTAGATATTGACAACAGGAACGGTTGTTTCCCCGCTGTCTTCATCGGTGCCATTCTCGATAATAGCGTCATATGAGGCATCGATTCCATCCGCCCAGGAATAGATATCGACCTGTCCGCCTGTGATGGTGACCTTTCCTCTTTGGTTTCCTTTGGAGGAGATATCGCTATCTTCCGTCTTGATGCCATCCCCACCCGTTGACTTGGCAAGAATCGTGCCGGAGGTGATTGTGACCGAATCATTTCCCTTAAGAGCGTTGTTTATGGCAACGGAATTCAGTGTGGTCGACTTAATCTTAAGGTCCTTTGTTGAGTGAACTCCGTTGTTATAGGTACCAGAGACATTCAGTGTGCCGCTTCCCGTAAGGCTTGTATCGCATTTGGAATAGATAGCGCCATTGCCTTGAGCGTCATCGTCCGTCATTTTAGCGCCTCTCACGTCAATGATATAGTTTTCTGTGTTCTTCTTCGATTTTATCTTCAAAGACTCTCCAGAGACGCAAAATATAGGTGAATTGACCGCGGATTTGATTGAAACGCCATCTAATTCAAGAACGATATCTTCGGTATCGCTTTCGGGGACATCGATATAGATTCTTCCTTCTTCAAGGGTTCCAGCAAGTTTATAGGTTCCGGATTTGGTGATTGTAAAAACGTTATCATTTTCATTGTAGCCATCAACAACATCTGTCGTGATTGAGAAATCACCGTAATCCTTGGTGTCAATGTCAATATCCGGATCGATGTAGACTGAGCTGACGGGTGGCTGACTTGTAGCGTTTGAGGAATTGCTCTTTGCCTCAGTTGTTGTCTGCGAGGATTCAGATGTCCCCATGGTTTGGGAAGTCGATGCTTCAGACGTTCCTTTGCTAGTTGAGGAAGGATCAACGATTGTCTGTTTTCCGCACGATGCTAGGAAAAGAGAGGAAAAGGCAATTATAGGCAAAACTTTATTTTTCATAAGAAGCCTCCTTAGGAATATGCATCAATAATATGATGATTGGATCACATATGTTAGAAAAAATATAACAATTGGCTATTTTTCCTCAATCACCGGTTTTCTATGGGCGGCAACGGATGTCATAGCCCATTGGGCCGCTAAAATGACGCAATAGATTAAGGTATAACCGCCACGCCTATCACCCATCGGGATATTCGATATTGAAAAGACAGCAGGGAGAATCGAGACGAATGAGGCAATATCTCTAAAGACCATGAACCAGGTTTTCTTTTTGAAATAGATGGTGTTCACCACTGTGATTATGGTGATGCCAACTCCGCATATGATGGAGCAGCAATAGGCGGACAAAGTTGAGTCATCGGAATAGAAAATAGTGCCGTAGATTGATACGGCGGTTAGATATAACGCGCTAGCTAGAGCAAAAGCGTTTATGGATATCTGCAAGTTACCATATTCCGTGTATTTTAGTTTGGATTTAGGCTCCTTTTGCGGAGTTCCTTCTCTTAAATCGTCGATAAACAACTTGTCGGATTTAACCATTTCTTTCTTAAGTTTCCACGCCAGGAAGAAAATGGATGCGCCAACTAAAATATCCGCCACAACGATTCCGCATTTGCCCCAAAACCCCCAATCTGTGTATATGTTGAGAATGATGACGATGGCAACTGAAAAAGCGCAGATTAAAATTCCGAAAATTTTAAGGGACAATAATCCTGCGGTGACGCTTTTCTTATGTTTGGTTTCGTTCTTTGCCATAATTGTATTCTAACATCAAAAAAAGGAGACCGCTGTAGCCTCCTTGTAGAATTGGGATTAAATATCGTATTTCGTCTTGATTTGAGCAGGCGTTCTTAAGAACAACGTAACGATCGGTAGCGTGCCAACTAGCGTGGACAAGACGAGTATTATCGCGCCTATCAATATGAAGATTGGAACATTAACCATCAAAGCATTGCCTAGTATTTGGTTAATCATCGCGGCGATGCCGTAATATGCAAAACATCCACCGATGTAGCCGATAATCGTGAACATCACGGTCAGAATAGCGGACTCAAGCATATACTTTGAGACGATGCTCCAACGTTTTGCACCGAGTGAACGATATACGCCTATCGTGTAAATATCGGTGAGCATGCGGCTTCTCATAATGAAGAAAATGAAGATGCCAGCCGCACCGAATGATATAGCGAATACGGCATAGAATACGCCTCTAGAGGAAGCCTCTTTATTCATTTTTTCCTTAAGTTGAACCTTGTACATGGTATCAACGGATATTTTTTGTTCATCACTTAAGTAATTAAGGGATGCATCAAGGTCAGAGAATTCGTATAAGCAGTAACTTATATCTTCTTTGATGTTAGCAACATTTTTGTTGAACAAAGCGTTGTAAGAGGAAACATAAGATCCGCCGGAATATAGGCCGACAACATCATAATCAGAGAATTTGTCGCCGACTTCATAGCCAGAATAAGCATATACAGCAACCTCATTTGAACGTTTTGGCTCCACCCCATCGACGATATAGGAATATGCGGAGGAGAATCCGTTTGTTTCATCTATATATTTATCAGCAATTGGATAGGTATATGAACCCTTGGCTTCATTAGTGATAATGGCGTTATCCGCGAGGACTATATCATCTTTGAACTCAAATGCCCCGACGATTGTGTAATCGCCAAACTTTTCGGTGCCATCAAACTTGAGATTTGCTGGGATTTCAATAGGATTGTCCGAACCGCCGAAATAATAACTGGACCCCTCTGACATCGTATAAGCGACCAAACATTGTTTTTCGGATGATGAGTTGTCGACATCATGGCCTTTAACAACGTTGTAATGGCCACCTTCCACTGCCGATAATAGATGGGCGGTCAAATTGCTTGTACCATTAACGCGATTCAACGCGATTTCCCTGCTGGAGACATATGACATATTGCGGTCATCAGTAGAAATGCCCACAAGTGTATAGACATTGCTTCCGTAAGTCTGAGTAAGCGTCTTGCCGATTAAAGACTCGACTGTTGTTTTATATGTAAAATCGTTAAGGATGCTCTTGGCAACATTCTCGGAAATAACAATCTCGTCATCCTTAACAACACCCCTGCCATATTTGATTTTAACCTTATCGCTATAAGGAACTTTCATGGTGTCGACATAAGAGGAGATGTATTCGGCAAACGTAACGTCTTGATGGAAGATGTAAGTGCCGCTATATTGCATCTCAACATTGCTGATAAGGCCTTTATTCCAAGCCTCGATAACTGCATTCTCATAATAGAGGCTTGAATTGTGGATTTCATAATATCCGCTGGTATATGCAAACGATGAATCATCTGTCATGGTATTGTTCACGTAGGAAGCCGAGGCAATAGCAAATACGATGCCCATCAAAACAAGGCACGCATAAAGGAATTTTGTTTTCTTCTTGGCGGAGAAAAGAGTGTGCCACGAGGTGGCGAATGTGCGGGCAAACCTCGCAAAACCCCCACGTCCTTTCTTTGTGTCATCATAGAATGAATTGTCATATGTTAAGACATCCGTATCATCTTGAGTGATGACTTTCTTTTTGCCGTCAACGATGTTTAAGGAACTATCATTAACGAGTCTTACCGTTGTGTCGCCACGGACGTAAACGGTGTTGTTTTTGATAAAGATTTCAAGGTGTTTCTTCGATGCGTCATCAGGGTCTTTATAGACGGTGAAATCAACTGTTTCACCCTCCTGCTCGATTTTTTCCATATCTCCAAGATAGATGGTGTTGTTGCGTTCATCCTGAAGAGATGCATCTTTGGAAGTATTCACTTTGACGTCAGCGATCTTGCCGTCGGACACTTCGATTATTTGATCTGAATAGAAGTCGGCTATGTTCCTCTCGTGAGTGACCAGAAGAACCAAGGTGTTCTTAGAAATGCTCTTGAGGACGTTCATGACTTCAATCGTATTGGCAGAATCTAGGTTTCCCGTAGGCTCATCGGCGATTAAGACTTTGCACTTCTTAACCAAGGCCCTAGCAATGGCAACACGTTGCTGTTGGCCGCCTGATAAGGCATAGGCTTTCCTTTTGCGGAATTTGAATAATCCGACTGCTTTTAAGGCATATTCGATGCGAATTTTGGCCTCATCCTTATCGTTGATACCGATAATTGATAAAGCAATTGCGAGGTTATCATAAACTGATTCGTTCTGAAGCAGGTCGTAATTCTGGAAGACATATCCAACATTCTTCGATCTCCAGGCGTCGATTTTACCCATGCGATAATTTTTGATAACGGTGTCATCGTATTGGATTTCTCCTTTGAAGGAATCAAGTCCTCCAATAGCGTTCAGCAATGTGGTTTTGCCAGATCCAGAATGGCCAAAGAAGGTCACGATTCCGTGGTCTGGAAGTTCAAGGGTGGCGTTGTTGATAACGTGTATTTCGTTCTTCTTGCCCTTGTTGAAATACTTGTTGAGGTTAGTGAGTTTAATCATCTTCTTTCCTCCTTAAGAGAATCGGTGATGGTTAGCTTGAATATCTTCTTGTTGAATCTTCTTGAGATTACGAGTCCCAACAATTGCATGATTATGAAGAAGAATATATATGCCCATGGAGTTGAGGTTGCCAGCAGCTCTTTGAAATAAGGAACGGTCAAGCCAAGAATCAGGATGACAACAATAGACAAGATTGTTGAGACCAAAGCGAAGAACGACACTTCTAGGCTGACAATGTTTCTTAAGTCTTCTCTTAGAACTCCAAGTGAGCGGAAGATAGTGAAGTCCTTTGCCTTGGTAATATAAACCCTTGAAAGAATGCCATAAACAGCAAGAGTCAAAAGAAGACCCAATAAGCTGACTAAGACATAAAGCATTATCGTGATGATTCTTGCTATATTAGTGGCAAATGCATTCTTGGATTTGGCTTGGCTAGGAATGATGTACTGATATCCCGCTTTTTTGATGATTTTCTTTGCAGAATCAACGTCTTCTGCATAAATCGTGAGCTCATAACATTCTTCGGGCATAACCGATTCAACGCAATAAAATTCAAAAGTGTCCACACTGGAATCAACTTCTATGACTTCATAGTCAAAGTCGGTGAATTTCGTTGAATACATCCTACCGATTGTGGCGTTTATGCATTCAGGCTTGGCGATGTTCTTTTTGCCTTTATAAACAAGAGTGTTGTGCTTTTTCTGAGCAGCAGTCTTATTGGTCTTTCCGGCCGCGGTAATTGAAATCGAGGAATTCTCATAGGTAAATGGTTCGCCCTCTTTTTGCTCGATACTTGAGATGGTGTAGGAATTTTCGAAAACATTATCCAAGAATGAGCGGTCCACTCCTTCATCAAAAACAATGATTGGGGTTGTTGTCTCTTCGCATTTGGCAATCTTAGAAATGTGGACAGTACCAAGATCAAGATAAAACATTGAGGCCGAACTTAATTGCAGATAAATGTTTTTGTCCGATCCGATTGAAAAATAGTTGTCGGAATTTTCTCCTATAACCAACGTCACGTTGTTGTTGTAATCATAAGTTACCGACTCAGCCTGTGAGATGTAACTATTAAGCGGCAGATGATATGACATTGTAG
>CAVAGP010000019.1:0-38337 GCA_963588175.1 Faecalibacillus sp. | reverse complement strand
TGGTCAATTAATAGTCCCATCAGCATTTAAAGTCAATCCATATTTTTCAGCAATTTCATTTGCTATGCTTTGATCTTTAAAAGTAAGAGGCCTATATTCTCCGGTTTTAATCATTCCTGCTTCGCCAAACCTATTCAACCCGCTAAACCCGCCTTTAGAAACTGTGCCTCAAGTAGCCAATCTAGAACCTCCTGGTAAATCAGAAACGATTTGATCAACTACCTGTTGGATATTATTAGAAGTCGGAGAACCTTTATCGGTTTTAAAATGTACGCTATAATATCCAGGTTCGGTATCATTTACGACTTGAACAAAGTTTTTGGGATCATACCGTAAATTATAATTAACTGCTGAATTAATTCTACCATCAGATGGTGCTATTCTTGCATGAGGTTTAGATTTTATAATATCAGATGTACCTGTAACATTTGTAATAGTAAAGTTAGGATTATATTTGCTAGCATCATTGAGCCTACCCATATAATCTGCATATTCAGCATTCTTTACTATTTGCTTTAATGCAGGGCTAATGTTTTTAGCGCCCCCGAGAACCGTTTTGGCCACACTTGTTGCAGGTAATAAGTCTAAACCTAACATTACACCATCACCAGCTGTAGATCCATTTTGAATTCTATATTTAGCATCTTTTAAACCTTCTCCAAGAAAATAGGATTGGCCTAATGTTCCCAATATTGAACTAGCTGTGCTACCGGCAGTAAAAGGATTCGTAAAAGCAAAACCTGTTAAAGCGACCTTACCTGCAGTTTTGGCAGTATCTCTCATTCTTTGAAGTTCTTGCCCATTTGCGGATTCCGAGAGACTTGCGTGTTGCCTCTCTGTCCCATATCCATCTTTATATGTTTGTGGCTTTCCATATAATAATCTACCCAATCAACTATTGCCTAATAATTGTTGCGCTATAGAAGTCCCAGAATATGTATTATAATTTCCCATAATAATTAAATTTAATTTTACCAACAAAAATACAAATAAATTTTTAAATGTGCAATTAATTTTATATCTTTGCAAGAGATTGTAATCTAATTATTTTAATATATGGCTGACTATAAAATACAATACATAGCGACAACTCGTTCTGGAAATCCAAATGAATTTACGGTCCCTGTCGAGAACGCAAACTTTAAGGGATATTCTCCTCAATATTCTGCATGATTAGCAACACCTACAGTAGAGCCTGCTATTACGAATACAGTTGAAACTGTTGAAGAACCTGTATCGAGCGGAGATCAACAACCAATCATAGAAGAGCAACAACAAAGAATTCAAAAAAATAAACCTCGCCATGGTATTGGCGTCGTTAAACCGGAACTTTTGGAAGATGAGGAACCCGCAGGAGAAGGTAAAATCTATACAGATAAAAATGAATTCATATCTGATATGATGAATGCTTATACTAAGGAATTGTCCTCAAGAGGAATAGATACTAATTATGCTAAATATCTAGTTGCTCAAGATGCATTGGAATCTGGGTGGGGTAAGTCTAAACTTTCTAAACACTATAATTTTGGAGGAGTCAAAGCTTCGACTGATTCTACTAAAGTTGCAATGAAAACACACGAATATGATAAAAACAACACTAGATACGAAAAAACTTCCGACTTTAGAACTTTTAAAAATTTAGCTGATTATGTTAAATATAAAGTTTCATTATTAAGTGGGGATAGGTATAAAGCGTTTGTCGGAGATATAACAAAGTTCTATGATAGGATCGCGGCCGGAGGATATGCTACTGACCCTGATTATGCATCCAAACTAATGAAAATGTATAATTCGTTTAAATCCGGAGGCAAAGTTCCTTCTAAATATGATAATCTAGTTAGAGATATTCAAAAAATTATAAGCTAATGAAACAGTATTTTACAATAGATGAGCTTTGCGCATCAAATAAAGCTAAAATATTTAAGGTTGACAACACTCCAACCGATGAAATTAAATCGAGATTAAATGAATTGATCAATTTTCTAAATCCTATTAGAGAAGCTTGGGGGTCCGCAATCAAAGTAACGTCTGGTTATAGAAACGCCAAAGTTAATAAACTAGTAAACGGATCCAAGACGTCTGCTCATATGTTGGGATATGCAGCAGATTTATATCCAGCCAACGGAAAGTTTGATGACTTTAAGGTATTTATAAAGAATTATTTAAACGGCAAACTCTTCGATCAGTGTATCATTGAGAAGAACGGAAACTCTAAATGAATTCATATTGGATTATACAATAATAAGCATCAACAAAGAAAAATGATTTTTAATATTGATAAATAAAATATATATAATATTGAATAACAGCACTTTAATAAAAATAAAAATGCCCGCGCGATATGGCGTGGGCATTTTCGTATATTATATAAATATATATTTAAGTCAGGAATATTTTTTTTCTTGCCTTTATATAGCTGTAGTCTCGTTCATTATTATAAGCTTCTTGTTCAAATGAAATATGATTATATGATTTAGAACCAAAAAAGAATAACTTTATTATTCACTCAAAGCCATATAAGAGATAGAAGAAGATAAATCCCAATTCTTTTTGTTGTTCAAAATGAATAGATTCGTGATTTATCATCTTTTTATAGATATATGTATTGTCATATTTTCTACAATCTTCTCTAACTAGAATCAGATTAAAAAGACTCATAGCGTAAAATCCTTTAAACGGAATGAATTTGTTGTAAATTACTTTTAAGTTCATAATGTATATTGGGTAGGTTAATATCTAACGCGTGAATATAATAAATATTTTTCATTAATACAAGAAATTATTTGCATTTTTAAAAAATTAATAGTATTTTTGTATCAAATTGAACTAATAAGTAAATTAATATTATTCTATAATAAATCTAAAAATGGATTTAATAACCGTAATAATTACATCCCTCGTAACTCTACTGGGTGGAGGAGTAGCTGGAGTCTTCATTAATAAGGCTGCTGCTAAGAAAAAACCTGAAATTGAGAATCTCGGTTTAGAGATTCAAAATGAGGCGGCATCTGTAGCGGCAATGAAAGACGCTATTGAAGAAATTAGAAAGTCTAATGATCACTTCCAGGAGATTCACGAGAAAGATGAAGAAACTATTAGTGGTCTTAGAAGGGAAATGCTTGACAAAGATACAGATCTCACTCTTTGCCAATCAATGCTTTGTAAGAACATGTGCTGTCAAAAAAGAAAACCTATAACCGGAAAAGGTAAGGCATTCTTTGAGAAATTAAAAGCTGGCGAAGAAGAATTAAATTTTGAGCCAGTAGAATAAGAGATCTTTTATGTTAATGTTAATGTTATATGCCTAAATTAAAGGATGGTAAAGAACACAGTGTTTATAACGGTCGAGTAGTGGACAAGGAATCGGAAGATGCAGTATTTTTCGATGATACACACGAATACTTTTATAAACCTACTGGAGAAAAGGGAATATCTGTTACAACGCTAATCGGTGAATATTCCCAGCCTTTTGATGAGAACTTTTGATCTGCTTACAAAGCTTTAGAGGAAGTTTGTGATATACAAACGTGGATACCTCTCAAGAAAGTTCTGCTTGCAAGAAAGAAATTTAATGAAAAAATTCTTGACAAGCTTGATATTGATAGAAAGTTGTTCGATGAAAAGCGAGCGACTATATTGCAGTCTTATGAAGATAAAAGACGAATTAGTTGTGAACGAGGAACAGAAATTCACAGTATATTAGAGCAAGCTCTTTATAAACGAGACCCTTCTATTAAAAAGTATGGATTTGGCGACAAACTTCCTGTGTTTGAAGGAGAGTATTCCAGAAAATTACCAGATGGTGTTTACCCGGAATATATGATCGCCTATCGTGATGACGAGATTTGCTTAGTTGGCCAAATCGATTTATTGATAATAGAAGACGGTACAATTCAAGTTCAGGATCATAAGAGTAACGCTAAACTAGAATTCAAGTCCTATTATAATTCCGCTACAAAATCTTCGGTTAAAATGAAGCCCCCGCTTCAAAATATCGATGATGTAAACGGACAACATTATACGCTTCAATTATCAATATATGCTTGAATGGTACAACAGATTCATCCAGAATATGAAGTAAAAAGGCTTTGCATACATTGAATCGACCACGATGATAACGAAAAATTCATTGATGTGCCATACCTCAAAGACGATGTGGAGAGGCTAATCAAACATTATAAAAAGCAGAAAAAGATTCGAGCAGAGCTCGATAAAGATAATTTCTCTTTATAATGGATGAATTATTAAAAGCTAGGCTTGAGATTTGTAAAGCTTGTCCTCTTTATAAAGAGACTGCTTTCGGCGCAATTTGCAATCCTAATCTTTATATGAATAAAGATGGGCACGTACTAATGTATCCAGAAGAAGGATATATCAAAGGTTGCAACTGCATGCTAAGAATGAAGGCGGCCAATGTGCAAAGCCATTGTGTATGTGGAAAGTGATAAATATCATCAAAGGCTGGTATTATAAAATCTTCGATAAACATCGTGATCTTTATAAACAGCGTATGGAAATATGTAATAGATGCGAAAAGAAGGTTACTCTTACAAAGAATTTTACTGTATGTTCTGTATGCGGATGCGAATTATCCGCAAAAACTAGAGTACTTTCCGAAAAATGTTTAATGAATAAATGATAATGAGTGTTGCTGACAATATTTTAAAAAGATCTACAAAAGATATAAATGAAAATGAAGTAGATCTTGTCCCTTGCGGGCAAAGAGTCATTCTAAAGTTCTATGATGAAAACCCATATAGAGCTGTAGAGACAACTGATAATGGATTAATTTTAGGTATTGAAAGTACCAAACGATATAAGTCAAACGAAACTGGCGAGATGGAGGACACCGAGGAGTACATAGCATGCGCTAAAGTAATCGCGGTAGGCCCTTCGTGTCGTTACGTTGAAGTAGGAGATGATGTTTTTTGCGTAAAGCACATTGCTGCATACATTCCTTTTAGGAAGAAAGAGTATCGTGCTATGGATGAAACAAATATAATATGTAGAGTTGTTAATAAATAATATGGAGGAAAAGGTCTTTTTTGTGCCGGGAGATATAGTAATCGTAAAGCACGAAAAACTAGAAAATAGGCCTGTTATGCTTATTAAGGAAAAAGTTGAAAAAACTATTAGAGATAGAGAGGGTGCTACGGGCAGTTTATTCTTAGGAATGCGCTGTGTATGATATGATAAGAATCAGGTATTGCACGAAGCCATATTCTCAACAAAGGATTTAAAACATGTATAATGGAACAGAATCAACAACAGGAATTAGCCGAATTTGTTCAATGGCTTCCGAGTAATATAGCGCAATTTCAGGGCCAAGTGCCAGATGAGATAATTCAGCCTATCGCCGAAGCGCAAGATCCGAAACAGGTGGTAGATGTTCTTAATGAACTTTCTAAATCAGAAGAAGGTAAACAGTTGGTATCTGGAATGTTTCAAGCTTTTCAGCAGTCAAAGCAAGGAATGTTTAAGACTGGCGGAAAGTTGGCACAAGGCATTCTTAAATTTCAGGATGGCGGTAAGGCTAAAAGATTCTATTCCAATTGGTCTGAATCGGAAATTAAAAAACTTCAGTATCAATTAAAAGGTCGCGGATATGATGTTGGCGATGTTGACGGCAAAATTGGACCTAGAACAATTAATGCTGTAAAGGCATATCAACGTGATCATAAGTTAAATGCCGATGGAATGTTTGGATATAATTCAAACGCAATTCAAAATTTAGTAGGTTCTGATGTTGTAGCTAAAGGCCGTTATGCTCCAACTCACGCAGCAGAAAATGGCGATTTGACTCGTTACGATAAAAACTGGACAAATCTTACGGTAAAGGATATTGATCCCGAATTATTTACTAAATATGAAATAGCCTACACTGATAACCCTATGGATTTATTCAGCGAAAAAGGTGAAGCTTTCCGCAATGTTTTAAATAATTCTGGAGATACTGGTAAAATGTATCTTGACAGATATTATGCTATGTTGACTCCCGAAGAAAGGAAACAGATTGATTCAAGGATGAAGACCGACAATATGAAGACTACGGAAATGGTAAATCATGTTCATGAAGGTCAGAATCAAGTAATAAAACCTTTGGGTGTTGCCCTAATGGCCCCATTGGCAGTCGGCGGAGCCGGAGCAAGTCTAGCTGCCGGTTGATTACCTGGGACGCTTGGGTTAATAGGAGGATATTACGGTGGTAAATGAGGCGGCAAACGCGGCTGGCTCAACGGTGTTAGAAAAGCTGATAAACTAAATAACAATACCAATGAGCTTGGTTATACGCAGGTATATCAAGACCCAATAGCGGCAGAATATGGAGTCGGTAGTGCGGTATATGATCCGGAGAGGACTCGTCGGCAGTACGGTACAATGGGGCGGTTATCTGGCTCAATTGGTGGTGCAGCATTTGGCGCTGGTGTCGGATCTGCTTTAGGTGCGGGCATCGAAAGCGGACTCGCTACTTTAACTAATTTAGGCGGCCGTATCACAAACACACCAATGAAAGTTGATTATTCAAATCAAAATTATTTGCGTACTACAACTGGTAGTCTTAGGGGAGACGCAAAAATGGCTTATGAAGGTTTTAAAGGTTTAACTAATAGACATTTCTTTAGATACGGGGACGGCCAGTCTCGTGCGACTCTTCCTCATGGGGCAAGGCTTTCTTTTGATGGAAAATCTTATAACCCAGGCACATTTATAAAGGGTGATACTGCTGCAAAAATGAATGATTATTATAATAATCCATTTTCTCCAGTTACAACTAATTTTGGAGGGTCTTCAGCAAATGGTTATGGTTCTGCAGTCGGCAATTCGTTTAATTTAAATCCAGTAGGTATGACATATCAGGGTTTAATGACGGCGCCGATGGGGGCTACTAGTGCATATTGAGCTCAATATAAAAAGCGTGGCGGTCGTATTTTGAAGAGCCAAGATGGCTCAAAAGTAGAAGGAAGAAAGGATCCTACTTTTGAAAAAACAATTACAGCGAAAGGCGACACCTTGGCCACAAAGAAATATCGGTATAGCACTCATGATAAAAGGGCTATTAAAGATGGGCCAGCGTACTATACTATTAGCAGGAAGTCTGATATGCATACATACTATGACCCAACTAGACAGGAGCCTACATTTTGGCAAAAGTTTTGGAATAATGCTTGAAAGCCCGCAGATCAAGAATTAATTGATAACTGGAGCGAACTTGAAAAGAATCATGCAAATGATCCGATCGATGATAGGAGTAAGAATAAAAACACAACTGGCGACATGCTAAAAAGAGCGATTCAAGTTCTTCCGCCTTTCAATCTCCTATCAAGCTTACAGCAACTATCAAGCTTACGAAAATAATGAATTTCTTTGTATATGATAATGCAGAGAATAAGTTAAGAATAGAAGAATATAGCGTCCTACTTGTTAAAGAGTTTGGAGATTTATGAGATATACAGCGAAATAAATGCAAGGAAGATAAAACAGGTAAACTTAGATTAAGAGCTTATAAAGAGCTGACATATATATATTTAACTTTAGATTTTAAATCTCCCTATTTTCAATATCTTGAAAAAGAGCGGCATGAAGCAGCTCTTGAAGATTCTGGGCTTAAAGAATCTGATTTAAAAGATGAAGTTTTTCTCGCTGCATATCACAAATATCAAGAATTACAGAGTGCCGATCCTATTCTTTCTCTTATAAAGACTGCATATAAAACCTTGCATAAGATGCAAGTGTTTCTTGATAATATAGATTTTGCGGAAGATGTTGATGCTGATGGCAGACCTTTATATAAACCTAAGGATGTAATCGCCGATATAAAATCTATAGCAGATGTTCGTAGGGAACTAAAAGAACTTGAAGCAACGCACAAAAAGGATCTTTCTGAAGCCGGGACAAAAGTTCGCGGAGACGTTGCCTTAGGGTTTAAAGATGCTTAGACATGCCGAAGAAGTTACCAAAAATTCCTAATCCAAAAGAGATTAGAGAAGAAGCTGAGAGGAAAATG
Organism: Faecalibacillus sp.; assembly: GCA_963588175.1. GTDB lineage: Bacteria > Bacillota_I > Bacilli_A > RFN20 > CAG-826 > UBA4951. Next base: position 30,332 of record CAVAGP010000019.1, on the reverse strand, counting down.
ACTTTCAGCGAAAAATATGAGGAAGAACTTAAAAGGCAACTTTTCGAGGAAAATAATAATCCTCAAGAAGTTATTGAGGCGGACGACATTCTTCTTGCAGAAACAACTGTTCATAAAGAACGACTCGGAGAGAAATGAGACGTTCCTCTTTCAGAAGAGATACAATATTTTGATCCAGAATTATCTTACGAGATAACTGGATATCGCCCCATCACAATGGAGAAGGGTCTAGATTTTGACCCTACTCCATTTTGTGAGGCTGGACGAATTTATGATCGAACTGGAAAATATACAGAATATCCTCCTGGTGGTAAAAAATATAATGAGTTTTGGAATAGAGAATATGATCGATGTGCAAATGGTCTAACCATTGGTAAATATAGAATTACTGGCGATCATTATTTCTTTCTGAATTATTATAGAATGGATGTTATTAATGAAAAAGCTATTGCTGGAGCCGGGCGTAAAGAATCGTTCCCGGGCTTCTTAAGTAAGCAATATGAGTTTTTTCATTATGTAGAAATGGCAGAAAAATTACATAAAGATATATGTATTTTAAAGGCCAGAGGTATTGGCTTATCAGAAATTGTGGCATCTTTATCTGTAAGACCTTATACTACAAACCGTGGATATAATGTATTATTAACTTGCGCGGCCGACGCTAAACTAACTCCGCTTAAAAATAAGTGTTGAAAGAATTTGGATTGATTGAACACTAATACTGGCGGTGGAATGAGACATGTTAGATTAGCGGTTAACAACGTTGATTGCAAACGTGCTTCTATTAAGACACTGGACGGGACGGAGAAAGGTTGAATGTCACAGATTAATTCTGTTGTTGCAGACACTGCGGATAAAATAAGAGGCGAACGTATTGACCGTTTAATTTTTGAAGAGGCCGGATCTAACAAGATTCTAACCGATTCATGAATTAAAGCGGACGCTCTAGTGGCCCTAGGTGGCTTCCATTTTGGTTCCCGAATTGCGCTCGGAACTGGTGGTGATTCGATGGCGCTTGATGGGCTTAAAACTATTTTTTTAAACCCGAGAGGATATAATGTCCTTCCATTTAAAAATTATGATACCGATGACTGTAAACCAGAAATAGTATCGTTCTTTATTCCAGCACACAAATTTGCATTAACGAGTGAGTATCTAGACAAGCGCGGTGTTACTGATCATGTTAGATTTAAAAAGTTTTATGAAGAACAGCGAGCAAAGCTTTCCGATAAAGACTATCTTACGGAGTGCGCCGAACACTGTTTTACCCCACGAGAAGCACTATCTAATCATGGGGATAATGTATTTGACGCTAATGCTATTGCTGAACGGATAGTTCAAATTAAGACTAATACAAATTATACAAAACCTAAGAAGATGCATCTTCTGTGGACAGACTCTACGATGACTAAGGTTGATGCCAAAGAAAGCCCTAGTGGGGACTTGCTTGTAGTAGAACCTCCGATATTGGACCCCACCGGAAAACCTTACAAGAATTTATATGTCGCAGGAATAGACTCTATTGATATGGGACGAGAAGACTCGGCGACAGATAATGATGTATCTGATTTTTGTATAGTTATTAAAAAGCGGGTCTTCGGAACTGACGACCCTAAATATGTAGCCATGTATAAAGCTCGTCCGAATAATATTCGAACGGCTTATGATGTTGCTATGAAACTTTTAGTTTGGTATAATTGCAAAGCCATGCTTGAATATACCAAAATTTCCATTCAGACATATTTCAAAGACAAGGGAAAAGGTAATCTGTTTATGCAGCGGCCAGATTTTGCGGCAGCGTCTTCTAATGTTAGAAGGAGACGAGCGACAAAGGCTCTAATAGGTGTTCCTGGAACAGAAGCTGTTATACGTCACGAATTAGAGTTAATCTCTAATTTCCTATGCGACTATTGGTATACAATTGATTATGAAGAAATTCTTGATCAGCTGTTAAATTATTCATATGAGAATAAACGTAAGTTCGATATTGTGGCCGCGTTAGGAATGGCAGAAGTTGGCGATGAAGCAATGTCTGGATTAGATCCTGCCATATCTAAAGCTCCTACATCTAGCAACTGAAAAGATTTTGGTTGATATGTAGACGAAAAAGGATATAAGCGTAGGGGCGTAATTCCTAAAAACGAAAATCGATGGAGTTAGAAAACGAAATCCGAGAATTAATAAATTGTGCCGTAAAAGGCAAATATATTGGGAATCTGAAAATAGAAAAGGAAGAAGTCGAAGGAGATGATCCAATTTGGACTCTCTTCCTTTTTCTTGATAGGACATTGACTCCATTAATTTTATCTTATCAGGGAACTGAGGAAAAATTTAAGGACTTTGTCTTTAAAGAGATGAAAACTAGAAAATTAGAAACGGTGTCTTTTTATAGAGCCGAAAAGATACCTTTTGAACAAGAAGAAAACGGCTATGAATAAAGCAGAGGAAATAAGAAGAATTAACGCCTGTATTTCGGATCTGGTTTATGATAAAGTTCAACTGAGGAAAGCATATAATTACTATCATTGTAAGAGAGACGCAGAACAGTTTAGGAGTATTGAAGAAAACTATGGAATAGGTACGCCGACTTCCGTAGGTTTTACTCCTCTTATCAAAAAACATATTGATGTACTCGTAGGTGAATATTTGGAATTGGATCCAGACTTGCAAGTTTCTTGTAAGGATGATGCGACGGTTACAAATATCATGCGAGACAAACAATTAAAAATCCACGCAGAAGCTTTTAAATTCTTCAAACAACGATTGGAGAGTGCGATTATTCAGATATTTTTAGAGGGAAAGAACAAATTTGACGATCCTTATTTTGAGCAAGAAATAGCGCGAATTAAGAAGGATGTAGAAAAAAGTTATGTATCTGAATATGAAATGGCGGCTCAGAATATTCTGAACTACATTAAACACTCCAGAGATATCGATTTAAAGAATAAGATACGTGAATTATTGACCGATTTACTTATTGGCGGTATGTGCTATTTTAGAACAAAACCATCAGGAAGTAAAACCGGTCTTGAATTAGAAATATTGAATCCAATAGACACCTTTGTCGAGAGAAATCACAATGAGTATTTCTTAAACAAGTCTCCTAGAGCTGTTATTAGAAGGTATCTTACTAAGGACCAAATAAAGAAGGAATTCTACGATGAGTTAAGTTCTGAAGCAAAAGCAAAGCTTAATGATTCTGGCCCAGATGAATTAAATGCTTCTAATTCTATTTATATTCAAGTTCATACAATGGATCCTATTCCAGCAACGCCTTCTAATTCTGGTCTCTTAGGTGGTCTGGAAATTGCTCCTATTCGTGGCGCGCAGAACGGTTATTATCATTCTAATGATAATTTAATTTGTGTTTATGATTGCGAATGAATTGAATATAATGATAAAGAGGATAAACTTGAACGCCACGAAGGCATTAAAATTGGAGAAGAAATTTATATTACCAGAGGTGTTTCTGAATACATTACAAGGAGTGTAACTGATCCTAAGGATTGCTCTTTAAGTATTAATGGTATTTTCTTTTCCGATAAAAACGGCGATCCGTTTAGTCTGATGTTAAATACAATGACCTTGCAGGACAAATACGATCTAACTATCTATTACAGAGATAGTTTGGTGGCTTCCTCCGGCACAGTCGGTGATTGGCTGGACGCTGCAAGTCTTCCTGATTTTCTTGGAGAAGAAATGGAAGAGCGAGCCCAAAAATGACTTGCTTATAAAAAACAAGGTATTGCCTGGTATAATTCTTCCCAGGACGGTGCTCAATTATTAAATACTACATTTAACGGCTACGATGATACTGTTAAAGCGCAATGTATTCAAGCATTCCAAATGGTTCTTGAAAGTATAGAGAATCAAGCTAGCTCTATAACAGGTGTATTTGCTGAAAAATTGGGCGGTATTCAACAGCGTGATGCTGTTAGCAACGTAAAAGTTGGTATTCGCCAATCTACTCTTTTGACAAAACAATATTTTAATGCAATGGATATGATTTATAAGGAGGTTAATTATGATCTTCTTAACCTTGCTAAAATAGTATATAAGAACGGTGTTGCCGGAGAACTAATCAATGGCACTGTTCTTAATCGGGTTTTCACTGCTTTACCCGAATATTATACTATGACTGATTTTGATATTCATATCCAAGATAGTTCTGAAACATTCCAGAACAAAGAAAATCTTAAAGCAACAAGTGTAGAATTGATTAAATCTGGTCAAATTGATCCTACAATGGTGTTCAATATTATGATGGCTAAAAACGTTACCGAGCTTAGACATTATATTAATGACGCTGTTGCTTCTAAGAAGAAAGAGAATGATGTTGTTAAGCAACTGCAAGAGCAATTACAGCAACTTCAAGAGCAAGCTAAACAAATTCAGCAACAAGCTCAACAGCTACAAACTGAAAACGATAAGCTTAAGAAAGAAGTCGAAAAGAGAAATCAAGCACAACTTGCAATTGATCAAAAACGTGTTAGTATCGAAGAACAGAATTCTCGTAATACAAAAGAGTATAATGATAAATTGGCGGAGATTAAGGCTAAAGAGTTGGAGATTGAAGTTATGCAACTCAACGATTCAAACCCTTATAATGATAAAATAGCGAGCTAATGGCAACTTCAATTAATAATAGACAGGCTTTAAGTTTTACTTTCAACAAGGGTTTACTCGTAGTTAACGATCTTTTAGATGAATATGATGATATTGATATTACTAATTATATTTGTCTAGAATATATAACCCATAATGATAACTTAATCAATGCTGTAATACACGAGAATCTTACTTCTTCAGAAGATATTCAAATATCAAAAATTCTTCTTCAAGAGGACGGAATGTTAAACTATCATAGATTCGTTATTCCTAGGCTCAGAAAATATTCTGGGTCTAGGGTAATAAATCCTTTTAATCTTTTCTATTACAAGCGCAAATTTTATTATGCACTTGAGCAGGTCGCTTGAAAAAATATTAATTTTCAAAATCAAAAGCTGTTCGTAGAAGTTCCAATGAATAAACTGTATGAAGTTTTATCAACTGGATTAGATTTAAAGGGCGATAATGAAGTTGTGTATAGTAAATACATAATCTTTTCTTACGAATTACTTAAGAAAGTATTTGTAAATGCGCAAGATGATTTAGTAAAAAACAGGACACTAAAAAACATATATTCTTTTAATTGAATGGAGTCTGGGAGAGAAAAGCGCGATATGCTTTTAAATGCAATTCTTGCAATTAGAGAATATTTAAACAGAGGTGATTATTCTACGCCAGATCTTGTTATAGAAAGTTTATATAACAATAGTTGCTTAGGAGAACAGAATTCCAGCTCTTCTAACGAGCCTTTGTGTGGCTGTAGTTCAGTTAACTCTTCGGCAACTATTGCGTATGAACAAGAAATTACAACAGATGATTTAGTAATTATTAATACTAATTGAACTTTTGGAGAGGCATTCCCTATTCTTCTCTCTTAAATTATTTTATATGGGAAAACTTGATTTATCTAAATATTTAAATAAGACGAAAGAAAGCACAGTTTCGGCTGATGAGTGGAACTCTATTTTCTCCGATATTCAGGAAGTTGTTAATGATAATAATGTTTCTACTGGAGTTTCAGATGTTCTAGTGGACGGTGTATCTGTTGTTAATAATGGTGTAGCCAATATTTTATTAGAGAGTGATTCTAAATCTACTCCTGAATTTTATGTAAATGGTGTTCTTACTGCGCCTACGAATGGTGTGGTTAGGTTGGATGCGGGCGGTTCATATATACTCTCCGGCAATCTAGAAGGATCCGTTCTTATCGAGGGCTCATCAGATATTTCGGTAGATACATTTATTGCCTTAAGTGGCGTTAATATTACTAATACAAGCGATCGTGGCTATTGCATCAAGTATGCTCCAGATGCGCAAACTCTCTTTGTAAATGTGCTTGCGAGTTCTAATTTAAAGTCTTCTTATGAAGCCGAGAATACAGAACAACAGCCTGCAGTTTTATATTCTGAAAAGAATATGGTTATTAACGGGGAAAGTGTTCTTTATATAGAGAATGCCGGTGGCCACGGAATCAAAGCGTCCGAATTGCGAATTATGGGCAATAATTATATTCGGGTTTCGGCTACTCATGATGCAATTCATGGAAATAGCGCACTCGATATTTATGGTGGTATTTTTGATATTCGTAAAGCAAACGATGCTTTTGGTACCGGAGATACTGGCTTAATTAGAGTATTTGGTGGTGAGGTTACTGCAAATAATATTGTAGAGAATGTTTTTGATTCTAAACTCCCAGGATATTTCTTTGCTAGAATTTCTATCAAAACTGATATTACAAACGCCTCCGTTGCCATTAATAATATGACTTCTGTTGTTCCTAGTACTTATTATCCGTCCGGCACAGTAACTTGTTATTCGGATAAAGATATGACGCTAGACGCTGCTGTTATTTCTGCTATTGATGGAGTTTATGCACTTACTACTCAATACGCTGTAGTAACGGGCTACATAGAAGGAGTTATTCAGGCTGATATTAAGAGTACTGATATTAGTTTAAGTAATGCCTACATTAAGGGCAATGTGCTTTATACTCCAACCGGGAAGAAACTCCAGATTAATGCAGAAAAGGGTACAATTAATTTTATTGTATCGGATTCTGCTGATGCTGTCCATTCTAATAAGAATGTCGCTATTGAAGTAAAGAGCAAATCATATCTGAAATTGTATTCTGCATCTGGGTCTGGATTAGTTGGAGACGATGTAACCCTGAATGATTCTAGCGGAGTTCTTGATATCTGTAATTGTGGCAAATATGGTATTTATGGATATTGTGTTTATATTGGGACACAGGAAGACGTGGATGCGACGAAAACTTTTGATGGTTCTCTGATTGTTAAGAATAATGTCAAAACAGATATTTATGCCGCAATTAGATCTGTTACAGGAGACGACGGATCAGTAACGCTTTCTAAAGGTAATATAATTCTTTCAAAGGATGGTCTACGCGGATATGTTGATACTTATTCAATGGAAGTTGAAACTAGCGCCAACTTTGATTCTTCTTCTAATATTAGTAAAGGTTTAGTAAAAGGACTTTTTATTGGATATTAAAATAATTATTAAAAAAATTAGGAAAATTGAAAAATTTACCGTATATTTGTGATTGCAGATATTCGGTAAATTTTTTGTTTATGGCTATGGAACAAGAACTTAATATAGAACTTTTGGAGAATCAGGACTGCTGTTTCACGGCTGTGGATAGTACAAGAATACCACTAGACTCCAATAATAAAATTAATCGTGCTTATATAGAGTTTGTAGTAAAAGACAGCTCTATTGTGTACAATATAATCAACGAAGCTATCGATGAATCAGATGTATTAAACAATACGATAATTACTCCTGGTTCTGACGGCTTATTTAAATATTATAAAATAGTTGTACCGACCTTAGAGTATTATAAGGCCGGCGATTCGTCGTATAGTATAGAATCGGGTAGGTTCTTTTATATTGATCAGAAGATTTATAAAGTAAATACCGCTCTAACTTCTGCGGATAATATAGAATCTTCTTGTACTCAACTTACGAGTATTATGGATTTATGAAATTCTCGCGAAGAGGATAATAATATATATTTTGCATATAAAGAATTCTTTTCTATCTGCCGAATAAAGAATTGCTATTTAAATAAGGTTGCCGAATCGATTTCAAATGATGCTTCTAAGATTTGCAATTCTAATTGTGGTGTGGATAGGTCTAGTACTGAGAAAAGAGACTTTATGTTAGCTACTTTATATGTACTTGAATATTTAATAAGTATTAAAGATTACGATGAGGCTAATAGAATTCTAAACATCATTCTTACTTGCGATGATTATCTTTGCCCTCAAAGTTATTCTGGGTTTAAAGTTAGCGGAGGGTGTAATTGTGGAAAATAAAGAAAAAATATACAATCTATATAATCAGGAAATATCTGATTTGATGATTGGTTATCCTTTTAATATAGCAAGGATTAAGCAAATTGTAGATTTGATTGCATTGGACACATGTAGCCAATCTTATATTACAGAATTATTTGAATAATGGCTGAGATAGATTTATTTGGAAATCAAATCATTGCTGAGGAACCTGCCAAGACAGACAAAGTACAGAATGATGGATTAAATTTATTTACTGTAAATGTTCCAGAGGAGCCCATAGAAGAGGAATCTACAAATGAACTTGGTTTTCAAGTAATACAAAATCAGGGTGATAGCGGGGCTACAGTAAATGTAAGTCCCGTTTATTTTGGTAAATCGTTTGAGTATGAGGGCATTTGGTCGGTTGGTAAAAAATATTTTAATGATGAATATCGAACAAGCTTCGTTACATATAAGAACTTATTATTAGCTTGCAATAAAACCCATGAATCTTCATTGGGTACTGAGCCGGAAATTATTTATGACGACGGCGTTCCAATGGGAGTTAACAATATTTATTGAGTTATAGCTCTTACTGGAAACGATTCAGGAGGCGATACTATTGAAATAGAAAGAAATCTTGTTTCTCTTAAAAAGATTGTTTATAATAATTCTGATTCAATTACTTCTTTAAATGGAGTTGTCTCTGTGATGGGACAAAATGTTAATGACCTAATTAAAAGGGCCGGTTCATTAGAAACTGATAACACTCAAACCAAGAAGGATATTAAATCTCTCCAAGATTCATTAGGGGCCAATATAATGTATCCAATCATTTTAACTGAAGAAGAATATGATGCATTAGAAGAAAGGGATCCTAATAAATTCTATTATGTTTACGAAGAGTAATGATACACCATAATAATAAAGATATCATTGGAATATATCAACACGGACGAGTAATTACAGCCGTATATTATGGGGCCGTGTTGGTATGACAACTTGCAAATTCTTGCTTTGGTAGTGGGATTTGATTAAGAGATAAGAAATGATCTAATTCTGACGGATGGAGGAATAATTAATGGCAAAAAAAGTTTGAACTACTCCAATTGAATCAACTAATAAGGTTGATTGGGGAACGGGTGATAGCACCACGGGAAATCTTCCTCTGTCTGGTGGTGTTGTTCAACAATATATACAAGATAATTTTGATAGTAAAGCAGGATATTTCTATTCTGATGAAACTGCGGGTAAGTGTTACGTATTTGCTGATAAAAATTCATATAATAAATGGATTGATGCGGAACGTCCTGAAGATTCCGAATTAATCCTTGGGACATTTGGTATTGAAACCAATTTTAGAATGGATGTTGTTGTAACGGAGGACGAAGCTATAAAAGCTGCAGCTTCCGAGAGCACGGGGAATACTATTACTTTTACATGGAACGTACTTGATACGCGAACTCAAACACATACAACCGAAGACGGCATCTGTACAATTCGATTTGCAAATGGAACTACATCTAAAACTACTACGTTTAGAATTCCAAACTCACAATCAACATATACAATGAATGTTGATCAGTACTTATCCACCGGCGAAAATACTATTGAAATCTCTGTATTAGGCGTAGAGCACAAAGTATCTGGCTCAAGCCAGATTAAATACAATTGAGTTTATCTGAGTTTAAGTAGCACATACGATATATCAAAAACATATAGCAGAGACGATTCAATTTATTTTCCTTATACTTTTACGTCTTCATCAAAGACATATATTGATTGATGGTGGGATGGCTTAAAACTAAATGTTAAAAAAGGAAAAGAGGGCATCAACCCACAATATGGGAACCAAACAGACACGTTTACTATTGCACAATTAGGAGAACTTACAACCCTTCCGGATATAAGTAGTGGATTACATAGTTTGTGTTTAAGGGCCTATGTAATAAGTGATAATGAGCCTTTTTACACGGATGTACTTTATTATAATATAATTATTAATAATATAGACGACGAGCTATCAGCGCCGGTATTCCCAATTAAAACTGTTATTCCGAAAGAATATTTCACTGAAAGCCTTTTAAAACAAGAGCCTACTTTATATGGTTTATCCCAATATGTACCATATGATTTCACATTGGCAACTTATTACCCTGGGGATGCTGCTTATATTGATACAACTATTTCTATTAAAGGAATGAGTACCGAATACAAGCAACAACTTTCAAAACGTCTCTCTAATGAAGAATCTACAAATTATTCAGTAACGCTTCAAATTATACCTACAATTAATGGTGATACAACTTTAACCATTAGTGCAAATGGCGCAGAAAGAAGTTTCGATTTTACGATTAGCGCAAACGATCTTGGCCTCACAGAAATCGATGAATCAGAAGGCTTAACAATGGCATTTAGTTCAGAGGGCAGAACTAACACATCATCTAATAGGGACGATTGGGCTTATAAAGATTATACTGGAACTTTTGAAGGACTAGATTGGACGGCCACATCAGGCTGAAATGATGGAAGACTATTATTAAATGAAGGCTCTAGCTTTCAAATTAATAACTTTTTCCCGCTTGATGAAAACATAAGCTCTCGCGGTGCAACTATCGAATTGGAGTATTCTACAGAAAATGTATTGGACGACGATGCAATATTGTGTTCAACTTTAGGAACGGAGAATAGAGGTATTAGACTTACTGCAACAAGAGCAACTATTTTAACTGCCAGCCAAGGTCTAAGCGTTTATTATAAAGCTGGAGAAAATGTAAGAATTGCTTTTGTAATAGAAGCAAATACCGAAAATGATAAAGCCCTTCTTCGTATTTATATGAACGGTATTTTGTCTGGGGCCGCACCTTGGACTAAATCCGATAGTATTGCAAAAGTTTCCCAAGACCTTGTTCCAATTAAATTTACTGGTACCGAAGGAGCATCGTTATCATTAAAACAAGTTAGATGCTATGATAGGGCTCTTACAAGTGATCAAATTGTAAACAATTATATTCTTTATAGAGATACATTTGCAGAGATGCAAACAATCTACGAAAGAAACGATATATATACTGACGGAAAAATCGATTATGAAAAAATTGCACGATTTATTCCGGTAATGCTTATTAAAGGCGATATACCAGATTTGGATAGCCGTACTTCTGCAAACAAATCCAAAATGACTATAATGGAAGAGGTCCGGTATATCGACTATATATATGGCAAGTCTTTTGTCTATAAAGATGCAGGAATGTCTTGTCAAGGTACATCTACGTTGACTTATCCTAAAAAGAATTATCGTTTATATACAGAAGAAAAGAAATATATAAAAGACGTTATAAACCCGTCTACTTATCGATGGGTTTGAGATGGTGCTGAATCTGAAAATCCGAAAAAGAATCATAGTGGATTCTTTACAATGTCTGTCGACGATTTAGGTAATGAAAAGAATTGAATCGAACAACCTTGATCGGGCAAGAAGGATGGAAAGCATAAAGTTAAATATGCATTTAGAGATAAAGGCGACTATGAGAATGGCGCGCCGTTAGGGGTTAGTCGCTGAACAATTAAAGCCGATTTTCCAGAATCTTCTTCAACTCACAATTTAGGTGTCGCAAGACTTTGGAATATGGCGATGTATAATGCGTATGATACTGATTCTAAATCATTTCCATTACGAACGCGTGTACAACAATGCGTAGAAGACAATACTACTTATACTAATGAAAGTCCAAAACCGGATATTCGTACGACTGTTGACGGAGTTCCTATTGTAATGTTTTATATGCAGCCGGGCGATGAGCAAAACGGATATACCTTTATGGGAAAATACAACTTCAATAACGATAAGGCGAATGAAGAAATCTTCGGCTTTACCGATATTGATGAATTCGATGATGCGCCTCTTCCGGAGGAATATCAAAAAACATATTCGTATGAGGAGGAAAACGATGATGGTGTAATTGAGTTAGTAGAAAAGAAATGTACGAAATATAAACACACAATGCAATGTTGGGAACTTACTAATTCTGGTAATCCCGTTGCATTATTTACCCCAACATCTGAAGGCTCAACCTTTGAAGAAACTCTTGCAAAAACACGAGAGGATCTTAAAGGAATGACCATTGATGATATGGGATATGAAGCTCGTTATCCAGATGACGCTGGAGAAGATGTTGAGGATAAACGTTGGAGAGCCTTTGTGCAACCATTGTACGAATGAATGCTCGACATACGAGATAAGTGCACTATTACTCGCAATACGGATGGTGATATCGAAACGTGAGAGAACCCTAAAACGTATATTGAAGAAGTTAATAAAGAAACCGGAGAAACAGAAGGGAAATGAGTTGATCGTTTTTCAAGAGAAAAATATCAATGAATGGATGTCCCCAAAATGGCAGCGTATTATATCTATTTAATTAGATTTGGCGCAGTTGACCAGTTGGTCAAAAATGCAATGCTAACTTCTGAAGACGGGCAACATTTCTATTATATTCTATATGATAATGATACAATCTTTGGCTTAAGTAACTTAGGTAACCTTATTTATGGTCCTGATATTACACGTAGAACGAAACTTCTTAATGATTTTGACTATGCTGCACGCGAATCAACGTTATGAAACTGTCTTGAAGCGGATGATGAATTCATGAACACAATTGTTCCAAAGATAGATGAAATGTTGTTGACTTCTGGCATTAGTTATGAAAATGTAATTAAAACGTTCGATACTGATGCAAGTGATTATTGGTGTGAAACAGTTCATAATAAGGATTCTGAATATAAATATATTGATTCATATAATCAAGGGTCTGACTATCTAAACTCTTTACAGGGCGCACGTAGAACACATCGTAGATGATGGGTTTCTAATCGATTTGATTTTTATGATGGCAAATTCTGTAACACCAATTGAGCGAACTGTAGAATTAAGATAAATTCGCCTAAAACTCCGACAGATAAAGCAAAGTTTTATATTACTGCGGCAGAACACGGTTATTATGGCGCGTTTGCCGACACGAAATACGAAGGACGCATGGAGCTCGAAGCAAATGAAAAGGCGGAAATTCCTATTGAAGCGAACGTACAAGTTGGCCGCAATTATCAAATTGTAAATGCTCATAACTTAGTGGAATTGGATTTAACTCCTTGTTCTGGAAGCCTAATAGTATTTGATGCCGGTAATGCTTATAGCGACCTATTGGGATCTAAGATGAAAAGACTCATTATGGGATCGGATACAAGTGATGTCAACGAGGTGCTTAAACCATCTGCAAGCGATGTAGATACGACTGGGCAAACTGGTTACATCTCTGGTATTAGTAAACTTAAATATCTCGAAGAGCTTAATATTCAAAATTATAAAGGTATTACTTCTATTACCGATCTGCCTACATTGGCGTATCTCAAGAAATTTGATGCTAGAGGAAGTGGTTTAACGGTTGCTGAGTTCGCACAGGGTGCACCCGTTGAATACATAGGACTCCCTAATACAATGCAAACTTTAACTCTTTCAGAGCTTCCTCTATTAACAACAGACGGGATTGTATTTGATGATGGAGGTTATAATAACATTACATCATTAACTATTGATAATTGTGAACAACTACTTGATTCCTGAACTTGAGTAAATAAGTTTAAGAACCTAAAGAAAATTGATTTGGAAGTTAATTGGGGCGCAGATACCCTTATTAATTGAAATGATTTAAAATCTTTCTTAAATGGTAAAACCGGTTCTTTGCGCGGAACTATCGCACTTAGCAAAACAGATCTTCCAAACGATATTATTGAACAACTTTATAATGGAGAGTTAAAGAGTTGATTTGGAGAAGGCGTTCTTAATCAAGACAATAAACTATATATAAAACTTCCTAAGAATATTTATTTAAAACTTAGCAATTATACTATTATAGAAGGTATGGGCCCTTACCTTTCTGATGGAAAGGTGAACCCAGATTATGATGAAAAACTTGGCCACACTTATCTTACGGCCTATCCGATAGGTTTTGATAGCGAACCATCATTTAGAATTACAACGGACCTTGCTTATAATAGTGCTATAAAAATAGATACAAATACATATGAGATATATGCCAATGAAACATATTTTTCAGAAGATACTACTGTATCTATATATGCACGATATACGGGAGATTATTCTTCTATTGATTTAAAGGTTTTAAATAAAGTTTATCCTTCCACAAGTAATACTACTATTGATGGAGAAACTTCTATATATCCAGAAGATTATGGAAATAAATTTACTGTTAAATATGATGATGCCGTAAAAGGTAAACCAACTTCACTTAAATGATATGTTAACACAGAAGAAGCTGGATCTCAATATGTAACAATTGATTCTGATACGGTAACTACGGAAACATGTGTTGTTAGATTGGGAGACAATGGAGACGACAAATTTGAATCAATGTATAATATTAATTTATACCTTGATATTACAAATCCAAGCTCTGAAACTAGTTTTACTTTAGTCAAACCAATTGTTATTAGTTATGAAAAGAACGCAATTATTTCCGAATCGTCTAACCCCGAACTTTGAAATGCTTTAAAGCGCGGTTTGGTTTCTGGTTTTTCAGATCAAATTGCTGCTGGTAAAAAAGCATTTACAAAAGAGAACGCAGAAGACGTTACAGTTAGTTCGTTTGATCCAAGCAAACTATATATTGCTGGCACGTCTACTGGTGAAGATGGAGAAACTATCACAACCTATACAGGTGTTACTTCATTTAATGAATTCCAATATTTTACAGGTCTTAATACTTCTGATAGTATTAGTTTGTTTGCAAATAATAGTGTATTAGAAGAAATAACTCTTCCTAGTAATTGAAAAATGATTCCTTATGGAATCTTTTCGAAATGTACTAATTTAAAAACAGTTAAACTTAATGCAGGATTAGAGAATATCACAATAGATGGTTTAGCTTTTGAGAACTGTTCTAGTTTAACTAGTGTTGATCTTGGAAATAATATTTCAGTAATTAGTGGCGGCGCTTTTTATGGTTGTTCTTCGTTAACTGATATAACTGTTACGGACAAATTAACAAAAATTGGTTCCGAAGCATTCTATAACTGTGTTCTTTTAAAATATATAAATTTAACAGACAATATAACAGAAATCGGAGATTCTGCGTTCTTTGCTTGCCGTAGATTAACAGATGTTCATATTCCAAACAATAGCTCATATACAACTATTAGTAATGGAACATTCTGGTTCTGCAGCAGCATAACAACAATTGAGTTGCCCGACAATGTTACTACTATTGGCGAGAATGCTTTTGCATCATCTGGATTACAAAATGTTAATCTCAATAAAGTTACAAGAATTGAGTATCATGCTTTTTATGGAGCAAACCTACAATCAATATACATTCCTGAAACGGTAACCTATATTGGTCAAGCTGTATTTAATGGCAATGATTCATTAACAGAAATTACTGGAGATTCGGCATATAATCCAGTTAAATATAAGGATACTGGTTTAGGTAGTGCTTATTTGATTTGTGATCCAGTTATTGAACAATCCGGAGATACTACTTATACATTAATGTCTGTTGTTGGCGGCGTTTCATCATTTGAAATACCATCAAATATTAGGAAGATTGGAGATTATGCTTTCTATGTTAGTAATAGACTTGCATCTATATCAATTCCAGATTTTGTTACTTATATTGGCAAAAATGCATTTTATGCATGTTCAAGTTTAACTAGCGTTATTTTACCGTTTGGGACAACGGAGTTGTTAGACAGTTGTTTCGGATATTGTAGACAATTAAAAACGATATACGTAAGGAAATCTGATGGAACTGACGATAATCCTGGATACAACGATCTCGGACCAATCAAGACATTGGGATATGGTGTATTCTATAGCTGTGAGACTTTAGAAAGTTTATATTTTAGAGATCTCGAAAGTGTTGGCGATGGCGTTTTTTATCGCTGCGTTTTATTGGGTGATATAACCGTGGACAATGCAACTCCTCCAGTAATATCTGCCGGTAGTATATATGTGTTCGGTAACCCAGATTCTAAATTAAGTTCTTATCCTTCATTAACAGGTATTGATGTTGATAAAACATCGAGATACTTCCGTATACCAAGCGGTTCAGCAGATGCATATCAGGCCACTAAGTGGTACAATCTGTGAAACTCGGCTATTTGTGAATTTACTTTAATAGAAAACTAATGTATAAAATCGGAAACATCGTATATTCTAATCCTGGTTATTATTTAAAGGGAAAAAATAAAATAGGTTACCAATTCACTGGCGACGAGTCCGATTTTACGGAAGAGACTGTTAAGATCGATGATGTTGTTAGGGTAGGTTCAGTTATTAAGTTTAACAATGGCTTAATGCGTTTGCATCTTAATTCTGATGTAACTTATGGTGAATTAAAATCTAGATTTATAAAGGCGAGGTATGACTATGATGATCAAATTGCAGTTATTCTCAATAAAGATAAATCTGATGAAGATATGTTAAAATTTACGCGTATGCAAGAGTGGCGCGATTGATGCGCTACTCTTGCCCATGCGATTATTAACAGTATAAACGATGAGTAATGAATATGTAGGTGTTTTACACTCCCATGATTATTATAAAGGTAAATCTATAGATTTTGCTGGGACATGGACGTCAGGAGTAAGGTACTTTAATGACGAATATATTACAAATTTTGTCGTTTATGCTGAAAAAGACTCTGAAGGAAATGTTCTATCGTCCGCTCTTCTTGCTTGTAAAAAGACGCATATGTCAAAGAAGAATGGCGCGATTAAAAATAGAGAAGACAATGAGCCAAGCTTAATTGTAAACGACGGTTCGGTTGTTGGAATATCTCCAAATGATTTTTGGATTTTTATTTGTGGATCAATAAAAGGTCTCCCTGGTGAAAGCGCCGAAATAGTTGAGACCTATGTGGATGCGCTTAAACTCGCAACTAGTTTAAATCTTGGGAAACTTGTATATGTAAAAGACCCCGAGGGTTTATATACTGTTACTGGCGCTGGAATTTTAACTTCTGTAGTAATTGGGAACGAAGTTGAAAAATTGCAGGAAGAAAAAGTCGACAAAGTTGACGGTAAGCAATTATCTACTGAAGATTATACTACCGAAGAGAAAAACAAACTCTCTAACATAGAGGATGGCGCGCAAGCGAATATAATTGAGGGAATCACAATAAATGGGTCCAAAGTTCCCGTTGCTAATAAATCTGCTTCCATTTCAATAAAGGTCAATACTTATACTGTTGAGAAATTAGCAACGCCAGAAGGAAATAATTACGCTTCTTATGTGCTGCGTGAGAACGGTGCAAGAATTGGGAGCGTTATTAATATACCAAAAGATAAATCTGTAAACGGAGGCTCTATCGAAGAAGTTGTACGGAACGGATATCCATATTCCGGTGCCACGGTGGGAGACAAATATATAGATCTCGTCTTAAATGATACAGCTAAAACCCATGTTTATATTCCAGCTCAAAAATTAGTTGATATATATTCGGGCAGTAAATACATTGATGTGGATTCTAAATCCAAAACTATTAGTTTGGATTACGACAACTTAAAGTCGGATTTAAATGAATCTATTAAAATTGGAGTCGCCCAAGTCGATGGGTTATCTGATAAACTTTCTACTTTAGAGAGTCCAACTTCTAAAGTGGTCAGCATCGGTACTTCAACTAGACCGTTAGTTGGTGCGGTAAAACTTGATAATAGAGATTTCTCTATTGATACAACCACAAATACAATTAGTCTAAACTTTAATTCCGAAGACTTTGACACGTCTGGTATGGCGGATAGAGTCAGAGAGGAATTACTTGGTAAAAAATCCGATATTTTAGACTATGATGAAAATTCGACGGTTGGATTAAGCCTATATGGTGTTAAAAATGCTATTATAAATTTAAGTGAAAATACTTTAACGGCAGACAATGTAGGTAAAGGTTTATCCTGGGACAACAATAAATTAAATCTTAAAACTATTAATGGTTCCGCAGTTCAAACAGACAAAGACGGAAACGTTATTTTGACATGAAGTTAAAGTTTTAAGAAATTATGGCACAATTAAGTTTTAAGAAATTATGGCACAATTAAGTTTTAAGAAATTAAGTTCAATACCTACCTCTGGCATGACCGCTGGTACTATTATGTTTAATAGTACAACACACTCTATCTTTGTGGCAACTTCAGCTACTGATGCAGAGGAATATGGTGGAAGGTTAGAAGATGTTACATATAGCGATGGAGTCCTCACTATCACTAAATTTCCGGAAACTGCTGGAGGTTCAAAAGAAGTAATAAAATTAGATTTTAGTGATACTGCTAGTGCGAGCGATGTTACCAAAGTTTTAACTGGGCTATATAGTAGAGTTACGGCTGTAGAAAAAACTGCAACCGATAATGCAACCAATATCGGTACTTTGCAGAGTGACGTTCAGGCATTAAAGGATCAAATGAATACTGGCGATGGTGACGCCACTCTTGTTACTCGTATGGCTGCGGCTGAAGCGGACATAGATGCTCTTCAAACAACTGTTGGCGATGCTAGTAGTGGTCTCGTTCAAAAGGTAAACCAAAATGCTACTGCGATTGCCGGCAAGGCCGAAAAAGCCGGTAATTCTAACCAGGTATTCAGCGTAGCCGATCCGGGTACCAATGATTCGGCGGCAACGCCTAAGTCGTATGTAGATACTGCGATTTCAACTGCTATTTCTACCGTATATAAAATTAAAGGATGCATAGCAGATAAAGCTGCACTTGTTGCAATTGAATCACCAAGTAATGGTGATGTTTATAATGTCGTCGCTGAAGTGGTTGTCGCTTCCACTGATGTTGGTAGTGGAGCTGGAAAATTTGGAGCCGCAGGTACTTATTCTGCTGGTACAAACTGGGTTTGGATTCAGCACACCACTTCCACATCTCAAACGGGGTCTGAAACTACAAGTACTGGGCATTGGGATGCACTTGGCGGGATGATTACTGGCTATGCCACATCTTCGGAAGTAAGCGATTTAACAACTAGAGTTGAGAAACTCGAGGATGGTGAAAATACTGTTAAAACATTTGGTGGGCAGTACGGCGCAATTACCGTTGATGCGGACAATGCGACTAACGGAATGGTTACATTCAAAATGAATGACAAAGAGCTACAAGGTACCACGTACGGATTAAAAGCAGCTGCATATAAAGAAGTGGAAACAGAGCTAGCGAATGACGCGAAACTTCCGACTGGCGCCGCTGTTACTAGTAAAATTAATACAGAAGTATCTAATTTAAATACCACTATAAATAACATTTCAGTTATAAACTGGGCCGAATGACCGGCTTAACAACACACCTTCCCTTATGGGGAGGTTTAAATTAATCTTATAATATGGCAAGCCTTAAATTTAAACGATATAAAACAACAACTGCGTTAAATAACGATAAATCTTCTTTTGCAACTGGAGATATTGTATTTGATGCGCAAGCCAAAATCATATACATAGTTACTGCTACAAGCGACGACTCTGCTACATTAGAGCCGTATTATGGGATTAATTCTGTAGCTAGTGTTTCTGGCAGTAATAATACTATTACTGCTACAAAAGCAGATGGCACTTCTAATACCATTACAATAAACAATGTTGCAAATGCTGGCACAGCAGGATCTGCTACTACTGCGAGTAAATTAAATACAAATGCTGGCTCAGAAACAAAACCTGTTTATTTTTCCGAAGGAGTTCCCGTCGCCGTTAATGATACAATTTCAAATAATATATCGGGAACTGCAGCTTATGCTACAAAGCTTGGGGATTCCGGCAATGCATATACTTATACTTCATTATATAACGCATTAGCAACTTTAACTACGGCAGATAGTAATCTTTCGTCTCGTTTAGATAATAGCGAATTAGTAAGTAGCAATAAATTTGCTAGCTTAGAAAATATAATAAACGATTTAAATGATTGGGTTGTAAACCCTACGGCAAACCAAATAAATGCCAATGTATTAAATGTAGCAGAATCCATAAATATCGGCGGAACGATTTTAAATAAAACAGAATATTCAGGCAATGCCAAAACTGCAACTTCCGCGACATCTGCATCTAAATTGGCTGTAGATGCAGGCTCGACGGAGCAGCCCGTTTATTTCAAAAGCGGTATTCCAGTTACTATCACAGATTTAAAGCTTAAGGGCGATTCTACTAATGTGGCGCAAGTCGGCACATCTCGAGTTATTTCTGGTAGCGAATATGCTTTTGGATATCACGTGCAATCAGCTGGAAATTGTATATTTTTTTACAAGTCGCACGGTTGAGATGAAAACGATGATGCATGATTAAAATTTGATGGCTCTGGTTTTAAGGTGGCGTATTCTGGAACAAAGGGATCGATGTTAACTTCTTCGACCGAAGCCTCGCGAACATTTACTTTATTAGATAGCGGTAATTGAAGCTCCTATGTTGGTATCATCAAAGATAATCCTGTACACTACGCAAACGAAGCTGTTAAGACGCAGAATTCATTAACTTTTGGCAGTAAATCTTTTAATGGGTCTGAAGCGAAAGAAATAACCGCATCTGATTTAGGGTTAAGTTCTGCATTAAAGTTTTTAGGGACTACAACTACAACTTTAACCGACGGCGCAACAACTAACCCGATTGCAATTAATAGCACAAATGTTACTGCACAAACAGGAAATGTTGTACTATATAATCATCTTGAATTTATATGAAATGGTAGTTCTTGGGAAGAATTGGGCGACGAGCAATCCTTTGCTTTAAAGAGCATCCAAATAAAAGCAGGCAGTGGATTATCGGGCGGCGGCACATTAGAAGAAACTAGAACGCTTTCTCACTATACTCCTTCTACTGTCGCAACAAATCTTACTGCAAGTGGTAGGAGATATATTACTGGACTAACTTTTGACGCGTTCGGGCATGTGACCGGATATTCTACTGGAACAGAAAGTAATCAAACAGATATTAGCGGTAATGCGGCCACAGTTACAAATGGGGTTTATACAAATGCAACTCAAACTATAACCGGTCAAAAGAACTTTAATACAAATTCTAATTCTGTACCAGTCTTAATATCTCGTGCGGGCGGTACAGCTGAAACACTAAAAATTGGCGTCGATGATTCTGTTGTGTATTTTGAGCATGTACAAGACGAGACCATTACTAACTTCAAATTTATTGGTAAATGAACTGACACTGAATCAGGTGGCGGCGCCAACGCAGGATCTGCTTATATTCAATTTAATTTAAGCGCCTACAATGTAGGAATTGATTTAAACGGCAAAACAGTTTATCATTCTGGAAATTTAACTAAATTGTCGCAACTAAGTGACGATCTAGGAACAACGCCAATTCACTCTCACTCTCAATATGCGTTGAAGTCGGGGGACACGATTACTGGGGCGTATACTTTTAATAATAAAGCGACATTTAATGATTCCGTATCGACCGATGATTTAACAGCGAGCTCCTTAATAGTGAATGGATCAACACGTTTTAATAATGCGGTAATTGCATCTACTTTTACAGGAAATCTTGAAGGGAACGCAAAAACAGCCACAAGTGCTACTACTGCTAGTTCTGCTCCTTGAAGTGGGATTACCGGCAAACCTACAACTCTTTCTGGGTATGGTATAACAGACGGTGTACCTACTTATACGGCAAATTCTGCACAGACGGACTTAACTTGGATTAAAGGAATTGCTGTCAAGAAAGTTAATCGAATGAGTTTTTATTATAATTATAATGGCACAGAATGAGCTTATTTATTAGGTTGTCGGAATACAGATGCTGATGGTAGTCTTGATTATGGTTCAATTCTTAAATTTGGGTATGCTGATACGTACTTAAGGATTCTTCGTATCCAAAACGGCAGTTGAAAATCTACTGATTGGGAAAAGATTTCCGCAGGATACGCGGACACCTCGGGCGCTTGCTCCGGAAACGCCGCAACTGCTACAAAAGCAACTAATGATGGAAATGGTAATAATATAGTAAGTACTTATCAACAAAAAATTGAAATAATTGATTTAACATAATGGGATATACTTTACAAATGGGGGGGTGGGGCTATAGAATTGCTGGAGGTGATTCTCTGTCTTCCAAAATAAGACAAACTCCTTTGGAAATATCAGATAAATGTAGTATATTTGTAGAAGAAGAAGGCGAATTTGTAGTGGTAACTATCAATAGTATTACTCAAGAAGTTGTTGCAAATATAGATCAAGTATATGTTTCTTTAAGTCACGCTGATGGCTCTCTTAAGACACGATATTGGTTCGAGCCGGGTTCATTCGTTTCGCGGCATACATGAGGATGGTGTTGTCCTCTTATGCAAAAATTATCTCTAAAACGTAATAAATATTACTTTAATATTAAAGATATTCCGTGTTCAAATCAATTAAAAAAGGCACAACTAAAATATAAGCAAAACGGCTATGCTGCTTTTATCAATGTTGCTGCCAGCTTAGTATTTTTCCGTCCTTCAGAGTTTACTTTAAAGGGCCAAGAAATAGATTGCGGCCGCGCTGTCGATATTAATGTCAAATATTATCAGGGATGAACTTCCAAGGTTATTACAATATAATTTTAGACGCCCACCTAGATTCGAACTGGACGTCTGACCTCCCTCCTTCGGGAGGGAGGTTTTTATTTTAACTAATTATGAGTGAGTATTTAAATAAAATTATTAAAATTAATAGTTCAGATTATGCAACTCTGAAATCAAATGGCTCCATCACCAAATCAGGAGTTACATATACATATGATTCAAATAATCTCTATTTAATAGAGAACAATCTCACTGATGATTATGTACTTTTAGGTGGTGGAGGAAGTAAAAAAGAAAGTGAATTAAGTGTTAGTTATGCTAAAACGTCTGGCGCGTGTAGCGGTAACTCTACTACCGCTACGACAGCTACGACTGCTACTAGTACAAGTGGTTTAATTTGCTCAGATGTGCGCGGTGCAGATAGAAGTCCGGACACTTATTTTACAGCAAAACGAGTTACTGCATTATTTAATAATGCAATTAGTGGGGCAAATAATACTTGAAATAGCGCAATCCATGTTCACGGGTGAACTTCTGGCTATGTAGCCTGGGAATTAATTGGGCCGGCAACAAATTTTATCGGTTCGGACGATCTTTATTGAAGAGAAGGAATAAGCAGTACTTGGCAATCCGTTAGAAAAATTCTTGATAGTTCTAACTATAATAGCTATGCGCCGACTTTAACAGGAATTGGAGCAAGTGGCACATGAGGAATTAGTATTTCCGGTAATGCAAGCACTTCTAGTGCTTGTAGTGGCAATTCGTCTACGGCGACAAAATTAGCAACTTCAAGAACTCTTTGGGGTCAATCATTTAATGGAAGTAGTAATGTTGATGGTACTATTAAGATTACCCCTACAACAGATAATTGAACTGAGGGTATTAGAATTAAACCTTATAGCGGTAATGGTTGGGCAACTATTTTATTAGGAGGGACAGATTTATCTGCTGATACAGGTACATCTGCTAATTCTTGAAGTCTTCATACTTACGCAGGTAATTTTTTCATAAATAGAAATAATGCAGACGTTACCACCCCTTATATACTTTGTAATGTATCTGGGAATTGAGGTATGGGAACCAATGCTCCAGCCTATAAATTAGATGTTCAAGGAACTCTCAGAGCCACTGGTACTACAACTTTAGGCTCTAGTCTATCAGTTACAGGAGATATTGCTGCAAATTCTAATGTTAATGTTACTAATCAAACTAAATCTAAAACATTTAGTATTAATGGCGGATGTACATTAGAGTATGACAGTACTAATAAATGTGTTAAATTTAATTTTAGTTAGATTATGGCTTTACAAATTTGAATTCCATTTATTGGAGATAACTCCTGTTCTAATCAAGGTATTGCCGGCGATCTGGTTGTGGTTACTCAACCAACTTTGATTAACGGCGGAAAAATAGGAACAAAAGCAATAAGCTCTGGACAATATAAAATGAGTGCAAGCCAAACAGCAGCTGTATTAAATGACAATGCATGATCTTTAGCCTTCTGAATATATATAAATGCAGATGATGGAACATCGCTTTCTACGAAACTTTTCGGAGGAGAAGATCCTAGGCAATATACAACCTTTTTATACCCGACGGTAAACGATTTGCATACTTCATGGTATAATGATACAAATTATGCCGGAGGAACGATTTTATATGATGTGTTGCCATCATATACCTGAACACATGTTGCTATCACATTTAAACAAACCGATCATTTTTTAACAGTCTATATAAACGGTTCCGCCATTAAAACGTTTGGTTTAAATAGTTTTAATGGATCAGATTATAATAAAGAAACAACATTGTTCGACAACACATCTGTTCGATACTTTAATGATTACAGAGTTTATGACCATTGCCTTTCCCCAAAAGAAGTAAAAGAAATAAGTAAAGCATTAGTATTACATTATCCTTTAAATGATGCTTACATTACAGAATCTACTACAGTTTATGATTGTTCAGGATATTCAAATAATGGTACTGTTATAGGTTCTTTAAGTTGTGTTGATGATAGTCCAAGGTATAATGTTAGTACATATTTTTCTGCTAATACAAATCAAATTGTATTGCCTTCTATAAACTATAGTGGTTTTGGAAATAGTTATACTTTTAGTTGGTGAGCAAAGGGCAATCCACAGATGATGTGGGGATTTGGAGATGGTAATAGATTAAACATTCCATATGCAGGATACTATGCAAATACAGGAGATGGTTCCAATAATCCGTTCTATACACCTGGCACAACAACTACCATAACAAGCCCGCTTAGTACAACCGAATTTAAACACTATGTTGCTGTTGGAGATGGTTCTACACTTAAACTTTATGTTAATGGTATTCATTATGGAACCGCAAAAACATATAAAGCGTTAACTGGAACTCAGATTTACATCAATGGCTGAAATTCTTCTGGAGATTATGGCGGCATTGAATATGTTTCCGATTTCAGAATTTATGCAACCGCATTATCAGCGGATGATATTAAAGAACTTTATTCAACTTCATGTATTATAACGAATCAGTAATATGGCATTAATGAGTTATGAATTTATAGAACCCGATAATACTAATGAAAATCTTTGGGAGTCTGAAGAGTATTTACAAGTAATACCCGGCTGTACATATCATATGTCTTTTGATATTAAAAGAGACTCAACAGATACCGATACTAATGCTTTTTATATAGCCATCAATCCGTATGATGTAAATAAGAAATTTATATATTGTTATCAAGTTTATTTAATTTCAAATACAGAAACCACACTTGCTTCTGATTTAAAATACGGAGATACTGCTGTTGCTTTGACAGATGGAACCAACTGAAAGGCCGATACGAATTATCGTGTATTTGGTGTATGTAATACAGAATATGGATATAATTTCACGGACGCTTGTAGCACAATAAAACAGGGCGGCGTTTCAGGGAATACCATTACTTTAGCTAGCGCGTGATCTGGTTCAACTATCACTGCCGGAACTAAAGTTCGAGAATTTACTGACGGTGGAACTTATTATTATCCTTATTCATGATCTAATAGTAATACTAATTGGCAATCAAACGATTGGTGGCATATAGAACTTGATTTTTCATTTCCAATTTCTGCTGGCAATAGGTTTTATACTGCCAAATATTTTAAAGTACCTTGATTTTTATCTTATCAACATAAGTTTGAAGTGAAAAATAAAGTATTATATAATAAATCTATTATCCAAGACGCTTATACGGCGGCCGTAAATCCCAAGGTTTATAAAAACGGGACCTTTGATGGCAAGATTGAAGAGTGCTATAACAATCAAACTCAATTCGGGAAATATTTAAATGAATCTTCAGAATTTATCGAAATATAATATGGAAAATATAAAATTAACTAACAATATCAAGAAAGATATTAAAGAATATACAATGGAGAACAATCCATATAAAATTGTCTGTGAGATAGGTTGCGTTGATGATAAATATGCGGGAATTGCTTTTCAATGTATTTATAAAGACAATGCTATTCAATCGGGAAGTTTTATAGAAACACAATATGGTTACGAACCAGTGGGCGCGCTAGAGGGCGACGAAGATCTTATCTCTTTATTAGATGGTTTTTCAAGTTACATTTCAGAGACTTATAATAAAACTTGAGACGAAAAACCTATAATTACTGAACCTGAAGAAATAGAACATGAGTTATAATTTTGTTTTTAATACAGAAGCTCTTTATCTTGCAGCCAAAAATTCTGGAGGCTCTATTTATACAGCATTAAGTACAAACTCTGCAGGATACGTAAGTCGATCTGCAATATCTTATTGTAAAGATACCGGCAAAACTTATGTTGATGGAGTTAATATTCTAGCAGAAAGGAATAAGGGGCAAATAGGAGATTGTTTACTTTATAATACTAATGCAAGTACATATTGCTGGTTAAAAGGTAACAATGCTTGAGACGCTTCTAGTAAGGGCTCCTGCACTGTTGTCGATGCTGATTTAATATCTGCTGGATATACAAAAGTAGGTTTTCTTTTGCACAAGAATGAGGATTATAATTTAATTCTTTCTCTTGCAAATTTAGGAACTTATGCATATTGTACTGATACAAGTACATCTATTTCTGGAGTTACAACATATTCAAATATAGCAAGAGAGAATAATTCTACGAGTACATTAAATACTTGAATTGTTTCTGGTTCTTGTTATTGAGCAGAACAAAGATATGGAAATTCTGTTTATCAATATACTTGACCTTTACCCAGATATTATTGAAATCTTGCTAAGGAAGCGGCTTATTCCAATACTGCCGCTTCTGGAACATTTACAAATGGTTCTTATACAGTTACAGCGGGAACTACTGGCATGGGAACCGCTTCTATAACTTATAAATGTACAGAAGGTAGTGTTACTATCAATCCTGCGGACTTTGATTGAAATTTTGATAAATGATATAGAAAGAAAGTTTTATTAAGATTCCCTGCCTCTTCTGGTTGTATGCAAGATCTAGACGGTCGAAAAAATACAAAAGCACTTGTTGCTTCCTCTCTTTCAACTCCGGCTGCGGATGCTTGTAATACATACGCGATTAGTGGTGTTTCTGATTTTGCTGCCGGCAAATGATGAATGCCTAGTATTGTAGAACTTTGGTACATGTTAGATAATATTAAAATATTGAAAGCTAAAGGCTGTCCTATTACTATCTCTTGATATTGGTCTTCTACTCAGTACTCGTCTGCTTACGCGTGGGGCGTCGGTACTAACCGTGCGGGCGTCTACGACAACGCTAAGTCCGGTTCGTACTATGTTAGGGCTGTCTCAGCTTTCAAACCTTAGACCTTAATCCTGGCCTGCGGCAGCAGGCCTTGTAATTCTTTTTTTTAAATTCGACATACATAATACAAATCTTCCCTCTCTTAAAATTATAAAAAAATATATGAATGATGTAAAAGAAAAACCATATATTGCGCATGCCCTAGATGTTCTGCCAGTATACAAAGACATAAAAGATCTTCGTGAATATTACACATTGAATGTATACGATAAATTGCCAAACAATTTAAAACATAATGTTGGAACTATGATTTTAACAGGTTTGTTTACTAGCGTTGAGCAATTAGCTAAAATTGTAAACACTAGAGACATCGTTACAAAAATTCAATGCATTACGAATTTCTTAATTGATTATGAAATATTACTGGATAGAATTGAGTTTTTGGCTGATGTTAAAGCAATTGATTATCGTAAAACAGCGGTATTATTTGCAGCATTAAATAAAATTTCAGAACAAATGGGCAGTTTCCGAAAAGCTTTGAAAAATTCTTCGAGCCAGAATCCCCAAGCTACGGCGTAAGGACAGGCCTCGATTTTCATAAGGACCTCAACTATCATTTATAGTTATATCACTATGGGGCGTTTAAATCAGTTCTCGTCTGCTAACGCGTGGAACGTCAATACTAACAATGCGAACGTCAACAACAACACTAAGTCCAATTCGAACTATGTTAGGGCTGTCTCAGATTATGAAAATCGAATTTTAGGAAATAGCGCTATTAACTTTGAGGGAGTTATAGAAGCGTATTATGAATGTCGTAAAAAGAAAAGAAGTTCGTCTAATGAGCAGTTATTTGAAATAAATATGCCTAGACGCATTTATGTCCTTTGACAGGAATTGGTTACAGGTAAATATGAAATTGGTAAGAGTATAGCATTTATAGTCAACAAACCTGTTAAGCGCGAAGTGTTTGCTGCAACATTTAAAGATAGGATTATTCATCATTGAATTGTTATAAGATTAAATCCAGAATTAGAAAAATATCTTCCGCGAGAATGTATGTCTAATCGTAAAGGTAGAGGAACTAGTGCGGCCATTAGAAAGGTTTACGGTGACATAAAAGTTTGTTCCGAAAATTTTACTAAAGAATGTTGAATTTGGAAATTCGATATCCAGGGCATGTTTATGTCTATTGATAAACGCTTATTAAACAAGCGATTACAAGTTTTTATTGATAATAAATATAATAAACCAGATAAAGATGCATTAAAATGATTGGTATTTAAAGTCATAATGCATTGTCCTCAAAATAATTGTAGGTTTAGATCTAGTCAAAAGGAGTGGGTAGGTTTATCTAAAAACAAGAGTTTGTTTAATCAGGATAATTATCATGGACTTGCGATCGGGAATTTAACTAGTCAAATTTTTGCAAATTTCTTTCTGTCCGTTTTAATTAGATATTGTAAATCAATCGGCATCCAGTACATTACCGAGTATGTTGATGATTTCGTAGTTGTACATAAGTTTAAGAAAGAATTGTTGGATTTTATTCCAAAAGTTAGAATTTATCTAATAAATTCTCTTTATATGGTCTTGCATCCTAAGAAATTTTATTTTCAATATTTCTTTAAAGGAGTTTCTTATGTTGGTGGAATTATTAAACCATATAGAATATATGCAAGTAAAAGGACTTTAAGAAACGGCTTTTTAAAAATAAAAGACCTTCTTAAAATAAATGATTTTAGAAATTTACGAAATAGTGTTGCGTCTTATTTTGGATTAGTAAAACACTATTTCGAGTATAAATGAAGAATAAATATGTCTTCTATTATAAATACAGCTTATGCTATATAGATTTATTTTGTAAGTATCGGATAATTTTGTATCTTTGTACAAATTACTTTGATACAAATTATTATATAATATGGCACAATTAAAAAGTTTAATAGTTAATGGCGCGTCTCGATTTATAGGAGATGTTTATGCAAATACGTTTACCGGTAATTTATCTGGTACTGCAACTTATGCGACATATTTAGGGACTTCTTCCGGTAATTATACTTATAGTATGCTACATTCGATTTTGGCGAATCTTACTACTGCTGATTCTAATTTGAGCTCCAGAATTGATAATGACGAGTTAACTTTAAGTAATAAAATCTCAGTCTTAGAAACTAGTGTCTCTGATTTAATTAGCTGGAAAGATAATCCTAAATCTAATTCATTGCATGCTAATTGTTTGTATGTTGGTGAGTCTATAAACATTGGGGGCGCAATTTTAAATAAATCTCAATATACAGGAAATGCTGCGACAGCCTCTTCTGTTGCCTGAAGCGGAATAACAGGAGTACCGAGTTATCTTCTTTTAAGCGGGGGGACTATGACTGGCTTATTAACCACAACTTGTGGCGCTACTCATTGTGGGCTAAAGGTCGGAAACACGTATATAAATGCTATAGATGGAAATCTTATATTCCAAAACAACACTGCATTACGGTTCGGTGGTGATTCTTGGGATTGGAATGTTTGGGCCGGTTTAAAATATGTACACTCTTCGAAAACAATTTATTTAGGGCTTGCAGATGGTACGGCTTTTACTGCTAATAGCGCTCAGTCCGGAGGGATTTTAGAATTGCCAGGAATTAGCGCAATTAAAATTGCTAATTCTGCTATAAGTTTAAATATTAAAGACTCTGGTTCAACCGGCGGTCTTGACCAGCTTCACGATGGTGGTGATACCTTTGATTTCACGGATAAGAACCCGAAAGCTACTACATATGATTCTACTCTTACAGGAACATTAACTAAAGGTGCTTCTGGGAACTACGCGTCTTCTTTTGGAGGTAAATCCATAGCGAGTGGCAAACGCGCTTTCGCTGAAGGGACGCTCACCATAGCCAAAGGCGCATATTCACATGCCGAAGGTGGAGATACGGTCACCCTCGGAGAAGAAGCACATGCAGAAGGATATATGTCTACAGCAGTCGGTCAGGCGTCACACGCGGAAGGTCACTCGACTGTTGCAGAAGCAATTTATTCTCATGCCGAAGGTGACCAGACGCTTGCGCAAGGGAACGTGTCTCATGCAGAGGGGTACCT
>CAVAGP010000018.1:0-38894 GCA_963588175.1 Faecalibacillus sp. | reverse complement strand
AGAAAATATCGATAAAAACTGAATTTGCTATCCCTTACGTGCAAATAAGAGCTTTTTTAAGAATTTGTATTTGGTAAATATCTACGATGAAACGGCTAGAGTTCTGAAATACGACGGTGAGTATCCTTACGGAGACATAGAATCGTTTGGAGGACGTGATTTCCCTTATGTTGGTTTATTGAACGCTTGGATTAATGACCAAGTGCATCCGGATGATCAGGAAACGCTTAGAAAAGACCTTAGCCCATCACATTTACGCGAGATTTTTGCCTCAAAAAAGGAATGTGTTGGCAATTACCGAATGCTCATCGATGGGAAAATAATTAATTACCAGTTCAACCTCTGCAAGGCGAATCTTGACGGGTATATCATTGCCGGATTCCAGAATATCGAAAGCATCATCCGGGAACATCTTAATCAAGAGAAAAAGCAAAGGGAAATCGAGGAAAAATATCAAAATCGGTTAAAAGAACAGCTGATGGTCTTTGATACGCTTGCCCGTAATTTCAAGAATGTGTATTTTGTGGACCTAGAGAAAGAAACGGCGAGGATTCTTAAACTGGATGCAGCTTATGTAGACGTGCCTGGCAAAAACGATCATCGTGAGTTTCCTTTTGGAGCGGTATTAGGACATTGGATCAACACAATTGTATGCCCAGAGGATAGGGCAAAAGTCAGCGAAGCGATCACAGTGGAAAACGTGAAGACGGCTTTTAAAACCCAAGATGAACTTGTTGGCAATTATCGCAGTATTGTGGGCGGGAAAGTCCATCATTTCCAGTACATCTTTTATAAAGTCGGTGAAGATGGCGCGAAAGCAATATTGGGATTCCAGTGTATCGATGACATCATAGAAGAGCATCTGAAAACCGATAGAATGGAAAGAGAAAAAGAAATTGCTCACCAAAAAGAAGTCGATGGACAACTAGCGATCATCAACGCTCTATCTCAAAACTTCAGGAATGTATTTGTCGCAAATTTGAGAGACGGTACCGCTAGGGCGATTAGACTTTCCGAAAACAACAACGTGAGCGTGGCTAAAAACATTAAGGACAAGACATTCCAATTTGATGTCATAGTGGAACAGTGGGTCCATGAAACCGTCCATTCAGATGATAAAGCGAAAGTATCGCGAATGCTTAGCCTCAAGAATCTTCGCGAGGTGTTTTCCAAGCAAGATAATTATGTAGGAAGTTATCAAAGTGCAGAACGTGGGGCAATGCATCATTATCAGTTCGATATAAGAAAAGTCGATGATGTGGGAAACGTTGTGGCAGGTTTCCAAAATATAGATTCGATTATTGAAGAACACGAGACTCAGGAAAAAGAAAAAAGAGAGTTGGAAGAAGCTCGCCTTGAAGGGGAGAAAGAACATGCTGAGGTTGTTAACTCCCTGTCGACCATTTATTCCACAATCTTTAGAGCCGTTATCGCGACTCATGAATATGAAATACTGACCAGTGTTCCGCTCATGGGAAAAGTTGCTGCAAGCAAAGGCAATTTTGACGATGTGAAGGACGCAATCATTAATTGCTTTATGGAGCCGGAATTCAAAGAGCCACTTAGCGAATTCCTAGATTTGGATACGTTAGCCGATAGGCTTGAAAATGTAAATACTTTAACCGCAGATTACAAAGCGCCTACAGGACGCTGGATGCAGGGGCGTTTTATCACAAAGCGCAGAGATGAAAATGGCAGAGCAGTAGAAGCGTTGTATGTTGCTCACGATATCACGGAAGAAAAGGTTAGAGACTTCAAGCAGCAGGAAGCTTTAACTCACGCTTTAGCTGCGGCACAGCAAGCCAATAAAGCAAAGACCGCCTTCCTTAACAATATGTCTCACGATATCCGAACGCCGATGAATGCCATCATCGGATTTACGGCATTGGCCCAGACGCATCTTGAAGATCGTGCGCTGGTAGAAGACTATCTTGGCAAAATAAGCACCTCAAGTAATCATTTGCTGAGTCTCATAAACGATATCCTGGATATGAGTCGTATTGAAAGCGGCACTGTAAAACTTGAGGAAAATGCGGTACACATTCCTGATTTACTTCACGATTTAAGAACGATGATTCAAAGTCTTGTCAATTCTAAGAATTTGAATCTGTTCATCGACACCCAAGATGTTGTGCACGAGGATGTGTTGACCGATAAGTTACGCTTAAATCAGGTGTTGCTGAATATCGTTGGCAACGCTATCAAGTTCACTCAACCTGGCGGAGATATCATTATTCGTTTGATCGAAAAACCTTGCAGTCTTAGGAATTACACAACTTATGAGTTCTCCGTAAAGGATAACGGAATCGGTATGTCAAAGGATTTTGTCGGACATATTTTCGATACTTTCTCAAGGGAATATACCACAACCGTCAGTGGCATTCAGGGAACGGGTTTAGGCATGGCCATCACCAAGAATATCGTGGACATGATGGGCGGTGATATACAAGTGGAAAGCGAAGAAGGGAAAGGATCCTTGTTCACCGTTACGCTTGATTTCCGCCTTGCAAACGAACCGATTAAGAATGAGCCGATTCCTGACCTTCTAGGTGCCAAGGCATTGGTCGTTGACGACGATATGAACACCTGCAGAAGCGTCAGCAAAATGCTTCGCGACATCAAGATGCGCCCAGATTGGACGACTTCTGCCAGAGAAGCTGTTGCCAGAGCTCAGGATGCAGCAGAAATGAAAGATGAATATAAGGCATATATCATTGACTATCTCATGCCGGATATGAATGGCATTGAGACAGTACGCCGAATTAGAAGAGTAATCAGCGAGGATGTACCTATTATTGTTTTGACCGCATATGATTGGGCTGATTTTGAGAATGAGGCTAGGGAGGCGGGGGTTACTGCATTTGTGTCCAAGCCAATTTTCTTGTCGGAACTTCGAGAAGTGCTGACACAGCCTGTTGGAAGCGAGAAAACCGTCAAAGAAGAAGGGAAGAAATATGATTATCGCGGTAAGCGTGCTCTTTTGGTCGAAGATAACGAACTCAACCGTGAAATTGCTACAGCCATTCTAGAAGAAACCGGTATGACCATTGACAGCGTCGAAGACGGCGATGTCGCGGTTGCTACCATTGACCAAGAACCGTCGGATAAATACGACCTGATTCTTATGGATGTCCAGATGCCGAGGATGGACGGTTATACCGCCACTAGAGAAATCAGGACGTTGGCTGACAACAAAAAGGCAAATATACCGATTGTGGCAATGACAGCGAATGCATTCGAAGAAGACAAGCGAAAAGCGTTTGAGTCTGGCATGAACGGCCACATCATTAAGCCAATCAGCATTCAGGAGATTGCTAAAGTCCTCGATGAAATATTCGATGAGAAAAACAAAAAGCCGCATTATCGCAAAAGAAGAAATCGTTAGTTGATTTGAACAATTGAAACGAGTTATGAGGTTCCGCTAGACATATATCATTTTGTTTTATGATGCGTTGATAGAGGCAAATCGTTTTTTGTATTCAAAAACATCTCTATTGTGGCATCTTTGTCTTTCTTATTCTTTGACTGAGTTGTTTCAACAAAAAATTCCTTTGTTTTGTTATTAACAAAGTGAGTAAAAATAATTATATTTATTGACATGAATAAAACTGTATATGACATAATCGTCGTGGGTGCCGGAAATGGCGGCCTTGCCGCGGCGATCACCGCCTCAAATGCAGGCAAAAAAGTTTTGGTAATTGATAGGAACCTGGTTCCTGGAGGATGCGCTACAAGCTTTAGGCGTGGACGTTTTGAATTTGAGCCGTCCCTTCACGAATACGCCGCTGTTGGAACGGAGAAGAATCCAGGCGGGATACTTAAATGGTATAAATCCATGGGTGTTGATGTGAATTGGGTCATTCCTAAAGACGCTTATCGCGCAATTACTTTGGGCGGGGATGATGTTTACGATGTCACAATGCCCGTTGGGATTAAAGAATTTACTGACGCCTTAGAAAAGGCTTGCCCAGGTTCTAGAAAACCAATGGAAAAGCTTTGGAAAATCAACAAGAACATTCGTGACGCCGGACGTTATTTCAATACAGGAAAGCAGAACCCTTTGGTTGTTTTCCTTAGGTACAGAGATTTTATGAGGGCATCTGCCCATTCCATTAAAGAGATTCTTGACGATATTGGAATGCCACGTAAAGCTCAGTCCATCGTCAGCGCATATTGGCCATATCTAGGTAATTCGATTGAAGAAATGGATTGCATGCTTTATATGAACATGTTTGATAGCTACATTCATGAATACCCGGCTATTCCGCTCTACAGATCTCATGAGATATCTTGTGCCGTGGAGAAATCCATTATCGATAAGGGCGGAGAAATATGGTACAACACCGAGGTTACCTCGCTTATTTACGAAAACGGAAGAGTTAACGGAGTTCGTATAGGCGATCGTGAAATAAGGTCAAAATTCGTCATTTGCAACGCTTTCCCGGAAAACGTTTACGCTAAGATGCTGCCGCCTGAAGCGGTGCCTGAAAGGGCTTGGAAACTTGTTAACGCAAGAAAATATGGCATTAAATTCTTGAACATATACATCGGTCTTAATAAAACGGCGGAAGAAATTGGATTCCATGACTACACGATAGTCATTAATGAGGATTCCAACCCTGTTAAGCAATGCGAAGCCATGCAAGATATCCGCCATGGACCTTTATTTATCAACTGTTTAAACTGCGCTATACCGGAGGCATCTCCAAAAGGAACTTCTATGCTTTATATTACCGGATTCTGGCATGCAGATGCCGAAACTGGAATGACGCTTGAGAACTACGACCAATGGAAAAATTCCATCGCTGAATCGCTTATTAAGAAATGCGAAGATGTTTTGCATGTCGACATAAGAAACAATATTGAGGAAATCGAGGTGTGTTCCCCTGCGACATTTGCAAGATATATGGGCACTCCGCATGGAACCCCGTATGGATACGAATTGAAAGTTTGGGATTCACCAACCGCTAGATCCGTGAGCATTGGCGATGAGTATTTCGTCCCGGGATTGGCGTTTGTTGGGGCGCATCAAGAGATTGGCGATGGATATTCGTCCACATACACCCAAGGCCGAAATGCGGCACTAAGAATCGTTAAGGAGTTAAACCATGGGCAAGACTAGTTTTAAAAACTTCCTTAAATTGAAGCCGATGCGCAAACAGCACATCAATGACGCTTCATCTGAACCTAAAGAATATAAATTTTTAGCCAACGAGATTGCTTCTATCAATCATCCAAAAGTGCAGCATGTCAAAATAACGAAAATTGAAGATATTACCGGTAACATGAGAAGATACACCCTTTCTCCGAATATTGATGCCGGCACTTCTAGACTGGCCCCTTTCAAACCCGGCCAATATATATCGGTTAAATATCAAATCGGCAAAGTTAAAACCGCAAGGCCGTATTCCATTTGTTCATGGAATGGCGATTATCAGATAACAATTAAGAAAGATGAGAACGGTTTAACTTCTAGATATGCTTTTGAGAATTGGGTCGTTGGTACTGAACTTGACGTCTCTGCGCCTGAGGGCTGGTTCTGTTATCAACGTTTAAGAGATCAGAAAAACATCGTTGCTTTGGCTGGTGGAAGCGGGATAACTCCGTTCTTATCCATGGCCAAATCAATTGATGCCGGTTATAGCGATATAAATCTCACTTTGGTGTATGGATGCCGCACTAGAAACGATATTGCCTTTAAAGATGAATTTGATTTAATTTCCTCGAGTTGCAACAAATTTAAAGTCGTCTATGTTCTTAGCGATGAAGAATGCGATGGCTATGCACACGGATTCATCACTAAAGATTTGATTGAGAAAAACGCAGATGATTTTGATAAAACGTCGTTCTTTATTTGCGGGCCTAAGGCCATGTACGAATCGGTACTAAACAATCTAAACGAGTTGGGGGTTGATAGGAGACATATAAGGTGCGAAGTGCTTGGTGAAGCGCATAGCATAAGTGATTTTTCAGACTGCCCTAAAGATTTGAAAAAATCGGTAGAAATCACGGTAAAAATCCAAGATGAAATTTATAAAGTCATCGCCGATACATCAAAAACAATCTTGAGAAATCTTGAAGATGCGGGCATAGCGGTTCTAAATAAATGCCGCAGTGGCGTTTGTGGTTTCTGTCACTCATCACTCATTAAAGGAGAAGTGTTTATTCCTAAAAGCATGGACGCTTTAAGAGAAGCGGATAAACTCTATAATCAAATCCACCTTTGTTGTGCATACGCTTTGAGCGATGTGACGATCGTCGTGGCAAAAGCGTGATGAAAACGATTGTTTTGTCGTTTCTATTTTTTCGTTTCTCAAATAACGCTACTAAAAATCATTTTTTAAGGATATAACATTCATATTTTGATAGAATGTTAGAGGTTTTTTTCAGTTATGTCATCACGTATAAAAGAGGCTAAACCTAAAACCAAGAAATCAGGCGCTAAAAAGTACCTATTTTACTTTGCGCTTGTTATCGGCTTAACGTCTGTCTCCCTTTTGTTTTCGTTCTATTCTGCTGGCGATGGAAATATTGGCGATGGCGTAATGACGATTGGTAACGCAATCATTTCGGCCAAAACCGTTTGGATGGTCGTTATTGCGGTGCTTATGATGCTCATATATCTCTTACAGGGCATCATCATTCAAGTGTTCTGCCGTCTATATACAAGGCATTATCATTTGCATCAAGGCGTTGCCAATGCTCTTATTGGCTCTTTCTATAACAACGTTACTCCCGGCTCAACTGGTGGGCAGGTCATGCAAGTCTATACGATGAAACGTCAAGGAATTGAAATTTCAAATGCTGCATCTATTATGGTCATGTGGTTTATTTTGTACCAGGTTTCTTTGATAATTTTTGATGTTGCGGCCATCTCTTTTGAATGGAACACTATCATGTCCATTAAATCCATTTCCATTCCGGGATTCCGTATCGGCAACTGGTCTGGCGAACTTCCAATGCTTCCTTTGATTATCGTTGGTTTCGTGGTCAATATTTCAGTCATACTTCTTTTGTTTTTGATGAGCTATTCTCGTAGGCTCCATAATTTCATCATGCATTATGGCATCGGTCTTGGGGCAAAACTTAAATTGATTAAGAACCCGGATAAAACCAGAGAGAATCTTCGTGTTCAGGTCGAAAATTTCAAAATTGAATTAAGACGTTTGCAATCTAATATTCCAGTTACCATTTTGGTCATCGTCTTATTCCTAATGGTCTGGACGATTACTTTCTCTATACCATATTTTGCGGGACTCGCATTAGACGCGTTCGGATACGGCTATACGTTCAATATTGGCAATATGTTTGATTTTTGCTTCCGTTCGGCTTTCCAACAGATGGTTGCGGGGCTTGTCCCTCTTCCTGGCAACGCCGGCGTTTCTGAACTTGTTTTTGCCGCTATGTTCAATGACGTATTCGTTGAAACGACCGCCTTCACCGACGCCGGTATCACAATTGTGAGAAGCACATCTGCGAACGTCATGGCAGCGCAGATCATTTGGAGACTCTCAACTTATTACATAGTGTTGGTCATTTCCGGATTGGTGGCGTCTTTATATCACTCCAATGCAGAAGATAACATTAAGTACGCGAATAGGCAGACTTTCGTTGATCTTCAGATTTCGACTTATGAAGAAAGAAAAGCGTCTTCTGACACTCTTTATGAGACTAAACAGTTATCTAGAAAAGAAGTCAGGGCAATGTTGGGCTTAACCGATAAGACTAGTTTGCAAAGAAAAACAAATACATGGGCAATCGATACAGGTGATGATTTTATTGGGCCTCTACCGACAAAAAACAAGAGAATTACCCATGCTGTTACAGTCGATGATTTAAGCGATGATTAAATTTTTGGGAAAAAAGTTAAAAAACTTGGATACATATTAATAGAGGACTTAATGTGGTTGGAACTAGAAAAATATCAGAAATTAAATTCAACAAAAAAGGTCAGGTGGTCGTAAAGGTTGGCGCTGAGTCTTTGACTGTACCTCCGAATGTATTTACCAACTACTATTTGTTTGAAGGAAAAGAAATAAGCGAGGATGAGATTAAAAAAATCAAACGCGATATTGCGAATGAGGCTCTATATAAATATGGTTTAAGTTTAGCCTCTATGATGTCTTATTCGTCTAAAGAAATAAGAGATAAGCTAATCGCCAAGAGCAATGATAAAACCGCCTATAAGCCAGTTATGGCGAGATTGAAGGAAGCGGGTTTCCTCGACGATGAAAGTTATGCCCTGGAATACAAAGAAGAAAAAGAGAAAGCGTGTTATGGAAAAAACAGAATCCTGGAGACCCTAAAATTCGAAAAAGGGATTCCTGACTCTATCACTTCAAAACTAACCTTTATAGACGAAGAAGAGCATGCGTCAAAGTTTCTTCACAATATCGAAAACAAGTACTCAAGGATATCTTTTCTCGAAAAGAAGAGAAAGGTCCGTGATTCACTTCTAAGGAGAGGGTTTGATGAACGCGTAATCTACTCTGTGATTGATGAATTAACTAGAGACGAGGAATTGGAAAACAAAAATCTTGAGAAACTTGCAAATAGTACTCTTAAAAAATGCAAAGCAAAGTATAATGAGAAAGTAGCAAGGCAAAAGACATATGAATCTCTTATGAGAAAAGGTTATTCGAGCAAGAGCATATGCGAAGTATTGGGGGAATTAGAAAATGATTAGCATTAAAGATATGGTTGAAAACACAACGATTATCACTCAGTTGCTTGTAATCAACATGACAAAAGGAGTAACCAATCAATCTAAGCCATATATGACAATTTCTTTCCAGGATGCAACAGGAACGGTTGACGGTAAGAAATGGGATTATTCTGTAGAGGATTTGGAAACGTTTGTACCGGGAAATGTTGTGGAAGTTGAGTGCGAGGTTATCGAATATAAATCAGCCAAACAACTTAAGGTGTTCAAAGGAACTGCAATCCCGATGAATCAAGTTGACTCATCATTATTCGTGCCAGTTGCCCCTGTGCCAAAAGAAGTTCTCGTCGATAAATTGAAAGAGTATGTCACTTCTCTTAAAGAAGGAGACGTCAAAACGCTCGTAACATATTTATTAAGAAAGCATTATAAAGATTACGTCGAATGGCCTGCCGCGGTCCGCAATCACCACAATTACGTATCTGGATTGCTGTATCATTCGCTATGTATGGCCGATACGGCTGAAGCCATTTGCAAATTATATCCTCAGCTGAATAGGGATACCGTTATAGGTGTTTGCTTGATCCATGACCTTGGAAAACTCGCCGAATTATCGGGCCCTGTGGCAACCAAATTCACTCTCGAAGGAAAGCTTCTTGGCCATATCTCGATTGAGCAAGCAGAGGTTAGGGAAGCCGCTCATCAACTTGGGCTTACTGGGGAAATCCCTGTTTTAATTGAACACATGATTTTATCTCATCATTCAAAACCTGATTTCGGGTCACCTGTTATGCCTTTAACTAGAGAAGCACTCGTGGTTGCTATGGTCGATGATTTGGATGCCAAGATGAATATTCTTGATAAAGCGTATGATGTCATCCAACCTGGGGAATTCACTTCTAAACTCATGACGATGGATGATAGATATTTCTATAAGCCGCTTTACACCGCTGAAAACGATAAAAAAATAAACTAAAAGCCCAGAAATAAGACATCCTAGGCTTTTCCTTACGTTCTTCGTGTAACTACAGGTTTTCGTGAATTTTTTCGGCGAGAGCCTTTAAATCGATTGAAGAAGTGTCATGCTCTTTAAAAGCGATGACAAGGTTTTCATCATTACCATATCTTGGAAGTACATGGACGTGGAAATGGAAGACAGATTGACCTGCGACTTCGTTGGCATTTGACAGGATATTCACGCCTTTAGCACCCATCTTCATCAAAGAGTTACCGATGTTTCTTGCCACTTTAAAGACTTTGGCAATTGTCTCATCGTCTGCATCCAAAATGTTTGTGCAGTGCTTCTTTGGTATGACCAATGTGTGCCCTAATGTCGTCTGCGATAAATCTAAGAAGGCCAAAACATCATCATCTTCATAGACTTTTGTTGATGGAATTTCTCCATTTGAAATTTTGCAAAATATATCACTCATAAATTTACCTCGAAAGAAGTATAAACCTTTTCCTTTATTTTTACATACGCGCACGTGTACAAAAAAGAGGCAGGATTAACTGCCTCTAATTTTTGACTTAGTCTTCGAAGAGATCTGGGAATGTTTCCTTGAAGTAGCTGTAAACGTAGGAGTCATTATAGAGGACTGCCATTTCATTTACGAAATACTTTTGTGCGGAATTCTTCCATGTGTCGTTCGAAGAGAGTAAATATCCAATCTTACGAGCGATTCTTTCTTCAGCATTTGGATCTTCTGGAGTGTTGTAAGAATCTTTACCGCCAGAAATTTTTGATGATTTGACGGCTTCCTCAACTTTGCAGATGTACCAGCTGCCTGATTCATAGACTGCATATGGATAGATTGCGTCATCTTCATATGTTTCTGGAGTTAGGTAGTATTCGTCACCTACATATGATCCGTATTTGAATTTAACTGAGGAATCACCATTGTGGTCGACTTCGTTAGCAACCTGAACCTTGAATAATCTCTTGGATAAGGAACTTGGAAGTGCTGAATCAAGCCCGCCAGCTGTATACCAGCCATAAGATGAAGAGTCTTTGGCTTTTAAGTTGTTGAGCTTAATCTGTAAACCTGTTTCGACTGTATATGCACCGGAATTTGTGAAATCCGATCTGATTGATGATTCATCTGAGAAACGGTCGTTTGTGAGTTTCTCATACTGAGCCATGATAGTACCCTTAGCGGATTCGTTGTAATAGTCATCGCTATCATCCGCTGGAGTACCGGCGTTATTGAGTGTCCAGTGAGCTTCGTTAAGGATTTTCTGAGCCATCGCCTTTTCATCAGCATCGAAGTCGTCCATTGTGCCTTGGTTGATATCATCAAGGAATCTGAAGTCATATTTTGATTCAAGATTCTTTGGGCTATCAACTGTGCCTATTACGTTAGCGCAATATGCTTTGACTAAGTCGCGAACTGCGTTTGGATAACGGTCGTTGTCTGAGATCTTCATAGTTTCGACTTTACGAGCTGAGGTCAATTTGATTTGACCATAGTTCTGAGTGTAAAGGTATTGAGCTGTTAATTCGCTTCTGTAAATATCAGGGAGAAGGTTAAGTTCGATATACTTCTCGTATGTTCCAAAGATATCTTTGAAGTATGCATTTGTTGCATCTCCATCGGATTGCTTTGCTCCATCGAGCAATATCTTTCCGCTTTCTTCGTGTGTTTCAGAAAGGCGGAATCCACCAACAATGAGCTTTTCAGTGTCATTATAGGTTTTGTATCCTGCTTCGGCTTCTGTTCTGAGGTCGTAGTAATTCTTGATTTGCGCATCGTAGAATTTCTTTTCGACGAAGTGCGATCTTGTTTGATATGAGGTGTCGTTGACATAGCCAAGGAATGTGTTCTTGATTCTATAAACAACTTCATCATAGAAGATTGTGACTTTTGAAGCGTCACCGCCATATGCTTTATGGGCATCGGCGATTGTCTTGATTGCGGCGCTATCGTTAGCTTTAACAGCCTTGTGGATTTCCCAGAAGTCACCATAGATGGCCTTGGAATATGAGTAGAGGATGTTGTTTAAAACTTTTGCTGAATTGGAGTCGCCCGTGTGTACGAGCGCGTCATAAACCTCTTTTAATTCATTATTGACGACTTTGTTGTCTGCACTGACAAGTGCGGCTTCGTATTTGTCATCGACTGGTTTTACTTCGATGTCAGAGCATGCGCCGAGCACGGTGACTGAAGCGATTCCTGCAACAAGTGCAAGGAGTCCTTTTTTCTTGAAGTTACTTGGTAGCATAGTAGCAAGCTCCTCCTTTCTGCCAGTTAGGGTCATTTGATTTGTCGACTTTGCCATAACCGATTGCGCAAACTTCGCTTAAGAGTGAACCTGTGCCTGAGTCTTTGCCCTGAGCACGTGCTTCATCCTGTGCGGCGATTTGCTCTGCGTATTCTTTCCAGTTGTCTTCCCATGTGGTGACATTTGCCGCGAGCGTAGCGTCACGCTTGGTCTGGCAGTATGTCATGATGTCTGACTTAATGTCTTTTGCATCATCTGTAAACTGAATCTTCTGCGAATCAACGAGATACTGGAACCAGTATGTGTTGAGATTGCTATTGTATCCCTTGATTTCGTCGGTGATTGTATTTGCACGAGTATTGAAATCTGATGTCTGCTGAACGTTGTAGTTAACGTATGTTGATCTCTCGGTTTCTCCGGCCTTTGGATAGTTGTCCTGAGATGGAGTGTAGGTTGTGTAGTAATCGGATAATGAAGTTGATTTCTTATCTGTTGCGCTTTCCTCTGTTGCCTCAACAATCTTTCCGTTCTCTTCTTTCAACCCATATTCAGATAAGCCTGATCTTTGGACGATGATGAAGTGGATGCCCTGATATGATGAAGCTCCGGCTCTAACGGCAAGGATGACATTTCCCTGTGTATCTGTTAAGACATTGCTGCCAATTCCTGAAACGACATTTGATGTGTCTCTTGAGAATCCAGGAAGCGATGCAAACTGTGTTGACAATATGCCATTTTCATTCGCGGACTCGCTGCTGAAATCACTTGCGAATTTGTCATAGTTGGTCTTTGCGGCAGCTTTTGTATCTGCATCGCAATAGTTGCTGTTCATATTTGAAGCGATTGCGTTAGGCGTGATTACGCATACGTTATGCTTATTGAAATATTTGTTATAGATGATGTTTCTTGGGTAGAAAGCGTCATTGTCTTCGTTAACGACGTTTCCGTTTTCATCCTTAACTTCCTTTGCGTAATCAAGGAGTGCGACTGCAGCCCCGAATGGAATCTGGCCGACGCCTTTATCGTTGAAGAAATCGTAAACAGATTTCTCGCCCTCGATTGTGTTGAGCTTCTGGTCCTTGTCTTCTATGTCGGCTAGTTTGTCAGCTGTGGCTGTTTCGCCATCCTGTAATCCAGGCGCTAAACGATATGCGTTATTCTTGCCATAGTCGGTTGTCTTTGTTCTCTGATTATAAAGGGTTTCAAAGGCATATGTTCCGAGTTTGAATTCGTGGACTAAGTCAGACGCCATGGTTTTGGACATGATTCCGTATTCACCATAAGATGAAGCTGAACCATCATCGGAATATTGCTGAGCAACTTCGCCAAATGTTGCTGGATTAGTCGCCGGCGTGATGACGCCATTGTCTGCGACATAGCCGCCAGCAAGAGATAGCATGACGTTAGCTAACTTTGTTGTTTCGCCACCAGCGTCGACTGAAGTGGATTCAGAAATCTTATCTTGCGTGAAGTTGCCAGCTTGACCTGATGCTAACTTAACCAAGATGTGACGGATATGATATGGCATCTGTTCCTTTAACCAGCCTTCGTTTCCGATGCCCCATTCAGTTGAAGCAGGGAACGTGTCTTTCTCTTCCTTGGTGGTTGGGTCGGTATATTTGCCATTCTTCATGGATTCAACACCGTTGACGCTGACGTTTTGAGTTCCGAATGTCTGATACATATCTGACTGGAACTTATCTTTCTCTAACTGATAGAGATGATATTGATACAACTCATCGACATTATCACAGTCGGCATTATCGAGAATCTTCTCAAGTTCTTCCTCGAATGTGGTGCCGTTGTTGTTTGCGTTTGTTGTTGCTTTCTGTTTGTCTGACAAGACATTTTGCTTAGCCTCTGTCTCAAGGTCTGCCTTCGTGGATGTCTTGACTTCATCATAATATTTACGAACCAGAACTTCGTAAACTTTGTCGAACTCAGTGCTTAATGAGCTTGATGATTGGCGATATGAACCAAATAACTCTTCGGCAGAATAACCGACACGCTGACCAGCTGCGTCAGTGTAGGTT
Source organism: Faecalibacillus sp. (assembly GCA_963588175.1). Lineage (GTDB taxonomy): Bacteria > Bacillota_I > Bacilli_A > RFN20 > CAG-826 > UBA4951. The sequence continues at coordinate 24,977 of CAVAGP010000018.1, read as the reverse complement.
AAGATAATGCCGTTGCTTGCTTTGGTTGGCCAATCGCAGCTTGCTAAACCGGTGGTTGTAGCTAATAAAGCGACTAGTCCGAGAGCACATTTTTTCTTATTCATAGTGTGGACTCGTTCCTCCTTGCACGAAAACGTTGCGGTGTAATCATATTCTCTTAAGAGAATTAGTGCAAGCGGTAAAATTTAGACTTTCAATAAAGCGTAGAAAATATCGCATTTTTAAGGTCTTTTATCATATCATTTGAACACTTTTGTCGTATAAATTACAATATGTGCCGATTTGGAGGAGGGCGTATGTCTACTTTAGTGATTAAAAATTTACACGCTTCCGTAAAGGGAAAAGAAATCCTCAAAGGCGTTAACCTCGAATTGAAAGAAGGCGAAACCTTAGCGTTATTAGGCCCAAATGGCCATGGTAAATCCACATTGCTTGCCGCTATCATGGGAAACCCGTCTTTCGATGTGACTGAAGGCGAAATATATATCGATGAAGTTAATGTGTTGGAATTAACTCCAGACTTAAGAAGCAAAGCAGGGCTATTCCTTGCTATGCAGTATCCAGCTGAAATACCTGGACTTAATTCTGCTGATTTCCTTAAGGCATCAATGAATGCCCATAGAGAAAAACCTTTGACTTTATTTCAGTTCTACAAGGCTCTTCAAGATGCATATGCAGCCTTAGGAATTCCTTTTGAAATGTCCAAGAGAAACCTCAACGAAGGGTTCTCTGGTGGGGAGAAGAAGAGAAATGAGATTCTTCAAATGAAGTTATTGTCACCTAAGTTCGCAATGCTTGATGAAATTGACTCCGGCCTCGATGTCGATGCGATGGTGACCGTTGCAGACGAAATCAAACGCGAGCAAGAAAGAGGTGCCGGCTTTTTAGTTATCTCCCATTACGCTCGTTTATACAATATGATTAATCCAACTAGAACCGCCGTCCTCATTAATGGCAGAATCGCTGTTGAAGGTGGGCCTGAATTGGTTGAAAGAATTGACAAAGAAGGATATGAATGGATTAAGCACGAACTCGGCATTTCAGTTGAGAAGGAAGTTGACGCTTCGATGAATACCGTTTCCATTGGCGCATGCGGAACGAAGGTTAAGATCAATGATAAGAAATAAGACAGGGGAAAATAAGAAGGCAATTCTATATGTTGATGAGATTCCAAGCGATGCTCATTTTCATGTTGCTTCTGGCGAGACCTTAAAACTTAACTTTGCAAGCTTTGTAAATGCACTTGACGGACAAATAGACGTCGATGTTGATGAAAATGGATATTTTGAAGGTGCATTTGCTGATTTTTCCGATAGAAGTGGCAAGTTTTCCATAAATATTAATCTCAATGGCAGGGGAGCAAAATGCAATTGGCACCTTGCCTCACTTGCAAGAGGCGACTCGAAAAAGACATTTATTCCATCCGTTTATCATAACAATATAGAAACGTACGCGCTTATGTCAAACTATGGAATCGCAAGAGATTCTTCGAAATTGGTTTTCTCTGGCACGAGCTATATCAAGAATGGTTCTAAGAAAACAAACACCAGGCAAGAAGCAAAGATTATCGTTTTCGATGCTACAAGCGATGGAAAAGCTCTTCCGATACTTAAGATTGACGAAAATGATGTGGCTGCTTCACACGCTGCAATCGTCGGTAGATTAAACGAACAGCATCTGTTCTATTTAGAGTCACGTGGTATATCCGAAGAAGATGCAAAACGTATTATTTCTTTAGGCTATTTAAAACCTATCGAAGATTATTTCGAGGACGAAGAAACTCTTCGAATTATCGATAGGGCCATTGAGGGAGGCATATAAATGTTAGACCCTTATATCTTTAGAAAAGATTTCCCGATGTACCGCAATTCGATTGAAATGCAGGGCAAGCCTTTAGTGTGGCTCGACAACGCCTCAACAACGTTCAAGCCTGATTGCGTATTGAAAGCGGTTGAGAATTACTATACTCGCGAAACAAGCAACTCGCATCGTGGCGATTACGATCTTTGCTACAACCTTGATGTAAAAATTCAGGAAACTAGAGAAACGATCCGCAAATTTATAAACGCCAAAAATTCCGCGGAGATTGTTTTTACTGCTGGCGCAACGGCTAGCTTAAATCTTGTCGCGTATGGTTATGCGATGAAATATCTCAAAAAGGACGACGAAATTCTCATCACTGAAGCTGAACATGCATCCAATGTATTGCCTTGGTTTAAAGTTGCAGAAGTGATTGGTTGCAAAGTCTCATATATCCCTTTAACTGAAGATGGTAAGTTGACTGTTGATAACTTAAAAAAAGTAATTTCCAAGAACACAAAAATCGTTTCTGTTGCTCATGTGACCAATGTTTTGGGGTTTGTGGCTCCGATAAAAGAACTAGCCAAGGTTGCGCATGAGTACGGGTCAATCCTTGTTTGCGATGGTGCTCAATCCGTACCGCATTTTCCAACAGATGTTCAGGATTTGGATGTCGATTTCCTAGCTTTCTCCGGTCATAAACTTTGCGGTCCTACTGGTATCGGTGTTTTGTATGGCAAGTTTGATTTGCTTCAAAAAATGGATCCATTTATGTCCGGCGGTGGAATGAACACAAAATTTGATATGTGTGGCAATGTCGGATATTTAAATGCTCCGATGAAATTTGAAGCTGGAACAGTTAATATCGAAGGGATTTTAGGCCTTAAAGCCGCGGTTGATTATCTCGTTTCCATTGGAATTGAAAATATTAACGAATATGAGAGAGAACTTAAGAAATATGCGGTAGAACAGCTACTTAAGACCGAGAATTGCACTATCTACAACCCTAATTCTGAGGCTGCAATCGTTACTTTTAATATCAATAACGTTTTTGCGCAGGACGCTGCAACATTTTTGAACTCTAAAGGAATTGCGTGCCGTTCTGGGCAGCATTGCGCAAAGATCTTGAATACATTCCTTGGGACCGTTGCCACCATTAGAGCCAGCTTTTATTTCTACACAACTAAAGAGGATATAGATGCACTTGTTGATGCCGTTAAGCACGGAAAGGAGTTCTTAGATGCCTACTTCATTTGAACTTACGCCAATGATGATGCGTGAAATTATCATGGAACATTATTCTAATCCAAGCCATAAACACGTTCCCACAAGCGATGGATACACTTCCATTCATACCGATAGCACAAATTGTATTGATAATTTTGATGTATACATTAAATGTGAAAACGGAAAAATCGTTGACGCTTTGTGGGATGGTGTCGCCTGCACAATCTCCAGCGCTTCAACCGATATTTTATGCGACCGTGTGATTGGCTCTTCTTATAAGGATGCCATTTACACGATTGAGCAATATCAAAAGATGATTCAATTGCAAGAATACGACGCCTCCGTTCTTGATGAAGCGATTGTTTTTATCAACACGGGAAAACAAGCGGCCAGAATTCATTGCGCTACTATGGGCTGGGACGCCATGAAAGAGCTTATTAAAAAGGAAGGAGAGTAATATGGCAGACACCGACTTCCTTGATGAACAATATAAATACGATTTTAAAACCGATGCCAAGGCCGTTTTTACAACCGGCAAAGGAATTAATGAAGATGTCGTTAAGGCTATCTCAAAAGCAAAGGGAGAGCCTGATTGGATGCTAGAGTATAGGCTAAAGGCGTACAATGCTTTTGTTAAAATGCCGAACCCATCATTTGGCCCTGACCTGTCTTTTTTGGATTATCAATCGTTCACGTATTTCACCCGTTATGACGTTTCCGAAAGGCAGGATTGGAGCAAGGTTCCATCTGCCGTTAAGGATACTTTTGATAAACTAGGAATCCCTGAAGCCGAACAAAAATATTTAGCCGGCGTTACAACTCAATATGAGTCGGAAGTTGTGTATCACAATATGCTTCAGGAAGTCGAGGAAAAAGGAGTAATTTTCCTTTCGACCGACATGGGCTTGAAATTGTTCCCCGAAATATTTAAAGAGTATTTTGGTAAGGTTGTACCTTATTATGACAATAAGTTCGCGGCATTAAACGGGGCCGTTTGGAGTGGTGGCTCATTTATTTATGTTCCAAAAGGCGTTCACCTCGAGAAACCGCTTCAGTCATATTTTAGAATTAACAACGAGAAATCTGGGCAGTTTGAAAGAACCCTTATTGTTGTTGATGAAGGTGCAGATATTAACTATGTAGAGGGCTGCACAGCGCCAATCTATTCCAAAGAATCACTGCACGCTGCGGTTGTTGAAATCATAGTGCTCAAAGATGCTAAATGCAGATATACAACCGTTCAAAACTGGTCTACGAATATCGTTAATATGGTTACTCAAAGAGCGCTTGTTGAAGAGAATGGACTTATGGAGTGGGTCGACGGAAACATTGGCTCATTTAGAAACATGAAATATCCTGCCTGCATTTTGCATGGCGATAGGGCTAAGGGCTCCGTAATTTCTATTGCGGTAGGCGGCAAAAACCAGTTCCAAGACAATGGTGCTAGAATGATTCACCAAGGTAAAGATACTTCCTCAACAATTATTTCAAAATCCATTTGCAAAAATGGTGGAGTTGTCAATTATCGCGGTACAGTTCGCATGGAATCTACCGCCGATAATGCGCATTCTCATGTTGAATGTGACACGTTGATTTTGGATGACATTTCTAAGTCGGACACAATTCCAACGAGCGAGATCAAAAATGCCAATTCTTTCATTGAACATGAAGCTACTGTTTCAAAAATCAGCGAAGAACAGCTTTTCTATTTGATGTCTAGAGGAATATCGGAAGAAGATGCCACTCAAATGATTATCATGGGATTCATTGAACCATTCTCTCGTGAACTTCCAATGGAATATGCGGTTGAACTGAATCAGCTGATTAAGCTTGATATGTCAAATTCGGTAGGGTAAACGATGGATTACGATGTTATTGTTGTTGGAGGCGGTCACGCCGGTGTAGAAGCTTGTCACGCAGCCGCTAAGCTTGGCATGCGTACTCTTTTGTGCACTCTCAACAAAAAGATGATTGCAAATACACCTTGCAATCCTCATATCGGCGGATCGGCTAAAGGCATTGTTGTCAGAGAAATTGATGCGTTAGGTGGATTGATGGGCATTGCAGCCGATTACCATCCTCTGCAGATCAAGATGCTCAACACCAGCAAAGGCCCAGGTGTTCAGTGCCTCAGGGCTCAAGTTGACAAAAAAGGCTATCCAGCGCATATGCAAGACCTCCTGGACAGGGTTGAGAACCTAACAATCAAAGAATGCGAAGTTAAGTCTTTGCTTTATACCGATGATACTGTTTATGGCGTTGTAACTGAAACAGGGGAAAAGATTAGCTGCAAGGCTGTGATTATAACAACTGGCACTTACATGGATTCTAATATCATTTCGGGCTCTGATTCGTATAAAGGCGGACCTGACGGTGAGAAACCTTCGATCGGATTGTCTGCGTGTCTCAAGGAAATGGGAATTGATATTTTCCGTTTAAAAACCGGAACTCCTCAGAGGGTCAAGAAAAGCACGATTGATTTCTCGAAAGCTGAAATTGAGTATGGTATGGAAGGAGAACTTAATTTCTCATTTAGGAACCATATTAATAGAACCTTAGACAATCAACTTCCTTGCTGGCTCATTTACACAAGCCCAGAAACCTTAAGATTGATTAGGGATAACTTAGATAAATCCGCTGTTTTTAATGGGGTAATTAAAGGCGTTGGCCCTAGATATTGCCCATCGATTGAATCAAAAGTTGTGCGTTTTGCCGATAAAGAAAGGCACCAGCTCTTCCTTGAGCCTGAATTTGAAGATGGTGAATCTATTTATATCCAAGGTTTTTCAACTGGTATGCCACATGATATACAAGACAAACTTGTTCATTCTCTTCCGGGACTTGAACATGCCGAAATTTTAAAATACGCATATCAGATTGAATATGACGCCATAAGACCATTGCAATTTGACGCAACCTTAAATATCAGAAAATACAAAGGCCTGTATGGAGCGGGTCAAATACTCGGTACATCTGGCTATGAAGAGGCTGGCGGTTTAGGTATAATGGCCGGCATAAACGCTTCTTTATGGATCAAAGGGGAAGAACCTTTAATACTTAGGCGTGATGAGGCTTATATCGGTGTTATGATAGATGATCTTGTTACCAAAGGTACAGAAGAACCATACCGATTGATGTCTTCTAGAGCGGAATATCGTTTACTTTTAAGACATGATAATGCGGATGTCCGCCTAACTGAACACGCGCGTAGAGTTGGTACGATTTCCGATGCAGAATATGATGCATTTCTAAAAAAACACCAAGAGATTAATGAGGTTATTCAGGTCATGAAAGATAATCTTGTTTCCGATAGGCAGGGCATGGCTAAATATCTTTTAGAAAATGGCTATAATGACATCAATGTTGGGCATAGAGGGTTGGAGCTTTTGAAGAGGCCGCATCTCACATACAAAGGCATTCATCCTTTGATGCCCGAACTTTTCAAATTCCATCTGAATGACGATTCGATCTTGGCGCTTGAAACAAAAATTAAATACGAAGGATATATTGTAAGAGAAGCCGAAAACGCTAAATCTATGGTTAAACTCGAGAAGATTGCCATACCTGAGGATATGGATTACTCCAACATCAACGGAATGGCTTTGGAAGCTAGAGAGAAACTTGCAAGAATCAAGCCAAGAACCATTGGACAAGCAAGCCGCATATCTGGTATTGATCCATCGGATATTACAATTCTTGCTCTAACATTAAGAAAGTTGGGTCACATATGAATTACGAAGACTTAAAACAATTAACATCATCATTCTTGCTTCTTTCCGACTCGCAGATTGAATCATTCAAAAAATATGCAAATTTGCTTCATGAATGGAATGATAAATTTAATTTAACGGCCATTAAAGATGAGAGCGAAGTTATTGAAAAACATTTTTATGACTGTCTTCTACCGCTCAAATCGATAAAAATGGACAATATCAAGGCTATTGATTTGGGTAGTGGTGCAGGTTTCCCTGGGCTCATTTTTGCTATTGCCATGCCTACATGGAGAGTAACCTTGGTTGACTCTACTAATAAAAAATGCACGTTCTTAAAAGAGGCTGCAAAAGAATTAGGTTTAACTAATGTAACGGTTATTAATGCTAGAGCCGAAGAACTTGGAATGAGGGGTCAATTTGATTTGGTCAGTGCGCGCGCTGTTGCTCCGCTATATTTATTGCTTGAACTTGCCATGCCATTATTAAAAGTGGATGGCATTTTTCTTTCGATGAAAGGGTCAAAAGCAGAGGAAGAAACAAAAGAGGCTAAAGACGCTTTTAGAAAGCTTGAATGCAAGATTATTTCGATGAATACAGAATCTCTTCCAAATGATGTTGGAACAAGATCAAATATTGTCATCAAGAAAATAAAGGAGACTAACAAAAAATACCCAAGAACATGGGGAGAGATGCAAAAACATCATCTTTAATTTAGAATAATCCCATGGCTAGAACAAAACTCCCGTCCAATTCCAGCGAATTGTTTAAACACTATTGCAAAATTGGCGTTATCGAAAACATTGAAAAAAATCTTTTGAAAACTCCCTCAGTAAGAATTTCTTTAACGATGGTTGATGACAATCCTTTTATTAAGAATGCTGAGATTTCTCCTGCAATAATCGAAACGTTTACTGAAGCTGTATCCCATAAGTGTGTCTTTGCTCCTCTTATTGTTAGGAAAAAGGGAAATCGCTACGAACTTTTATGCGGTAGAAAACGTTTGTACGCTGCAAAACGCCTTAAATATTGGGATGTACCGGCATGGATAATTAATGTTGAGGACGAAGAGGCCCTTCTGATGATTTTATCCGATATACGCGACCAAAAAGACTCCAGCGTTATCGAGTTTGCTTACGTATTCAAAGCTTTGTTTGAAGATTATTCTTATCCCCAAGCGGATATCGCCACAATATCTCATCAATCAAGATCCCAAGTTACCAACACAATGAGATTATTGAAACTTCCCGAATCTATCATCCAAATGGTCTCGCGAGACGAGTTATCCTATGGGCACGCTAGAGCTATTGAACCGCTTGATGAAAAGAGTAAATTCTTGGCGGTCACATTAATTAAAGACGAGCATCTATCCGTCCGTGACACTGAGGCCTTGGTTAAGAAACTGCAAGATAGCCCAGCATCTTTCGAGAAGTCAGATGAGGATATTCTCAAAGAAAAATTCGATGCCTCATTCATCCACATCAACAAGAATAACGTTTTCTTCTCGTTCGATAGCGAAGAAGAAAGAAACGCGTTTATCGAAAGGCTTAAGAAAATATGAATTACTTTAAAGATTTAGAATTATTCTCCATTCAGGTTACTCAACCTACGAAAACCAACGATAAGGATTCAAGCATGGTTTTTTCTGTTTGGAAGAGTGGTGTTTACGCGATCAGGACCACGTCTCTTTCTTCAACTGATGAACGCCCGTCTGGATATGCTTATAAGCTGACTCAAGAAGGAATGGATAAGTTCAATAAAATTACTGAAGAATATATTCACGTTTTTGAAGATGCGCCAGTTGAGAACCATGTTGATGGCGTCAAGAGCATGGATTATACCCTTTCGCTCAATGGGAAATACTATTCAGGAAATTTTGCATTCTTCTCTGACGAACTTATCAATAGGGAAGATTTCACTTCCAAAGATAAAAAGAAGATGAAATGGAATAACCATGTTATCGGTTTTTACAAAAAGATACAGGAATTGAGCAAGGACCTCGAGTCGAAAAACCAACTGCCTTTCATTTCAAACGATACCAAAGAATTGCATTACTTAAAGCCTACAACCCGTTCTTATATTGTCTCTTTCAGGAAAGGAATCGGGTTTAATTTATCCGAATCCAAAACCAAGGATTCAATCATAAAACGCGCTGTTAAAGAGGCTTTGCCAGAAGATAAGATTCCTTCAGGAAAAACATATTCAGATTTAGTCTCCATTATGAAAGAATCCACGGTAGATATGGCACGTAATTCCAAATCTGTTAAAGAATTTGACATTGCTCATGGCAAATTGTGCTCATCCATTTCCTCTTTGTTGGGAAGCGATTATGACTATGTAGAAGTGTCCAGAATCGTAGATTATTATTTCATTCTCTCTTTATTGGTTTTAGATGAGATTCATACGGATGAGCAAGCTTTAATGCTTCATTACCCTGTTACCAAAGAGTTATTGATCAACAAGTTCGAGAATGCTTCAAAAGTTGAATACACATTCTTCCAAAAAGATATGAGAGCACCGGTTCCTAATTCGCAAATTGTTCCTGCCTTGTCCTTTTTGAGCGCTATGAGATTTGATCGTTTGGATGACTTGCTCCAAGATAAAAAACCTGTTGCCCAAGCATAATCTTGTTTATTGCATGTGCAAGAGTAGAATATGACTTGCTTCAGGGTGACGATTGTTTCGTCGACTGGCGGTTATAGCCCGCGAGCTCCATATGAGCATGAGTCTGGTGTAATTCCAGCGCCAACGGAAAGTCCGGATGTTAGAAGCTGATGTGATTTGCCATATCAACCCCTGTAGCATGTTTTGTTCGGGGGTTTTATTTTATGAACATTGCCAACATTGTCATGCTTGTCTCTGTTGCCGTTTTTTGCGTTTTTGCAGTTAAGCTATACGGCGCATTCTTCCCGTCAACTAAGAAGAATTGGACAAGAATCATTGCAAGAACCGCAATTTTCGGCGCGATATCTACAATCCTATATATTGTGCCGATTTTTCAAATTAATCTTCCATTTTTGCCTTCATTCCTTGCGTTGCACTTTGATGAGATTCCAATCTTTATTGCGGGATATGCCTATGGGCCATTAACTGCCTTGATCATAATAGTTGTAAAAACTCTCATCAAACTCCCTATGACATCTACCCTTTGCGTTGGCGAATTAGCGGATTTTGTTTTCTCTGCTGCATTTATTATTCCAGCCACAATTGTCTACAAACACAAGAGAAATCTAAAAGGCGTTGCAATCGGCCTTGCCATTTCAACGGTTTTGCAGATTGTTATTGCAACAATCCTTAATGTTTATGTTATGTTGCCATTCTATATGTACGTCATGGGTTTGGAAGATTCCACAATCAAAGGAATGTGTATGGCTGCAAATCCTGCTATCTTGAATTTATTGTCCGATTGGAAGTGGGGTTATGGCTTACTAGCTGTGGTTCCTCTTAATGCTATAAAAGATTCCATCGTCATCGCGGTTACGTTTGTTGTCTACCGTTCAATTCATAAACTTCTTCGATTTGAAAAATAAAAAAGTCCGCCAATGTGGTGGACTGATTTACTGTATTTGGGATATTACTCTTCTTCGATAGCAGCAACTGGGCATGTTGCAATGATATCGTCAACCTGGTCCTCAGCTGGATCAGCGACGACTTCAGACTTGCCTTCATCATTGATGTTGAAGATGTCTGAATAAGCAGCAGCGCAAGCGCCGCAGCCGATGCATGCATCCTGATTAACTTTAACTTTTCTTGCCATTAGTTTTTCCTCCGGATTTACTTACGATTATAGAGTGTTATTTTGGTTAGGCATAACTAATCATTAAATATCATCTCCGCTGTTTCTAAAGAAAACATTTCAATGTAGAATATCAAGGTATGGAAGAGACAAGAACGGCGAAGTGGAGAAGATATAGAGAGAAGATTAAAAATCTCCCTGATGATAAATTCCCCCCACATAATTCAAAAAACGAAAGATGCATTTCTCCTAATGATGAGGAATCTGTTTTAAACGCGACTTCCGCAAAAAGCTTGGCACCAGGTTCTTCAAAGCCGAGGAAAAACACTTACTATGGTGCTTATTTGAAAAAAATCAAAATCAAAAGTGCAGTTAAATATGGCATCGCATTAATACTGATAGTATTATTCGTCGTGGCTTATTTTGTCTTTGTGAAAGGAGCCTAGTTATGAATGATAAGACTATTTCAATTGCGATTGATGGGCCAGCAGCTGCCGGAAAGTCAACCGTAGCAAAACTTGTAGCAAAAGCTCTAAATTACACATACATTGATACCGGCGCTATGTATCGTGCCGTTACATATGCAGTTATTAAAGCGGGTTTAAATCCCGAAAATGAAGAAGAGTCGGTTAAGGTTCTTTCGGGGTTGACCATTGATCTTTTGGAAGATGGCACGGTTTTATGCAATGGGGAAGATGTCACAAAAGTAATCAGGACCCCAATTGTTTCAAGCAAGGTTAGCTACATTGCCGCCATGAAACCTGTAAGGCTTGCATTGGTGGATATGCAAAGGACAATGTCAAACTCAAAATCAGTCGTAATGGATGGCAGGGATATCGGAACCTATGTTTTACCCAATGCTCAGGTTAAAATTTTCCAAATTGCCTCGGTAGAATGCAGGGCAAAAAGAAGATATGATGAGAATCTCACAAAAGGTATTCCGACAACGATGGAAGATGTTATCGAAGATGTCAAGAAACGCGATTTTATTGATTCACATAGGGCTTTTGCACCCTTAAGAGCGGCAGAAGATTCTGTCCAATTAGATACATCGGATATGAGCATCCAAGAAGTCGTTGATGCGATTCTGGATATCGTTAAAGAAAAGACGGGGGTTGAAGCGTAATGGAACTAGGCGTTGTCGCATTGGTTGGTTCGCCTTCCGCGGGCAAATCAACGATATTTAATAGGTTTGTCGGTGAGAGAAAATCAATTGTCGAAGAGACCCCCGGAATTACAAGGGATCGTTTATATGGGAAGGCAACTTGGCTCACCAAAGAATTCACCGTTATTGATACTGGCGGCATTCAGGTTCAGAACGTTCCTTTTCAGCAAGAAATAAGAACGCAGGTTGAAATCGCAATAGATGAGGCCGATGTAATTATTTTTTTGGTGGATTCCAAGCTTGGAGTTACATCAAACGACAGGTTCATCGCTAAACTCCTTCATAAGACAAGTAAGAAAGTTATTTTGGCCGCTAATAAGATTGATTCTATCCAAGAATTCGCCAATACCTCTGAATTCTTTAAATTAGGATTCGGAGAACCTATGGCTGTCTCCGGCGCGCATGGCATTGGAATTGGCGATTTACTTGATGAAGTTGTTAAAAACCTTCCGGAGAAAGAGGTCGTCTCATATGGCGATGCAATCCCTTTTGCCTTGATTGGTCGTCCTAATGTTGGGAAATCTTCTTTAACCAATAGATTACTTGGTAACACGAGAACCATTGTCTCCGATATTGCTGGCACAACTAGGGATTCAATTGATTCCGAATTTGAAAAAGATGGTCAGAATTACGTTGTTATCGATACGGCTGGTTTGGTAAAAAGAGGCAAGATATACGAAGCAGTAGACAAATATGCCGCATTAAGAGCAATGGCCGCCATCGAGAGATCTGAAATCTGCTTGCTTTTGATTGATGCTTCGGTCGGCATTTTGGAACAAGATAAACACGTTGTTGGATATGCGGTTGAGAAAAACAAGGCTGTCATTGTCCTCGTTAACAAATGGGATTTGGGTAAAGGCGGCGAATTGTCAAAAAACGAATTCACCGAAAAGTTCAGGAAGGAATTCAAATTCTTGGATTATGCCCCAATATACTTTATCTCTGCCGCAACGGGGGAAGGATGCCAACAAATATTGCCTGCCATCAAAACGGCGCACGAAGCATATCACAGAAGAATACCTACTCCGGTTTTGAATAGAATTGTCGCTGACGCTCAAGATATGAACCCAACTCCAAACTTCAATCATGGACGTTTGAAGATTATTTTTGCAAACCAGGTGGACGTAGCGCCTCCTACATTTGTCTTCTTTTGCAACGATCCTAATACCGCACATTTCTCGTACACCCGCTATCTAGAGAACAGAATTAGAGAATCATTTGATTTCTCTGGAACCCCAATTCAGATTGTCTACAGAATGAGGAAATAGAAAACATTTGATGCAATCGGAATTTTTTTCGTAAATTCTACTATAAATTACTTGAACGAACTGACGTTGAGTGGTAATCTTCTCACGCTCTGATTTGAAAAAAAGGAGGAGGAACACAAAATGAACAAAGCAGAATTAATTGAAAAAGTCACTGCCTTAACAGAGGCAAACAAGAGAGATGCAGAAGCAATCGTTGATGCAACATTCGAAGTCATCGCATCTAAGGTTGCAGCTGGAGAAACAGTTAAGATCTCTGGATTTGGTATCTTCGAGAAGAAGGAACGTGCATCAAGAGTTGGCACAAACCCATCCAATCAGGAAAAGATCGAAATCCCTGCAAGCAACACAATCAGCTTCAAAGTTTCTAAGACGTTAAAAGCAAAACTTAACTAATTTCTCTTTGATTTTGAAATTAAGGCCTCGCTTATGCGAGGTTTTATTTTTTGTGTTATCATACTAGATATGCGAGACGAAGCCTTTGAAATCCTAAAAATTCTTTTTAATCAAAACGGTTATAGACTTTATATGGTCGGTGGAACAAGCAGGGACTTTTTGCTTGGACGTGATTATGAAGATAGGGATTTTGCCACTGACGCTACACCAGATGAAGAAAAAACTTTTCTACCCAATGCTGAATACCAATTTGCTAAATTCGGCTCAATCAGAGTTAAAGTTGCTGGCATAAAAGTGGATATAACAACGCTAAGGGTTGAAGGGGATTATAACGATAAACGCCATCCAAGTTTAGTGAGATTTGTGAAAGATATAGAAGAAGACTACGTCAGAAGAGACTTCACCATCAACGCCATATACATTGATGAAGCATATCAGGTTCATGATTTCGCCAATGGTATTGATGACTTAAATTCTGGGATAATCAAATTCATCGGCGATCCGGATAAAAGAATTGCCGAGGACCCTTTGAGAATCATCAGGGCAGAACGATTTGCGGAGACTATTGGGTTTGGCCTTGATGAGGGGACAAAAGAAGCGATAATGAGAAATAGAGGGTTGCTTGATGAATTAAACCCCGAAAAGATAAATGAAGAAAAAAGAAAAGGATGGGTTGATAGATATGACAAATAATGCAATATTTTCTGCGGTAAGTTTCCGTGGCACTATCCTGGATTGCTACAAGAAATTGGGCTTAAGCGAAAATGAATTAGTGGTTATTTTGGTCATTGATAGGCTGCTTGAACAAGGGAACACTTTTTTTACCTCACAGGATTTGGCGATGAAGATGTCATTATCTGCTCCTGAAATAGATAAGATAATGGCCGGTCTTTTTCAAAGGAATCTCATCACGTTGGAAAGCATGGGTGGAGAAAGCTCTTGGTCTATCGATAACGTTAAAAAACAAGTTAGGGCGGAATTTGTCAAGCAATTCAGCCTTGAGCAAGATACGGCAATGAATAAAGAACTTGAAGCCAGACGTGCCTCGCTTCTAAAGTTTTTTGAAGAGAAGATGGGTAAGACTTTATCTCCCTTGGAGAAAGATTCTTTAAACGGCTGGATTAATGCCGATTTTACCGACGAAGAAATCAAGGATGCCTTAATTGACGCAAAGCAACAAGGCAAGACGTCTATAAGGGCCGTCGATAAGATACTTCGCAATCGCAGAAGAGAAGAAGACATCATTAAAGAGGGGGCCTCTGGCGTAAGCGATTCTTGGGACTCTGATATTGAAAAGACCATAGAAATCGCCAAGAGTCTTTGGAATGTTGACGACAAAGAGTAGGGCAGTAATTGCCTTTTTGGAAAAAGAGTTTCCGGGGGTTGGGTGCGAACTCGTTTTTGATAATCCTTTTCAATGCCTTGTCGTCATTTCTTTAAGCGCTCAGACAACCGACAAATCAGTCAACAAAGTTACGCCGCTATTATTTGAAAAATACCCAACGCCTTTTGAACTTGCTAAGGCTAACCAAAAGGATGTTGAGCGTATCATTCAACCGCTTGGTCTATATAAAAATAAAGCCAGAAACATTATTTCTTTAGCTAACGACTTAGTGGCTAAATTCAATGGTGTTGTACCCCAAAATTTAGATGATTTAATCTCATTAAGCGGAGTTGGCACCAAAACCGCCGGAGTATATTTACTGGAGACTTTTAACGTTCCGGCAATACCAGTAGATACCCACGTTCATAGAATATCTGATCGTCTGGGCTATTCCAAACCTTCAATGGACCCATATGATTTGCAGATTAAGCTTCAAAAGAATTTCCCTAAAGAGAAATGGGGTCAAATTCACCATCAATTGATTCATTTCGGAAGAAAAATCTGCCACGCAAAAAGCCCACGTTGTGAAAACTGCAGGCTCCATGAGTATTGTCTTTATTTCAAGAAGACTTCATCTACTAAAGGCAAGTAGTCAAATCTTGGCCTATAAGCCTCTTTTACGAGATGGCCCTTCTCCTTTATAACAGAAATCGGTATGGACTTTCTTGGCTTGGTTTCGTAGAAATCGCAAACAAATTCAGCATCTAGCAGGTAGACTTCTCCAATTGCATAGCAATTTATTAAAAAGAAGGCTATTCCACCATGTTTTTTGACATTTCTTAGATGCCTGACTTGCTGAGGAGCAATATTTGACAAAGGAAATGATGTTGCGGACCTTGTCGATTTCGCCTCAAAGTCGATGTAGTGTCCTTTGTACACTCCGTTGTAGTCGGTTGTCGACTGGGCCTCGAAATACGCTTGGGTAATCTTTGCGCCTTTGGTGTAATCCACCTTTACGATGTTGATTGGCGTCGGCCTTTTATAGATCAATGCCATCTCTTTTTCTAAGTAATAAGCGTTGGTATCGTTGATATCGGCTTCAAAACCCATACCACGGTTAGCAGCGCTTTCTATATGCTTTTTCTCTTTCTTCTTGATGGGCGTTTTTTCAACATCCATTTTAATTCCTGAAGGGTACTTTACCATTAACGGAGTGCCTCCTTAATGGCTTCATCGTAATCCTCTGGCGTGACCGTTTCGCCTTTGATTAATTTATTGATGACGATCTGCACTGGGGTTGGCATGTGGTGAACATGGGTCAATGTTTTTTTGTATTCCGCCTCAAGGACTTCATGTTTTTCTAGAAGTGCCTTATATAGAATCATCAGATTATATGCATCGGCTAAAGCTGTATGAGCAACGCCTTCAAATGGGACGTCAAACACCTTTAAATAATTTGATAGTGATAAAGGGTTACCATTCTGATCTTGAACGTATTGTCCTAAGAATACGGACATATCAAAGTGGTTTTTATTAATTGCGTGGGCGATTTCGGATAATTCCTGGTCTTTAGGACTATTCTCGACTGACATGTTGATTATGCGCAAATCATGGCTGCCAAATGTTACGAATTTGCATTTGTTCCAATATTTGCCGACATAGCCTCTGAATTTCTTTAAAACTTCTGGGAACGGTTTCCCTTTTTGTTCTAGCGTTTTTTCGGTAATACCCGTTAGTTTGGTTACGATCCCGCCGATTGAGTGCTTAGCTTTTACATATGTACTGAACCCTTTCAATACTCTCTTGATCGTTAGGTCATCTTTTAAAATGGCAACATATGCGCCAATCTCAATCATCTCATGGCTGAACTGCGTTCCTTCTAAGTCGATAAATACGAGCACTCTATTTTCTTTTAAGGCTTTTTCTAATGCTTTCATGGGTTAGATTCTATCACTATCATTCAATCTTTTCCTTTTATAAATATAAAAAGATAATGCGTTATTGAAGGTTTTATCGCCCTTCAATATAATTGAAGCCATGGAGAATGAAATCAAATTAAAACCACAAACCATTATCGCTCGCAAGTTTACGAGAGACGTAAAGGGATATAACCCTGATGAAGTTGACGAATTCCTTGATATCGTCATTCAAGATTACAGGGCATTTGAGAGATTCACCATTGCCGCATCTACTCGTATCGCTCAACTTAAAGAGAAAATTGATTCGCTTGAAAAGAGCGGGCCAACCCCTCAAGCTGATATTGATGCTCTCAATAGCAAAATCAGAACGCTTGAAGCTGAAAATGCATCTCTTAAAGAGAAGTACAAATACATCAAGCCGGGCGATCATGTTACCAGCGATAACCTCGATCTCATCAACAGGAAAAACTGTTACGAGGAATTCCTTTTAAGCAAAGGAGTCAATCCTGATGAGGTTTACAGGAGGAAGCCGAAATAAACATTTCCGGCCCAGGCGACTGCTTCCATTCGGGAGAGGAAAGTCCATGCTCGCACAGCCTGCGATGGCTGTAGTGATTGCGCTAGATCAATAAATAAATCTAGGTACGCGGGAGCGCGTAACGGCGGATGAAGGTCTTTTATAAGATCGGATTCCCCAAGGTGCCACAGAGACGAGCTTACTGGCGACAGTAAGATGAAACGAGGCAAACC
This sequence comes from Faecalibacillus sp., assembly GCA_963588175.1. Lineage (GTDB taxonomy): Bacteria > Bacillota_I > Bacilli_A > RFN20 > CAG-826 > UBA4951. Next base: position 7,685 of record CAVAGP010000018.1, on the reverse strand, counting down.
CCACAAGCGAGAAACCCAAATTTGGTAGGGGAAGAGATGAATCCGAATTGAAGGATGATTCTCCAGAGAAATCTGAGATTAATTGTCGCCCACGACAAAACATGGCTTACAGGGCCGGATACTCAATTTAAAGGATATCATTATGAACATTCCAACTAAGATTACTGTTTCAAGAATTGCTCTCATCGTTGCAATGCTTATCGCAATGATCGTGTGCGATGTTTTTACTTTTTACGTGCCGTCAAGCCCTCTTTATTATAAAACTTGTTCTTTCTTAATCGATTGTGGCGGGGGTTTAAAAATTAATGGTGTTTATTTAATCCTTTGCGTCGTCTTTTTAATTGCATCGTTCACTGATTTCCTCGATGGATATCTTGCAAGAAAATGGCATCAGGTTACGGACCTTGGAAAATTTCTCGATCCAGTCGCCGACAAGCTTTTAATCAATACCACTTTCATTTATCTCTGCGTTTCGAGGTTCGGGGAACAAATAAAAATCCCATTCTTCACGTATGTAGTCATCCTTATGGTTGCGCGCGACATCGTTGTTGATGCTTTGAGATTCATTGCTGCAGGAAAGGGGATTGTTCTCGCTGCAAATATCTTTGGAAAGATTAAGACGGTTTGCCAGATGATTGCTATTCCGCTTGTTTTGCTTAACGGATTCCCGTTTGCTTATTTCGATGGTGGTTGGATTACGAAAATCGTCGTTTATATTACCGCCTTTGCAAGTTTGTTATCCGGCGTGATTTATGTCGTTAAGAATTTAAACGTCTTCAAGGAGGACAAACATGAGTAATCAAACAAAAGTCTCTCAAGTCATCAACGCTTTAAGGGACAAAAAATTAACTTTGGGCTGCGTTGAATCGTTAACCGCTGGGCTTTTTGCGGCAACCATTGCAACAGTGCCTGGCGCATCTGATGTTTTCTGTGGCGGTTTGGTAACGTATCGTGCCGAAGAAAAAGTTAAGTTGCTCGGCATAGACCCAGACGAAATAACAAAGTATGGTGTCGTTTCTCAGCATATCGCCAATGAGATGGCAATCAAAGGCAGGAAGAAACTTGGTGTTGACATATGCGTTTCTTTCACAGGCAACGCTGGACCAACGGCTGAACCGGGATGCGCTCCTGTTGGACGCGTTAATATGGCAATTTCCTCAAAGTATGGTGTCGTTGAACTTCAGCAGGATTTTGAGGGATTGAGAAATGAGATTAGAGAAACGTGTATAGATCGCATGTTAGACCAATTAATTTTGATAATTTCATAAGTTTTTGGTAAAAAATCGCAAAAACTCGACTATATATTAGTGGAGGGCTGAAAATGGCTACAAAAAAAGAAACTGTCTTAACAGACAAAGACGTCGCCCTTAAGGAGACGTTAAAAGCTATCGAGAAGCAGTACGGCAAAGGCGCTGTCATGCGTATGGGCGAACAACCACATGTCGATGTTGACGCTATACCTTCCGGCTCATTGCTTCTTGATAAAACCTTAGGAATCGGTGGATACCCGAAAGGAAGAATCATCGAAATCTATGGTCCTGAATCGTCAGGAAAAACAACACTTGCTTTGCAAGCGGTCGCAGAAGCGCAGAAGAAAGGTGGCAGAGCTGCATATGTCGATGCTGAGCACGCTATCGATCCGGAATACGCTGCTAAATTGGGCGTTGATATCGACGAACTCATCCTTTCACAACCGGGAAGCGGCGAAGAAGCATTGGAAATCGTTGAAATGCTCGCGCAGTCTGGCGCAATCGACATCATCATCGTCGACTCTGTTGCCGCACTTGTTCCACAAGCTGAACTTGATGGAGTCATGAGCGATAATCAGGTTGGTCTACATGCTAGGCTCATGTCAAAGGCCATGAGAAAACTTGCAGGCGTTCTATCTAAGACCGGATGCGCTGTCATGTTCATCAACCAAATTCGTGAAAAAGTCGGCGTTATGTACGGTAACCCTGAGACTACAACCGGCGGTCGTGCACTCAAGTTCTATGCATCAATTCGTATGGATTTGCGTAGAGCAGAAGCCATTAAGAACGGTTCCGATATCATCGGTAACACGGTCAAGATCAAAGTTGTTAAAAACAAAGTCGCACCGCCATTCAAAACTTGCGAAATTGAAATTATCTACGGTAAGGGAATATCTAAGGAAGGCGAAATTCTTGATTTGTCTATCGAACAAGGATTCATCCACAAGACAGGCAACTGGTACGAAATGTCCGGCGAGAAAATCGGAAATGGACGCGAAGCCGCAAAAGAGTACATCAAATCCCATAAAGAGATTTCTGATGAGCTTGAAGCAAAGCTGCGCAGCGCCATGAAAGAGGATAAAGAACCTTCGGTGGATTCAGAAACGGGAGAAGTTGATCTCTAATGATAAATTGGCCTAGAATATAGGCCTTTTTATTTGCCGCTTGATTGGCGTTATAAAAATTTTCTTCGATAAAATCTTATATTAATTAAATAAAGACGCGTAAAAGGTGGCGGAATAAATATTATGTTGCTAAAATAACAGCGTACCAAAGGTACTTACCCATAGATTCATTTGGGAATTGGTTTATCGGGTCAACCCGTAAATATATAACAATTTAGCAAAGCTCTTCTTTGAGTATGATGTGCCTTTCGACTATTTTGATTAGGAGTTTTAAATATGCAAAATCCAGTAATTGCTGGCATCGTATTTGGCTTAATTGGACTTATAGTCGGTATCGCTATTCCCGTAGCAGTGTTCATGCTTGTTCCTTCTTTAAAAAAGAAGGCAGCATCCAAGAAAGCTGAAAGCATTATTCACGATGCTGAGGTTGAAGGCGAGAAGATTATAAAGAATGCTAAAATCGACGCTAAACAGGCTGCTTTTGAAGCGAAGCAGCAAGCACAGAATGAAATCCGTGTTATGAAATCTGAATCCTTAACCGAACAGGCTAAGTTAGATGCCAGAGAAGCTTCCATTGTTTCACGCGAGAAAGACATTAATCGTAAGGAACAATCCTTAGATGCCAAGAATGACAATCTTGACAAAAAGATTGAGGCATATGAGGCTAAATCCGCTCAGTTAGATGAGAAAATCAACGCCATTCTTGCCGAACTTGAAAAGGTTGCGGGAATGTCCGTTAAAGAAGCCCATGACGAAATCATGTCAAGGGTTGAATCCAAGATGTCCACTGAAATTGCTCAGTACATCAAGAATTCACAGGATGATGCAAAAGAACAGGCGGAAGCCTTTGCCAAAGACATCATCTCCGTGGCATGCGATAAATATGCCCAAGATGTCGTCACCGAAAGAACCGTGGCGGTTATTCCGCTTCCTTCTGATGACCTCAAAGGCCGTTTAATCGGACGCGAAGGACGTAACATCAGGGTTCTTGAGCAAACTTTAGGCGTTGACCTCGTCATTGACGATACGCCAGAGGTTATCACAGTTTCATGCTTCGATCCTATCAGAAGGGAAATCGCAAGAAGAACCATTGAATCGCTCGTTAAAGACGGCCGTATCCAGCCAGGAAGAATTGAGGAAGTTGCCGCTAAGATGAAGAAGGATCTTGAATCTGAGACTCAGAAAGCGGGCGAAGAGGCGGCATTCAAACTTGGTTTGCCAAGAATAAACAGAGAGCTTCTCGGATATGTTGGTAGACTTAAGTACAGAACCTCTTATGGCCAGAATGCTCTTACGCATTCTATGGAAGTCGCATATCTTTGCGGTATTATGGCAGGAGAATTAAAACTCGATGTCAACCTCGCTAGACGTGCAGGCTTACTCCACGATATCGGCAAATCGGTCGATTTCGAAATGGAAGGTTCACATGTTTTTTTGGGATCTGATCTCGCAAGAAAATACAACGAGCCAGAAGTTGTCATTAATTCTATAGAATCTCACCACGGCGATGTCGAAGCTAAGTCTGTCATTGCACATTTAGTCGCAGCCGCGGACACATTGTCTGCAGCTAGACCGGGTGCAAGATCTGAAACTATGGAAACCTACATTAAGCGTATTACCCAACTTGAGGATATCGCAAAATCATACGATGGTGTTCAGCAAGCATACGCTATGCAGTCAGGCCGTGAGATTCGTGTCATGGTCCTACCGGAAAAAATCTCTGATCTTGACGCCGTTAAATTGGCTCAGGATATGAGAGAGAAAATCGAGACTACGATGACTTACCCAGGTCAGATTAAGATCTCGGTCATCCGTGAATATCGTGCAGTTGAAACCGCTAAATAATTTGGCGGTTTTTTCGCTCTCATGAATATATTGTTTTTAGGCGATGTTGTTGGCAAACGCGGTAGGATTGCCGTTGGGCTTTCACTACCCAATCTCATCAGGAAACATAAAGTAGACTTTGTTATTCTGAATGGAGAAAACGCATCGCATGGTCGAGGATTAACGGAGAATGACTACAATTATTTTATGTCATTGGGCGTTGACGCGATTACTTTGGGCAATCATTGGCATTCAAAGCCTGAAATTGACGACTATATCTCTAAAGCCGACAACCTTATAAGACCGCTAAATCTATTCCATTATGATTTGGGCTCTGGTTCAAGTGTCTTCTTGTGTAATGGTGTCGAGATGAGGGTCACAAACGTTTTAGGCCAATCGTTCATGAGAGAAGATGTCCGCGAACCCCTCCTTTCCATAAAGAGTGTTATCAACAACAATAGTAATTGCATTCACATAGTCGATTTCCATGGAGAATCAACAAGCGAAAAACAAATAGCCGCATACATTCTAGATGGTAGAATTACAACGTTAGTGGGAACGCATACCCATGTTCAAACAAACGATGCAAGAATACTTCCAAATGGCACTGGCTTTATATGTGACGCCGGCATGTGTGGCGATCCGGATGGGGTGATTGGATTTGAGAAGAGCTCGGTTATAAATAAAATAGTATTAGGACAAAAAGGACGATTCGAAATCCCAGAATCGGGAAGGCTGATGGTAAATGGCGTCCTAATTGAAGCGGACGAGAAGACCCACAAGACGAAATCCATTAAAGTCATCAACGAAGAAGTGGAGGAATAACATGAAGAAAAGTAAGAACAATATACTCCCAAACCAGAAAGAGGCTTCTAGAAAGCCTGAGCATATCGAGACGATCATTGATCCAAATAAGGTTCCTGAAAATCTCCAAGCGTTTTTAACTGGAAAATACTATTACATCAAAACGTTTGGCTGTCAGGCTAATGTCAGAGACGAGGAAATCATGTCTGGATATCTCGCCTTAGCTGGCATGATAAGGACTGATGATCCAAAATTGGCCGATTTGGCCGTTATCAACACTTGCGCTGTAAGAGAAAACGCCGAAGACAAAGTCTCTGGTGAAATCGGCTCTTTTAAGGGAAATTACCAGAGAAACAAACAATTCTTGTTGGTTATTGCGGGCTGCGTAATGCAAGAAGACGGAGTCGCTGTTCAGTTAACCAAAACATATCCATGGATTTCCCTGATTATCGGAACCCATGATGTCCATAATCTCCTGCCTTTATTAAATAATGTTGTCGAGAAACAGCAGTCTCTTATCAATGTCAGATCTTTTGCGTCTGAGATTGTTGAGAACATGCCGTCTAACCGCCTTTCGAATTTCCAGGCCTTCGTTAACATATCCTATGGCTGCGATAAATACTGCACCTATTGCATTGTTCCATACACAAGAGGAAGAGAACGTTCGCGCAAAGCCTCCGACATCATTGAAGAATGCAAGAAATTGAACAATGAAGGCTATAAAGAAGTCTGCCTTCTTGGCCAGAATGTTAACTCGTATGGTCTTGATTTAAATGATGGCACAAACTTTGCCACTCTTCTTGAAGAGGTAGCAAAACTTGGTTTCCCTAGAGTGAAATTTTTGACATCATATCCTAGCCAATTCAGCGATGACATGATTGATGTTATGGCCAAATATTCAAATATTATTCCATGGCTGCATTTCCCGGTACAATCCGGTTCAACATCTTGCCTTAAAAGAATGGGCAGGCGTTATACAAGGGAAGAATATTTAGAGAAAGTAAGAAGGATTAGAGAAAAGATACCTAACATTTCTTTGACAACCGATATCATCGTTGGTTTCCCCGGAGAAACAGAAGAGGAATTTGAAGACACGCTTTCATTGTGCAAAGAGGTTAAATATAGCTCGGCATTTACATTTATCTATTCTGCTAGACAAGGCACGCCAGCGGCTAAAATGGTTCAAGTTGACCCATCTATCCAACACGAAAGATTTGATAGGCTAAAGGCCGTTATTGAGGAAACAACTGCTGAACATTCTGCCGCTATGGTTGGCAAAACATATGATGTATTGGTAATCGGTCCATCGAAAAAGAATAGTGATGTCCTCACCGGTTATGCAGATAATGGAAAACCTGTCAATTTTGTTGGACCTGAATATTTAATCGGCTGCATCGTTCCTGTTAAGATTGTTGAGACACATACGTATTCACTTATCGGAGAATTGACTGAAGACCCTTTGATTCTAAAAGCCAAAGACGTTTCCTTCCATATGTCTAAAGACCCGATTTTAAAGGAATACCTAACATTGGAGGAATCAATCAGAAACGATCCTGAATTGAAGAAACTTGCTACAACAATCGTTGAAGAGAAGAAAGCAATGGCGGAAAACTTCACAAACAGCGAAGAGCACGCCAAACATAAAGCCAAATATATTGATGCTTTAGACGCATTGAAGAACAATCCGCTGATTGCGAATAGAAATGAATTGATATCGCTCGTTGAAGAACGTTTATTGGAAATAAGGGATAGCCTTAGATGATTATTGTTTTAACCGGAGCGACCGGATCTGGAAAATCATGCCTCGCGATTGAACTTGCCAAAAAGATTGACGGCGAGATTATCAATGGCGACGCTTTCCAGGTCTATAAAGGCATCGAGATAGCAACGGCCGCCCCAACTGAAAATGAAAAGCAGGAAGTCCCACACCATCTTTATTCTTTCTTAGAATGTGATGATGGGTATGATATTTTTCGCTACCAACATGATTTAAGGAATATGCTGGATAACGTCATTTCTCGCGGTAGAATTCCTATTATTGTTGGTGGTAGTGGGCTTTATCTTAGAAGCGCTTTATATGATTATGACCTAACCGTTAATTCTAATAAAGTCGATATGCAGCCTTATGAGAATCTTTCAAATCGCGAGTTGCATGAGGCATTAGAGAAACTCGACCCAGTAGAAGCTAATAAGGTTCACGAAAACAATAGAATCAGGATAATGCGGTCGATTGAAGTCTGTTTGGCAAATGGAACCTCCAAAACAGAGATGATTAATTCTCAGAAGCATCAGCCTATCTATGATGATTGTTTCTTTTTCGAATTGAAAAGAGATAGGGATGATCTTTATCCTCTTGTCGAGACTAGAGTCGATAAAATGGTAAAAGCCGGTCTAGTTGAACAAGTAACCGAAATGGTTAATAAATATGGGCAGAATTCACCGGCATTCAAGGCTATTGGCATTAAGGAATTGTTTCCGTATCTAAATGGCGAGTCATCCTTAGAAGACTGTATTGTTGCAATAAAGACAAACACTCGACATTACATCAAACGCCAAGAAACCTTTTTCAGGCATCAATTTAATTTAATAGAGATAAGTTCCATTGATGATATTTTTAAGGCGATTAACTGATTATTAATTTATAAAGGAGACGATTATGGTTGTGCCAACTTATGGATTATAT
>CAVAGP010000017.1:0-45401 GCA_963588175.1 Faecalibacillus sp. | reverse complement strand
CTTCTTTGAGAGAAGCAACCTCAATTCCGTTTTTATCGCAAATGCGGAACATATGTCCCCAAGACAATTGCCCTTCAACCGTAAAATATGTGTTTCCGGCTTCGTCGTAAATATCAAACGAATCAAACCACGACCACATTCTTTGTTTAAGTAACAGTTTCATAATCATTATTATAAAGAAAACCATCCAAAATATGGATGGCTTCATATAAGATTTCGGAATTATTCCATTCCAGCAAAGTCGCAGAATTCTTTGATGAGTCCCAAGGCTTTGTCTGCAGCTTCTTCCCTGCTGTTAGAAGAAACGCCTTCAACATAGACTTTACATTTCGGCTCAGTTCCCGAAGGACGCATCGCGAGCCAGCTTGAATCGTCAAATACGAATTTAAGAACATTCGAAGAATCAAGGTCCAAATGGATTTTCTCACCGGTACGGCAGTCGAGTTTTTCATCTACCAAGAAGTCATAGAATTCAACAACTTCCAAGCCATGAAGTGCCTTCGGAGGATTGTTTCTGACATTATCGATGATTTTGTTCATCTTCTCTTTGCCATCGCTGCCAGGGAACATGAATGATTTTGTTGTGGCCTTATGCCATCCATACTTGGCTTGGAGCTCGTCAAAGGCCTGACCGAGATTCTTTCCGTGCAAGTGATGGAAGAGAGCCATTTCGCAATAAAGCATGATTGCTTGAATTCCGTCTTTATCGCGAACGAATGGCCCGACCAAGCATCCATAGGATTCTTCATATCCGAAGACAAATGTTGGACCACTACCGATTTTTTCATAGTGGTCGATCTGATGGCCGATGTATTTGAATCCGGTAAGGAACGATTCAACATTCACACCATAGCTCTTAGCAATTTTTCTTCCTAAATCAGAGGTGACAACGGTATCGTAAAGGACGCCATTGGCGGGTAATTTGCCTTTAGCGGATTTATTAGACAATATGTAATCGATTAACATTGCGGCCGATTCATTTCCGGTTAACCTAATCCATTCTCCTGTATCCGTGTGGTAAGCAAGGCCGCATCTATCTCCATCTGGATCAGTCATAACAATTAAGTCAGCCTTGACTTCCTCTGCAAGTTTGATTGGCTCAATAAATGCTTCAGGAGTTTCAGGATTAGGCGAAAGGGTTGCGCCAAAGTTGGGGTCATGCTCACATTGAGCCGCAACCGGAACGACATCATATCCGAGTTCATTGAAGACTCTCATGGCGTTTTCATAAGAAGTTCCATGCTGCGGAGTATAAACGATCTTAAAGCCTTTCTTATTGAGGTTTGGATTAATTTGCAAGGATTCAACAGATGCGACATAAGTGTCGTCTAATGAGGATGGAATCGTGTGTGTTTCGCCCTTGACGGCAACAGGAACAGGCTCAACTATTAATTCGTCAGGCAAATCGGCAAGAATTTCAATGACCCTTGCAATCTTTGTAGGAACAAGTTGGCAACCGGTTTCGTCATAAATCTTATATCCGTTATATTCCTTTGAATTGTGAGATGCGGTGATCATAATTCCACCAACGCAATGGAGCTCTCTAACTGCATAGGAAAGTTCCGGTGTTGGCCTTAATGAGTCAAAAACATAAGCGTCGATTCCATATTCATTGAGGATTTTGGCAGACAAAGCGCAAAATTCAGGTGAGAACCACCTATTGTCATATGCAATAGCAACTGCTTTCTTTTCAACATCTTTGAACGTTTCGTTGAGATACATTGCAAATGCAATCGTGGCTTTCTTGACAGTGAATCTGTTAAGTCTATTCGTGCCAGGTCCAAGAATGCCACGCATTCCCGCGGTTCCGAATTCTATGTCCTGGAAGAAGGCATCATCCTTCTTTTTGGCGTCCATATTGCAAAGTTCTTCCCTTTCATCATTGTTTAGCTTCTCGCAAAGAAGCCATCTGACGTAATTGCTTAAAACTCTATTAGCCATATGTTTCCTTTCAACTTCAAATTGTTTTTTGTCTATTGATTATTATTTTACTATCATTTCAAATGTGCAATAAGGTCATTTTCCTCTTTTGTTAAAGGAGATACAAATCTCATGCCATCAAGTTCTTTCAAAACACCGCCCGCATGAAGAAACGTAAGAGATGTCGCATGAAGGAATTGATGGTCGAAATTATAAAGCTGTTTGAAATTTCTGTTGGTTTGAAAATCGCCATATTTACCATCTCCAACCAAGGGGTGCCCAATGGAGGCCATGTGAACTCTAATTTGATGAGTTCTACCGGTAATAAGCTCACATTCCACTAATGTTGCATCCCCATAGTTTTTTAAAACCTTATATCTTGTTTTAGCCGGTTTACCGCCTTTTGAAACTGGTGTAACTTTAACCATTCCCGATGTAGCATCTTTTGACAAAGCCGCATTAATTTCACCCTCGCCATGAAGTTCTCCAGCAACCAGGGCGGTATACCTCTTGTCGATGTTTACTCTTTCCTTAAACATTTCTTCAAGTTCGTGCAGCGCAGCATCCGTCTTACCAAAAACAACAAGCCCAGCAGTGTTTCTGTCAAGCCTATGGGCAGGAGATGGAACAAAGATATGATTATTAGGATCAAACTCTCCTTTGAAGAAAAGGTAATCAAGCACTTTCCTTGCTAAAGTATTTCTCGTCTCGGTTGAATCCCCTATCACCAAAATACCAACAGGTTTATTAACAATCAGAACATTCACTGACTCATAGACTATCTCATATGGGAAATCCTGTTTGATCGCTTCTCTTGGCTTGGCAAAATCGGCGAGTTGAGCATCAGTAACGTAAATACGAACAACATCGCCTTCTTCAACAACATAATCTTTATGGACCCAATGTCCGTTAACTTTTATATCTTTCTTCCTGAAAGCCTTATAAATAAAACCCAAAGGAGCCTCAGTAAGATAACGTTTAATGAACTTCTCGATTTTTTGGCCAGAATTCTGTTTGTTTACCGTAATCTCTTTCATATGAAAGGATTATAACACAATGTCTATTTGCAAATTAATCCCCGTTATCATATAATTTCCAAGCCGTGAAAAACCACGACTTCCGATGGAGGAATACCCAAGAGGCCGAAGGGGCGGGCTTGGAAAGCTCGTAGACGGGTAACACTGTGCAAGGGTTCGACTCCCTTTTCCTCCGCCACATCGAAACGATACGAACACCACGTTTCAATAACATGGGTTCGTTGTCATAGGCTATCCGCCTAAAGAGGCAGAAAGCCGAACAAGCCACCTTGATTGGTGGCTTTTTGTTTGAAAACGGCCTAAAACAAATCGTATAACGCTTCGAATAAATTCGATTTATAGTTAGTTAATTTTCAGGCTTAATATGCCGAAAACAAGAGAACAATTCCCGTGTTTTCACGATAAGCAGGGTTGCGATTAATGGTTCTGCTGTTCTTCCAAACCATGGGATGCAGTCTTCTGTTCGTCAACGAAATCTTTTGCCTCCTCTTTTATCTTCTTGGTGACCTTGATGTCGCTTATTTTTGGCTGATTGATCACATACTGTTCATAGGATAAATCAACTCCATGTGCATTGAATAGCTGTCTGTATTCCCTAAGAAGGTCACGCTGCACCTGATAACGATCATCTTCGGCGCATTTAGCAACAAGTTTTACAGCGATGTTGCTTGACTCATAGGCAGAAACACCTTTGTAGAAAGGGCCTTCCACAATCGCAGGAATCCTCTCCTTCAAATAGCCAAGGTTATCCTTAATGATTTTCTCAACGTACTCAAGCGGGACATCATATGAGAACTCGCATTCAACGACCGCCAATGACAATTCGCGAGAAAGATTAACAACATTCTTGATATCGCTGTTGTTGATAATCTTAATGTTGCCAGCCGCATCAAGAATTCGTGTTGCCCTAATGCCAATTTCCGAAACAGTTCCGCGGAAGTCATCGATAGAAACAATTTCCCCAACCGTATATTCTTCTTCGAAAATAATGAAAACACCGGCGATGATGTCAGCGATAAGCGATTGAGCACCAAGGCCAACGACAAGAGTGATAATACCAACCGATTCCCAAAGAGCTGCGGTGTTAACTCCACAAGCCTGAAGCACCAGGAAAATAAGAGCAAGAGCGGAACCGTATTTTATGAGTCCGTCCAGCAATGTAATCACAGTTTTGGCTCGATTGCTTCGTTTCATGAGATTCCTGAAGATCAAACGTAGGAGTTTGCTCAATGCGATGATAATAACAATTATAATCACACAGTGGATGACCCTTTTTTTGCTTTCTGCCCAAACGGCAGGGACGGTTGAAAGATCCCATACGTTCTCTTTCATCCAAACCGAGAAGCCAAGATTTGGTGCCGCAGCCTCGATGATGATTCCTGCGACGAACAGGGCCAGTATCGTCACGATGACAACGAGGCTGACTATCGACCAGATTTTCTTCGTTTTGCTTTTGTTCATTGTTTTGTTAGCCATATTATTTATCTCCTTTTGCATTTTTTGACGTATGTTAAGTCTTTTATCCGCTGGCGATACTCACCTCCGCTTCTACTTCAAGGGAAGGGTTTCCCTCTATTTCAATATCCTTTGAGTAGGATTCATAATTTTTATAATAAGGGGATGCGTAGACCAGCACCGAATTCACCTCTTTTAGGTCAGGAATGGTAAGGGTGGCACTATCGGAATCAAGTCCAGGCTCTTCATCAAATTCATACGACGTCCCATCCACTAAAACTCTATTCCCAACAAAATGCCCATCAGTTAAGTTCACCGTAATCTTTGCGCTGCTATCATCAAGGGTGACGCTAGCTTTCGCGGTTGTTGTTTTACTCATCAACTCCGCCTCGCTATTTGAAGATGTGTCGAGCATCAACTCATACTGGAAGGTAACCCCTTCTACTTTGACGCAGTTGTAATAGACAAAGTGGTAATTCGCAGAAGTGATGTGGGTAAGCACTGCGTAATCCCCATCAGATATGCAAGGATAAGATAAAGGTGAGGCAACAACGCTTGCGTTGAAACAAGCTCCATCGCCAGTAGATGAATAACAAATTTTACGGTAGAGATTAATCGTTCCATCTTCATTATATGTAACAAGACTGTCATCCGGGATTGGGGTCTCATAGGTTGTAGGTGTGGAATATTGAGACTTTGCTTGTGCATAAAGGATATCGTACGAAACACTCTTGTAGACGGAAGAGGATGAATCAAGTACCTCTATCTTTAGTGTATTAGAAGTATCATAAGGTACATTAGGAACTTCGACTTCATCACTAAAGGAAGTTGGTTCTATGACGACTGTATCATTAACATAAACTCTTATCTGATATTCGTTAGGAAGTATGCTTCGATTAAGGTAAAGAGTCGTAGGAAAGGTAGACCCATCGCTATTTGCAAGGTCAATAAGCACGTTGGAGACGGAGAATTGATAGCTCAGGTCATAATGTTTTTGTCCCAAAGTAAGTGTATGTTCTTTTTGAGCGGTTTGATTATCGAAGAAAGTCAGCTCTGCGGTAACGCTAACGTCACCCAACTCCCCTTCTATATCAGAAAGAAGAAGCCTGGAATTAAGATCCTCTGTAGGAGAGACACTATATTTCTTGATTTCATTGCCATCATCAAGATAGAACTCTAATGTGGCCTTTGAATAATCAAAAGGCATTTGGAAGGAATAAGGCAAGGCAAACGATTCGTCCTCGAATAATACTTCATCTCCAAAGGAAAAAGATGGGTAACCAAAGGTAAAATCATCCGTAGATTCACTTTGATAAGAGACTTCCTCCCCATTGAAATTTCCTGCCTCCTCATAAATGAAGCGCATGGATGAGGAAAGCTTCTCCACTGGAACCCTGAATTCCGCAACTCCAGTGCCTTTGTATACGTCTAGAACCTCGTCTCCAGAGACAAGTTTCAAAATATAGTAAAGATTACCATGCTTGGATTCGAAGGAGGGATCTACCAAAATGGTGGCCACCCCATTTTCATAGGTGATGGTTGCCTCACTTGGATCGATGACTTTAAAGGAGGCGTCATAAGACTGGTCTTCATCGTATGATATAAGTGAGCTTTCGTAAACTTGCGTTGCGGTTCCGTCTTCCTCTTTGGTGTTGATGCAGTATTTGAATTTCTTCAAGCCATAAGCAGCGTCAAAACCAATCGTGTAGCGTTTTTCATCCAAATCCAGAGAGAAAGAAGAGGCGTTTGCTTCGCTTAGCGGCATAAGGTCATCATTGTATTGGCAAACGGAGACCTCAAAATCCCTCTTTTCGTCAGCATAAATAAACTCTTTAGATATCGACACTTCGCTAGATGAAACATTCACATCTTCATCAGTTTCGCCAACGATAAGAATGGGCTCCGACCAGGTGGAAGGGAATTCGATAGCAATTTCTTGAGTGGAAAGAAGCGAGGTAGAAGAAAGAACACCGCTATCTTGTTCCCCGGTAAGGCATAGATAAAGAACGGAGGTCTCCAACCCCGAGGCTAGACGATACAAAGAGGAAAGATCGAAATAATCGCTAATCCCCTTTAAAAAGCTTCCATCAACGTCATTAGAAGAGAAGAAGACATCCTGAATTTGACCTTCTTCGCTTGGCTTAGATCCGCATAGATAAACACGATAATCGCGGTAGGAATGATTAAAATCAGAAACATAAAGATTATAATTCAGACGAAAGGTCTCCTCGTCGTCGGAAAAGGAAAAATAAGTGCTTCGGTTATCAAAGGCAACGGCAGGAGAACTATAGGATGAGCCAGTTGTGATTTTATCCGAATAACAAGTAGTATCTGAGTCTGATAAGGCGGAGCAAATAACGTTATATTTATAACTTGTATTCGGAGAGAAGCCGGTGAAGAGGTAGGTATTCTCCCCTTCTTCAAGGGTTACTTTCTTCGGAAAACAATCTGTTTCAAACTCCAAATAGAAATCCGAGGCGTTAAGTGTGGAGAAATCCGCATTCCCTTGCAGAATCTCATTGGTATCTAGACTCAACAAAGCGTAATCAGGCCCAGTGGAAAATTGAAGGTGTTGGCCGATGAAAGGATAGAGGCTAGCAAGAATCACAGTCACTGCGATTGCGCCCGTTGCAGCCCCTGCGGCGGTAGTTGAAACAACGCTTGTGACATTGCTGGAAGCGGAGGAAGATACGCTCTCTTCTTCAACTTGTTCCTTGGAAAATCTTTCAGTTTCTTTTTTAATCTTCTCTAAATCCGGGGAGGACGAATCTTCCGTCTTTTTGATTTCGCTCTCAGCAAAAGACTCTTCTAATTTAATTTCCTCTTTTGGAAAAGGAGCGATCTCACTTGAAAAATATCTTTCGGCGGGAAAATTCTTGAATTCAGCAAAAGAATTCGATTCTTTACCTTTGTAGAACTCACTCTCGTCTACTCTTTTCAAGGGCGTTATCTCCTTTCTAAAGCATCTGATTTAATTTCATTATAAACATATTGGAAAAATTGCGGAATGTTCGATTTGAAGTTCGTTTCGTTAGTAAACGAAGTTGTACCTATAGCGAAGCATTTAAAACGATTCTGTCGTTCAACAGATAAGAAGGCTGGGCAATAAGGCCAATCGATACTTTATAATGCAGAAAGTAAAAGGGAATCCTACACATTAAAATAGAGGGGAATAACAATTCCCAAAACAAATTAATGGTATTTGCAATGTTTCCAAATTTATACGCCGAATTGGGTACACATCATTATGCCAAACCTTTCTAATTTCTATTTCTTGCGTATAATACAAACATGCAAAAAATTAAGAAATTTTTTATATCTATCGATTGGAAAAAGGTTTGCCACGCTGCTCTTCCTTACATACTTTTATTAATTGCAACATTGTTGCCTTTTAGAATTTATTTACAGATGGCCCCCAACATTCCAAGCGGCGATGACATCAATTGGCACATAATGTGGACATGGGACTTGACGCAAGGATTTAAAAATGGTTATTTCCTGAGAACTACGCCATCCCACTACTTACTCGGAAATTTAGGTGTTGGAACATATCTATTTTATGGTCCACTTTGCCATTATTCGGCAGCTTTGCTAAGCACTATCTTCCCCTTCATAAGCACAAACGCGTCGTTATCAATTGTGATGTTCCTTTCTTTCTATACATCTGGTATTTGGATGTATGAATTGGCAAGGAAAATTACCAAGGATGATATAAACGGCTTATTGATTGCCATCCTTTGGCTCTATGTTCCTTATCGTTTGAATAATCTCTTCTATAGAGCAGCATATCCTGAAGCGTTTGCGATGGGTTTTATCCCTCTTTTATTCCTTGGCATTTATCAAATAGGGCATTGTGATTTCAGGCCAAAATATTTTCTCTGTTGCATTTTTGGCATATCCGGTCTCCTCCTATCCCATCCATATACGGCTTTGATCATCATATTTGCCGCTTTTGTATATTTACTCGTTTCTTACAAAGGTTTGGCTGCGTTATTTAAGAACAAAAGAGCAATCGTTTATTCAATTTGTACTGTAATATTAGTTATTTTCTTGACGGGATGGTACTTACTCCCAATGCTCCATTATTTGAATTCTGGGATATACAATGTATCTAACAATGAACTCATGTGGGCAAACGTCTCGCACATCGCGGAATCAACAAATCAAAGCGATATGTTCAGCGGATTCCTCAGAAAAGACTGGATTGACTCTTTGTACATAGGATACGGCCTCGTAAACACACACAATGAAACTTGGACAAGTTGGATGCTTGATTACGTAAATGTTTTATCAGTATCAATCGTTTCGATAATGCTTGGGATATTCGCGAGCAAAAAGCTAAATAAATTCCTCAGCGCCGGAATAACGTCGACATTGGTGTTGTCGGCAATGCTATTCACTCATAGAGAAGAGATGTATCTCATCGTCCCGCTTCTATCCGTCTTGTTATTTATCTCTTTGTCTCAAGTTGAACCTAAGGGAGACGTATTAGAAACAAAGGATTACGCATTAGCATTTGTTAAAGAACCAGGTGTTTACCTAATGATAGCGTTCCTTGTATTTTCCTCTTTATTGATATGGTGGCCTACGATTTGGAATGTGATGCCTTCTATTATGCTAAATGCCCAGTTTGCTTGGAGAAACTGGAGCTTATTTGCCATAGCCGCAATAATCTTAATTGCGTTTGTGGTCGGGATGTTTCCAAAGAAAAAAGTCATTACGGCAGGACTTTCCGTAATGGTTGCTATTCTTTTCCTATCCAATATGTCGATTGTTGATAAACGCTTTTGCTATCAATCGGGCAATAGCGGGAAAGGCGAGGTAACTCTCGAATATGTTCAATTATTTAAGTATATGGGCGCGCAAAACGAATATACGCCTGCCGTCTTTCGGGATTATTCATACACTCCTTCATATGAAAACTCTTTATATGGAACAATTAGGAGTCAGATGTACGGAAACAATAAACTCACTTGGGGATTGGAAGATTATATAACCCCAGTATTCTTGGAAGGGGAAGGATCGATCCAAATTACATCCCTTAATTCGCCAGAAGCAACATTCACAGTCAGCGTTACAACAGAAAAAGCACTGATTCAATTCCCCCAGTTCTTTTATGACGGATATGAACTGCAATATGACGGAGAGCACGTAAAAGGACAAAATGTAGACGGTTTGGTGTCCTTTGAGATATCGGGCGGTAATTACTCGGCCGATCTCAAATGGGTTGGCATAACAAGCCAAAAAGTGTTCGTGCCACTGTTCTACGTCGGATTGATAGGATGCATTATGCTGCCAGTTGTACCTTATGTTATAGATAAAGCATCCAAGAGAAGAGGAACTAATAATCGGCAGCGTTAAGAACTACAAGTCTTAAAAGCGACTAATTGCAATAACAAAAAGCGGTCCTTTCAAAGACCGCCAAATTGTTTAGTTTGATGTGATTATTCAGCTTTTGGTTCTTCCGAAACCGGTTCGGTTTGAGCTGCCTCTGGCTGTTTTTCCTCAACAGGCTTAGATTCAACCTCGGTTGCACCTTCCTTTGAGTTCTCAACTGGTTTTTCTTCTTTTGCAGAATCTGAAATGATTTTCATTCTCTGAGCTCTTCTTTCCGCTCTTTCGGTATCAGCATCAGATTTCTTCTCAAATAAATTGAGAGATACAGTTCCGACGACTGCGCCGATAGCGAGTAAGATTACGCCAAACCAGCGATATGTCAGATGAATCTTAGATTCAAATTTAGCCTGGCTTGAGAGAATCCAGTTATCACTGTATTCGACAGGTAAATGTGATCCAACGATCCCAAGGATTGCGAAGAACAAGCCGGCCACGATAAAGAGGCTAGCTAAAACAATCCAGAATTTCTCCCAACCACTTATTTTGCTTGTAGTCGACTTTGCCATAATTGTCTAATTCCTTTAACGATTAATTAGCCGTATCTGGAGATGAAGCGGCTGCTTGTTGAGCCTTAACGTCGGCAACGAACTGCTGCATGAATGGGTCAACAACAGCATGGAAGTTCTGCTCTGCTTCACGGAGATAGCCCTGGATGGTATCCTGGACTTCGTGGATGGCTTCGCCCATGCCTTTGCCCATTGGAAGCGCACGTCTTCCTGTCATATACTGAACGAGCATGTTGAGTTTATCGGCTGCTCCCCAATATCTCTCATCTGTTAAGCGTGATGCATCACAAACTGTTCTGATGAGATTGATGATTTCGGAGATATCGTTACCGATGAATCTTGAAGATGCCGTTTCAGCGCCATTGCTTTCTCTTCTTGCGGCGTTATAGTCGTTGAAAAGCTTGATTAAATTGTTACCAAGGGTTAAGAAGCAGACTCCACGATAGAATCTTTCTTCTGCGAGGACTGACGGCTCAGCTTCTGAAACATCGATGTTCTTTGATTTTGCATCAGCGATGTATCCGTTGATTAAAGTGGTGACTGTCTCGTGGACCGGGATGACGCCTTTGAAGATGGCGATGTGCTGAGCGTGGTCAACTCTTAATCCGTCGTTTGCGACTTTGAGGATAGTTGAGGTGTCACCATAAATCTGTTCATGCATATCACGGATAGATTTTTCAAATGCCTGTCCTTTTTCGCCATTTTGGTCGATGAAACTCTTCAACGGAGTGTTGTTCTCAAGTTCAGCGAGAATGGCTGACTTTTTTGTGTTGTAGACGGAAACATCGTATGTGTCTCTCTCTAATGTGTACTCTAATGTGTCTCTGATCATTGACTGATAGCGAACAAGAGTCGCGAGTACTAAACAATTTTGATTCATGTTAATTTCCTTCCTTTGAATCTTTTATATCCGGAGTCTTGATTGTCTCCTCCGATGGGTAAACATAATCTTCAAGACTATAGAAACGTTTGATGATGTGATTCGCGTGTTTCTTTACGGAATCATTGGCGTGAGCCATGCAATAGCTCTCTTCTTTAAATGCTTCGAACATGGAAATATCATTTCCAGAATCGCCAACGACTAGAACATTATCCGAGTTTATGCGATTGTAATCAAGATAGAAACGAATTCCATTGCTCTTCGAGCACCCTAAAGGAGTGACTTCTATGCATTGAACCGTCCAGGAGAATTCGGCGAGGCCATCAAATTTCTCCCTCAGTTCCTTATTGGCCCTTTTTGCTTTAGTGGAGGCCATTGGAGTAGCACCGAAGAATATCATAACTTTTTCGACTTCGCCCTTTTCGAGTTCTTCTTCATAAGCCTTGTCATTCATAGTTATGACTTCACGATATGAGCCTTGGACGCCCATATAAAGCGGGTAGAACAATCTAATCCACGCGGCCAAGCCGTCTTTAGGAAAGACCATATTCCTGTGTTTGGTGAAGAGAATGATGCATTTAGCTTTGTAATTGTTGCGGACATAATCGATCATATCCTTTAAGAACACAGGGTCAAAGGCGTCATCTTTAATGGCAATGCCATTTTGGTAAATAGAAGTTCCGTTGCAACAAATGGAATCGACATTGTGCCCAATATATTCGCACACCTTGTCGATGAACATATGTCCACGGCCACTAACTAAAACAACCTTACCCCCATCAGAGATAAAGCGATCTATAAAGTTTTTGTTTTTGCCCGGGACCATCTTCCTTTTGGTTTTAGGATAGAAAAGAGTCCCATCAAGATCCGTGAAAATATATTTTTTCATGCCTGGTATATTTTAAATATTATTTTTTTACTTACAACAAAATTAGGCTTAGCATCACTCTGCAAGCTCGCAAGATGACTGGATTTTCGAAATGATTAATTGGAAGTTTCTAGAAGGCAAAGAGATAGGGGATAAAGCAGAGACAAACTCAAAATCCTTTAAATTCTTTACTAAAAAAAGAATATCAATATCCTTTTGTAGTTCTAACAACGATTTCCTTGATGTCTCGTATTTAAGTTTCATCTCCGTTTCCGAATATGGCATTTTATCCACAATCGCTCTAAGTCTTGCTCTAAGCAGGCATAAAGCCTTTGGGGCAAACAAGAAATAAACCGTAACTCTATAGCCTTTTGACTTAGCTAATTTAATCAATTTAACATCATCAGGACTGGATAAATTAGATATGGAATAAAAGGATGTACCGGAAATTATGCCCTTATATAAGTTATCTTCAGGAAGTCCTTGCAAAAAGGCCGTATCAAACACCTCGGCAAAGGTTCTTTTGCCAACGGCTTCAGGCCCCGCGACGACGATAAGTTGTTTCTTTTCCTCAGTCATTCGGGAACACCACCTTCTTGATATTTTGTTTGCTGTCTAGATATTCTTTCACGCCATTTTTGTATTCGAGAACCAAATAGGCATCCTCGGAATATGCAATTGGGACTCCGGCCTTCCAGTTGTCGATTCGCGCTCTTCTAAGGCCATATCCAGCGCCGGATTTAGTCAGATTCAGAAGATACTTCTTATATTTTGGAGAATCAACTGTTCCCAAATATTTGCAGACAAGTTTTCCCTTAACGCGATATGTAAGGTAAAAATATTCTCTTCCTTGAATAGTTTTCTTTGACAACGTTTTTTTCATGCAAAAAGGATAACACAAATAAAAGAAAAGAGGGATGAATCATCCCCCTTAACATAGTTAAAAGTTGTTAAATCTTGAATTTGTTCTCCGCTTCGATAACACCATAGCCGCCTTCGTCTCTCTTGTAGACAACGGAGACTCTGTCGTCATCAACGTCATAATATAAGAAGAATGGGTGGCTGACAGCTTCCATTTTGATGATTGCTTCATCCAATGTCATAGGCTTTAGGTAGATTGATTTAGTTCTGACAATTTCGTCATTTTCCTCTTCTTCAGCGTCTTCTTGGATTTCTTCCCAAGCAACTGCACGGCCTAAGGATTCGCCGCCTTTTGAACGGCTCATTCTTGTTTTTAAACGTCTCATCTGATCTTCGAGCTTATCGATTGCGAAATCAAATGCGGCATAGAGATCTGGGTTTACAACTTCAGTTCTGAAATCCATTTGTTTAGTGAAGATTGTTACTTCAACTTTAGCGCCTACTTTGTACGATCTGACAACAACTCTGCAGTTAACGTCGTCATTGATGACAAAGTACTTGTCCATTCTCGCAAGTTTTTCTTCAACGGCTGCGCGAATAGAATCGGTAACTTCAATGTTTTTACCGATAATCTGATATTTCATATTATGTCCTCCAAAGGGGGATGCTCCCCTTCTACACTTCCCATTTTAACGGCAACACCAAGAATGTAAATAAGTAGTGTAAAAAGGTTAGAATCCATCGAATGAAAACTTTTATGAAAATAAAAAGAAAGCGTTTTCATACGCTCCTTTTTACGGTTTTTATTCGGTAATAATCAAAGATTGAAGAACTCTTTTAATTGAGCAACTTTGTCCAATCTTTCCCAAGGGAATTCGATATCAGGCCTGCCAAAACAACCATAATTTGTAGTGTCTTGATACTTAAAATTCGGATGTCTTAAATTGAATTGAGCGATAATTGCTCCAGGCCTACAATCAAAGAATTTCTTGATAGCAGTTAATATCGCATCATCAGATACATGGGCGGTTTTGAAGGTAGAAACCGAAATCGACAAAGGCTCAGCAACGCCAATCGCGTAAGAAAGCTGAACTTCAAGCCTATCTGCAGCGCCGGCCGCAACAAGGTTCTTGGCGATATACCTTGCGTAATATGAAGCGGATCTATCAACTTTGGATGGGTCCTTTCCAGAGAAGGCTCCACCACCATGTCTGCATGAACCACCATAGGTATCGACAATGAGTTTGCGGCCGGTTAGACCCGTATCACCCTTAGGTCCGCCGATCGCAAACCTTCCAGTAGGATTAATCAAAAATTTAAAGTCCGTGTTGAGCCCAAATTTTTTAACAACAGGAATCATAATGTTTTCATGAATGTATTTTCTATATTCATCTATATTGACATCCTCATCATGCTGGCAAGACATAAGGACGGTATCAACTCTAGGATGTTTTGGATCTGAATAGTCGATTGTTACCTGAGATTTCATGTCAGGTCTAGAATGTTTAAACTCTCCCGCTTTTCTTTGAGCAGTCGCGGTTCTAACTAACTTATGCGCAATAGAAATTGCTAAAGGCATATAACCATCCGATTCATTTGTGGCATAGCCGAACATAATGCCCTGGTCACCTGCGCCATTATTCAATGGGTCCGCTTTTTCAACGCCCATTGCAATATCCATTGATTGAGTATTGACCTTGACTAGAATTTCACAGGTATCTGCACCGATGCCATCTTCAGGCTTATTGTATCCGATTTTTTTCAAAACTTTTCTAGCAATGCCAGCATAGTCGACCAAACAGCCTTTCTTCATCGTGATTTCTCCGCCGATGAGAATGAATTCCTCGGTCGCAAAGACCTCGCATGCAACGTGAGCGCCAGGATCCTGCCTTAAGCACTCGTCTAAAATAGCGTCTGCAATCTGATCGCAGACTTTGTCTGGATGTCCTTCGGAAACGGACTCAGAGGTGAATAAAAACTTATTCTTCATATAAATGCTCCTATTGGACGAAAAATACCTCCCACGTGGTGGAAGGCCTCATCTAATAGCAATCCTGTCAGACATCGTTCCGGGGTGGGTCCGGCTCAGGACGAGCACTTACCTCTATAGAGGAGTTGCTAGCGGCTTTTTTCAGTCCTTTTGACACCGCTTCTTGATGTTCGACTTTTCCGTCGTGCTTACTATTCTAGATACAAATTTTCTGAAATCAAGGCAAACCATAAGAAAAGCCACCCCCCCAGAAGAGATGGCAATCTGTGATTTACGAATTTTTAGCTGCTTGGAGAGCAAGGGCTAACTGGTCAGGGCAAGATGTTGTTTTTCCAGCGCACCTAGTTCCGCCGAGAATTGAAATTAATTCGTCGACATCTCTGCCGACGGCTAATTTTGCAACTCCCTGAGTATTGCCTGGGCAACCGCCGACGAACTGAATGCTTTTGACGATATTGTCTTCAAGAACAATATTGATTTGCCTGGTACAAACACCAGTTGGCTTATATGAGAATTCTTTCGTCATTACTTAACGATAGTTCCGTAGACAAGTCCGAAAGCGGAAGCTGCATTGCATTCGTCGGTATCGATATGCATAGCTAAGGCATAGGATGAGCTGACTCTAACGACTGTATCTCCGAAGATTGTGTCTCTGCCGTTTCCTGCAGCAACCTTAACTGAAACAATATCGCCATTCTTAACACCAAATGCATTTGCATCTTCTGGGGTCATGTGAATGTGACGCTTTGCGGCAATAGCGCCTTCTTTTAATTCAACTTCTCCTGCAGGGCCAACTAACTTTACAGCTGCTGAGCCTGCGATATCGCCTGATTCTCTAACTGGAACCTGGACACCGATTGTACGGGCATCTGTAAATGACAATTCGACCTGGTCAGCTTTTCTTGTTGGGCCAAGGATTGAGCAATTGAGAACGCCTTTAGGGCCGACAACCTGGACTTTCTGATTTGAAGCGAACTGTCCTGGCTGAGAAAGCATCTTCTTAACCGTGAGTTCTGCATCAGCACCAAATAATACCTTTAATGTTTCGTCTGTGACGTGGACGTGACGTGCGCTTGTCTCGACGACAAACTTTAATTCTTCTGCCATTTTCTAAATCTCCTATCTAGACGAGCACAATTATAAAACCCTTTAGCAAAAGAAACACCGAAAAAAATCAAATTAACTAACACTTCTTCTATTCAGAAGTTTAAACTTGCCTCGGGAGGAGGAATGCAACCATGTCAGAGAAAAACGAAAACGAAACACCAATCGAAGAGGAAAAACTTTTGAAGGACGTTCCTCCTGCAGAAGACCTTGAACTAGAAGATATCATTCCGGATTTAGAGACCATTGAGGCGGCAGATGAAAGCGACGAAGAGACTGTCGACATCGAAGAGGTCACCACAGAAGAATTAGCAAAAGACATAAACGAGAGAAACAAGAAAGAACTCAATAGAATTTTTGATGAAGTTCCCGACATCGATATCGCAGAAGCGTGTGAGACTATCGATATCACTTCTTTAATACGCTTATTCAGAATGATGCCATCCGAAAGAACGGCAGAACTATTTGAAGAATTAAGCCAAGACAAAAAAGAAGAGCTCATCAAGGGGATGACAGACAAAGAACTTGTCGAAATCATCAACGAGCAATATGCGGATGACATTGCAGACGCAGTCGGAGACATGCCTGCAAACTTAGCCGCAAGGGTTCTTAAGGCCGCGGACAAAGACATGAGAAAAGACATCAACACTCTTCTCAAATATCAAGATGATACGGCCGGCGCTGTCATGACGACTGAGTTTCTTGAATTCAAACAGGATTTAAGCGTCAAGCAAACAATCGAGCAAATTAGAAACATAGGTAAGGAAGCCGAGACCATTTACACAATTTTCGTAAGGGATTCCCAACGTCAATTTGTCGGTACAGTCGACTTGGATGATTTAATTTTCGCCAAAGAAGATCAGAAACTCCAGGACATCATGAACAAGGATGCTCCGACCATTCAAGCCAACACCGATAGAGAAGAAGTCGCCGTTATCTTCCGCCGTTACGATCTTAACGCAATCGCGGTATTGAACAATGACGATAGGTTGGTCGGCGTTGTCACTGTCGACGATGCTATCGACGTCATGATTCAGGAAACCAACGAAGATATCGAATCCATGAATCAGGTCGGAACATTAGAAGATTCCTATCTAGAAACCAGTTCATGGGATATGGCTAAAAAATGTTTCCCCTGGCTAATCATATTGATGGTCCTTGGAACGTTCTCATCGATGGTTCTCTCAAGGCTTGAAGATACATTGGGCACACTTGCAGTCTTGACTGCTTTCATTACTGTTTTGATGGATACAGGCGGAAACTCAGGCGGACAAACAATCGCTCTTATGATTCGTGGTTTGTCGCTTAAGGAATTTGGGCCAAAAGATTTCGGAAAACTCATGTGGAAAGAGCTTAAATCGTCTATCATCACGGCCTCAATCGTTTCGGTATTCGGCATCATTTGGTTCACGATTGAACAGGTTACAGGAATCGTCATCAATACAAATGCGGCAAAAGCCGTTATTGAAGCGCAAGGCTTAGTGTATGATGGGAGCCAATTAGTAACGATATGGCAGGGAAACATCTGGAACTGGGCATTCTTCAAACCGGTATTGATTGTTTCTCTCGGCGTATCCTTGACTCTCTTTGTAGGAATCATCTTCTCTAAGATTCTCGCAATCTGCTTACCACTTTTAACGGCGGCATTGAAAAAAGACCCTGCAATCGTATCTCAGCCATTGTTAACAACCATCATCGATGTATCGTCGCTGCTCTTGTTCTTCTTGATCGCTCAAACGATGATATTCCCATTGCTTGGTTTGTAGCAAACTAGCCCACTTAAATGTGAGGCTTTTTTCTTGTTTTTTGTTGCGATTCAATGAAAGGGTGCATATAATACACTTCGCCGCGGGGATGGCGAAATGGTAAACGCGTACGTTTGAGGGGCGTATGGAGAGATCCTTGTGAGTTCGAGTCTCATTTCCCGCACCAACAAGAAAAATTTGGCTCAGCAATGCTGGGCCTTTTTTCATGGCTTAGTAAATAATACTTGGCTTATTTCGCATTTTTTGCATAATAGGACGAGAAAAAATTATATTTTTGGAGACACTATGGCACTTACATTAACTGAAAAACTCATTGCTGCTCATACCGATGAGAAATTGGAAAAAGGCAAATTAATACACATTCATATCGACCAGACTTTGACACAAGATGCCACAGGAACGATGGCTTATCTCGAATTCTTGAGCATGAATGTCGACAAAGTCAAAACCGAGCTGTCAGTTTCCTATGTCGACCACAACACTCTTCAAAATGGATTCATGAACGCTGACGATCACGCATTCCTCCAAAGTGTCGCAAATCTTAAGGGAATAGTTTTCTCTAAACCAGGAAACGGAATTTGCCACCAAGTCCATCTTGAGAGATTCGCAAAGCCCGGAAAAACATTGCTCGGATCCGATTCCCACACCCCGACATCATCCGGCATAGGATGTTTGGCAATCGGAGCAGGAGGTTTGGATGTTGCTTGTGCAATGGCGGGAATGCCATTCACGTTAGTCATGCCTAAAGTCGTCAATGTCGAATTAAAAGGCAAACTGAAAAATGGTGTGTCCGCAAAGGATATTATCTTAAAAGTATTGCAGCTCCTAACCGTTAAGGGCGGAGTGAACAAAGTAATTGAATACACCGGAGAAGGTGTAAAAACATTGTCTGTTCCAGAAAGAGCGACAATCACAAATATGGGCGCAGAACTCGGTGCGACTTCATCCGTCTTCCCGTCCGATGAAAGAACGCTAGAGTATCTCACATTGCAGAATAGATCAGAGGACTACATACCATTAGCCGCAGATGAAGGGGCAACTTATGACGAGCATTATGTCATTGACTTAACGGCTCTTGAACCATTGGTCGCTTGTCCATCACAGCCTGACCAAGTACATACAGTCAAAGAAGTCGGTCCAATCAAAGTGAACCAGGTCTTAATAGGTAGCTGCACAAACTCATCCTATTATGATTTCATAAAGGTTGCCTCAATCCTCAAAGGTAAAAAGGTCAACCAAAATGTCTCATTGGGAATCGCGCCTGGGTCAAAACAAGTATTAAGAATGATAACAAGATCTGGAATCTTAGATACGTTATTGGAGGCAGGAGCAAGATTATTGGAATCGGCATGCGGACCATGCATCGGCATGGGCCAATCTCCTTGTACAAATGGAATATCATTAAGAACATTTAATCGTAATTTCTATGGTAGATCCGGTACGGAATCAGCATCAATTTATCTCGTTTCACCTGAGGTTGCAGCAATATCGGCAATCAACGGATACCTCAGTTCACCGGTTGAGGAAAAACTCGATGAGTTCGAAAAACCAAAGGAATTCGTCTTTGATGACAACCTCATCGTTAAACCATCATTTAGTGGCGAAGTTATAATGGGCCCAAACATCAAACCGCTGCCTCATTTTGAAGCGGTGTCTAAATCATTCACCGCAAAAGTAATGATCAGCCTTGGCGACAATATCTCAACCGACCACATTATGCCTGCCGGCGCTAAGGTTCTTCCTTATCGCTCAAATATCGAAAAAATCTCTGATTTCTGTTTTTATCAGGTCGATGCAAATTTTAAAAAGAGATGCCTCGAAAACGGCGGCGGCGTAATCGTTGCTAAAGAAAACTACGGCCAAGGATCCTCCAGAGAGCATGCCGCCATTGCTCCTCGCTATCTCGGCATAAAGATGGTAATCGCCAAATCGTTTGCAAGAATTCACAAGAAAAACTTGATCAACTTTGGCATCGTACCTGTTGAAGCGGATGTCCAGATAGATCTTATGGACGAATTAAAAATTGCGATTAGCGACGCTTACGACAGCGTTACAATCGAAAACATCACAAAAGGGGCAAAGACTGTTGCCTCACTCCATTTCGAGAATGAGGAAATCACGTTGTTGAAAAAAGGAGGATTGCTTAATTTGGCAAAATAGAACTATGGCAGATTTAGTAGACAGAGAATATAAGCAATTGCTCAATCTCGGGTACATAGATAATTCTTTGTACGAAGTGTACGGCGTAAAAAGAGGATTGAGAAACTCTAACGGAACCGGCGTTTTGGTCGGTTTGACAAAAGTTTCAGACGTTTACGGATACAAACTCATCGATGGAAAGAAAGTCGCAGATGAAGGACATTTGTATTATAGAGACATCGATTTATTTGATTTGGCAGCCAAGGATAAGGATGTATACGGATTCGAGAAGACAACATTCCTCCTTTTATTCGGACATTTGCCAACGCCAAACGAACTCAAGGAATTCAAGAAACTCTTATCGGACAACTACACCCTTCCAAACGATTTCGTCGAAACCGAAATCATGAGGAACCCAAGCAAGAACATCATGAATAACATTCAGCAGTCCATTCTTGCTTTGTACACTTTCGACCTGAACCCTGATTCGCAGGAGCCTAAGGACCTCATAAGAAAGGGCATCTCCTTAATTGCTAAGATGCCAGCAATCGTAGCATATAGCTATCAAGCAAAGAGACATTATATTGATGGCAAATCTCTACACATTCATTATGTGGACCCAACTATGAGTATTGCTCAAGAGATACTTCATCTTTGCAGGAAAGACAAAAAATTCACAGATCTTGAAGCGGAGACATTAGACACAGCTCTCATCGTCCATGCCGACCATGGCGGTGGCAACAACTCAACATTCACAAACATCGTCGTTTCCACCACCGGAACCGACATCTATTCGGACATCACAGCGGGACTCGGATCGCTTAAAGGGCCAAGACATGGCGGCGCTTCTGGGAAGGTAGCCGAAATGATGAATGAGGTCATTAAGGAAATTGGCGAGGAAGCAAGCGATGATGAGATTCTGAAAATCATCAACAAGATTCTAGATAAGAAGTTCTACGACAAATCGGGACTCATTTATGGCATCGGACATGCGGTCTACACAAAATCTGACCCTAGATGCATTCTCTTGAAGGCAAAGGCTAAAGAGTTAGCCGAATTCAAAAGTTCAAAAAGATTTGCCTTCTACGAGAAATTTGAGAGGATAGCCTGCGAAAGACTGCAAGAAATTCATGGCTATTTCTACTGCGGTAACGTTGACTTCTACTCGGGATTAACCTATAAACTCCTTGGAATCCCCGAGGACTTATACACACCATTATTTGCCTGTGCGAGAATCGTTGGATGGGTGGCGCACATAGTCGAGACCACCCTCTACTGCAACAAGATTATCAGACCGGCATCTAAATATGTTGGAAAGGCGGAACAATAAAATACATAAAATGGAAGCGGCAAATCTCTTCGCTTTATTAGGTGATGGAGACAGAGTTAAAACATTGAAGATGCTTTATATGAGGGGAGAGCTCTCTGAATTAGCACTAAAAATGGTGATTGGCTCTGATGATTCAAAGTTTGATGAGGACATTAAACTTCTTGAAGAGGCCGAATTGATAATCGTTGAGAGAGGCGATGAAACAACTTACTATCCAAATAAAGATAAGATCGATGAGCTTATGTCATTCATCTCAACGCCTTGCGGCTGTGGAAAATAAAAGACGGGATTCTCCAATCTCGCCTTTTTCTTATATCTTTTTCGACAATTCTTTAAGAGCTTCGTAAGACTCAGGACTGAGGTCATGCTCAATCTTGCAAGCGTCCTCTACTGCAACTTCTTTAGGAATGCCAAGCTTTTCAAAAAAATTGGATAATGTTAGATGCCTATCTAACATCCTTTCGGCAACGGCTCTGCCTTCTTCACTCAAATGTATATGATCGGAATCATCGAATGTCAAATATCCGTTTTCTCTTAATTTCTTCATGGCCACAGATACTGATGGTTTAGAAAAATTAAGTGCATTCGCAACGTCGATTGAGCGGACAAACCCTTTTTCCTTCTCAATCATCAGAATGCGCTCTAAATAGTCTTCGCTTGACTCGTATAACTTCATTGCTTTTCCTCGACCTAGACAATTTAGCATAATTTGAAAATAAATCAAATGAAGTGCGGCAATTGATTCAACATTTTCTCATCGTAAAAATTAAAAGTTCGCTTATACTTATGCAGGTATGGCATTACTCGAACTCACAGACATTGAATTTAATTACTCGGCAAAAGAACTATATAAGAAGGTTTGCATGAAGATTAACCTCGGTGAGCATTGTTGTCTTGTTGGCACAAACGGATGCGGAAAAACCACTCTTTTAAACATGATTATAGGCGAATTGACTCCGGATGCCGGGAAAGTCACATGGACTAATGGGGTCACTTATTCGTATTTGGATCAGCAATTGGCGGTTAAACAAGATATGCCGGTTGAAGATTATTTATATGGAGTTTATAAAGACCTTTTCCAAAAAGAAAAGCAAATGGAAAGCCTTTATGAGAAGGCGGCATATTCGGAAGACTTTGAAAAGATATTGGCTAAAGCTCAAAGATTACAAGATGAGTTAGAACAATCCGAGTTCTATTCCTTGCAGGAAAAAGTCGGAAGAATATCAGATGGGCTTGGTTTTGATAGGAGCCACCTTGAAATGCCACTTCACGAACTTTCAGGTGGCCAAAGAGAGAAAGCCTATATCGCAAAAATGCTTCTTGAAGAAAAGGATGTTCTCATAATGGATGAGCCCACAAACTTCCTTGACCAATCGCAAGTTGAATGGCTCGCAAACTATCTAAATGAATTTCCAAACGCTTTCCTTGTGGTGTCACACGACCAAGAATTCTTAAAGAAAATCGCAAATGTAGTGTTTGTGTTAGAAAATGGCACAATTACTCGGTACAGAGGGAACTTTGAGCATTATTTAATCCAACATGAAATAGATAAAGAACAATATCAAAAGAACTATGAAGCTCAGCAAAGATATATAAAGAAAGAAGAGGATTTTATCGCTAAACACATTGTCAGAGCAACTTCTGCAAAAGCCGCAAAATCCCATAGAGCTAGACTGGCTCATCTCGATGTGATGGATGCGCCAGGTAAAGAAGAAGGCGCGGTTAGATTCTCTTTCCCATTTACAAGCGATGTTGGGGAGAAACCTTTAATGGTCGAAGAGCTTTCAATAGGTTACAAAGGTAAACCATTGTTGGACCCGATTTCATTCACGTTATTAAAAGGTGAGAAGATTGCGATTTTAGGGCAAAACGGAGTTGGCAAAACGACATTCTTAAAGACAGTCTTGGGTATCATCCCACAAATTGGCGGAGAATTTAGGTGGCTCGACGGCACTGTAGTTAACTATTATAGTCAGGACGAACATATCGACTTGTCTTTGACGCCATTTGAATTATTGCATGCGGCATATCCTGATTTAAGCAACACCCAGATTAGAACAGCGTTGGGAAACTGCGGAGTCAGAAAAGATTTAGCGTTGCGCTCAATGTCTGAACTATCCGGTGGTGAAGTGACAAAAACAAGGTTTGCATTGATGTCATTGAAAAAAGCAAATTTCCTGGTTTTTGACGAGCCCACAAACCATCTAGACCAAAAGGCCAAAGACGCTTTATTCGAAGCGATTGAGAGATATCCCGGCGCAGTAATCATCGTCAGTCACGAGAAAGATTTTTATGATGGTTTGGTAGATTACGAATTGTACTTCTAGCAGTAAATTATCCATTATCGTGAAGTTTTTCCTAAATTCCCCACTATTCATCGGACAAATTTGACACTTTTGCCGATGAGTTTTATACTATTTAGCTGATAATAATCGGCAGGCGGTATTCATATGGCAAAACCTATTGTTGCAATTCTTTATGATTTTGATTCTACATTAGCCAAAAGCGACATGCAGAACTTTGATTTTATCCCCGCTTTGGGAATGACCCCGCCGGAGTTTTGGCAAAAAACAACTGAATTCTCGGAGAAAACAGGAGTTGAAAGAACCCTTGCCTATCTTTACGTTATGAAACAATGTGCCGAAGAAAAAGGCATCAAGATGACCAAAGAATGGTTAGGTGAGATGGGAAAGGGAATCAAATTCTTCCCAGGAGTCGATACTTGGTTCGACCGAATCAACGCTTACGGAAAAGAACAGGGATTGCAAGTCGAACACTATTTAATCTCATCGGGAAATAAAGAGATTGTCGATGGATGCTCAATTGCAAAAAACTTCACCAAAATCTATGCATGCGAATATTTATTCGGCGACGATGGAAACGTTATATGGCCTAAATTAGCCATTAATTTTACTCAAAAAACACAGTACTTCTTTAGAATTGCTAAAGGTGTTACCGATGTTGATGATGACTCGATTAACGAAAAAACGCCAACAAAGAGAGTTCCATATTCCAACATCATTTACATCGGCGACGGGATGACGGATGTTCCTGCAATGATCCTTGCGAAGAATAACGGCGGAAAGTCAATTGCCGTCTACAAGCAAGGCTGTCGCGAGAAAGTTGCACCTCTTTATACCGAAGGAAGGGTTAATTACCTTTGCTATGCCGATTACCGCGAAGGCAAAACGATTGAGAAGATAATGAAGTTGGTTTTGCAATCAATCGCGATAAATGAGCTTTTATCGGAAAACGAAAACAAGGATAAGCCTGGCGACTAACCGACTTATTTTTTTCTTAATTTCGATAAGGTATAATCGCAAAAAGGAGACGAACGTGGAAGAGAATATTAATAAGGCTTGGGAATGCCCAAAATGCCATTCAACCGGCAATATCGGTAGATTCTGCACTAAATGCGGAACTGAAAGGGTTATTGCGGAAAATATAGAGGAGAAAAAAGAAACCAAAAAATCAAAAGCTGCAAAAGTTATTGAAACTATCATCGCGATTGCAATGATTATCTTTTTCTCAATCTCCTTGGTTTTAGTCCTCTGCCCAATGGTGACAATATATGACAGCGCCAAGGGGATAAGCAGTCAAATTAATTTCTATTATTTCTTCTACACCGTCTGGGCGAATTTGGAAATCAGCAACAGCGCAGTAGACATCATACGCGCCATCATCTCGACAATTGCCTTTATCGCCGGCGTTGGAGCAGTATATTTCTTCGCGATTTCGGGATTGGTGGATTCAATAAAGGTTATAAAGACTCACAAAGAACCTAAATATACAAAATCTATGATGGGCGTTATCGGGGCGATGTTCTCCTATTATTCGATCATTGCGATGCTTTACACCGGATACGTTAGTGGCGATGGCTACAACGTCAGTAATTCGGATGGCTCCGCGATTGCCTTGTTCATCATGTTAATAATTGCATTGTTGATTGCTTTGATGGCTAGATCCATCGTTTTTGCAATCATAGACAAGAAACCATTCAAGATTGCATCAGCGATCATCAAATTCGTCTCAATCATTTTCATCATCTCAGCCGTAACGGTTTCGGCACATTTGGGAATGACGTACTCAAACAATTCAACTTCAAATTATTTTAAGGAAACGTTCACGTTCTTCAATTGGGCTGCTTCATTCTTGGGAGCAGGTTCAATCGCTCCAGGTATCACGACATTGGTCGGGGCAATAACCACCGCTTTAGCCCTTGCATCAGGCATCGGTTCTCTTTGTTTAAGCTACGGTTCTTTAATCGATGATAAACATAACAAGAAGGCCAGCATCTTATCCATTGTTTTCTGCGCTTTGTTATTCATCACAGCTGCCATGTCTACCGCGACATTCTTCTTGGTCGATGTCGCCACTTCCTATAAATTTGTCCCATACGAAATTCCAACCGCAATCATACTTTCGCTTTTGGGAATCATCGGAATCGTGGTCGCTTCTTCTTTAGAAAAAGAAAAGAAAGTTAATTAATTCTTTATTTTAACTAAAAGAATTACTCCGTTTTATGTTAGAATCACTATCTGATATGAGTGGAGTTTTAAATTCAACGAAAACAATCGGAATAATATTGATGGGAGGGATTGGTTCGCGCTTTGGCGGAGACATCCCAAAACAATATGTCAAAGTCAAAGGGACCGAGCTATTTATGCATGTTGCAAAAGACTTTGAAAAGAGCCCGTTAATTGATGAAATCGTTTTCGTTGCATCCTTGGATTACCTTCCACTTATAGGGGAAATCCTTTCAAGGGAACAGTTTTCAAAGAAATTCTCTTACGCTTTAGCAGGAGCAACCAGAGAAGAAAGCGCCTATAACGCAATCAATATGTTGGCGGAGAAAGAGGACAAAAACACAATAGTCTTGATAACCGACGCAGACAGACCTAGGAGCGGAAGATACATCAATGAGATTGTTGAAAAAATAAAAGTTGGCGGAGCTGCGGTCGCGGCTTGTCAAGTTACGGACTCCTTGGCCATATCAGATGACGGTGAGCATATCACACAATATCAGGATAGAAGCAAATCGATACTCCTTCAAACACCGCAAGGAGCCAAATTGTGGATTCTCAAAAAAGCGATGGATAAAGCGGGGGAGAAATTATCCAAATTCACCGATGAGGGTTCCATTGTTCTTGAGATGTTGCAGTTTGCGCCTCTGGTTTGTAAAACAAGTCCCACGAATTATAAGATTAACACCGTTGACGACATGAAGAGATTCGAGGAGGAAACACTATGAGTCATTCACAAGCGGGAGACATAATCGAAGGAACAGTCGTCAGAGTCTATCCTAAATACGCTATCCTTTTATTTGACGATGATGAGACTGGTTTGCTACATATTTCGGAATTATCCAATAGTTATGTGAGAAATTTTACCGGTTATGTGCAAGTGGGTAACATTTATAAGGTAAAAGTGATAGACTACGACGCCGAGAAGAACTTCATGAAAGTCTCTCTCAAAGCGGTTACTTCACAGGAAAAGAAGAAACCGTTGCAAAAGAAAAAAATAAAAGAGGAAGACATTTCTTTTGCTGAATTAGAAAAACGTCTTCCAGAATGGGTCAAAGACGAGGAAGGGAAATAAGTCAATGGCAGTAGTAACAACAAATTTAGATCATTTAAACAAGAAGATCGATCCAGCAAGATATCAGGAGAGAGTCGAGAAAATCGACGCGATGATCAGAAACGGAACAGGAGAAGGTTCCGATTATCTCGGATGGGTCGATTGGCCAGTCAATTACGACAAAGAGGAAGTTCAGAGAATCAAAAAATGCGCTGAATATGTCAGAGCAAACTATGAAATCTTAGTCGTTTGTGGCATCGGTGGCTCTTACTTGGGAGCTAGAGCAGCAATTGAAGCAATCAATGGGCAGTTCAATCACAAAAAACCAGAAATCATTTGGTTAGGAATGAATTTGGATCCATGCTACGTATCGCAAGTTCTTGACTATATCAAGAATAAGAGATTCGCGGTCAACGTCATCTCAAAATCAGGAACAACAACAGAAACGGCGATCGCTTTCAGGCTTGTTAGAAACTTGCTTGAAGAAAGAGATGGCAAAGAAGCCGCTAGAAAAGCAATCTTTGCAACGACCGACAAGGATAGAGGCGCACTTCTTGAATTGGCTAAGAAGGAAGGATATGAAAGATTCGTCTTGCCTGCAAACATCGGTGGAAGATTCTCAGTCCAGACAGCAGTTGGATTATTCCCAATCGCAGTCGCCGGAATCGATCCTGAGGAAATCTTAAGAGGTTCAGCAGACGCTCGTCTTGATGCAATGGAAAAAGACATCATGAAGAACGAGGCGTACAAATATGCAATCGCTAGACACATCATTTATGCACGCGAACTCAAAACAACAGAATTCTTGATCACGTATGGCCCAAACGTCCAACAGTTGGCCGAATGGTGGAAGCAATTGTTCGGCGAGTCGGAGGGAAAAGATGGAAAATCGCTTCTTCCATGCTCAGCAACGTTCACAACCGATCTCCATTCAATGGGACAATTTATTCAGGATGGAAGCAACGTTTTCTTCGAAACGGTCTTGCATTTCGTCGAGCATAGACATGATATTGAGATTCCAGAAGACAAAGACAATCTTGATGGACTCAACTACTTAAGTGGCAAGAGATTAAGCTTCGTTCAGGAAAAGGCATATGAAGGCACGCTTAAGGCACATTCAGAAGACGGCGGACGTTCTAACATCGTTCTCGACGTCGAGAAGATGTCCGCCCACACTCTCGGATACCTCTTCTACTTCTTCGAAATCGCTTGCGCAATGTCAGCATACTTAAATGGCGTTAACCCATTCAATCAGCCAGGCGTTGAGGTGTACAAGAAGAACATGTTCAAGCTTCTTGGAAAACCAGGATATACAAAATAAGCAAAAATCTGAATAAGGACCGCGCTTGTTGCGATCCTTTTCTCTATAATGTGGGCATGCGTACAAAAGACTTCTACCGACTATACAATCTAAAAGAACTTGATGTGAAGGAAATCGGCCCATATAACGGCCATTTCTCAATACTCATATCTTTTGACGTTGATATCCAATACATTGCAAACGGCTTCAGGCCGACATACGACACGACTTATCAACATAGATTCGTATTCGTTGACATACCATGCGACAAGATATTAAAAAATCCCCAAATAGACGATTACTCGCTTATCGGAGATGAGGTTTTGATAAATAATTCAATAAGAATTGCAGATTCCTTGGTTGAGGCTATAAATAACAGTTAATGGAACGGATCATCAGGATTAGTGTAATCTTTTAATTTTGATTCTTTTTTATCTTCCGAGGTTTCAGCAGGAGTCTCATGGACAACGCTGTTGTTCCAATCATCTTCTGATGCATACCCATGTTTGATTCTTTGCTTGCGGCTCTCGATTCTTTTAGACCAAAGAACATTGAATATGATTCCAACCGCCATCCCATCAAAAGCCAATTGAGCCAAAATCGTCAATAATTGAGCAATCAGATAATAAACGCTGCCTGAATTCTCACCGTTCACGTATATGTCATATCCAAGGAGAACAGCAGCTGCAACAAAAGTAACCGCAAGAATCGGGATACAGATATTCCTTATTAATTTGAATACTTTCCTTTGTTTTTCTAGGTTTTGAATTTCGTCTCTGTAATTGCTCATAATTTTATCGTAATTAGTATAAACCTTATAAATAAGAGGATAAATATAACAAACTCGAAAAATAGTAGATTTATCTAATTGACTGAATAAAAGGTGAATGGTATATTATTTCACGCACGTTTAGAGGCAAGCCTCTGGATGCTTAGCTCAGCTGGGAGAGCACATCCCTTACAAGGATGGGGTCACAGGTTCGAGCCCTGTAGCATCCACCAATCCTCTTTAGAGGAAAAAGACGTGTGGCAAAAATGGGTGAGTAGCGAAGTGGCCAAACGCGGCAGACTGTAAATCTGCTCCTTCGGGTTCGGTGGTTCGAAACCATCCTCACCCACCAACCCCTTTGGGGTGTAGCCAAGTGGTAAGGCAACAGACTTTGACTCTGTTATGCACAGGTCCGATCCCTGTCACCCCAGCCATTATATCCTCCGTTAGCTCAGTCGGTAGAGCACATCACTTTTAATGATGGGGTCAACGGTTCGAGTCCGTTACGGGGGACCAATTAGGTTTTGCCCGGGTGGCGAAATGGTAGACGCAAGGGACTTAAAATCCCTCGGTGGCGACACCATACCGGTTCGAGTCCGGTCCCGGGCACCACAATTGATTATTTAGGCCTGAAAACAGGCCTTTTTTAATGGTTTAATCGGGATTTTAAGTCTAAGACAAGTAACTAATGGAAAATAACAAAAATGACTTTAAAATATAAACATGAAATTATTTGGGAAATTACTTATTAGCGTTGCGGTAATCGCCACCATAGTCGGCGGAGCAACAGTTGCAACGTACATCTTGTTAAACGACGACGAAACCGCCGGTTTTAAGTATGATAGTTTGGATTTCACATTAGAAAACGAGCTCGCAACCGATTTAGATACGAGCTTGAAAACCATCAAAGACACAAACTACGCAACAAACAGCATAACCGTTGACTTAACAATGGAGCAGTTAAATGCGTTTATAGTCAAAACAGCCCAAAGCAAGATCAACGAGAATTATCTAAAAGATGATGACCATCAGTCTTTATATGATAACGGGAAAGGCTTTAGAGTTGACTGTGTGTATTTCGCATCAGAAGGCGGGAATATACATTTATATGCATGCATCGGATACAAAAACATCATTAAAACCGCCGCAAGACTCAGTGCAGATTTGACAATCCAGGACGGAAACAAACTCGTTGTATCTCTCAATTCAATCAAGGTTGGAAAATACATCAATCTAAATTCAGGCAGTCTCAAAAACCTTTTAAATAGTTTCAAGAGTTATCTATCCAGCGCAAACATCGATGGATTGGACCTCGAAAACATGACATATACGATTGATTTGAACAAAGTCATCCATGACGCTTTAGAAGACAACAAATTCATAAGAGACATGCTATGCGCGTTCGATTACAGTGCAAAAATCGAGGATGGCTCGATTAAATTGAGCATAGACTCATCAAAAATATTCACAGGACATAGAGATAGAACAACGACCAATCCTTACACATGGGATGTACAAGCAATCACAACGCAGCTTGCAACAGATGGCTATGTCACAATCACAATGGCCGAATCAGAATTCAACGACTGCGCATACGACGATTTAAATGAATCTTTGGGCAATTTCAAAACGGAATTTGAACTAGGTAGCAAAACCTTTGCATTATCATGCAAGGAACCATACTATTCAATCAATAGCGGCGAGGTTGAAACGTCATTCTCAATCAACGGTGTCGAATCAATGGCGGCTTTCATAGCTGACATCACGCAAGAAAAGAACAGCGATGGCTCATTAGCAATGCTTGATATCCATGCCGAATTAGCCTCCGTCGGAGAATTAAAATTCGGCGAAATAGGTTCAGAAGATGGATTCGCTTATGACTTCCAAATCGACCCAAAAGATTTAATTCCTGTCGATGGCGTGAAAATTAAAAGCTTTGAAGTTATCAAAGATGAGGCGAATCCAAGAGTTACGTTCTCAGTCAGTTTGTCGTAAAGAGGAAATAAAACTATTAAGTTTTGCCATAATCTCATCTTCATGCATCATGAAACACTGATTATGACCGGCGTCCGCGAAGAACGCCTTTTCTTTTTTGCTGGAGCAATATTCGTAATTTAATTGCCCTCTAGAAATAGGAACCATTTTGTCTTTCCCACCATGGATGAAGAAACACGGGACGGTGGCATGCGCCAATTCTTTATAACACTTTGTACCGACTAAATTGAATTTTCCGATAACTGCGGCATGTACTGGAAGTAATGATGTTGAGATATCGCCAAGCAATCCCAATTTTTCATGGAACATCAATCGAATTTCATCGTATGGAGACGAAAAACCGCAATCGCAAATCAAACATTTAACCGAAGATGGAAATTGGCTAGAAGAGGCTATTTCAAGGCTTGCGCAGCCAAGTGAAACTCCATATCCATAAATTGCTTCGGGCTTAAATGTCTCATCGGCGTATTTCACCCATTCAAGGAAGTCTTTTGATTCAAGACATCCGAATGTTGTCCATTTACCTTCACTTTTTTCGTGAGCCCTAAGATTGATTAATAAAACGCTGTATCCATCATTGATTAATCTTCTTGATATAACCGCAAAATTATTGAGTGGATCAGCATGATATCCCGGCATCATGACAACAAGTTTGTTGTTGGTGCCTTTTCTATATGAAGCATGTAATTTCAGCCCATCAAATGATTGGATATAATGGTCTTCAAATTTCTGCTGGCGCATGAATTTGAAAGCCGGGAGAATAACATCTTCGAGCCCGGCGTATTGAGTGGATGACAAATCCAATTCGTCAAAGGCGATGGCGTTTGCCCTCCCATATGCAACCCTGAAAGCGAATAACGAGATTGAATACACGAAAATGGTCGCAATCAAAGTTATGCCAAGTTGCACAATAAGCAATATCCAATACCATTCCATAATTATCTAATAAAATTCGTCCACTTACGCTCGCCAACGTCTTCTTTTTTAACTCCGGATTTTTTGCCAGCATCCGAGCATTTCAGAAGATAAGCCATATTGCGAGCAAGCACTCTCATCACATAAAGTCCTTCTTCATCTTTTTCTACATCTTCTGCTGAATGGCCATGAACTTCATTCCAATAACAGCTGGAAACAATAGGCATTTCAGAAATTGTGAAATATTTGTTTATTTCATCAAACGTAGATGTGCTGCCTGCCCTTCTAGAGGACACCACCGCTGCGCCAAACTTTCCGCGAAGATATTTACCGCCAGAATAGAATGATCTATCTAGAAAAGCCTTCATATTTCCGGCACATCCCGCATAGTAGACTGGAGAGCCAAACACAAATGCATCGGCGTCTTTTGCTATTTTCAAAAAATCTTCAACAACGTCGCCATCAAAAACGCATGATCCTTTAGTGCGGCAAGTGCCACAGCCAATGCAACCGCCTATCGGTTTATTACCAATCCAAAAGATTTCCGCATCAACACCCTCTTTAACAAGTTCATCATGAACCTCTTGAAGGGCTCTGTTCGTACACCCATTCTTACGAGGAGAGCCATTAACCAATATAACTTTTGCCATATTCCACCTCTTTCGGAAAATGATAACGCGGATAGAGTAAAAGGAAAAGGCGAGTTTTTTAACTCACCTTTCTTACCAAATTAGAAGTTCTCTGGATGATATCCTTTTAGAACTTTTACAAGAGGCCTAATGGTCTTCTTGAGGACGCCTTCATCAAACGGAGATTTCATGCCGCACTTATTGATAAGCGCGATGAATGGATATTTGCCACCCATCTTGCAGAGTTTAATATATCTCTTCCAGGCGAGGTTGTGATTCTTTCTGTCAAGGTTGAAGAATTCAAAGGCAACAATCTGGGCGAGCGTGTAATCAATGTAATAGAATGGGTTCGCAAAGATGTGATTTTGAGTAAGCCATCTATGGCCTTCTCCCATATATTTGCAACCCTTATAAGCTTTGACTTTGTAAGGCGTGTATTTCTCTTCGAGCTCATGCCACTTAGCATCCCTTTCTTTTGGAGTTGCCTCTGGATTTGCGTATACCCAGTGTTGAAATTCATCAACCGTAGCGCCATATGGCAAGAATGTGATCGATTCAGCAAGATGTACATATCTATATTTGTCTGGATTATCAAAGAATAAATCCATATAAGGTTCAGCGAAGAATTCCATAGACATAGAGTGGCATTCGCAAGCTTCCATTGTTGGCATATGATATTCATGAATTGCTTTTGGACCCATAAAACTTTGAAATGAATGGCCGAATTCATGAGTTAAGACATCGACATCGCCTGATGTACCGTTAAAATTGGAGAAAATAATAGGACATTCATGAACTGGGAAGTATGTCATATATCCGCCAGATTGTTTGCCAGGTTTTGCATCCAAGAAAAGCAAATGATGATCGGCCATGAAATTGAAATAGTATTCAGTTTCCGGTGATAACTGCTTATACATTTTCTTTGCGTTATTGACCTTGTCTTCTGTTGTGCCGTTTGGAATAGGGTTTCCATTGGCAAAGAATGATGACAAATCATAGACTTTTAGGGATTTGACACCTAAAAGTTTGGCTTGTTCTTTAGAAAGTTTTGTCGCGATTGGGGTGACAAATTCGGCAATCTGATTTCTATACGATTCAACCATTTCCGGAGTGTAATCAAACCTTGTCATAAAGATGTAGGCTAAGTCCGTGTATGACTTATAGCCCATCTTGTGTGCCATCTTGGTTCTTACTGCGACAAGCTTTGAATAGATGTCTTCCATCTCATCTACATGTGCATCTAATGTCTTGTAATACACCTCAGCCGCCGCTTTTCTTGTTTCTCTATCATTATCGGATAGGAATTTGCCCATCTGTGTCATATTGTAGATCTGGCCTCTAAATTCAAATTTGAATGAGGCCTGAGTGGCCATATATAGAGAGACTAGTTTATTTTGTTCCGATGCCTCTTCAATGATGCACTCATCAAACGATTTAACCTGATAGTCATACATTTTGAAAATAAATGACCCAAGTTTTGATTCAAGATAAGCCTTATGAGACGTTTCAAGCATTGCTTTTGTGAATCCAAGAGACGCCGCATTTAAATACGGGAGCTTCTCGTCTAGATAATCGTTGGCCTTTTTGTACTGCTCGTTCGTGGTGTCTAGCGAGAACAAAACCTGACAGTGGGTGATATCATCGTTAATAACCTTGCCGAGTTTAGCCATTTTCTTATAAGCAAGCAGCGCTTCAGGCCCGGTTTTGGCCTCTTTAAGCAGAGTTGTGATTTCGCCAACCTTCTTGCATGCCTTATCGATATTCGGAACAACGAAAGGCCAATCTTCAAATAAACCTATATCTTTAGCCATAATATCTCCTTTGCTATTTGTGAATCTTTCTAAAATGGATTACCTTCTCTCTTTCAATCTTTTTTAAAGCGATGTCACCCACTTCTTTAACTCCTTTTTCGCTTAAATAGAGGAACACCTCATCAAGAGATTCATCGTATTTTAGCTTTATGTAATCATAACGGACCATGATGTTTATCTTGTTTTTTATTTTCTTTGAAGTGCATGACAAACAACCAAAACCAGGGTCGTTTATTAAGAAGATATTTTCCTCTTGGATGTTACCCGTCAAATAGGACGACAGGCCAACAGATGTCGGCTCTAACCCCAATTCAGCAAGATGCATAATTCCTTTGAGGATTTTCTTTTCGCTGGGTTTTAATTTTTTCTCTTTTGAATCCATAACTGCCCTTTGTTTATAAAGTGGTTTCTATAGTTTCTATTAAAAACACTATATTTCAAGAATTATTGAAAGAAAGTAATCACATTTGTTGCAAGAAAATACAAAGATAACTAGAATAATCGGGCAATGGAAGAAATAGACGTTCAAATCGAAAACACATTGGATAAAATCCGTCCATTTATGCAAAGAGAAGGCGGAGATATCGAGTACATCGGATTCAAAGATGGCGTTGTATATCTAAGAGTGGTCGGAGCTTGCGACGGCTGTGCATATATCGATGCAGATATATCCGAAGGCGTAGAGATAATATTGATGGAAGAGGTTCCTGGAGTCATAAAATGTGACGCGACAATGAACGTACCAGAAGACGTTATGGAACAGTACACGAAGAGACTTGAGGAAAAAAGGAAACAAGATAAATAGGCCGCTGGCCTTTTTTCTTTATCTACATTATCCGCAAAAGAAAAAGTGGACCGAAATCCACCATTCTTTCTTATGATTTGATTATTCCTGGAACCAGAAGATTCTATTGAATAGAATGATCCAGATGATATCAAGAACCCATCCGACTGTGCCTGCTGCGAGGATCCAAAGGATACCAAGAACGAGGTGGAGCCAATTTTTATTCTTAACTGCGCCAAGAATACGATAGACAGCCCAAGTGATATCAAGAATCCAGATGCAAAGGATAATCTTGACTAAGCGTGACTGTTTATCCATCCATGAAACATATGCCTGCATTGTTATTTCCTCCGTGCAATATTGTATTCAGTTTTGAACCATATACAAAACATTTTTCAAAATAAGTTTTCGTAATTGAAAAAATAGATAAAAAAACCGATTAAAGAAGGATGTTCTCCATGCAATTCGCAAGAATGTACCCTTCACGATTGTATGGGTCTTCACGATTGTATGTATAAGTGGTCAAATCCGGTTTTACCATAACTCCGCCAGCTTCAGTGAGAATTAGATTGCCTGATGCAACATCCCATTCTTTGGTGTTCTTAGAGAATCTATATTGAATCTCCGCATCGCCTTCTGCTAGCTTGCAGAATTTCAGAGCCGCACCATAAGACTTCACATTTGTGATTTGGTCTTTGTGCTTTTCCATCATCTTTGCTTCTTCCTCATTGAAGAACGAACGTGATTTTAATGCGGTAAGTCCATTGCCAATTTTATCGGAAACATGGATTTGTACCGCTTCTTCCCCTTTTTTCAAACGCCAAGCACCCTGCCCTTTGATCGCATAATATAGGACGTTGTGCATTGGGATATTAATGACCCCAACC
This sequence comes from Faecalibacillus sp., assembly GCA_963588175.1. Taxonomy (GTDB): domain Bacteria; phylum Bacillota_I; class Bacilli_A; order RFN20; family CAG-826; genus UBA4951. Next base: position 9,481 of record CAVAGP010000017.1, on the reverse strand, counting down.
ACAATTTCGTGGTTATGGCATAAGGCAATATTCGTGGTGAATTCGCCATTCCTATTTACGAATTCTTTTGTCCCGTCGACCGGGTCAACGATAAATACATTCTCTTTGGATAGTCTTTCTTTGGTATCAATGCTCTCTTCGGTTAAAAATCCATAATCTGAGAATTCCTTGGACAACATTTCTCTTATAAGCTTATCCGCTATCTTATCGGCTTTAGTAACAGGAGAATCATCGAATTTAATTTCCACAGCAAAATCAGTGTTATAAATCTCTTTTATTTTAACTTCGGCCGCATACGAGGCCTCAATCATTTTGTTAAGTTGTTTTTCCCACATAAGCATCTCCAAAAAAAGCAGGCGAACCTGCTTCCTTGTTTTCTGAATTAGAGAAGATCTGAGGCATCAACCTTTGCAGGTTTGTCTTCATCATCTTCCGATTCTTCTTCATCAGAAATGATCGAACCTTCAACTTCAGCGTTGTATTCCTGTTCTTCCTTAAGGTCTTCTTCGTCTTTGTTGGCGTTGTCTTCGACTTCTGTATAAACATCGGCAACATCAATGTGAACCTTGTCGTAGGTATGTCTAGAGCGAAGGTCCCATGAATTATCGGTTAAAGCGACGAAATGGCTATCAAGCGTGAGTTCTGTATAGAATTCGCCAAGATGTTTATTTGCTTCCTCATCGGCTAAACCCAATTCGGTTTTGACCGCGGCAAATAAATCTGCGAAAGACATTTGATGTCCTTCTTTTGTGATGACCTCTAAGGCCACGTCGAGCATGCTCTTGTTCATATTATTTTTCTCCTTAAATTACATTTTGTTTGGTGCTGAGACGCCAAGAACTGCCAAGGCATCTTTAACAACGATTTCGCAGGCTTGGATTAAGCCGAGCCTGGCTTTTGTCCCTTCTAAGTCATTTCTATCAATGATCTTAGTTGCCGCATAATATTCATGAATTGCCTGCGCAAGTTTCTGAATGTAACCCGCCACCTTATAAGGTGCCCTTATCTCCGCGGCACTCAATATCATACTAGGAAAATCCGCAAGTTGCTTTAAAATATCGCTTTCTTTTTCGCCGGAAAGTTTTGTACCGGTTGGATCAATGCCGATATCCTTGCCCAATTCTAACAACGAATGGCATCTTGCATGAGCGTATTGGGCATAGAACACTGGGTTTTCTTTGCTCTTGGATAACGCCAAATCAAGATCGAAGTCGAGATGTGTATCGCCACTTCTTTCGCAGAATAGATATCTGACTGCATCCTTGCCGCACCATTCGACGAGTTCACGGTGAGCAACGGCTTTACCGGTTCTTTTGGACATCTTAACCTCTTCGCCGTCTTTATAGACCCTGACAATCTGGTAAATTTCAACCTGAAGGGCATCTTTGGAATATCCCTTCATCATAAGGGCGGACTTCATACGATTGATATAACCATGATGGTCAGCGCCAAGCATATCCACGATCATGTCGTAGCCTCTAGACATCTTATTGTAGTGATAACAAATATCAGGCATGAAATATGTATAACAACCATCGGCCTTGATAATCGGTCTATCTTTATCGTCACAGAACGCTGTCGTCTTTAAATAAGTCGCACCATCTTTTTCGTAAACATAGCCTTTGCTTCTTAATTCATCGATGGTCGATTCAATTGTGTCACCTTTGCGAATATCCGATTCATAGGAGAACTTATCAAACACGACTCCAAAATCGGACATGTCTTTTTTAATGCCGGCCAAATTTGCGTCGATTCCGTATCTGATGAAGAATGCTTTTGTCTCATCATTATCAACGAGCTTGGAATCGCCAAACTTGTCTTTAATTTCTTGAGCAATCTTTATTAAACTCTCTCCATGGTAATCGTCATCGCCGAGTTGGCAAGTTTCACCGAATAATTCATGATAACGGCATCTGATTGAATTGCCTAAATGGGCAACCTGATTCCCGCAGTCGTTAACGTAATACTCTTTGGTGGTTTCATACCCTGCTTTTTTATAAAGATTCGCGGTAGCATCGCCCAATGCGGCGCCTCTTGTGTGGCCTAAATGCAAGTCACCAGTTGGGTTTGCGGAAACGAATTCGACATTAATCTTCTTGCCATTCGGTTCGGCTTGACCATATTCAGTACCTTTTTCAATAATTATTTGAACGACGCTTCCCAACGATTCCTTTTTCAGGAAAAAGTTAATAAAGCCAGGCCCGGCTACCTCAATTTTGGAAATATTGTTTGAATGAATATTGCCAATTAATTCATTGGCCAAATCCAAAGGTTTCTTTCCGACTTTGCGAGATAAACGCATCGCAACATTTGAGGCATAATCACCATGAATTGGGTCCTTGCTTCTTTCGATAGCAATCTCGTTATCTAACGCTTCAATGCCACAACTTGTAAGAGCTGCCTTGATGGCTGATTTTAATAATTCTTCATTCGTCATAATCAGTCCTCCACTAACGATACTATTGCACTTGATCTAATCGCTTGTCTTAAACCGACCGAGTCAAGTCCTTCATTTGTTTTTGCTTTAATTGAAACCAAATCAACATCGCATTCAAGAGCGAAAGCGAGGTTCTCTCTCATCGTGTCGATGAAGTTGCGTAGCTTTGGCGCTTCAGTATAGATAATCACGTCAACATTATTGATATGAAATCCTTTTTCCTTCATGAGAGAAACGCATTTGCTAACAATAATCGCACTATCTATACCTTCAGTGGTTTCATCTGAAGGTGGGAAGTATTTACCGATGTCTCCTAGTGCAAGAGCACCGAGAATCGCATCGCATACGGCGTGATAGCCAACATCAGCATCGGAATGGCCTTCGAGTCCCATATGAAACGGAAGTTCCGTCCCGCATATAATTAATCTTTTATCTGGTACAAGACGGTGAATGTCTTCACCATAACCAACCCTAAATCTCATGTTATACGTTGAAACGGAAGAAGACGATATCTCCGTCTTTCATCACGTAGTCCTTTCCTTCCATGCGAAGTTTTCCTGCCTCTTTCACGCCAAGCTCGGTTTTGTATTTGACTATGTCTTCGAATCCGTAAACTTCGGCCTTAATGAATCCTTTTTCGAAATCTGAATGGATAATTCCAGCACATTGAGGCGCTGTCATTCCATTGACAAATGTCCATGCGCGGCATTCATCGGTTCCACAGGTTAAGAATGTTGAGAGATTAAGCAATTTATATGCGGCCTTGGTCAACTTATCCAAACCGGATTCAGTTGCGCCCAATGTCTCGAGGAACTCCTTCTTTTCGCCTTCCGCCAACTGAGAGATTTCATATTCGATTTGACAGGAGACAGGAATGCAGACCGTATGCTCGGAATCCGCAATTGCTTTGACCGTTTGATAATGTTTGCACGATTCGATGTCCATATAATCAGTATCAGCAACATTAGCGACATAAAGTATAGGCTTCATGGTTAATAAAAAGAAATTCTTTTTAGCATATTCATACTGCTCTTTTGTCAGTCCTTCAACAGCTCTGGCAGGGCGACCGTCTTCAAGTAAAGGCTTAATCGCAGTAAGTATGGCCATTTCATAGATGGCTGTCTTGTCTTTAGCCAGTCTGGCTTTTGCATCTAGTTTGCCGATTCTGTTGTTGACGGAATCTAAATCCGCCATCGCTAGTTCAAGATTGATGATGTCGATATCTCTTGCTGGATCAACGGAACTCTCAACGTGAATGATGTCTGCCGATTCAAAACATCTAACAACCTCAACAATGGCATCGCATTCTCTAATCGCAGCCAAGAATTGGTTGCCAAGGCCCTCGCCTTTTGAAGCGCCTTTGACAAGACCTGCGATATCGTAGAATTCGAATGTTGCATTGATCTTCTTCTTGGGATTGAAAAGATTGGTTAAATAATCAAGTCTCTCGTCGGGAACTTTGACAACACCTGAATTTGGGCTGATTGTGGCGAATGGATAGTTCTCCGCCAAAATGTGTGAATTTGTAATTGCGTTAAATAATGTGGATTTTCCTACGTTTGGAAGTCCAACGATACCTGCTTTAAGTGACATAAATACCTCTTATTCCGTAGAGATTATATATCTCTAGGGAAAATAAACAAACAAAAGACAAAATAAAACCCTGAATAATCAGGGTCAATCTGCAAATTTAACTAGACAGATTAGTCAACTTTTTTAATGCCGCCGGCACGTGGACCACGTTCAGACTCTTTGACTTCGAACTCAACGTTTTCACCTTGTTCTGCAGTCTTGTAGCCTTCCATGTTGATGTCGCTGTAATGGAAGAAGTAATCTTTGTTATCTTCGCCGTGAATAAAACCAAAGCCCTTTTCCTTGTTGAACATTTTTACTGTTCCCTTCATAGACTCCCAACCTTTCTAGTATGTTCAGAAAACTTACTGAACAAAATTTTAGCTTCTTAATAGCTTAAAAGTAAATATTTATTTATCTTTTCTCCAATCTGAAATTCCTGCCATAAGTCCAACGTTTCAAAATGAACGCTACAAACAAAAGCGAAAAGATGGCAAAAACAAAGACGGCAGCAATTGGCATTGCGTCAAAATAAAACGGCAGGGAAACACCGAAATTTTCCTGGATAGCTTTGTCCACAACAACCTCACCAACTGCAACCGCAAAGCAGGCACCAATCATAGAAGAGAAGATTAACAAAGTTGAATTCGTGACATACATATCGTGTATATCGGAAAGCATAAATCCCATATAGAAGAGGCTCCTCCCATCCTTCTTTTGCTCAATCGAAGTAAGCACACTTACCGTTACAAAAAGAATGACGCTAATCGCCAAAACCAAAACAGTCGCAAACGTGAGCTCAATTGATAGATAAGACGTTACAACTGAAAGGGAGTCTGAAATAGAAAGTGATGGGCAGGAAAAAGCATAATTTTGATAGTTGCTAGAAATGTCCTTCAACAAGGCCTCATTATTTCCGGTTGTATAGAAAACAGCGGTACAAGGCTCAAGTAAAAATGATGACATTCCTAAAATATCCCTCCAAAAATCAATATTCCATGTAGATATGCCGTAGATAATCTGATAATCGGATTCGACAACTCCGACCACTTTTAATTCCGCGGTTCTAAAATTCCTAATTAGATAATCTTCGTCTTGTTCCCAAGACACGACGCCGGATACATAAACCGAAGGAGCATTTCCAATGAGATTCGCTACTGCCGTTGATACGCAGATTTCTTCGACACCTTCCGGTTCGCGCCCTGATACTAAATCCCTAAAATCAGATGAGAAAGTCAAACCTTTTGTCCTGGGCAACAAATAATTGCCCTGAAGGACACTGCCAGTTGTTTCAAATGCGGAATAGGCTTTTTCGATAGCGATTCTTGAAGCGGAGTCGCTCACTTGTTCAACGCTTTCCAGATTATCGCTTAAGAAGAAGGGGTTGTAAAAACCACCAGCCAAAGAATCCGGATAAACGACATATGAATATTCCCCCATTAATGAAAAGGAATTAATCGAATTCCATTTTGAAATTTCCTTTGGCATTTGAAAACCTAAAGAATGCTTGTCAGCCTCATAAACATATAATCTATTAAGATTTGAGGCCTTATTTTCCACTTCATGAGATTTTTCGTAAAGATAGCTGGACGGTTCAAAAATATAGTCGCTAAACGAATCGTCTTCCCTGACTTTGGCGATAAAATCACCCTTAGAAATGTTGGGTTCAATGTAAAAAATTTTCTGGAGAATCCAAGGAAGACTATCATCCTTTTCATCGGATGAAGGAAATCTCATTTTTTCCTCAAGAACATATTCATTAAAAGAATGATCCAAGTGATAAATTGTTGGAACGGCGGACTGAACTATCCCCACAATCGAGAACGATTGTTCATCAGTATACGACCAGGAATCGTTTTGCATTTTAATGAGCAACTCAATATTTTGATAAAGAACATAATTTCCTAAGTCCTCAAAAGACCTGGTGATTCCGGCTCTAAAGCAAAGCTGAGACATTTGGTCAAACGGAAGTCCTAATACGATTTGGCTTCTTTCCATGACAGTTGGTCGTTCAGGATAAACTTTTAAATCGGGCTGCGCATCGAGCCACAAATAATCAGAAATGGTTCTGATAGAAAAAGAATCGATAAGATACTCAAAACCATTAAGTAAAATGTAACCGTTATTCTCTTGGGGAAAGTAATCTTCAAAATCGGCAATATATGTAATTCCTGAATCAAGCACATCATTCTTGAATGTGTTTTTGATTAACGATATTGACTCTTGTGGACAAGCAATAATTTTCCCCAAAGATTTTTCATTGGAATTCCTCCGTTTCATAACAATGGAATTCTCCCCGGTTAGTGATGTCAAACAGGATGACAGTCTGCTATTGAGGTCCTTATTCAAATAAATCGAAAGACCAAGAGAAAATAGTGAAAAAGACATCAAAGAAACAGATAAAATGGTTCTCCATTTTTTCTTTTTTAGAACATGAACAGCGTGGCGAAACCAGGTAAAGCGTTTTTGCTTCGGCGTTTTAAGTACAAATGAAGGGTTCACAAGTGCCGTATCTACCGATGATTCTATATTTTTTTCTATAATTGCCTTATTTTTTAGAGTCAGAGTCTTGTCTGAATACTCGTTCGCAAGTTTTTTATCGTGCGTGACCACTATCACGAGATGAGAAGCACTATAAGATTTCAGTGTGTCAAATATAAATCGAGCATTCTCCTTATCAAGTCCCGCCGTAGGTTCATCGGCCAAAATAATCTCAGGGTCAATCATCATAATGGATGCAAGCGCTAATCTCGACCTCTCCCCACCTGACAATTTATTTACAGATTGACGTTCTTTTCCTTCTAATCCAAATGTTTTTAATAAGGCACGCGCCTTATCCAAAAACAAGTGATGCTTGGCAATATTGTCCTGACATCTAATCGCCATATTATCAATACAATTTTCGAGTTCAATCAAATCTGGAACCTGCCTCAAATACCCGATTTTTCTAAGCCTCAAAAATGAAGATGGGTTTTCTTTTAAAGAAGCTATTTTGGATCCGAATATCAAACAGTCTCCAGTATAGTCTTTATCAATTCCGGCAATAATATCTAATAAAGTCGTCTTTCCGCTTCCCGAATCGCCAACCAGACAATAAAGACCTCTATCACCAAATTGATAATTAACGTCATTGAGAATAACGATTTTCCCAATTCTTTTGCAAATGTGGTTAAGCGTAACATTATTCATCTCTTAACTCCTTAACTAATGAACTTCTTTTTCTGAAAATATTCGGCGTAATCATTCCTAAAAGAGGGAATCCCAAAGAAATAATCAGAACAACAAGAACAGGAAGAAAAGGTATACCTAGGCATGTTAAATTGATGTCTACCAAGTTTTTTAGGCCTATTTTATTTTGAAGAAGTCCAGAAAATAGCCTAGAGAGCGGAATTGATATCAATAAGGATGCAACTGAACTCAGAGAGCCAACAATCACGCTTTCATAAAGCAAAATGTTAAAAGTGTCCGATTCTCGACAACCTAATGAATTTAGAATTGCGGATTCTTTCCGCTTTGACAAATAAAGTGAATGTGATGTGAAGCAATCAATCGCAATGGTTCCGACTAAAATCAAGGCAAGAAAAGGAATTAAAGCCATTGAAAAGGAATCAACCAATTTAGAGAATGTATTCGCAACCTCAATCGCCTCGGATTTAATTTCCAAGTCGTTATTTGTACTGATTAGTTTCTCAACGGTTTTAGCATATTGTTCCGAAAAGAAAATATTGTATGAATAGGAAGCATATGGACTATCTCCATCTATATCATCAAGCAAATCAAGCACGTCATATGCTTTGCCTTTATATTTAGAAATATTTTCCAGATTCATTCGATCAAAATAAGAACGTAATGAGTAGTTCGAATAATAAACCCTTGGGGAATTAAGAAACGAAAACTCTTCCACTACACCCGCAACATAAAAACTGAATTCGAGATTCAAGTCATCTTGAACACCATCAACCTCAATTGAGACTGAATTCGATAATTTGATTTCATGCTGAAGAACCGATTCGTCAAATAAAGAGGCGAACTCCTTGTTAACAAGAACGTACTCAAGTGAATTTATATTCGGTGCAGCGCCTTCATACACTTGAATTGAACTGCGATCAGCAAGCGATATATCCGAAATCGAAGAGAAGGAAACAGGGTCTTTCGCTTCACCGTTGAAGTAATAAGCAGAGTAGGAAGGAAGAAAATAAGAATAGTTATTCTCAATAGTCACATTATCCCCAAATACGCTTTTAACTTCATCAACATTTGGGCGCTTGGTTCTAGTTAAAACAAGAGGCGAGCCTTCTATTTCGTAGGATTCTTGAACCGAGACTGATGCCGCTGTGTAGAGCAGTGTGTTTGTTTTCTCTTTGTTAAGCGTCTCCTTCGAACTAGACATAAAGCCAAGCGAGATGAGAAGGCCAGCAGTGGAGACAAAAGTGCCAAGAAAAGACAAAAGATTCCTTTTCCAATCTTTTTTGAGCCTTTCTTTGAGGATGCTGAACATCCAATCTTTCCCTTTTCCTCTTTCGCGTCTGCCATTGCTTTTCATATCCTTTCTCATTCTTGTTTTTGTTAAGCATGTTAAGGAGCCGTCTTTAAGTTCAAAAATCATATCCGAATATTTGTTGATAACCCTTTGATTATGGGAAACCATTATCACCAAGTGATCGAGTGAATATTCTTTCAACGAATCCATAATAATTTTCTCATTTTTAGAATCTAGAGCTCCCGTTGGTTCGTCGGCCAAGATAATATCGGGATTGCGAATAATTGCTCTTAGGAATGCCACTCTTTGTTTTTCACCCCCAGATAGAAGAGAACATTTCTTTTCTTTTAAATCCTCTAAACCGTATTTTTTGAAAATTGCGTTTGTGGCGCTTTCATTGAATTTTGATTTTTCCCCTTGGATATCCAAAGCCAATTTAACGTTTTCATATGCGTTCAAATCATCAAACAAATTAAAATGCTGGAAAATCAATCCAATGGAAAATAAACGCATATCCTCTTTCTCAGACGGAGTAAGTTTACTTACGTTTCTACCGTTGATTTTGATGTTTCCTTCATCTAATGACTCCTGCATGGATATAAGGTTTAGCAACGTCGATTTTCCGCTTCCAGATTCACCTTTAATGGACACTAAACCTTTTGACGGGAAGAGTGTATTTACGTTTCTTAAAACCCATCGTTCAACATTCGATTCCGTATATTTTTTGCCAACGCCTATTAATTCAATCATAAAAATACCTCTACTAATAAATAGAGGAGTTTTTAAGATTTTTTCCCAAAAAAAATTAAAAAAGGGGATTTTTTTATTTCCCCTCAACCTTTAACGCGCTTTCATGACTGGCTATAACGCGTTTTATTCGCTGATTAAACGCGTCTCTATCAAGCATAATTACATTACCACAGCCAAGACACATCATCTTTATGTCAGCGCCGACTCTGACAATCTGAAACCGTTTTGTCCTAGCCTTGCAC
>CAVAGP010000016.1:0-45654 GCA_963588175.1 Faecalibacillus sp. | reverse complement strand
AACATGTCTCCCTGTCACGGAGAAGACCACGAGTTCGAATCTCGTATGGTCCGCCATTAGGTTAATGCAGGTGTAGTTCAATGGTAGAACTCCAGCCCTCCAAGCTGGCCACGTGGGTTCGATTCCCATCACCTGCTCCAGTAGAAAAATAGTCTCGATAAAATCGAGACTTTTCTTTTATGTTTGCAAGGGGACTCTCGGATGAAACAATCTCCTTATCGGTTATTGTTTTGAGGTATTCTTTGAGCCTTTTTCTCATGAAGCCTCCTCGTCTGATTTCCTTAATTTTTCAGGTCGTTCCAAAGGGCCAATGGTAGCGTATAAAGATGCCCACTCATCTCGACCGTTGTCGTCATTTCCTGATTCTCGTTCTCCATTTTTGCTTTTCCGCACCGCGTTGGTCAACGCCTCGACGTCAGAATATATCGAGTAGTAGACCTCTTGCTCATATACAACATCATGCTGCTCCAGCGTGTCCTTCCAAAGGCTGTATCGCTCCAATTCACTCTTTTCCTTTTGCGACAGCGTGTCACATATATCCTAGTAGATCCTGATTGACCCCAGGTTCGCGAATTCGCTCACCAGACCTCCGATTTTTTTCAGTAGAAACGCCATACCTGTGTTCTTTAAGGCTTGGAGAACTGCTATTGACAAAGCAAACAACTGGCAGGACAAATACGTATCTTAGCCATGTTCGCAACACAACCTCAGCGGTCAGGATACGCATCAGATTTTGTCACACGACATTTGGAATGGAATAATCGTTGTAGACCGATTAAAATATGACAAGATTCTTTTGATTGAAAGACGTTCAAACATATAAGAGGAACAAAAATGAAAATATTCAGCAAGACTTATTGCGCCGTATTTGGGATCATTTTTTTGATTTTAGTTGCAGGTTTAATCGTGGGTTCTGCCTACGATCTTCAAATCAGCCTTGCCACCGCCAATCAAAATAGTGTCTTTGGCATGATTTGCGCATCATTCGGAGAAACATTTGGTTGGGGAATGATGGCCGTATTCGGAACAATCGCTTTTAGGATTGCTAAAAAATTAGATAAGATAGTATTTAAAATTTTGTTAATTGCTTTCGGCTGTTTGGTTATCGGTGTTTCTTTCTATCTGATTTTTGCAGATATGAACAGTTCGCATAACGGATTTAAGGAAATTAGTAACCTTCCCATTAGGCTTATCTTATCTGCGCTCATAGTGGGAGCTATATCCTTTGTTTCGTATAAAACGATAGACACCGAAGACACGAAACTTTTGTTGTGTGCATTGATAATTTTGATGATTGCCTATTACATTCCATTAGCCATCAATTTTATTACCAAAAGCATCGTCATGAGACCAAGATTCAGGCTAATTTCCAATGGGTATGAAACTTATTCCGTATTTGATTTATTTGAGCCTTGGTATAGAGCCGGAACGGGAATTGCTCAAAAAATATACCCATCAAACATTGTTAACAGTGACGATTTCAAATCTTTTCCTTCGGGACATAGTTTTGTTAGCATGTCGAGCATTCTTCTTTCTTATGTTCCTTTGTTAAACAAACGTCTTCAAAATAAAAAATGGGCAATGCCTTTATTCTTAGGCATTACAGCTTTATATGGTTTCACAATCGAGTATGCTCGCATTTTATATGGCGCTCATTATCTTAGCGACACCACATTTGGCGGTCTTCTTGCCGTCATATTTGCTTTTTCAATTCCATTTATAGGATTCAGGATAGCCGAGAAGAAGAAATGGTGTCTTTTATAACAACTTCCGTTTTTTATAATAAACGCATTGACCAAAAAGGAAGGGGGAGGCCATGATTAACTCGCAATTCGAAAATAAAGATAAAGGCGAAACAAAAGCAAAAAAAGCACTAAATGAGTATCTGGCTTCCAAAGAGCGTCGCAAAGCCGAAATCAGGCAGGAACCGTCAAAATGGAAAAGATTCTGGATGTGGATTTGGTTTTGGACGTCATTCCCGTTCCGATGGGTATGGATGGCATGCCACGATTGGAGAATTTTAATAATACTGATAATTGTGTTCATCGTTTATTCGTCAAGCGTATGGGGCTTTTATCTAGCAGGTTTCATTTGTTATAAAAATCAAAGCGTCCGCAACTGGCTATGGGGCATAGGTTCAGCAATGTGGGTTTGGTGGCTAGGTCCGTTCACGCCGTTTATAGAACTTGTCGTACTTACAACCATGGGAATAAAGGGAATCATGGATAAGATTAAAGGGAAGAAACAAAAATAACGATTGTTATATAAATGTCGAATTATATATACCGTCATTAACGCAAAGTTATTTTTGCTGTTAAAAACGATAAAAACTATTATTATTTTCCTATGGAAAAAACATTAGTGTTAGCAACAAACAACAAAGACAAGGTAAAAGAGTATAGAGATATGCTTGAACCAATTGGGTATAAGGTCTTAACCTTAAAAGACTTGAATATATCGGTCAATCCAGACGAGTCGGGAACAACATACGGCGAGAATGCATATATAAAATGTAGGGCGGTAGCAGAGCTTGTTTCTTATCCGGTTATTTCAGACGATTCAGGCATTGAAATTTGTTCCCTTGGACATTTCCCGGGTATTTACTCATCAAGGTTTGTGGAAACGGAATGTGATGGTTCATACGCAAAAGCGTTTGAGGAAATAAACAAGCGATTAAAAGATATGGACAGGAAGGCCGAATATCATTGTGCAATTTGCTTCCTAGAGAATAAAAATGCAAAACCATTGATATTTGAAGGCGTTTGTACCGGCTATATCCTCAATGAATTGCATGGTACAGGTGGTTTTGGATACGACCCATCTTTCCATTGCATCGAAAATGATAAAGATTTCGGATTGTGTAGCGAAGAAGAGAAAAATTCGGTATCTCACAGATATAAAGCCTTGGCGAAGTTCTTGGAATACCTAAAGACAACTCTCTAATAAAACTTCAATACAAAAAGGGCCACTTCTTATTTTTGAAGCAAGGCCCTTTTTAAATGATTGAAATTACGCAATCGCCCATGATATGTGACAAATCAACTTTTTTCTCGCTGTAATTTTCTTGAATTCGATCAGAAGTCTCTTCCGTGTATTTTATATATTGGGCAGTATATGATGTGCCCTCAACCGAATAAGAAATTCCCCTAGAGTTTGAAATGGTCAGTTTAGAACCATCACCGGAAACACTAATCTCCTCAACAGCATATTTTGCGGGGATAGACCCTATTGTGGAGCCATTTTTAACTACGGAAACACTGAAGTCTTTTTCCGTCTCTTCAAATGAACACAAGAATGAAAGTTTAATGTTGTCAGATAATTTTCCTAGCGATATCCATTCCGAACCATTTGAAAAATAAGTTGCGTATCCGGGGTTTGAGTCCATGTTTTCCGTTGATACGAATAACGTGCCAAGAACCCAAGACTCGCTCGGCAAAACATCGCCACTCGTCCACTTAAGCATCGAATCTATGATATTTGTTTTTGACGAATCCGAATCAATTGTGAACCCGTTGAACTCATATTGATATCCGTAACGCGGAGTGTTGTATGAAAGTTCATCAAAATTGAACAGATCGGAGAACGAAAATGAGTCACCATATTTAACGGTTCCTTTAATTAACTCATTTTTACTGTCTCTAAGGGATACCGCACCATTTTTAAATGTGTAGCTTAATGTATAATCTGCTTCATCAAACTTAGCGTAGACCGAACAATCGGATTGAATTGAAGATAAATCAATTGGCGTTCCATCTTCATAAGTTCCTTCAAATCCACGAAAAACAAAATGCTTTCCAACATCAGATGGGGCTATTCCGGAGTGCGATAACTTATCATAAGTCACACCTTCCACCGCCCTCATATTAGCTTGTTTGCCTTTGATGACATACGCATAGCCAACCAACACTGGAATAGCAGAATCGTCATAATATGAAACCGTGAAAACGTTCGAAGATTGGGAACCAGCAGAAACGGAACAACCGCATAAAACCGCGGTTCCCGCCACCATTAAGATTTTTGAAGCCTTCATAACGTTTTTCATTAAGACAATTATGAGAGAATATAATGAAAAGAAAACAAAAAACTTGCTTAAGCAAGGAAAAAAACATTAACATTATGCATTGAACGATAAGTTTTATTGCTCAAATCGTTTTTTATGTTTATAGTAATACACGCGTATTAGGAAACGGATTACACATTATGAAGAAATCAAGTAAAACAAAATTTAACACATCCGGCAGACTCGCTGGATTATTCAGCGCGCTTTTTTCGTTAGTTGCCATCTTCACCATGTTTGCAAAAGCATTCAACGAAGATGAAGGCGAAGCACGTGGTTCATTATTCAAGATCATGTTTGGTGAACAATGGAGAACAAATCCTGGCGACTATTATCCAATTTGGCCATTAATCATCGCCTTTGGACTCGTTGTCATCGCAGTCTTCTGCGGACTAGCCGCTGCAATAATCAACAATACAAAAGCCAAGAAAGGCGCTCTTGCCGGTGCACTTATAACAAACGCAGCATGCATTACATTATGTATGTTTGAATGCCAGTTCTATGAGGCAGCAAATTCCTCAGTCTGCGAATCACTAGCAACAACAGGCGATACATATATCGGTGCCGCCCCAATTTGTGTTGCCGTCTTCTGCGGACTCGCAATCATCATCGACTTCTTCGCAATTGTCTATAAAGGCGAAGCCGAGTAAACAAATAACAAGAAAGTAGAGCCGGTCATTTGATCGGTTTTTTCTTGCCCTTATTTTTCTTCTTGGCTTTGGATTTACGAGGCGATTCATAAGACGGACCATAAACATCAATTAATTCGTCGTTTTCAGAATAAACAAGCGTAAGATGAAATGCGCTGTCATGAATCGGAATCAGGGGCATGAAAACCTTATCGCCATCCCATAATGGCAACTCATCTATTTTATCGATAGGCACCCACTCTAAAGTGCCTTCATCGCAGTCTTTAATCTCGCCATCGAAGTCTTTTGAAGTGTATAGGTACATTCTTTCTATGGATGTCTTGCCTTGCTTATAGAAATCAACAAATCCTTTATAAACGGCTTTATTCATCACAAGGCCGGTTTCTTCATAAACTTCGCGTTTAGCACATTGAAGGATGGTCTCCCCTTCTTCAACATGTCCCCCAACGCCTATATATTTATTCGCATTCTCGTCCTTTTGCTTCTTGTTTCTGAGAAGCATCAAATATTTGTCATTTTTTTCAAGGTAAACAAGCGTCGTAAGTTCTTTTTTGGCGTTTCTAAGACGCTTAATCTCAGATTTCTTATCAACAATGGATGTCACTTCATTAATGATTCTATCGAAGTCTTTATTAATTTCCTCGCCCCAATAACGGAGAATCGTGTAACCTTCTCTGGTTAAGCGCTCATTGACTTCCTTGTCTCTTTGAATATTATGTTCGATTTTTGGAATCCAGTAATCCAAGTTTGAATGAAGTTTGGCTTTATTTTCTTCGAAGTGGTAACCATGCCAAAATTCCGAATCGCAAAACACCACCACTTTTTCAGCCTTGAATGAAATGTCAGGGTGTCCAAAAATGTACTTGGTATTGCATCTATAATGATACCCACGCTTAGTAAGTTCTTTCCTAAGCTTCATCTCAATGCCGGTGTCTTTGCCTCTAATTCTCGACATCGTATACGAGATTGTTTCTTTAGAGCGTGGTTTTCTCTCTTTATTTTCCATAGGAGATTCTAATTTTCACATCGCCTTCAATAGGGTTTTCATATCCATCAAGTTCATAGGAATAATTCGCGGCAATCTTAGCCATTTTCCCGTCAAGCAACGTCATCCCTATTGAATAAGCAGGCTTAACCTCAATGTTAGAATACATGAAAAGTTTCTGGTATTCCGCGTCGTTAAAACCAAGTTCAGCATTTTTGTTCTTGTTGTATTCCGAAAAAATCTTAAAGTCCCATTCTGAACTTTCAGGTGAATTAACGCTGCAGCCAGTTAAGATTGAGGCCTTATCAGGAAATGAAGCACTGTCCGAAACCGCATCAAAATATGACTTGAATAAGGAACCAACAGCCTTGCAAATGTAGTTATCGATAAAAGAATTGAAAGAGTTGATGAGATACATAGGATCGGATGGCTGCGCATCTCTGGTTCCGTTTTCATCAGCGTACGAGAAAACACCGTTTTCAAATAGGATAGAAAACTGTTTTGTACCTTCCCCATTATCGTAAATATAATTAACCTCATATCCCGTATCAATAAGTGAATAAACAGCGGTACAAGTATAGGATGCCAATGTGGTTTTACTCTTATTTTTACTGTTTTCTACAATTTCATTAATATCGATATTGAGGCTAGTGCCGTCACCGATTTGAACGGATGTTTCACTTATATCCGCTAGATACTCATTTAATATGGCGCTGCCCGTTGCTATAGACCTTGAAGACAAGGAAAATGAGCACGAGGCCAACAGTACAATGCTAGGAAATAATAAAGTTTTCTTTTTAAGGGCGCTTTTCATATTAATTAAACTGCGAATTGTAGAGGTTGAAATAGAAACCTTTCTTATCCATTAATTCGTTATGGTTGCCAGTTTCGATGATTTCCCCATCTTTGAGAACAACAATTAAATCGCTTGAGACAATGGTCGAAAGTCTATGTGCAACAACCAAGGATGTTTTACCTTTCATCAAAGCGTCAAAGCTCTTCGACAAGATTGCTTCTGTTCGTACATCGATATTTGAAGTGGCTTCGTCCAAGATGACAATTTCCGGTTCCAAAAGCATGACTCTAGCCACGCAGATAAGCTGTTTCTCACCAACCGATAATCCCGAAGAATCAGAAATGATTGTCTCGTAGCCATTAGGCAATCTTTCGATAAATGACGAGGCTTGAGCTTTCTCGGCAGCCTTTTTAACTTCCTCTAAAGTCGCTCCTTTTTTGGAATAAGCGATATTTTCATAAACCGTACCGGTAAAAATCCATGTTTCCTGAAGAACCATCCCAATGTGCTCACGGAACGCCCTCTTCTCCAAATCAATGGTCGAAATATTGTTTGTCTCAAAATTTCCGGTCTGAGGATCATAGAATCTCATAAGTAAGTTGATAAGCGTTGTCTTGCCGCACCCAGTCGGGCCAACAAAGGCAATCTTATGCCCTTTGTAAATATCCAAATTAAAGTCTTTAATAATGGTTCTGACGCCATCATAGGAGAAAGTGATGTGATTAGCCTTAAGAGTATCAACCTCCCCTCCGATAATCTCTTTGCCATCATTGACATCATCTTGAGACTTAATAACATCATCAATTCTCTTCAAGGATGCGGTTGCATATGAGATTTCAGTAATGACGTTGCTGATTTCATTGAACGGAGTCATATAGCTCGATGCATAAGTGAGGAACGCGCTTAAATCGCCAACCATGAATAACGTAACGCCGTAATTTAGTGAATCATTTTTGATAACAAGAATCGCGCCAACGGCAATCAAAATACCATTAATCAAGGCATTGACGAGTCTAGTTGATGGATTTATCAAACTTGCACCTAAATTGGCTTTAAAAACCGATTTTCGAAAAGAATCGTTCAGTTTATCGAACTCATCTTCTCTACTTGCGGAGATATTTAATGTGTTAACTGCCTCGGAGTTGTTAAGTCCTTCCAAGGCAAACGAAGCAACGAGCCCAGAATCCTTAGCTTGTTTTTTGAAGTTCTTGGAATTGAATTTCGAGACGAAACGGGAAACAAAAATGGATATAGGTGTTAAACCGATAACGATAAGCGCCAAAACCCAATTGAGCATAAACATGAAGACGAGCGTGAAACCAATTGCGATTATGCCATCATAAAAAGCCGCAAAGCCTGAAACCAAACCGGTTTGAACATTCTCAACATCGTTGATCAAACGAGAAATCATATCGCCTTTGCTTGAACTATCTATATATGAAACAGGCGCATTTGTATATTTATTAAACACGGCATTTCTAATGTTCTTAATTGTTCTTTGACCAATGAGCGAAATAACGTAATCAAAAATGTAGCGGAAGATTGTACCGACTACCAAGAAAATAATCATCAACGTTATCAAGTCGGTGAACTGAAGAGTTCCAACGTCAGGGCTGATAATCTTGTTAACTGCCCTACCAGCCAAAAGCGGTATAGCAAGTTTGGACCCGGTAGCAAGCAAAGCAAATACAAGCGAAACAGCAAATAAGCCAATCGAGCCTTTTAAATATGGTTTTAATCTTCTATAGGTATCCATCTTATTTAGCCCTCTGCATATCGTAAATTTCACGGTAGATATTACATGATGAAAGAAGTTCTTCATGCTTGCCGCAAGCGACTATTTCGCCTTTATCGAAGACATATATCTGATCGCAGTCCTTTAGCGAACCTGCCCTCTGGGAAACGATGATTTTTGTAAGACCCTCGATATTCGAGATATTCTTTCTTACATTTAAATCGCTCAAGAAATCCAATGCGCTAGTTGAATCATCAAGTATCAAGAGCGATCCGCCTTTAAGGATGGCTCTAGCAATCAGAAGTCTTTGTTTTTGTCCGCCGGAAAGGTTGGCGCCGCCCTCTTCTACTTCGTGGTCGATGTAATCTTGATATTTTGAAACATATTCGTAGGCCAAAGATTGTTTTAACGCCCATTCGATTTGCTCATCAGTTGCATCAGGCTTTCCCAAAAGCAAATTAGATTTGATGGTTCCTTTAAAGATGGAAGGTTTCTGTGAAACTAGAGAAATCTCATTTCTTAAAAGGTTAAGGTCATAATCCTTAAGATTTAAGCCCCTATAGAAAATTGATCCACTCTTCGGCTCATAAAGCCTTTCAAGCAAGGCAATAACGGTAGATTTGCCAGAACCTGTACCGCCAATAAAGCCAATCCACTGCCCTTTTTCGATATTGATAGAGACGTTGCTTAACGTATCTTTACCAGAACCATCGCCGTACGAAAAACACACATTATCGAATCTGATATAAGGGGCGGAGTTATCAATCTCGCCTTTTGGATCGTTTGTTATAGATGGTTCTAAAGCAAGGAAATCATCGATTCTCTTTTTGGAAGCGAGCGCTTTATTTAAAGAAACACTCAGCCTAGAGAACATGATGAGAGCCGCCAAAGATGATGTTGAATAAGAAATGAGCGAGACGATATCGCCGGTTGTAAGCAAGGCATTGCCACCGCTTTTGATATTACCGAGGTAAACGATTAAAATCATTCCCAGGTTAACGGAGCAGAACGTTAATGGGTTGATAATAGCGTTGATGGATGCCATCCCCATGCTCTTCTTGCGATAAGATTCCACTGAATCCCCAAATTCTTTCTTTTCGTCTTCTTGCCTGTTAAACGCTCTTACAGGTCTTGCTCCTTTTAAGGAATCATTTGCAATAAGGTTTATTTCATCAAGGTTTGATTGGATGGCCGCATAACGTTTAGGCGATAAAGCCATGACCAGCCCCACAGTAAAACCGGATATTAATACAACTCCAGCAAAAATAAGACCCGCATAAACATTGATTGTGAATGACATTATCAAGGAACCGATAATTAGGAAAGGGGGCCTAAAAATCAATCGCATAAACATCATCACACCGTTTTGTAGAGAGAATGAATCGTTATTAACTAATGTGAGGGCCTTCTGCTTGCCATAATCATTTATTTGCTTTTCCGAAAGAGTTGACATCTTGTGGAATATCTCTTTTTTGATGTCATAGCCGAAATCAGCGGAAACGCGTGCCGCAAGATATTGGGCACACATAGTAACAATGAATGCTAAAAATCCGAGACCTAGGATTATTGCACCTAATATCAAGGTATGCTTCATATCCTCAGCAGGAATGTATTTGTCGATGATTTGTTTGGTAAGAATAGGAATGATAAGTTCAGTAACAACTTCAAAAAGCTTGAGGGTTGGTCCAAGAATAACCTTCAAGCTGTATTTTTTTAATGGTTCTAATGCACGCTTTGCCATAATTATGAAAGATTACCCAAATTTGATCCTTCTTGCAACCCGTCAAAATCTTCTGAGTCAGAAGGGTAATATATAATGCTGATTACTGGGCTAAGGTTCGATGAATTCCCTTTTGTGAACATCCAGCCATATTCCAAATCCCCGGCGACAAAGTCAAAATAATCGCTTTCGCCAACAACATCTGCCACCGTTGAAAAAGTCCAAGAGATAGGGGAATCAACAAAGGAGCAGAATAAAGATTCATGATCTATAACCAAGAAAGGCGATGACGCTTTAAGCGTAAATTGGAAGACGCCTTTGTCGGCGTCGAAATTATCTGAAATGAATTTGCATTTTTTTAGGATTTTAAAATCGATGGCTTTTGTACCGGTAAAAGAATCAAAAAATGTATTGTCATC
The DNA here is from genome assembly GCA_963588175.1 of Faecalibacillus sp. Classification (GTDB taxonomy): domain Bacteria; phylum Bacillota_I; class Bacilli_A; order RFN20; family CAG-826; genus UBA4951. The sequence goes on along the minus strand of CAVAGP010000016.1, from coordinate 35,292 downwards.
AAAAATCGGATCGGATTTAATGAATCCGTATTTGCTTGATAAAATTTTGATTCTTTGAAGCGTTTCATCATAATCTTCAGCGTCTTCATGCCTTAAAAAATCTTTGTCGCCTTGGAGAAGATAAAAACCGTATTCGGCTAAAAGCAATAGTCTAAGCGCAAGTATGTCGTTTTGCTCTACGCCATTTGAATCCATATGCATCTTGGCGATTCTAAGAGAAATTTGAGGCAAAAAGGATATGTCTTTGCCACTGGAACTTAGAAAACGACGATAGGATTCATCCAACAAATTGTTTAAGCCAACAAACGCAAAATGTGGATCACGTTTAACAAAAGTTCCATCTATATAGCAATCGAAGAAATGCACCGCACCTTCTAAAGATGCCAAGGCGCTGGCTTTAGAGAAACATTCATAAGCCTTTTTACTATTTTTACTGCCAAGTCTTCCCGATTTATAAAGCATGCCAAGGCGGTTTAATGCAAAAGGGTCGCACAAGAGCTCGGGGTGGGTATAATACCGAAAAGCTCTTAAAGGATCACTTTCCGTAAATTCAGAACCAGTATCATATAAAAGGCCAAGTTCATAAGTGGCGTTAGCGTTTCCTTGTATAGAGAGAATGCCACAATATTTTTTGAATAATTCTTCGTTCTTTTGATTGTGAGTGATTTCTTCGTCATTATAACGATCGATATATGTCTGAAGGCATAAAGGGTTGTTGCTCATGTACCTTTTGCCAAAGAAATGCAAATTTATGGTCTTAAGCCGTTTCTTGTCAAAAATGTATCCGCTTGAATCACCTATGACAGCATCAATACCGCAATTTGGACAAATGGCATTGTTACCATCGGCGTCAGGAACCCAATCCTTAACGAGCCTCGCAGAATAGGTTTGACAGCAGAAAATACAAGAACAATTGTCAGAATTCAAGATTTCAATCTCGTTGTTGACTGTGTGTTCAAGAATATTTTCGTAAAGCTCTTTGTTTTTCATGGCAGCAATTATAACACAACAATGTATTTTTATCTTAGATAAGTGAGTCGATGTTAAATAAAAACATATGTAACAAATCCTCGTCGCTCGTTGCGCTTATCCCTTCGACTCGAATATGTGATTATGTTGCTGGTGTATCTTTAACTTTGAAAAAAAGGCATAATCACACTTACGAACAAACACTCGGTTGCTACGAACCATTACCGTAAACTGAAGAAAATTTACTTGTATGGATTTTCTGTGGAAAGACTCTTATGCAGGGCGAGGAACGATTATTTGACTTGGCCAAGACGAAAACGGGAAAATTCCCGATACAGCCGAGGCGATATTGCTAACCAGCCAAGCCAATATCAAAACGAATGATATAACTTAGGCATATCTGTTTTTGCCTGCCCCAATGAATTTTTATTCAAAGTGGGGCAACGAACCCTAGGCCGTGTATTTGGTGAGAAAGAGCTCAAAAGCGGGCTCATCCTCTGCAAAATAGCATAGACCATTGGTTTGATGTAGAAAGGCTCCGACAAAGCGTAGTAGTCCTTTGCCCTGTAGCTGATGATAGTATTGTCCTCGTAGTCGAAGCGAAGAAAATAGTCATCAAGGAAAGACATCGCGCAATCGGCTTTCCCGTAATCCTCGTCCAATCTGCTTCCGATGTCATCGTGTTTTGAATAGCTGTTTCCCCTTCTTTTTCTTCGATGTCAGACCTCATGACCAGCATGCAGAATGTTCTGACGTTTTCGGTCCCACATTGCAGAGCCGTGGTGCTGTTTCCGGAAAAGATGGCATTTTTGCCAGTACTGCAATCGTTAATGATCTTGATGATGCGGTTGTAGGAACAAATCAACGTCTCGTCGTAATCAAGAGCCCAATAGAGTTGTTTCTTGAAGCCCAAAACGGCAAAGACGGATGAGGGGGTTAGCATGGCTGCAGAGACGCTGCACATGATGATATTCGCGCTTCTGCTCCGTGTAGTCTCTGTTGCTTACATCCTTCATATCGACGTTCAGAAGGGAGGAGACGATTTCTTTTTCGCTGTCGCAATATAAAGCATCGTCTCCGAAGCAGGAGAAATAATATGGGAGTTCTCATCCTGCCATTTCTTAAGTGCGTGTTCAGCGTGAATACAGTGGCAGAACCCTCTCTTAGCTGATATCCGACGTATTCGTCGTGGAAATAGATGGCGGAGGAAATCAAAGCTGTGAGGGAACCCACGAACAGCAGAGAACATAATGCGATGGATATTATTTTTTTGGCATTGAGTTTATCTTTCATTGGTGAATAATCATCCTACGTTTTTGCAGAAATCATCAACAATCGATTCACGTATGGATACTGAAACCTATTTATATTATTTATTGCCCGCTTTTTCTTTATTTTAGGGTCGAAGACTGAAAGCTAGGTACGGAAACATGCTTTTCTGGGCAAATGGTCGGTTTTTGTCACTGAACGGCAACAATTCACGAAGAAAGTTGGCTTGGATTTAGCAAGACTTTCCCAGCCGCAGGACAAAGCAGTCTCTTTACGTAATCCATAAACTTTCATAGAAATTAAACCATGGTCGTCTTTCAAAGCAAGTGAATCGTGGAGGAAATATGAAACTAAATGGACTAAAATAAAAAGCATGGGAAGAAAAGCTATTCCAAACGCGGAAGAAAAAATACTGAGAGAAGTGATTGCTTTATCAAGAATACACTCTATAAAAAAGATATCCACAATTGACATTGCTTATAGAATGAAAGTGTCTGAATCGGTAATTTTCAAACGTTTCCCAACGAAAGAAAAATTGCTTTGTGAAGCTTTTTGGTATTCTTTTAAGCAAATAGGCGACATCGATTATATGATTTTGCTATCAGACAGCAGTACAAAAGAGCTAAAACTAAAAGAATTCAAAAAGGCAACCGACTTTTTATCCGATAAAATTTTAGAAGCAAACTACATAACAGCATACTTAACGAGCGAATACTTTAATCTATCAGTTTTAGGACATATTGAAGCTTTCAATCTGACGGAAATGCGAAGCAGATATTCAACGATAAGCGACGATGAATTCTTGGTATTTATAAGACAATACTTTGTCTCGTTGATCACATATGCTAACGCAAAAGCAGTTGGAAACGAATCCGACGTTTTCGCGTTTCAGTTAATGCCAGAGGTAAAAAGATGAAAATAAAACTTACCGAAGAAGAATTAGAAGACTTCAACGGCCTACTTTCTCAACTAGATGAGAACATAGAAGCGGGCGATATTTATAATGAAATATTGGAAAAAGGATATTTAGTGGATACAGAGTCAACGATATTACCGATCTCAAAACTAGATCCGAAACCGTATTTCAACAATCCCTACATGAAGAATGTCAGGCCTAAGCCGATGCGAAAAGGCAAATGGACATTAAAGATGGGCAAATACATCCCTCATCAAGGTTTTTTATATGGCGAAATAACATCTCTTGAAGAAGATGGTTATAGAGACAGGACTCCGTTTGGATACTTTGAAAAAACGTTTAATTACCTTGAGTTGGACGAAGGCAAAACAAATTGGATGAGCATAACGCCGCACGAAATCAATACGATGGATAAGGCAATAAAAGAGGCAAATGGCAATGTCTTGGTCCTAGGATTGGGATTGGGTTATTACCCATATATGATATCGTTGAAAGATTCTGTAAAATCCATCGATATAGTTGAAATAGCAAAGGAACCTATAGAAATTTTTAAGGAGGCAATACTCCCTTATTTTACGAAAAAAAGCAAGGTTAATATAATTTCAATTGACGCATTTGAATACCTAAAAAACAGCACGAAAAAATATGATTATGTATTCGTTGATTTATGGCATTTGCCAGAGGATGGATTGCCACTATATGTTAGGGCTCTAAAGCTAGAAAAAGAAAATACTCAATACAGTTATTGGATAGAAAACGAAATGTTAATAATGCTAAGGAGAGCCACGTTGATATTAATAGACGAATACCTCCAAGACCCAGAGCATAAGCCATTCGAAGAAGAAACATTCTCGGATAAACTCATTAATGCGATTGACAAAAACACGGAAGATTTGGCAATCAATAATTTTGACGAACTACTCAAATTCATCAGGAACGATAACCTAAAATCGATAGCGAAAAATATAATTTTATAGAGCGAAAAATAATCGCTCTTTTTTTTAAATTGATTTATATCAACTATTATTTTTTGTGGTTATTCTTTAATGATATTAACAAAGTTAATAAAAAGAAATTCTTTTCATTGAACGCAAATATAAAACCGCTATCTCTAGCGGCTTATTTCTTCTTAAACAGCCTCGGCATCTTCACAGGGAAGACAACATCTCTTGCAGCAATTAATAGACTAAGGAACGTTTTCTTCACAAGCTTCTGTATTTCTGGGGATTCTTTACTGTATTTTTTGGCAAACTTCGAATATGTTCCAGGTATATCAGCAAGAATTTTAAGCACATTATTTTCGTAGCCGCCAAGGAATTCAATGATATAGGATGTTGCTATATCCATGTCCTTTGGTGGAGTTTCTTCAACCCATTTTGCCGTTGACATTTGGAATGTTTTCGAAATAGCCGTTCTCTTCTTTGAACATTTTAAAGAATATGTTTTTTCATCTATTTTCCAATTTAATGGGTTATGTTGACTGACAAGCATTTTATAAGATTCTACAACTTGATAATCGCTTGTCTGATTAAGCAATATTCCGACCAAGGAGTCAACCGGAACAAACTTCTTTAAAACTATATTTCTCTCTTTGATTTTATCCTCGGAAAATATGGATTTAGGGTCGAGGAAGCCTGGACCATCTAAATTGTATACCGTGGAAAGCCTCTCAAAATGTTCATCGCTCATCGCATACAATGCGTACGTCGCTAAGTTTCCGCCCTTTGAATGGCCTACGATCTTATATTTTCCGTCAATAACGGAGGCAAGGTACTCTATATATTCAAGTGCGCATTTCTGTCCTAAAAGAGTGTGCTTAAAAGCTAAAGAAAGATCTTCTTTCCAACCAACCAAAGATGTATCAGTTCCTCTAAAGGCGATAACCGGTTCTTCATCGCGATTGAAGAATGTCATAGCGCAGAACTGTATCTGATCTTCGGCGCTATATCTCTTCTTAACATAACCTACGCGAATGTGTTTGAATCGTTTGGATGAAGCAACAGCCATTAAGAAGTTCGTTGCTTCCTTTTGACTAAGATCGGTAGCGGTTATCTCTTTGCAAAGCTTGGGCGAGGCATAATCGCGAATTTTAACCATCTTTCCGCTCTCATAATCATCATCGATAACCGTCATTTCCCAGTTAATGTATGATAAACGCGAATACACAAGGGCATCCGCATCACAGAATGGCAATTGACTGAAATTCTTGTTTCCGCATTTTTTAATGTAATCGAGGAGTTTCATGACTTAATTATAAATAAAAAAGACGAGTTGGCTCGCTTTTTTTCATTTGGGTCGAAAAAATATCTTTTGCTAAAAATTTTAGTTAGCGTTCAAACATTTTCCCAAGTTGCATTAACCCAAATTCAGCATAATAAACAATCAAACCAACAAATCCGAATCCGATTAAATACATAACAAAGAACACGACATACGGAACCTTAGGCTGAATCAAGGAAAGAATAGGCAACGTTGAATTGCTATAAGGAGAAATATAGAACATGTTGAAAGTTTGCGGCCCGACATTGTTCGCGGTAGCGTATCTATCCAAAGCAGGCTGGATGGTTAAATTCAACGCCATAGCAACGGCTACCAAGATTAAAAACACAGCCAGCCCTCCCAAATAGAACAAAGGCTTTTTGGTGTATTTCTTCCTGCACCAGACTGCGGTGAATACGCCGGAAACAACTTGTAATCCATGATGAGTGAGAGATTGAATGCTAATCAATAATTCTTTGGTGAATATACTATCTGGGTAAACCATAACGGCAAGTCCGGCGAATAATGCGAACAATGCTGTAAATGACATGGCAGCATCACGAACCTTGCCATCTGGCATGAATATTACAAACGGCAACACATATAGCGGTGTCGAGCAGAATTGATAAGGGAAAGCGTACCATTGATAACTCCAATACGCCGTTTTTCCGTCCGTATGGCAAGAAAACTGAAGTTGCTTGTATATTTCAAAGGCAACCATCACTCCCCAAATTATCCCAATGATTACACGGAATCTTTTGTCGGTGCATTTTTTATGCCTGATGCACAGATAAACAGTTAACGCGATGGCCGAACCCGCAAAAAGCAAATGCAGCCAACCATAGGATGTCGGTCTTTCGCTAACTTCATACGACAAGATATCTAATGTTTTCTCAAACCAGTTCATAGCAAAAATGATAAATAATAGTTTCTATAAAAACAACTTTTAGCATTGCCTTAACTTATTTCGAAACATTGTCTTCTTTTTTAAGCCCTAATACATATAAAATTAAAGCGTGAAAAATATTGATTACATAGTCGATTTTGCGGTGCATCTCGGGCAAGAGATGCTTCTTTGTGGCGCAAACCTTGAGCGAGTTAATATCGCAATGGAAACAATTTGTGGCCATTATGATGTTAGAGATTTGGGCATACATTCCCTAAGCACTGTAATAACGGTGTCTGGCTCAGACGCAGAAGGCAACACAAGATCTAATACTTTAAAAATACCAGCAGCCACTTTGGATATGGAAAAGCTCAAGTCCCTCCACAAATTAGTTAGGAGAGTGGCGAAAGAAAATCCCGATCCATCGCAATTGCAAGGAATGTTAGATGAAGCCACAGCCGGCATCAAGGTTCATGGCTTATGGACAATGCTTGGCGCGTATGTTGTGGCAATGCTGGCACTTGCCCGTTTATTTGGCGGCGGATATCAGGAATTGATATGCGTAACCATCAATACAATTGGGCTATTCTTCTTAACCAAAGCGTTATCAAGGCTTCACCTCAACAAGATAATAACCAATTTCTTTTGCATGCTAATCGCAGGATGTTTTGCGGCTGGAATGGCTATGTTGGGATTCGTTCAAAACTATTGGGTGGTTGTTTTAACAAACGCATTCTATCTCATCCCGGGAATCCAAATGGTGAACTCGGTCAGAAACCTGCTATGCGGAAACGAAATGAACGGCATTATCGATATGATGAAGACGATATTAGAAACAATCGCGATATGCGCAGGACTAGCCGCATCATATTTCATCTTTGGAGAAAAGGTCGGTTTGTTGCTTGAGGACGCATTCCCGACAGGAGATTACACAAATATTATCTATGACTTGGAATTACTTGTTTTATCCTTCTTTGCTTCGGTTGGATTCGGACTTACATTCAACATCTCATGGAAAGAAATATCATATGCTGGGCTAGGTGCAGTATTGGTCAGACTTGTTTATATCGGCTTGCTGATTTTAATGCCTTCTCATAGATTCTTATTCATGATGTTGGCAGCCTTCATCGCTTCGGTGTTCTCTGAAATAATGGCAATGATTAAACACACTCCGGCATCATATTATCTTTATCCGTTCGTCGTTCCTCTTATTCCCGGCGACTTATTCGCATTTACAATGTTCGGGATTTGGTGGCAAAACAGTGAAATGTTCTTGACCAACGCCAGAGAATGCATCTTTGCGTTAATGGGTATCTCGGTTGGATTCGTTTTTGGCTCATCAGTAATGCATTTCGTAAGAAAATCCAAAATCAGGAAAAAATACAATTTAACTATAAAAAAATAATCTCCAATCAGGAGACGTTTTTTATGAGACGTTAGGATTGAAAATCAATAGGCACCAGATAATTAAGCATAGGATTGCCGGCAAGACATCACAAATGATCATGAAAACCAATCTTGCATCCCATTTAAAGTCTTTTCTATAACGATAAATAAACGTTGCAGCAATGTTTAGTCCTGTGGCACCTATAGAAACAGGCAAACACAAAGCGACAAAAAATCCAATCATCAAAATAACAGCCGCACTTGTACCGGCATTGCATTTGCTTATCGCCTCAGAATCCCCTGCGGCATTTGCTATACACTTTGGGAGATCGGTGTAAATGGCGCATACCGTATAAAGAAAGTATCCGCAAACGAAAACGGTCGCTAAAAAACCGACAATAACCATAATCAACGAAGAGACTTTTCTTGCCATATGAACACCTCTAACTGCTTAAATTATAAAGCGGATAAGATTAATTGGAAGAAATGGTTGTTTCCTTAGCCGGCAAATAACCATATTTTTTATTGAAACAAAGCAAAAATATCGTATTTTCAATTAAGGCCAAGACTTCTGAAACGATGTATGAGACAAAAATCCATTCCTGACCGAAAATCAAAGGTAAAACGATGACGCAAACGAGTTCAAAGACCAAAGACCTAGAAACGGACGAAATCGCGGAAATTGTTCCATTGTTCAAAGCGGTGAAAAAACTTGAGGCGAATATGGAGTATCCACAGAAGGCATATCCCAAGAAGAATATTCTCATTGCCGTTTTAGTCAATTCTTCAAGTTCAGGATTATAGCCCACATACATCTTGGCGATAACACCAGACAAAAGTTCAGCTGACCCAACCATAAGAATGGAAGCAAAGAACATGAAAATTATTGATTTCTTAAGAAGGTTCCAAAGCTCTTTTTTGTTTCCGGCACCGTAATGATAAGAAACAATAGGCGCAACACCCATTGAATATCCAATATAGATTGCGACGAAAATAAAACCGACGTACATGATGACTCCATACGCGGCAACACCCTTTGAACCATAGAAATTCATAAGTTGTTTGTTGTAAACGATGCTTACCAAAGACATGGCTATGTTGGAAACCAATTCCGATAGACCGTTCCACATAGTCTGGAGGAGTGCCTTTAGGTCAAGTTGCATCTTTCCTAAATGCAGCCATGGCTTATTCTTTTTGCTAATAAAATAAAAAAGCGGGACAAATGCGCCGACAGCTTCAGATGCAACTGTAGCTGCGGCAGCGCCGATAACGCCAAGATTCAAAGCACCGACCAATATAGCGTCAAGAGCAATGTTCATCACGCCAGCGCCCACTGTAATCCAAAGCCCAAACCTCGGTCTTTCGGCAGCCACCAAAAATGACTGGAAAAGGTTCTGTAGCATGAAGAGTGTGATACCGGCCAAAAGTATCCTTCCATAATTAAGGCAATAAGGCAGCATTTCATCGGTAGCACCCATGGCAATTGCGATAGGCTTGAAGAAAATAATGCAAATGGATGAGACAACAATTCCTATTAAAATGGTTGAATAAATGACTAAAGAGAAAATCTTATTGGCTTTGACTTGATCCCCTTCTCCTCTAATCTTGCAAACTAGGGCGCTGCCACCGGTTCCCATCATAAAACCGATTGCGCCAACCACCATCACAAAAGGCATAATGAGATTGACGGCTTCAAATGATAACTCCCCGGCGAAATTCGAAACGAAAAGCCCATCTACTATTGAGTAGATTGACGAGAATATCATCATCAAGATTGATGGAATGACAGCCTTTAATAGAAGCTTAAATGAGAAATGTTGGTCAAGTGATACGTTTTTCACGATGGCGATTCTATCACACGCATACCCATAAAAGAATCAAAAAATGCCACCTTTTTAAGGCGACATTAGTTGTTTATAAATTATTTAGCAAAGAAGGTGACATTAACATCCGGCTTGTCCATGCCTTTTTTCTTCATTACAAGAGTTGCGGCAAGAAGTGAGCCTTGGCCAACGCAGTTAACGACCTCTTTTATCCAGTCGTTCATGGCATCTTTTGTTGAAAGATAGCCCATGCCAAGAGTAAAGATGAGCGAAACGATTAGAAGTGCCATTGCAGCCCAGCACTTGTTCTTTGCGCAGATGAATGCAAGCCCACCATCAAACACGATGACGCCCAAACACATGATAACAACAAAAATCATTGTTCCACTATATGGGTTGTTCAATAAATCTGAGTAGTCGCCATTGTAGGCAAATGCGATGCTTACAAAAAGGGCAGGCGCAGCAATGCATGCAACTGTATTGTTCCCTTGATGATGGCAAAGGATTGCAAGAACTGCCGCCCCGGCCAAGAAGAAACCGACAGTCTGATTTGGGAAGAATTGATTTGATAAAGGCAAGAATGAGCAAATTCTAAATGTGAGAAGAATCTTATAAATTGCTTTTAACAAGCCAGCAACAAAAACGGTTATGGTGCCAGCCGAGAAAACAGCGAACGCACCCTTACTGACTTTATTATACAGCATTCTTTGAAGCAGGATCGCAGCCCCCAAGAAAGCGCCAACCGGGATTAAATCAACAAACCCCATCAAAATATCCGAAGCATTCATTTTTTTATTTGTTTTCTTTCTTTGCAGCTTTTGCGGCTTTCTTTTCGGCCTTAGCCTTTGCCGAGGCTTCAAGATCTTCAACTTTATACATGCCAATATGGTAGACAGGGATGAGAGGGAAAATTAAAGGTGTATGATCGGCATAAGCGCGATATTCCTCTTTTGTACCGTAATTTTTCTCCTGTCTCCTATCTAAACGCTGAGCGCCATTGATCATGATGTATGTGATGCAGACCCAAGAGAAAACAGCGATGACCCACTGCCACCAATTTGCGTATGATGCGCAACCGCCGACGAATACGCCAGTCCAGAAAAGGATTTCTCCAAAGTAGTTAGGGCATCTAACCATCTTATAGAGTTTGTGGGTGGCGACCATATGCGGATTAGCTTTCTTTTCGGCTGTTTTCTGGAAATCGGCAAAGGTCTCTATAATGAGTCCAATCAAAGAGATTGCAGCTCCGATTGCCGGAAGAATAACATTGACCGGCGATGTGGCCCATGTATCTGAAATATTCCAACCCGAAACAACAGGATTGAGCATTCTATAGAAAACAGGTGATGTCTGTCCGACATATAAAGCGCCGACCATCAACCACATGACGATGAGGACGAATATAGGCATCTTTTTTTCGCCTTCTTTCGTGGCGGAAGCAAGAACCTTACGATAGTTGGCGTTTTTGATCTCACGAGCAAGCAAGAAGCCCGATAATCTAGCGCCATATAGAACGAATAATAGACATTGAATTAATCCGACAATGTCAAGGCAACCATAGACACCGCCATAGATTGCGTACGAAATCCCCAATGCGGCTACGGCAAATCCGTAACCGACTGAGAGAAACCAAACAAATTTTTTAAACCCGATGCAGCAAGCGATTAAGGCCACTCCGAACCAAATCGCCATTAAAATCCATTCAGACATAATTACTCCTTGTGAAAGCATTCATTAATGTATTCTTTGAAGCTTCTTTCTCCAGCGATTGTGTCACCGACTAAATCATTGGAAAGGGTGAATTTGGAGAACTTGATAATGGCAGCCTTACCGTTTTTCTTGTTCTTTGGTAATGAGGCAAGTACTGAGAATAACCATGTTGGTGCGCATTTGATATTTGGTTCTTTACCAGCTGCCTCAAAGCACATTTCAGCAATCTGCCTATATGTCCAGGTCTCTTTTCCACCGATTGAATATGTCTTGTTCTCATCAAGCATGTGGGCAACGATGAATTCGCCAAATTCAGGCGTATCGATAACGTTGCAAGCGTGGTCCTTCTTACCGAGGAGATTGACCGTCCCCTTTTCAATCATTGGCCTGAAGACCTTAACGATGTCATAGAAATATCCTGTCGGTCTGAGAATGAGATAAGTGATTCCAGACTTTTTGAGTTCTTCTTCGAATAAGTATTTAGCATGAACCATCGGAACGTCTTTTGTCTGTGGATCATCCGCCTTGATGACAGAGATGTAAACGAAATTCTTGACTCCTGCTTTCTTGGCTTCTTCAAGGATGTTGAGGTTGCCGTTTAAATCGATGTCATAGTTAGTGACAGTTGCGGAAACACCTGTTAAACCAACTGTTGTGATGACGACATCTGCGCCATCGCATAATCCCGTTAGTGACTCTTTGTTAGTCACATCGAGTTTCTTAAAAGAGACATTTGTTTTATCGAGTCCTTCGATTTCTCTTTCAATCATATCTGTTGCCACGACTGTGTGGCCTGCTTTAACGAGCGATTTTAAAATCTCACTTCCGAGTTTTCCATACGCTCCGGCTAAAACGACTTTCATTTTGTTTCTCCTTATAAAATATCGATTGAATTAATTATTATTAATCGCTAGCCAAAGTGAAACATTTTTTTGAAAAATATTTGTTAAACATCCGCAAGTACACTAATCACACATCTTTCTTAAAACACTAATTCAAAAGCGTAAGAATTTGGTAAGATAGTTTGAATGAAGGATATCAAATTTATTTTTATAGACATAGATAACACCTTGTTGGACTTCGATGCGTGCATTCATGAAGCACTCAATGTGGGGTTCAAAAAATTTGGATTAGGTGAATTCAATGAAGACATGTTTGAGACGTTCACGAAAATAAATAACATGATGTGGGAAAGACTGGAAAAAGGTGAAATCGACTTAGCCCAGCTGAAAAAGGAACGTTTCGCTGCGGTGTTTAAAGCGCTCAACATCAATTTTGATGGAATCGCTTTTGAAAAATGGTTCAGAATATTTGTCCACGAATGCGTTATACCCGTAGATGGCGCATACGAGCTCCTTGAATCGTTAAGCCAGAAGTATGTCTTATGCACGGCATCAAACGGCCCAGAAGAGCAACAAAGGCACAGAATGGCCATATCCAAAATGGACAAGTACATCAAATGCCATTTCATTTCTGAGGGCCTCGGAGTTTCCAAACCCTCAAAAGAATTCTTTGATAAAGCGATGATTATCATGGGCAACGTCAAGCCTGAAGAATGCTTAATAATCGGCGATTCTTTGACATCGGACATTCAGGGCGGAATAAACGCCGGAATGAAAACCGTATACTTCAATAAACATAAAAAGAAAGAGAACAAGCCGATAAAACCAGATTACAAGTTTGATACACTAAAGGAAATAAAAGAGTTCTTAAAATAAAAATCCTCGGTACAATCCATACCTGAGGATTTTATTTTATTAATAACTTATTCAGCTTTTCCAGCGCAGCCGAACGCTTTCATAAGAGTGATTGTCTCTTCTGTGATAGCATCGAATCCTGGCTTTAAAAGCTTACGAGGATCGTATCCCTTGCCCTGCTGATCTAAGCCGGCTTCAATATATTTACGAGTAGCAGCAGCAAAGACTAACTGAAGTTCTGTGTTGACGTTGATTTTTGAAACGCCATTTGTGATAGCTTTTGATGTCTGGTCAAATGGAATGCCTGATCCACCATGTAAAACGAGTGGTTTTCCGTTGACTGCCGCATTAATTTCAGCAAGTCTTTCGAAATTTAAGCCTGCCCAGTTTGCTGGGTAAGGACCGTGGATGTTTCCAATTCCGCATGCGAGGAAGTCAACACCGAGGGACGCAACCTGTGCGCATTCTTTTGGATCTGCGAGTTCACCCATGGATGTGACGCCGTCTTCTGATCCGCCAATACCGCCGACTTCGCATTCGACTGAGATGCCTTTAGCGTGAGCAAGAGCAATAATCTCTTTGGATTTTTCGATATTTTCTTCGATGCCGTAGTGCGAGCCGTCGAACATGACTGATGTATAGCCAGCTTCGATACACTTCTTAGCACCTTCATATGTTCCGTGGTCAAGATGTAAGGCCACTGGAACTGTAATTCCCATGGAATCGTGTAAATCTTTGACAATGTCAACAACCATCTTGTAGCCGCCCATATATTTTGCAGCGCCTTCGGATGTCTGAATGATAAGAGGCGCTTTTGCTTCCTGAGCCGCTTTTAAGATGCTCTTTGTCCATTCAAGGTTGTTTGTGTTGAATGCACCGATGGCATAATGGCCTTCATGTGCTTTATTGATTATTTCTGTTGCAGAAACTAACATGCTTTTATCTCCTTTTTAGATTAGCGGTCTTATTATACACAAAATAATTTTGAGTATTAGTGAAACTGCTCACATCCGATTAATTATTACCGATTTATCGTATTTAGGCGATTGTCATGCCTTTTACAAGCATAAACTTAGGCCCGTGATAAGAAGGCAACGTCACTTCTTCTTTTGATAAGGTCAAATCTGCGGCTTCTTTATTTAAATCACCTGAGATTGAGAAACCAGTGATCGGGATCTCTTTCTCGCCGTCAAAATAGAATCCAAGTCTGACCTCGCCTCCAAAATATCCAGAATTTAAGTCAACTTGAAGACCCGAGAGTTTAACGCATCTAACATAAGGTTTTTTCTTCATGTCAGAGATGCTAGTTTTACCAGGAGCAACAACCATAACCGGAAGCAAGCCAGTCGGTTCGCTAACGTTAAGATAATATCCATAGCGGAATGAACCATGGTTATTAACAGCAGCGCCGTCCTTGATTATGGTAATCGGTTTTAAAACGACGCCATCGTCATCAACAGCAGCTGAATTAATCGCGTTTTCGTAGGTAGGAACCAAATCTACCGACAATTTATCGCCTTTGACGTCAGTGCCCTGAACCAAATCACCAAGCTCAAAGATGTTGCTATGCATATACTTCGCACCATAGCTTAAATCCGAGGCAAATTCGTTCATCACTTGGCAAACTTCTTCGTTTTCGATGATGACATTGATATTTGAAGGACCATTATATTTTTTAGCTTCAAATCTGGCTTTTGCGATTCCTAAAATTTCTTCAACATCTTTTGTAATCTGCTCTTCGTTAACGGTTGAGAACTCCATCATGTGGTAAATCTCAACCTCATCATCTCCTTCTTCCCAAGATGGGATGAGTTCGACATTTCCTTTATAGATTTTTGTTTTTACATCAACACCCCGAGAATTGATGATTTCACGTTCAGTTTCATACAGGAAGAATTCGGTAGCGGAAAGGTAACCGTTTTTGAAATGATTGGCCTTGAATACAGCGTTTTTAACATCTTCGATTACCTCGACAAAAGGTTTATCGGCTAAATTGGATTTAACCTCCGAGACATTTGCTTTTTCCGGAGATGGAATTTCATAGAATGGGTTGAGAGCCAAGATTGCTGATTCAGCGCCTTCTTTGATTTTCTCTTTTATCGTTTCTTCGTCCATATACGGATATATGGTGATTGTTGAGGAACCACGCATATCATCTTGGTCTCTATAGATTGTCACATAATATGTCGTTATGTCGGTAGCCCTGTTGTTTTCCAATTTGTTCAGCACATAAAAGAGCTCGCATGATTTAACTTCTTCTTTAATGATTTTCCAAGCGGATACGAGCTTAGAAGAATTTAATGCGTCAATAATCTTTTTCATTTCCATTACCCCAACTTACATCTGCATTTAAGGCTTGGTCCACCATCTGAAACGGTAACCCACTCCTTATAGCCTTTGCCGCAATGCCCACTGCCTTCGATGGCAAAATTATCTCCAACCATCGTTATGGACATAAGCAAATCGATAACATCACCGCTCATGACAACAGGAGAAACGATCTTGCCAGTGAATTTGCCATCAACTATTTCTCTGCCATAAGCAGCAACGCATTGTATGTTCCAGTTCTTAGGATCTTCCATGCCGTTGTCAGTATCGAAAATCATGTAACCGTATTTTATGGATTTAATCATGTCCTCAAGCTTGGACTCGCCGTTGGAGAAATATGTGTTAGTCATTCTAGTGTAGGCTTTCCTAGAAGGGTCTTGTCTCCTACCGTTACCTGTTGGTTCGGTGCCCAATTGCATGGCACTCAAAACATCGGAGATTCCGGTTTGCAAAATCCCATCTTTAATTATTAAAGTGTCATGAGCCAAAACACCGTCATCATCAAAGAAATAACTACCAACGGATGAGGCTGCGCAAGCACCATCATGCATGCTAATAAGTTTGGATGCTACCGGTTTATTGATGTATTTTCTGCTTCTTGCACGATGTTTGACAAACATATCCATTTCAACACCGTGTCCAAAAGCTTCGTGAGCAATAAGGCCGGTGATTGATGGAGCCGTTATGATGTCATAAACTCCAGGTTCGATGTGGGTTGCGGAAAGGAGTTCAACCGAAATCTCCACTGCCTCTTTGGCAATTGCATTTGCTTCTTTAAAACATTCTTCCAATGAAGCGTTTCCTACGCATTTGTAGTTTCTTTTGATGTTTGAGCCGTCTCTTGCAACGGAGAAAAACATAAGCAGGTTCCAAGGATACGTTTGGGTCAACTCTCTATTTTTTGAAATGAAGAGCGAAGAAACGGTATAGGAATCACAGCCCGCTGCCGCCTGCACGACTTTATCAGATAAAGAATGCATGTAGTCCTTGACCTTTGTTAATTCGGCAATTATTTCATCAGAAATGTATGTTTTTCCACCATCTTCTCGAACAAAATCTTTTACCAAAGGCTCATCGGAAATTGGCCTAAGATTTAATTGGTCGGCCTTGAGACCTACGCTTAACTTAGTCTTTTCAACAATATCTTTCTCAAGAGAATCAATATTGTCATTGGTAATATCGCTGAATGAATATTCAGAAAATGAAGTTCCATTGTAGATTTTTACAACGAAACCGCACTGCTGTTCTCTTGTATCGGAAATAGATGTTCCGAATGTGGTAACCCTGTAGGTTTTCCCCTCAATATGTTTTCCCAATAAGGAAGCATATTCATATCTCTTCAAGAGTCTTTGCACCAACTCTTTGCATAACTCTTGGCGAGATTTTAAGTATATTGAATACATAAAGTGTCTCCTTTAACGCCCCTTAATCTAATAGAGTTAAGAAAAAAGGCAACAATTAATTGCTGCCTTTGACATAATGTTATTTAACGATGAGAGAATGCGATGTCATATCTGCTGGAATATCGATTCCTAGCAACTCAAGAAGCGTAGGAGTGATATCGGAGAGAATGCCATCTCTAATCTTGATGTTCTTGTCTGTGATAACAACCGGAACGGGGTTTGTCGTATGAGCGGTGTAAGGATGTCCATTCTCATCAGCCATCTTCTCTGCATTGCCGTGATCGGCTGTAATGATTGCAACGCCTCCAACTTTGTCGAGAGCATCGACAACTTTGCCAACACAAGTGTCGACCGCCTCAACGGCCTTAACAGCTGCCGGGATTATTCCGGTATGGCCAACCATATCGCAGTTAGCAAAGTTCAAGATAATTGTGTCATATTTCTCAGACTCAATTGCAACAACGACCTTGTCGCACACTTCATATGCAGACATCTCCGGCTTTAAATCGTATGTTGCGACTTTTGGTGAGTTGACAAGGATTCTATCAGCTCCAGGAATTTCCCTATCAGCACCGCCATCAAAGAAAAATGTAACGTGTGCATATTTCTCGGTTTCTGCTATACGGAGTTGCTTTAATCCGTGTTGAGCAATGACATCGCCATAAAGATTGTCGAATGTCTGAAGTCCAAATGCCAAATCGCCTTTAACCGAATCGGCATATTTCATCATCGAGACGAAATGAACGTTCTTTGGTCCTTTTGAATAATCTAATTTATAAGGCTTTTCTGGGTTATAGACTATTCCTGTTGGATTGGAGATACATGTTGCAATCTGAATAGCTCTATCTGGTCTGAAGTTTGCAAAGACAACCGAATCTCCGTCTTCTACCATGCCATTTTTATCTGAAACGAACGGGATGACGAATTCATCAGTTTTCCCATTATCATAGGAAGCCTGAATTCCAACAAGTGGGTCAGCGAAGAACTGGCCTTTTGCAATTGTCATTGCATCGTATGCTACCTGGATTCTATCATAATTTTTATCACGATCCATTCCGTAATATCTGCCGCCGACTGTAGCAACTTTGACTTCGCCATTCTTGATGACATATTCGAGGAAACCTTTTCCTGACTTTGGATCGGTGTCACGTCCATCGAGGAATGCGTGATAATAAACGTTCTCAATGCCGTTTTCTTTAGCAAGTTTTGCAATTGCGCAAATATGGTCAACATGCGAGTGGATTCCGCCATTTGAGCAAAGCCCAAAGATATGGAATTTCTTTCCGTTGTCTTTTGCGCTCTTGATAGCGGCAAGAATTGCTGGATTAGAATTGAACTCCCCGGTCTTGATGGAGTAGTTTATTCTAGAAAGCGACTGACGAACAATACGTCCGGCGCCTAAATTCATATGTCCAACTTCTGAATTGCCCATCTGGCCTTCTGGAAGTCCGACTGCATCGCCCGATGCAATAAGCTGTTTTGTGTCAAATTCGCTGAAGATGCGATCAAGATTTGGCTTTTTAGCCAAACTGATTGCGTTTGTATTGGAGGCTGGAGCAAGTCCATAGCCATCCATGATGATTAGCATTACTGGTCTCTTTTTCATAATTGATTACTCCTTGGTAATTTCCGCAGCAAATTATATTTGCATTCGTTTGATTTTTCTACTCTCCGAATAACGACTTAATGAGCGCTTCATTGAGATTTTCTCCAATGACGATAACAACATCTTGTCCATTGTCTAGTCTGTTTTTGTTCATTTCATTAACGGTCATGTTGAACTCATACCACTGATTTTCCTCTTGGATAAACCCTTTAATTCTGATTATTTTCCCAAATTCAACTTTGTTGAACAAAATGTTTGCGATATTTTCGATATCATTCAATTTCAGATGTTTATTAAGAAAATAAATCGAAGAATACGAATTGGATTCCATAACATCCATCTTGATGTGAGGCTGGGTAGAATAACGGGCATTCACGATTTTCATGAAATCGCATTCATCGAATGCACCAAAGTTCTTAGATATCAATTTATTTGAATCAAAAGTCATTCCGAACTCGGTCATAACATCACTTAAAAACGCAATGGTTGATTTAATCTCAGAATCAGTGTGATTTTGGGTTTTACTAAGAATAACAAGGCCAGAGGAACCTATTTGACAAGCCAAAACGTATTTGGATTCTTTTGAAAGATTTTTTTCTATTCCCGAATCCACAATAGAAACAACAGACCCTATTTCATACCAGTTGTCTAATGGCTCATCATATAGGGTGTCAAAAAATTCATCTGTATCGAACAAACCAGAAGGCTCAACGATAACCCTGTCGTATTTCTTCATGCCCATCGCAATGAGTTTTGTTTTAAAACGTCTGAGATGGCAGTCGTAATCGCAGCCGCCGGCAACCATTTCCAAATCGACTGCATCATTGAATTCCTGGAGCAACATCATGTCGACGTTCACAGCTCCGTAATCGAATTCAAGCACGCAAACCCTTTCGCCTTTGTTCACCAAAAAACGAAGGTATTTTTTTAAAAATGTCGTTTTGCCTGCGCCCAAAAACCCGGTAATTAAATCTATCTTAGTCATTTGATTTAAATTGATTTTTCTCCTTGTCGTAATGGAAACCGGCCTTGCGTAGAATGTTTTTGATTTCATCCTGATCGTAATCAAGGTCGTCGCAAAGGTCTTCTAGTGAAGAATAATTGTCCCTAAGCTTCGTGTTAATTAAGCTGAGCAATATGTTAGGATCTTTAACCATAATTAGTCTTCTTTCTTCTCAAAAGAATGATTTTTCTTATAATCAGCAGCATATTCATCGAACATCTCCGCTAAAGAAATTTGCGGTACATATCCGAGCTCGCGTTTGGCTTTGGAAATATCGAAAACCTGTGTGCGGCCGATTGTGCAAAGGTCATGTCTTGTAATGATTGGGCCCTTTTTATAGATATGAAATAATTTAAAAAAACCCTCTGCCATTCCTGCAAAAGCATAAAGAAGCCCAAAAGGCGGATGAGAATACTTTGGGGTTATGCCAAGCTTTGGCATCATTTCATCACACAAATCTTTGATGTTGCGCGGTTCGTCATTAGTGATGTTGTAAATTTGATAAAGAGCAGCATCTTTTTCCATGCAAAGTCTCAAAGCCAATGCAACATTGTCTATAGCACATAAGTCAACAATAACACTTCCTTTGTGAAATAAAGGAATGCCTATTGTTTTGTTAACATTTATCAAACTAGGAACCATCATCTTATCGCCGATTCCGCAAAGTCCTCTTGGTCTTATGATGGAATATGGCACTTCGGTTTGTTCTTTAAGGACTGCCTCGGCTTTTATTTTTGATTGAACGTAATAATTGATTTTATTATTAACATTGTAATCTTCTTCTTTGAAAGCAAGACTGTCCTTCTTTGGGTTGCAGCTTGGAGAAGAACAATAAACAAGCCTCTTAACTTTATTTAATTTGCAGGCATTAAGGACATTTCTTGTACCTTCAACGTTGCCCTTCATGAAATCTTGCTTGCGGCCCCAGCTTTTAAGATATGCACCGCAATGAATAACATAGTCGACTCCTTCACAGGCTTTATTGATGTCTTCACTATTGCAGAAATCGCCAAGGAAAACATCGACATTCTCGCTCTTCAGCTCATTGAGTTTTTCTTCGTTTCTTCCAAATGCGATAACATGGTATCCATATTTTACGAACTCTTTGACGACGGCTTTTCCAAGAAAGCCATAAGCTCCGGTAATTAAAACTTTTGTCATAAATTTCTCCGACAATTCGATTGTAACATTGCAAACGATAAAGACAACTTATTCGACCTGCTTAATTGAAAGGGATATCCTCTTTTTGGCAACATCTACACCAATGACCTTTACTCTAACAACGTCATTAATGGAATACAGGTCACCGATGTTTTTCACGAAGGTTTTCGATATCTCAGAAATATGGACCAAACCATCTTGATGAACATTGATATCGACGAACATGCCAAAGTCCATAATATTGCGGATTGTACCATTAAGAATCATGCCAATCTTGAGGTCTTGAATATTTTTGACTTCATTGTTTAATTCAACCGTCTCAACGTCTTCTCTAATATCTCTTCCTGGTCTCTTTATCTCTTCAATAATGTCATCAAGAGTAGCCTCTCCAATACCGGTCTTTTCCTTAAATAAGGTTTTGTTAAAAGAAGACAGTTTAGCCTCTTTTGTTTCTAGAGAATCATTGAGGATATCGATTTTGGTTTCTTTTAAAATCAGTTTAGCCTCTTTATACGATTCAGGGTGGATTGAAGTTTCATCAAGTGGTTCTTTTCCACCGTATATTCTCAAGAATCCAGCGCACTGCTCAAACGCTTTAGGCCCAAGTTTAGGGACTTTCTTCAAATCGGCCCTAGACGAAAATTCGCCATTTTCTTTTAGGTATTCATAGATGTTTGAGGCAAGGGTTTTGTTGATGCCTGAAACATATCTGAGAATTGATGGCGTTGCATTGTTGAGATTAACTCCAACAGAGTTTACGCAATCCTCAACCACTCCATTCAGCCCATCTGCCAATTTCTTTTGGTCCATATCGTGTTGATATTGACCAACACCGATTGCTTTAGGCTCAATCTTTACGAGTTCGTTCAAAGGATCCTGCAATCTTCTAGCCAATGAAATAGCGGACCTTTTCTCAACAGTCAAATCCGGAAATTCCTCTTCACCAAGTTTTGAAGCTGAGTAAACAGAGGCTCCAGATTCATTTACTATGAATATCCTGGTTGTGAGATCGTTGTCTTTAATGATTTTTGAAAGTTCAGACTCAGATTCGCGACTGGCAGTTCCGTTTCCCAATGCGATGTAATCGATTTGGTGTTTCTTCAAGAGAGAAAGAATGTCTTTGCGGGCTTTTTCTTTTTCACCGTTGGATGCAGCAGTTATATAGAAAACGCCTACTTCTTCAGGGATACCATTTTTATTGACCAACGCAT
Organism: Faecalibacillus sp.; assembly: GCA_963588175.1. GTDB lineage: Bacteria > Bacillota_I > Bacilli_A > RFN20 > CAG-826 > UBA4951. The sequence continues at coordinate 13,665 of CAVAGP010000016.1, read as the reverse complement.
ATTTGCATCCCGTCCTAAACCCTGGGTCAAAGCCTAGTATCGTTTTTCCTTTAAGGGGTGGCACCATAAGCAAGGATTTCAGATTCTTCTTAAAGGTTATAATCGATGAATCCTCGGCCTTTTCGAATAGTTCGTTTCTAATCTCATTTTCAACGGAAGGAAGGATAAGCCTATTTAAGGCATCATCGATTGCGGAGGAAAGGAAATCAGCAAAGTCGTTGCGATAAAGATAATCGTAGTTGATTCTCTTCTTAACGGATTCGACGTTATATTCAAGCGATACCTTTAAGCATTTTTCATTTTCTCCCCTATTAATCGCAAGGATTCTATGAGGAGGTATGGTCTTAACTTTTTCTTTATAATCAGCGTAGTTGTGATAAGTGTCTTTTTCATCCTTGGCGATTTCTTTAGAGACAATGAACCCACAACCGTTGATAAAGTCTTTTATATATTTGCGGTAAACTGGGGAATCAGAAATTTCTTCAGCGATTATATCAGATGCGCCTTGCATAGCCATTTCAGCGGTAGAAACGCCTTTTTCTTCATTTATGAATGAATCTAAAAATGATTCAAAATCCGGATACTTCTTGCCTTTTAGAATATATTTTGCCAAGGGTTCTAGACCGCGTTCTTTGGCGATAGATGCCCTAGTTTTTTTCTTAGGCTTAAACGGCCTATAAATATCTTCTAGTTCGGTTAACGTCCTGGCTTTATCGATATCATCCCTTAGCTGATCGGTGAGTTTTCCTTGCTCATCAATGGATGAGATGACGGTGTCCATCCTCTCCTGAAGTTTTCTCAGGTACGCTAACCTCTCTTCAATTTGTCTTAGTTGAGCATCTGTCAAATACCCGGTGGCTTCTTTTCTATAACGAGCGATAAATGGAATGGTTGAGCCTTCATCCATAAGTCGGATAGCCGCGCTTACTGAACTTTCTTTTATCTGAAGTTCTTCTACTAATCTATTAATAATATTCATGGACACAATTATATAGCATTGATGTAATCAAAAAAGAAAAAAGCCACGGCATTTGCGGTGGCTAAATTTCTATTGGCGGAGACAAAGGGATTTGAACCCTTGCTGGAGAATCCCCCACTAACGGTTTAGCAAACCGTCCCCTTCGGCCTCTTGGGTATGTCTCCGTGCCGTATTAATATACACCAAAGATTTTAAACGCGCACCCACTATTTTGTTTTTTGTGAGTGCGTATTTAATTAAAAGAGGAAAACAAAGCCTTCTTTATCCATGTCGATATTGTGTCTCCAACGCAAATTGGACTTCAAAGCCGTCGTTAAGTATTTCTGGGCCGTTGCATTTAAAACCTTAAATCCGAGAGTATTTAAAACAATTCTTTCTAGATCCTCAGAAGAGATTTTTCCCTGAACGAGTAAAACATCGTTGAACACATTCCCAAGTTCAATAAAAGAATAATCCGTTATCTTTCTATCCGGTTCTTCCATAAGAGGACGATAGTATTGGTATTTGGCCATTTGTTCGGTGTTTGACCAATAAAATTTAATGCCTGAGCAAATTTCGTGTGGCATTTTAGTGTAGCGAAGGCATTTGTAAAATAGATTCTTCGTTGTGTCCCCAAATTTTTGGACCCCAATCATCTTTTTGAATATATTCTCAAGGCGTTTTTCTGAAACTGGGCACTCAATTTCAATGGCCTTAGCTAAATGTGGTGTTATTTTTTCAACGGCGTCATAACCGCCAAAATCATCTATATGTAAAGATGGCATATTGAAACATGTATAGCCAATTGCGTTCTTGATGGCAGGTTTATCTTCCTTCTCGAAAATAATTTCGTGATTTGCCATATTCTCACCGCCTTTGTCATTTCCACCACCATTTTTTGCCATGTTAATGGCGTTTATAATGCGAGCGATGACTTCTTCTTTGTGGTCAAAGTATTCAACAGACCAGACTCGAATAAGGTTCCAGTTAAGTCTTCTTAGCATCGATGGTTGGACAATATTGCGGTCTCTGCAAGTCGGAGACGATACATATGATCTACCATCCAGTAGTACGCCAATTAAATATTCATCGGCATTATTCGGATTTCGAATGGCAAGATCGACTTTGAAGGTTGAAGCGCCAACGTTAATGTCGACGTCAAATCCTTTCTTTCTCAAATCGGAAGCCAAGAAATCTGCGATAGACACTTCACTGATTTCAGCGACATTATCATATGTGTTAGATATCGAATCGATGCCATACTTGGCAAATAACAAGAATTCTTTAAGATATCTTGCACCGTCATTCTTTGCTCTATCGCTTTGAATTTCTTCAGGGCTGATAGAGGAGAAAACAATCATCATTTCACGGGCACGAGACACAGCAACATTAAGCCTTCTTTCTCCGCGTTCCCTTGAAAGAGGACCGAGGTTAAGGCCAAAGTTACCGGTTTTTTTATCATGTCCATAAGTAATGGAGAATAAGATGATGTCTCTTTCATCACCCTGAACATTTTCTAGATTTTTAACAAATATAGGTTCGGCTCCCGGGGTCGATGTGTACTCAGGATGTTTTGAGAACTCCTTATCGAGAAGATCCTCAATTAAGTTTTGCTGAGCTTCGTTGAAAGTTACAACGCCAATTGAATGCTTAGATAGTTCTTTATCCTTAACGCGCTTGATTATCTCATCAACAATGGCTTCGGCTTCTTTAACGTTTCTTCCTCTGCCTTGTTCATAGAAACCCTTAACAGAACGGAACGAAACGCAGCCTTTTTCTTTTTCCGACGAAGGGAAAGTAAGTAAGCTATTCTTGTAGAATTTCTTATTGGAGAATGCAATGAGGGATTCGTGTTTAGAACGATAATGGCAAGTCAATCTGCGCCTTGGCAAACCCAAGACGATTACATCATCCAACAGAGACTCAAGATCCTCTCCGGTTGAAGAGAACAAATCATCACTCGCTCCATCTAACGTTATGTTGGAGGAGAAGAAATTGGTTGGCGGCATCTGTTGTTCATCACCGGCGATGACACAAGTTTTACCACGACCGATAGCACCGATTGCCTCTGATGTAGGGATTTGAGATGCCTCATCGAATATAACGACGTCGAAATCATATATCCCAGGTTCTAGATATTGAGCAACGGCTAAAGGAGACATGAGCATACATGGGCAAACTCTCTTAATTAATTTAGAGAATTCATCGTCATTAAAAATTTGTCTTAACGTCGTATTTCTGCCACCATTTTTTGCCAATTTCTTTAATGCTGCTATAGAGGTTGACCCTGCATAATTCGTATTTGCCATAGGGTAATTTGCGGTGACCTTTGCGGCAGTCTCTTTGACAATCAAAGAAGAGAATTCATCAATCAAAGAACCATATTTATCGATTGTGTTATCGAGTTCTCTGGATGATAGGGTTCCAAGATTATCTTTATCGAGGATGCACGAAAGAATTCTGTAGTACAACGCGTTTTTAAATGCAGGAATTATTTCCTCGCTTGTTAAGGAACCTTCTTTATAAGATTCTATGATATCGGCAGGAACATAATTTTTGGCCATATCAAGTTCAGTTAAGAACGAAGTCCATTCACCAAGCCTTCCGCCGTTGTTAATGGCTTCGGTCAATTTGCTGGAGAGTTTATCAAAATAGCAATCAAAATCACCATAATTTGAAATCCTAAAGCTATAGAGTTCTTCGAAATGCTTCTCTTTTTCTCCAAGAACATCCATATCTTTTATAAGGAGATCGAAATTGTGGTTGGACCATATTTGCTCGGAATCAGCTAACTCTTTTACATACGCGATAAATTTTTCTTTGCCATCAGCATCATATGTTTCAAATGAAGCAACCAAATCACACACTTCTTTTGTTTTTGATAATGTAGAAAGAGCGGTTTCAGCCATTTTGGAACTGGAAATGTTTAAATCGGAGATAACTTTTTTCTCGTATGGTCCAAAATCATTAATTTCATTTACTAAAGCAGAATATTGGATAAATAACTCCAAATCATGTTCAAACAATTTAAGTGACTTCTTGTCTTTTGCTAGCGATTTCCATGGGGAAAGTACCGCCTTTTTAGCTCCAATGCGTTTAAAGAGTCCAAGTTTTTTTGCCACATCCAAATCTTGTTTGGTTTTATTCGCGTCAAGTTCAAATGAACCGTCATTCCAACGTTGCTCAAGATCTTCTTCTAACGATAATTTCGAAATCATCTTCGAACAAAGGTCATAGATTGACTGATATTTATCGGTAAATGTTTCATATCCGATGACGTTCGGCAAAATCGATCCTTCTTTTCTAAGAATATTTATGAGGGAGACAAAAGACTCCGCATTCTTCCTGGCGCTAGGCGCTACGTCTTTAATCTTTAAGAACGCATTGTATAAATCCAATTGATGAGATCTAAGAGTTTTCGAGTATTCAGACAGTTCTTTTAAAATACTATCCCTAGAAGAGAGCGAATAAGTTCTAGACGTGAAACCAACCAAAGGGTTGGATGCATACTCACCATTAATTTTTGCTTTGTTTTTTAGAGTCGATAGTTCATCTATGGCCGAAGCAAAAGAGTCTTTATCCAAAGATTTCGCATAATCCTCACTAATGGTTAGTTTGCCGTTGTATTTAGATAAAGATAGATATCCGACAATCGCGTCATAGCAAGAAATAAAGAACCCATTCTCTTTATGTAGTTTATCAAGTATTTCGTTCAAGGATTCTTTTCTTGTAGAAATATCATATGCGACTTTTGAGTAATCCTCAGGCGATTTGGTTGATCCGTAATCGAGCATTGTTCCGAGTTTAGCAAGAATCTGAGATTTAGACGTATTGGCGCTCGATAACTCAAGGGTGAATTCCCCAAGTCCAAGAGAATCTAACCTCTTTTTGACAACATCAAGCGCAACCTCTTTCTCAGCAACGAAAAGAACGGTCTTGCCATGATTCATAAAGTTGACAATCATGTTTGCAATAGTCTGAGATTTTCCAGTTCCCGGAGGCCCATCAAGAATAAAAGATTCACCATTCAACGAATCTGAAATGGCCTTGATTTGACTTGAGTCAGCCGAAAGAGGTATAGCTAAAGAAGTCGGGATAATCTTCTCATCCATCTCATCGCATGAGACAAGGTCTTGCCTATCATCCCAAGACTTAACTCCAAGGTACAAGGATTTAACAACTGGGTTATTTAAAAGCTGTTCTCTTCTTGTCTTGAGGTCAGTCCACATGGTGAAGTGAGCAAAACTAAATATTGAGATGGTTGAAACATCCTCAATTAATGTCCAATTGTCTTTTGCTTCAATCCTCTTTTTAATCGTATTGAATATTTTTCTAACATCGACAATTCCTGCGCTGTTTTTTGGCAAATTCTCGGTAGAGATATCAGTTATATCCAGTCCGCAGTTATGCTGGAAATATTGGAATAGCGTTGTGTTTAATTGCAAATCTTCAATCGAATATTCAAAGGAATAGTATAGGCCTGTCTTTCTCTTCGGCATTCTGATAGGAAGGAGAAATAAAGGCGCGAACATAGATCCGCTGTTGTTCTTAGCAGCCTTTTCATTGTCAAACCACCTAATGATTCCAAGAGTCAGGAACAAAGGATTGCAGCCGCTTTCTTCCAAAGCAGTTGTCGCTTTGCGCGATAAGGACTTCAAATAATCATTTCCTCTATCAAGTTCGGAATATCCGAGAATCACGCCCCTCTTATATGCGGCCTCTGATAGGTCGCCAAATTCCGTTTTGGTGAATATGAACGGACCTTTTTCGGTTTTTTGAGAAAACGATTTCATTGAACAGTCAATAGAGACCTTTTCGTTCACGGATAAAAACTCAATGAAACGAACTGAATCAGGAACGATAAACTCAACACCGTTCTTAGGGAAGTTTAAGTTGATTAATTTATTCTTCAGATTCAAGTCAAGGAGCTTCTCCTCCCAATACTCAAACTTATCTTTTGGACGATAATCCTCTTGTGCCATCACGATTCCGCGGTGTTCAAGGTCAATCTTCTCGATTGTATCGCTATATTCCTTTTCAAGAATTGAGGTATCTATTGAATATGTGCCATCCGATAATTCGTGAGGCGTTGGAATAGGAAGGGTTTCACCTCTGTGCGAAGAAGAGATATCAATAGCGATTAACCCTTTGTAGTTAATAAGATAGTTTTTACCATTGTTGATTGAGTTCTCAAACGGAACAGGCGCTGAAGAAATAGTTACGTCCGTTGGATTTAAAACAAGGATTTCGTTAATGCCTTCAGAAACGGCATTCGACAAAAGCGTTAAGTTGTCTTCGACGTTATGTGGCAAATGCTCGTCATCAAGCATAACGCTCGCAAAAGCATGCCCTTTAACGATGTTCAAAATTGGATTGAGTCCAATAGATTCAATAACAGAACAATAGAGCAACGATACATCAAGGCATGTTCCGACTTTTTCTTTAATAACCTGATATGGAAGTCTGACCTTCTGGAATGTCTTTTCAAAAGATGACGGAGGTTCACTATATCTGATGTTAAGCGCTTGTAAGGCTTGATAAACGGCATGGGCTTCTTCTTTAACCTTATTTGGGTCGTGATATTGATAACCGGCGAAGTCGTTTCTGCCGTATAGATTCATTAGAATGTTGGAGGCATCCCTGGCCACTTTTTTAACTTCATCATCCTCTGGGGTAACAAAGGACGAAAGAATGCCGATCCTATCCCCAATTATGTCTGAGGCAGCCTCTTCTACCGGCAAAACCTTCAATGATTCAACTTTACTGACAATAACTTCGCCATTCTCATCGCATAATCTGAATGTGAGATTCACCATCATCGGAGCATTGAGCTTATAAAGTTCCATTGCATTCACATTGCATGAGAAAGCGTCGATATCGGTGGTCTTACCTTTTTGAATATCCGTCAAAATAGTGTCTTGAACACTGATGAACGGCGAATCCGATGAAACTTTCAACGTCGCTCTTTCGATGTCGGCTAGCGAATCGTTCTTAATTGAAACTTTATGTAAAAAAGAATAAAAATTCTGCTTATTATTCCCCTTCTTCTTTTTAAGTAAAACCTCCGCCTGATAATTAACATAGTTAACAGAATCGGCGAGATCGATTGTCAGAATCACTAAATCATTGCCCATATCGACACCTCTATATTTATAGAGTACCCAAAAATTCAATTAATTAAAGTCTTGATTTTAAGTATTCAATCAAGCGGTACTTAAAGTGGGAAAAATTAGAGAAAAGAGCCACTATTTAGCAAAAGAAAAAGCCGAGATAATCTTTCTCGACTTTAAGAGATTAATACGCTTTTGCAAAATAGGCGATAATCGTAGATGGTTTTCCACAAACCGGGCACGGTTTTCCGCCCTCTTCGAGGTCCTTGTAGATGCATCTTGCAGTTCCACCACCGGTGATTTCTTTAATTTTCAATTCGCATTCGGCTTCGCCACAGAAGGCCATTCTTGCATATCCGCCTTTAGACAATGCAGCGTTAAGTTCATCGATTGTCTCTACATCAGTAATGGATTTATCAAGGCGTTCCTTGGCGGCGTCATACATTGCGATATGAATATCATGCAAGACTGTTGGGATGTTCTCTTTGATGTAATCGAGAGTGACAAGCTTCTTTTCTCCATTGAGTCTCTCGACGAGAGTGACTTGGTTATTGGCTAAATCTCTAGGTCCAACTTCAATTCTAAGCGGGATTCCCTTCATTTCATATTCGGCAAACTTCCATCCAGGTGTCTTTGAATCGTCCTTATCGAGTTTAACTCTGATATTCTGAGCTGAGAGGGTGTTCTTTAAATCCTCACACGCTTCTAGTACTCCGGGCTCTTTTTGCCTGATTGGAACGATGACAACCTGAATTGGGGCAACATATGGAGGCAAAACAAGTCCATTATCATCGCCATGAACCATGATGACAGCGCCGATCAAACGGGTTGACACACCCCATGATGTTTGGTGTGGGGTCTCAAGTTTATTGTTTCTTCCTAGGTATTGGATGCCATAGGCTTTAGCGAAACCTGTACCGAGATAATGCGATGTTCCAGACTGGAGAGCTTTGCCATCGTGCATCAACGCTTCGATTGAGTAGGTCGCAACGGCCCCAGCGAATTTTTCATGTTCTGTTTTTCTGCCTTTTACAAACGGGATAGCTAAGAAATCTCTTCCGCAGTCATCGTAGATGTCCAAGAAGGTCTTAACATTGTTTCTTGCCTCTTCTTCTGTTTCAAACAAGCAATGTCCCTCCTGCCATAAGAATTCCGAGCCTCTCAAGAATGGTCTTGTCGTCTTTTCCCATCTAACAACCGAACACCACTGATTGAACATTTTCGGGAGATCTCTATGAGAGTTTAGAATATTCTTATAAAGGTCTGAGAAAAGAATTTCCGATGTTGGTCTAATGATTAATGGATCCTCGAGTTTCTTACCACCGCCATAGGTAGCAACCAAGCATTCGGGGGCAAATCCTTCAACGTGCTCTTTTTCTTTAGAAAACATCGATTCAGGGATTACCATAGGAAGGTAAACATTCTCGGCGCCTTCCGCCTTGAATCTCTTGTTCAAATAATTTTGGATTTCTTCCCAAATTGCATAGCCATAAGGGAGGTAGTTAATAAATCCTTTTACCGATGAATAATTCATCAATTCTGCTTTTTTGCAGACGTCTGTGTACCACTGAGCGAAGTCCTCGTCTCTAGAAGTGATTGCATTGTTTTTTAACTGTGCCATAAGGTTTTATTTCCTTTCGCTTATACCATAAAGTCTATCTAAGCTTCTCTTGTTAATCGGTTTCAAATTGTCATCATACGGAGAGAAAACATCCGATGATATGAAGTTGATTCCAGCACCGACAACCATTTCAATTGAAATCCAAGATGTCAGGTTGGTTGCGATGATTGGCTTGCTGAATTTAACGAGTTTATCAACAAGGGCTCCGATTTGAGAGCGAATCTTTGCGCCGGAAACATCGCCTGTGGATTCTGCAAAGTCGATGAAGAAGCTGTCGCAACGCGAGTAAATTGTATCGCTAAGCAGCAGTCTGTTATCTTCTAACAGAATCGCAACACTATAACCCTTTGTGTTCAGGTCTACAAGAACGTTGAAGAAGTTTTCGCTCTTGCTTTTATCAATATAGGCGAAGATGTCCGATTCCTTGAAGACAAACATAATGTTCGCTTCTTTGGCTTTTTTCATTTTAGGCATCGATTTGATTAACGCCCCAATTTCGCAAACCATTGTAGGAAGATAGATGATTAAGTTCTGATCATCGCCTCGCTCAGCGGTAAAACGACCAACGGCATCTTTTACAATAGCGCTGAATAACGTACCAGAATCTTTTGCCCTATAAGCGTAATTCTTCATCTCTTCGATGTTATCAAACGCGGTGTTAACCGGAATCGTCCTAACAAGATACCCTTGAATAGCCCTATTCTTAACGTTGTAGACAGGGCGGAATTTGTCGACAAACTTTCGGCCTCTAACAATCTTTGCCACTTCGGATTTTGAATCATCTGTGTCATCAATCGAGGCATTATTTACATCGTCTTTATCAAAGAAACCAAGATTTGTGGTTGTGGTGAATTGCGAGTTGGAAGCGTAACGGGCGCCTGTGACAATCTCGTTATAGTTTCCTGAGACCTCACTATTTTTAACAACGCCACATCTCACCTCATAAAACGGCTCATTGGCTTTCTTTCTTCTTTGCTCATTCATATCGCGATCGGCTTTGTTAATTACATTCAAAGCAAGATTGATGGCTTGACTCTTTTCCATCATGTCGAAGTTGGCGATAACAAATTCGTTAGGACTAAGCTGAATGAGTTTTGATTTTCCTTTGACGAACTGCGATATCGATCTTTTGAATCTGGAGATAACGTCTGTGGACAGTGAATTCTTAAATTTCTCTAAGTCCACGCCCTCTCCGTTGTTTAATTTTGGAGCTAAAGTGAAGCAGAATGTCATGCCTCTAGAGGTTCCGTTTCTGTCGATAGCTTCACCGAATTCAGCAACTGAAGACAAATCTTTATCGTTAAGTTTTGCGTTTTTGTTCGCATATCTAATTAAGTGATTCTCAAGATGAATAATTTGTTTTTCTGTGTCGACTTTAACAACCTTGTAGAAAGATGAAGCCGTTTTCTTCTTGTCGGAAAACTGAACATCCGCTTCAAGATAATCATCAGTATTTTTCCCTTGCGCAATATCAGAGATCCAATTTTTCAGAACAGCTTGTTCGTGAACTGGCATATCGCCAATCCAAATCTCATATGGCACCTTTTTGGCAAGTTTCATCCTAGAAGTGTTGAAATAAGTCACTTCTTGCTTAGACAGATTGACTCTAATGATCCTAACCGTGCTAGATGAATACTGAACGCTATTATCAAAGGAATTTTCCAAGACCCTTCCAATAATGTAGCCAACAATCAGAGTGATAACCAAACACGCGATTATGACAACAACGGCAATCGGAATAGCGTTATCCCAATCAAAGCTATAAAGAAAATTGACAACTTTGTGCCATAAATCCTTTATTGTTTCAATAAAACCAAACGTCATTTCAATATCGGATGAACTAAGTCATCCGGCAAATTGTAACACGAACACGTGCATATAGCGAAGAGAAGATGTGTTTTCAATTGTTATAACAAAAATGTTGAGTTAATATATTCACCGCTGCGGAGAAGTACCCAAGTGGTTCAAGGGGACGGTCTCGAAAACCGTTAGCAGGCCGCATGGTCTGGCGAGGGTTCGAATCCCTTCTTCTCCGCCAAACTGAAAACATGCGCAACAACAATTGCGCTTTTTTCTTTTTCAGGACAATGAAAATTGGCCAAAAGAAAAGGTGTTGAGCGTTGTTCATCATGGTCGGAGCAATGATCAAAAAATTCAAAAGGGGAGCATTAATAAATTCATTCCCTTCGCTTAACGATATTTCTAAAAAAACGTTGTCAAAAAGGGCAATCTGTTTCTAACTTTTAATTTTGAGTTTCTTTACCTTTTTTATGTAAGAAGCACATCTCCTCGTGGGAATTAATTATTCCTACCGCTTGAAGATAAGCATAAATGACAGTTGTACCAACAAATTTCATGCCTCTTTTCTTTAAGTCTTTAGAGATTGTGTCAGACAAATGAGAGCTAGTTAATCCGTTCTCGTAGATTACTTTGCCACCACTCCAACTCCAAAGATAAGTCGAGAAACTCCCAAATTCTTTCTGAATGGAACGGAATACTTTAGCATTGATAAGCGAGGCATCAATCTTCAAACCGTTCCTTATTATCCCTGAGTTTTCTTTTAAGGACTCAAGTTTCTTGTTGTCGTAGGTGCAGACCTTTTCCAAATCAAACCCATCGAACGCTTCCAGGAACGATTCCCTTTTATTCAAAACGCATTCCCAGGAAAGCCCAGATTGAAAACATTCGAGGATAAGCATCTCGAAAAGTTTATGATCATCATGAACGGGTACACCCCATTCTTCATCGTGATAACGAACATACAGTTCGTTCTTTGGGTTTGCCCACGAGCATCTTCTCTTTCCGTCATTCCATTCCATAGTTACTGCCCTCAAGATAAGGATAAAACTTATTCGCCAATATTCTGGACCTACCGAGAAAATGGTAAATGTCCAAGTTGAATCTTTCACATTCAAAAACTGAAATTATGCTTTGGCAATCTTCTTTCGGGCAAGAAGGACATCACCATCTTCTTCATCGTTCTCACCCATTAGGAAATTTTGCAGGCTATCGAAGGCGACATCTGACTTCAATTCTTCAAAGAGTACCTCTACTTTAACTTTGTTCATCTCAATATACGGAGCAAAGAAAGCGTTGAAAAACTGGAAGTCAAAGTAATTATTCACATATAACGTCTTAGGGACTGTAATCTTCTGGATTTCTTTTGAAAAGGACTCAACGAGATTATCGAAAGGACAGAAATCTTTAGCCATTCCCATCGCATGGGCAAGTATTATGCCAGTTTGGTGATCGCACAAAACCAGCACATAGGTAAAGTTGAGAACTCGCTGATCATCTTTGTCCGAACCAATCCTACACTCAGGCAAGCATTTGACGGTAATATCTCCCGCCCCGCTTCTTTTGAATTTAATGTCCGGATCGAGGAAATGAACGTCGTTAATATCATAAGGAAGGTGGCCTTCGAATAAGTTAAGCGGATTACTTTTTTGAACTTTAATTTCATCTAATTCAAGGGAGACGTCATAAAACTGGTTATCCTTAAGTTTGCTTTTTGGCGACGCAACGAAATTCGCCATTTCATAATTCGCATTTTCAAGGAAATTAAGAGCACGAATGGCAATGGATTTCGGCATGCGCGAATGCATAAGAGTTCCTGAATCAAGATAAGATGAAGTGAAATGGAAATTGCTCTCATACGGGTCTTTGAATGGCACATCGGTCAAAGGCTTCTTTTCGAAGTAGAAGGAAAGCATCGTACAGATAGAGTTTGCGGTCGCATAATCAATTTGGAGTTCATCCTGATTTCTAATGAAAAGGTAGTTATCCGCATACTTATCGCCAGGATAGAAACTCACTCCAAAAACACTGCCAGCGTTCCCTAGAACCGTCATCGGGACGTATTCATAATCCGCACCAATAAAGAAGAGTACCATGTCCGAGTATTTTTTCTCATAATGCTTTGCCTCAAAAATCTTTAATTGTTTCTTTATTTTAAGATATAGTTCTGGCTCAGCCTCAATTTCTTCTATGCCAAAGGCGTGCGTAAACATCGTAACATCCTCGGACAATGCGAGTCGAAATTCGAGAAACCACTCTTTCTCTAGATTATTTTCTTTTATCAAAGCGTTCCATTCTTTCAAGTGACAAGGATTCGGAATTTTAACAAACGTTTCAGGATGTTTTGCTATGAAGCCTTTTCGTGCGTCCTCCCAGCTTTTTTTCGCATAACGAAAGCAACAAAGATCGTGATTCGAATCGTATTCGTCTTTTGTGACTTTCCTATCGAGGATCTTGCCCTCGGAAATGGAGTAATATAAATCTTTAGAAGGGTGTTCAATGAGTCTATCGACAATGTCGTTGATATCAAGCATAAATATCTTTCCTTTTCTTCATTTTACCTTAGTCTAAAGACTTGGTGTAGAGGAAACGCAAAACATAGGGGCAAAAAACCGCAAAAGGCGGCAAATCGAATGGGGTTCCTTCAGTCACTCTGTACTGCATAACAACGTGAATAAAGGTCTTCTAATTTTGTTCAACCTCTATTGCCAATCTTCGTGGTTATATAACGAGACACAAGACTTCAATCATAGCAATGTGATATATTTAAAATATGCATAAAACTTTTATCTTCGACTGCGGAAACGTATTGATTCATTTCTCTAGAGAACACCACCTCGATGTGTGGGTCGGACAAAATCCGGCTGATAGAAAACTTGTTTGGGACGCCGTATTTACGGATTGGTACAAGACGGATTTGGAGATTCCGACAAAAGAATATTATGAGCAAGTGAAGAAGAAACTTCCGGAAAGGCTTCACAAGGCCGCATGTAACATTATTTTTCATTGGAAAGACGAAACGTGGGCAGTCGAAGGAATGGATGAATTGCTTGCCAAATTAAAGAAAAACGGGAAACAATTGATTTTGCTCTCCAATATGCCAGACACTTTTTCCTACGACCACGATAACGTCGAGATTCTCAAATATTTTGATGACATGATTTTCTCGTATATCAAAA
>CAVAGP010000015.1:0-46201 GCA_963588175.1 Faecalibacillus sp. | reverse complement strand
ATCCTAGGTTCTCCATCAAAGGAAAGCCCAACCAAAAAATTATTCTCCTTTAAAAACGAGCACCATTCATCATCTAATAAAATGCCATTAGTCTGGATACTATAAAAAGTTTCGATTTTATTTACGTTGTATTGTTTTGCAAAAAAGATGAAGTCCCTAAAAAAATCTAGTCCCATCAATGTTGGTTCCCCGCCCTGGAAAACGAAAGAGGCGTGGCCAGATGCACTCTCAAATGCCTTTTTAACAAGTACTTCAAGAGTGTCTTTTGTCATCGCCTTATAGCAAGCGCCTTCTCTTAATTTGTCTTCATCTTTGTAGAAACAATATCTGCAGTTAATATTGCATTTGCTGGAGATAGGTTTAATTAAAACGCTTATATCTTTCACTTTATCCAACCACGAATGTTTTTCTTTAATTCACTCTTATAATTTTTTATCTTTTCTGCCATCGTAGAGGCAACTTCAGGATAAAGGCTGCTTACGTCATAAGCCTCTTCTTTATCTGTATCTAAATCATACAGGAATGGCCCTGCTTGTAAATTCCAATATCTTCCTATTTCGCTTGCGCTGCGTTCAATGTATTTAAAGTTATTCATGACCAAAGCAAAGGAATCTTTGTCATCGTTAAGGAATAATTCCGTACGAGGCGAATCAGTAGAATTCACCCAGCTCGACCACATATCAATACCGTCAATTACCCTGTCAGTTGGTGCATCTATGCCAATCATCGATAAAACTGTAGGAAATATATCTAGACCGCTAACCAAGCCATCGTTAGTAACGTTTGCAGGCAATGTATTTTTCATGCTGACAATTAAAGGAACGTGGAATCCGCCATTATATTTCGTTCCTTTTCTTCCTCTAGAACCGCCAGTCGCGCCTTCATACCATGGCCCATTATCGCTTGTAAACATAATCAACGTATCTTCTAACAAGCCTTCTTTTTCTAACTTATTGACAATCTGACCCACGCTCCAATCGACTTCTTGCATGCAGTCACCATAAGTTCCACCTTTTGAAGTATTCTCCCACTCACTGCTACAAGCAGCAGGATAATGAGGGAATGGGGAAGCGTAGTACATAAAGAATGGTTCGTCTTTATTTTGGTCAATGAAAGATACGCATTTATCCGTTAATTCTTTTGTGAGTTTTGTCTGGTCGTAATCTTTTTCACACACCACTTTTTTGTTGTCATAGATTTTGTAAGGTTTCATATCGTTGGAATATAAAGCGCCATAGAATTGATCAAAACCGCGATTTGTAGGGAATTCTTTATCTTTGACCCCCAAATGCCATTTGCCGAATAATCCCGTTGTATATCCAACTTTTTGTAATATTTCCGGTAACAAAATCTCATCGGTTGGCAAACCGGTGTTCATATAAGGGTAGGTGCCCAAAATGCATTGGAGTTGTGAGGCAAAATGCCCACTGATAGATTCTGTATCCATGTATGCACTGGATGTTAATGTGTGGATTGGCATTCTTCCCGTCAAAAGGCCAGCTCTAGAAGCCGAGCAGATAGGATTAGGCGCATAATAATTTTCAAAAAGAATTCCGCTCTCTGCCAAAGCGTCGATGTTTGGCGTACTAATTGCTTTAGAACCGGTGCAGCTTAAATCGCCATAACCCATATCATCTAGCAAAACGACAATGACATTCTTTTTCTCGTGTTCTGTAGTTTCACTTAAATTATTAAGATAATTGGTTCTGCCTTTGTCGTTATAATCTCTCTTAACAAAATTGTAAATGCAAACAGAACCGTATGTAATTAAAAGAACAACGACAATAGAAAGTGTAATAAACAGCCCTAAGTGCCTTAAAAACCAATTCTTTTTCTTTTTTTCTGCCATTTTTTCCATACCGCTAAACCATCTTTCGAAATTATGGCTTTATTTTATTTTTAAAAACGATTATCTCAACTGGCAATTCCTGGAATGTCATTAATTCAACTTGGTATGCAATCAGCAAAAGGCATTAACTAAGATGAAAATATATGTGAAATATTTGGAAACGTTGACCCGTCTAAACAGCTTTAGATAGGCAAGCAAAGACGACATATTGACGAATGCTTATTTTCTAAGCCAAAAACATCCACGCCAATTATTTCATAGGCGCATCTTTGAAAACGCTATTTGTTGTAGTTGCCTTTGTTTATTTCGGACAGCTTGTTGAAATCAACTTTTGCTTTACGATCAAATGTAACTAAACCATTGATTTCTTGGTAGACGTCGCTGATTTGAGTCATACACCATCCGGCGATATCTTTACAAGTTGAAGCTGCCTCAATTAATCCTTGATAACGGGATAAGAATTCCTCATCGGATTGGACTTTTCCTCCATAGCCCCAACCATCTTTGGCCTTTTGAACATCATAGCCAATCCCGCAGAATTCATCCCACAAAATAGGCTGGCCCTCATATTTAAAACCATCGGAGAATGGAACGAATTCGTTCATATCATCAACATGTTTATTATTCATAACAATATCCATGACGTTGTCACAAAAATACCTAAAACGGGTAGGATCCTGAACATAATTATGCAAAGTGACCAAATCAGTTTTGCAATGTTCCCAACCATCATTTGAAACTACTAAACGAGTCGGGTCAAACTCCTTTGTCATGTTATAAAGATTAAGGAGGAATTGATGTTGCTCTTTATTGTGCCTAATTCCCGGCACACCCCAAGATTCATTTATAGGAGTCCAAACAAGAATTGATGGATGATTATAATGTTGTTCGAGAACTTCTTTCCATTCGCGATAAACGTTAACTTCAGTGTCTTCATCAAAATCATAGCAGCTAGGCAATTCGCACCAAACGATTAAGCCGAGTAAGTCGCATAAATAATAGAAGCGGTTATCCTCAATCTTTTGATGCATTCTCAGGCCATTGAATCCAAGTTTTTGAATAAGCACGACCTCATCGATCATCTCATCGAGATTTTCGAAAGTGTATATTCCTTTTGGATAATAGCCCTGTTCAAGAGTAAGTCTCATGAACAACGGTTTGCTGTTAAGAAGGATTTGTTTTCCTTCGGTTTTAATAAAGCGGTAACCAAATATAGAACTAACGTCATCTATAACGGTTTTGTTATCAAACACTTTTAAAGAAACATCATAAAGATTCGGATTATCTATATCCCAATATAAAACCTTATTTAACTGAACAATTTGGTTAAAATAACCGTTATTTGCAGCATATTTGGCATATCCAACAATTTCACTATCAAGACTAAAAGCGACCTCAATCTCATTGCTAACGGGTTTATTCAATTTTATTTCAATCCGGGCTAAGCCGCCCTCTTTTGGAGTAAGTTTAAAATTCTCAATGTGAACATCGGAAACAACCTCTGCCCACACGGATTTCCATATGCCAGTCACTTCTTGATACCAACAGCCAAATGGTTCATCTTTCCATTTTTGTTTTCCGCGCGGCTGATGCAAATCGTATGTGTCATCGCATCTAACGGCAATATGCGCAAAACCATTTTCCAAATAATCTGTGATATCAAAAACAAAGGATGTATAACCGCCTTTGTGCTCTCCAACTAATGTTTCATTGATGTAGACTCTCGTGCGATAATCGCTAGCCTCAAAATGAAGCAACACCCTTTCTCCGTCCTTGCAATCGAAATCAACGTCTTTCTGATACCAGACTGTGTCGTATTTCTTTTGGATATTGATTCCGCTTAACTCACACTGATAACAATATGGAACATTGATGACCAAATGGTCTTTTGGGAAAGATTTAAAACGCGGCTCTCTTTCGCCTACGTCTTTATCCTCAAGCAAAAAATCCCATTCACCATTCAAATCGATGAAAGATTTGCGGGAAAAATTCGGGCGTGGATGATTGAGTTTAGCTTTGTTGATATCCATAATTTTTACTTCCTTTTAAACGCATAAGCGATGTGATGTTCATATGTATCGTTTGGCTCCAGATAATGAAGTTCCAGATGAGATTCCTGCGGTTCAAGAGCAACCCCGCGATGATATTCGCTTTTTGTACCGAAGTAACTGATATTGTCTTTTACATTGTCGCTATATAATTGGCAGCCTGAATAATCGGTGAGAATCTCCAATTCATAGTTGTTGCCACTTAGTATGACTTGAGGATTACAGGTTTGAACTTTGTCAAAGAAGAAATGATGATCATATCCATGGGCGGCTGTATTTGTGAGAATGGGCAAGTTGACATCCTTTCCAACGATCCTGCCCTTGGAGAAATCTAGATATTCCGGAGATTTTTCAATTCCTTTTCCAAGCAAGGTTTTGTCGTCGGGGACAATGTACTTATCGCCTTTGATTAATAAGGATAAAGTGTCTTCGTTTTCTTCGCCTAAGCTGAAATAAGAATGATTTGTCAAAGAGCATAAAGTCTTCTTATTGGATTTGGCACAAAAGGTTAGATCAATTTGGTTTTTTACTCCATAAATCTTATAGATTACTTTTACGTCTAAGTCACCTGGAAAGCCGCTTTCGCCATCTTTACTTAGATGGTGGAACCTCACCAATGCGAAATCATCATGACTTTCTATTTCACAATCAAACGTTTGAGTCGATAATCCATGAACTCCGCCATGCAAGGTATTTTCGCCTTCATTCTTCTCGAGTCTATATTGTTTGCCTTCGCATTCAATGATTTCGCCTTTGATTCTGTTGCAAACTCTGCCAACGGTCTTGCCGTGGTAAATATTGCCTTTTGACCATATAGACAAATCTTTAGGCGTCAATGTCATATATTTCCCATCGATGGTTATTGAATAAATGCTTGCTCCTAACGTAGACAAGGTTACTTCCATCTTATCTTTATTGGAGATTCGCATGAATAAGATGTCGTTTTTGAATTCTTTGACAATTTTCATAAGTGCTCTTTTAATTTTTGATTATATCAAGCCGGGGTGAAGCCGTTAAAAAACACCATGAAAATAGTATTTTTATAGAATAATTCGATATGTTTTTAGAAGTATTCAGGAGAAGCGTTACTAGTTATTCCAGTAGTCATTTTGCAAATATCATCGTGAAAATACGGCTTTGCAATCCAAGCAAGGCGCATGTCTCTAGACTTTTGCTTGCATGAATGACGAACAATGCGAATAAAAGAAAAAGGCAATTAACAACACATTGCCTCGCATATATCAATATTGGTGACCCTGCCGGGATTCGAACCCGGGAACCCGCCTTGAGAGGGCGGTGTCTTAACCGCTTGACGACAGGGCCGCGAGCAATATTAAACCATTAAGCAATTTTGTTTTCAATACAAAAAGAAAACCGGTTCCTTTAGGAATCGGCAATTAACATCAATTAAGCAATTGCGCTATTTAAGCGAGCAATGACTCTTTCTTTTCCGAGGATATCTATTACCTCATGAAGATTTGGGGCGTTTTTAGAGCCTGTAATGGCAACACGGATCAATTCAGCGGCATCGGCAATGTTTCCCATCCAAGCGTCTGGATTGGCCTTATATTCCTTGTTATTCGTGGCAAAGCCATGGTTTGAAGCGAGTTCTTTAACTCCATTCCACCAAGTTGACTCATCTACATCGTATAGCATTCCGGAAGCGCAATCGCTTAAGAACGTCTTAACGAAATCTTTATCGTATTTCTCATTGAATGGGAGGCCTGCTGCTTTTATCTCCGCAAAATCTTCCTCAAAGAAGAAACGTCTCATCGGGAGGATGTCACTATATTTGGCAAAGTCCTTACGCGGATTTGGCCTATCTTTCTCGATGTCGATGATCTTGCCGATGTATTCAGGGTCCTCATCGATGAGCTTATAAAGTTTCTCATCGTTGTCTTTAGCCCAAGCCTTAATTTTCGGGAGAAGTGTATCTTTCTTTTCTCTAGCAATGACTTCTTTGCAGAAGTAAGCAAGTTTGTCGATGTCGAACAAAGCTCCATCCAATGACATCTTGCTAAAACTGAACTTGAAGTGAGAGATATCGTAATCTTTGTTGGCGATTGTCCAATCTTCGAAATTGGAGTTTGCGATGTTCATCAAATAAACGAGCAAGCCTTTTGTTGGGTAGCCTTCTTTGATGAAAAACGAGACCGCTGCCTCGGCATCTTTTCTCTTGGAAAGTTTTCTCTTGTTTCCGTTATCAAGTTTCATGATAACTGGAAGATGGGCGTATTTAGGCGTCTTCCATCCTAAAGCGCGGAATAAATCGAGATGGATCGGGGTTGAGGAAATCCACTCCTCACCACGAGAGACTAATGTGGTTCTCATGAAGTGATCATCCACAACATGAGCAAAGTGATAGGTTGGTAAACCGTCACCTTTTAAGATAACAACATCGACATCATTCTCCATGATTTCAATCTTGCCTCTGATGGCGTCCACGAATGAAGTCTTGTTGTTGTGGTTGCCGTTTGAACGATAACGTACAACGTAAGGCTCGCCAGCTTTGATTCTGGCAATTTGTTCGTTGGGAGTGAGGTTCCTGTCTCTAGCGAATTCACCATAATATCCAGGAAGGATTTTGTTGGCTTCCTGATACGCCCTGATTTTCTCTAAATCTTCAGCCGAGCAAAAATCCGGGTATGCCTTGCCTTGCTGAACCAAATGTTTGATAACTGTGCGGTAGATGGACGCCCTCTTGGATTGTTGGTAAGGACCGTAGTTGCCCCTATCGCCATCTGGCCAATAGCCTTCATCCGCAACAATGCCGAAATTTGCTAGCTGATCAATTAATTCATCACCGGAACCGGCAATGGTTCTTTTGGTGTCAGTATCTTCAAGTCTGAACATGAAAACGCCATTGGATTGCTTTGCGTACGTGTATCCCACTAATGATGTAAATAAAGAACCCGTGTGCAAGAAACCAGTAGGAGATGGCGCAAAACGAGTTACCTGAGCGCCTTCAGGTAAATTTCTCTCCGGGAATCTCTTTTCCAAATCTTCAATTGTCTCTGAAACGTCCGGGAACATCAGTTCCGCTAAATCATTAAAATCTGCCATTTAAATATTGCCTCCCAATCTGGAGCTTTAAAGATTATATTCAATTAATTGATACTTTTCTACTTGCCATTAGCAAAACACCTAATTATAATTAAGCACGCTCTCAAAAGAGTGTCTGCAGGTGTAGTTCAATGGTAGAACGCGACCTTGCCAAGGTCGACACGCGGGTCCGATTCCCGTCACTTGCTCCAGTAGATAAAATGCCCTCGAGACCATCGGGGGTTTTCTTTTATCTAAAATGTGGAAAACAGCACATGCAATAGTCGTTAAACAGTACATAATGCGGAACCAATGTACGAAAAGGGCAAGAACTTGCAAAAAAAGAACATTGCTTTTATACATTGTTTTGTGTTTGTGATATAATGCAAGTGCGAAAAAGGCAAGAACTTGTAAAAAAGGAACATAAACATGGAAATAAAACGGGAGAGATATTTAAATCAACTAATAGAGAAGAGAAACAACGGATTAATTAAGGTGATAACCGGTCTGAGAAGATCAGGCAAATCTTATCTCCTAAACAAAATGTTCAAGGGTTTTTTATCTAGTCAAGGTGTTGGTGAAGACCAAATCATCTCTTTTGCTTTTGATAAAATGGAAGACGTCATGGAACTTGACAAATATCTCCCAGAGGAGGAGACATTGATTCTTGATTCAAGAAATAACTACACGGTCAATTCAAAAAAGTTTCTCTTATATATTAAAGACAAGACCAAGGACGCAAAACAATATTTCATCCTCCTAGACGAAATCCAATTGTTAGACAAGTTTGTTATGACTTTAAACAGTTTCTTATCACACGAAAATTACGATGTTTATGTAACCGGAAGCAACTCAAAAATGCTCTCCAATGACATAATCACGGAATTCCGTGGAAGAAGCGATCAAATACATGTCTTTCCGCTCTCATTTAAGGAATTCTACATGGCTTCAGGCAAGTCTTTTGATAAAACTTATCTGGACTATCAATACTATGGAGGCATGCCGTATGTCCTGAGCATTGAAAAAGAAAGCGCAAAAGAGCAGTATTTAAAGAACCTATATACCGAAATTTATTTAAAGGACATAACCGAAAGAAATGGCATAAAAGACATTAATTCTTTTGAAAAACTTCTAGAAATCCTATCGAGCTCGATTGGGTCCTATACAAACCCGACAAATCTCGAAAGAACCTTCAGAAGTCAAGAAAATATCCCATATAGTCACATCGCAATAAAAAAACACATCGAGTATATAAAAAATTCATTTATTCTATCTGAAGCCAAAAGATACGATATAAAAAGCAGAAGATATATTGGCGCAAATTCAAAATATTACTTCACTGATTTAGGGTTGAGAAACGCATTGATAAATTTCAGACAGAGCGAACCAACCCACATCATGGAAAACGTCATTTATAACGAGCTGATTATTAGAGGATATAACGTAGATGTCGGCATAGTTGAAATCAGCGAGCCTAACGAAAACGGAAATTACGTTCAAAAACAATTAGAAACAGATTTCGTGTGCAACAAAATAAACGAAAAGATATATATACAATCGGCATATTCAATGGAAACCATCGATAAAACTAACCAAGAGAAAAAATCATTGCTAAATATTGGGGATAACTTCAAAAAAATAATTATCGTAAAAGATTCCATCCACAAATATGTAACCGAGGAGGGAATCGAAGTCATAAGTCTAGAAGATTGGCTATTAAATGACTGATTGCCTAACAATACATTTTCAGTTAAACAAAACAAATCTCGCCTACATTAGGAGGAATAAGGCTTGAATCCTATTAGAACGGCAAATTAATAGAACAGGTCTAAACGGCATTTTCTCACTTTTTATCATCTTCATTGCCATCGGTTATATCGTTGAGTTCTTCTTCGACCTTCTTGATTTCCTCTTCGTAACGTTTGGCTTCCTCTTCACTGATTTGTTGGTACATCTTGAGTTGATTTAAATTGTTCTTGGCAAGTTCCAAGGAGCAATCTTTGACGGCCGGCATAAGGGAGAATGTCAAATCTTCAACCGAATAGAAGAAATACGGCAAAGAGAACGACATCATAACCATGCCTGTTGCAATGCCAGAGAACAAGGCAAAGACAGCGGCAATAAGATAATTGTCGGTGCTCTCTAAAGACACATATCCAATTGAATACATAACGAATATGGATATGAATGTTCCTAATATGTATCCAATCGCTAAAAGGAGATAAGAAATCCATGCAAATCCATAATATGTTCCGTAATAATGCTTGGCATCTTTTTTAACCGCTCCTTTGAAAATTACTCCAAAAGCGCGCCTATTCATTGCAAGAGGCGTGCCATGGAGAATTGCAAGCGGGGCGGATGAAAGGATGAAATGGGAGAAAGACATCGTAAAGACGAACCCCTCAAGGATTTGAGTTATCACAAGAAGTCTAAGAAGCTCAGGATAATCAACGATGATGCTGGAAATTCCGTAAGTTGAAACATCTTCCTCTGCCACGTTCATGAACGATTCGAGCGAGCTGGCGAACGATGCGTCAACCTCCATCCCAACGATAATGCAAATAAAACTGAATAGAGCGGTTATCCCAAGGCTGATTAATAAGGCAAAGAGGAATGAACGGATCACTCTATAACAGCCCCTAAACGGACCCATAAGATATTTGCTGAAAGAAGACGTGATTCCTTTGTTCGTAAATCCGATGCCCGCCTCAACGTCAGCACAGATAACCTGATCTGTGAATAAAACCGGAATCAATAACAATGGAATGGTTATGTAAAGGGTTTCGCTGGCGATAATCGCAAGTCCGAAAACAATTAAAACGGCAAGAATGAAGATTACCGTCATCGGCAAGTTTTTTGAAAAATATTTCCTATACCTTTCACCAGGCGTCAGGTCCTTTTCTTTCTCCATTATTTTGCCTCCTCGACATTATTGGAATCATGCAAATCCAAAATGACTTGTTTAAGAGTCATGTCAGAGAACGGTTTAACATCATCTTGCTCATATTTCTTAATGACCTCTTCGAGCTTGCTAACAGGCACTAAAATAGTCTCTCCGACTCCTGAATCAAGTCTTTGTACAAAGCAGTCGTCATTGATGATGACAATGCCTTTTATGAAGTTTTTGCTGATATTTGTGGATAAGCAGAAAGCATTTATGATTTCGTTATTGACTTGGATTGGATTCTTGAAATCGCACTTCTTATCATCCTTGGAGAAGAAGACCCAAATCTTATCATCCGAACGTGCTTCGATGACTCCGTCAAAATAACACTGAGAGATGATGTAAAGATATTTGTTTCCGCCAATGATGTGGTCTATCTTGCCAACTGCCACAGTGCCGGATTTGACCTTAATGTCATTGACCAAATAGAAATCAAAATAGTTGGTCACTTTCATGACACGTCTATAAAACATTTCGGTCGTCTTATGATGCCATAGCCACTTCTTGATCGGGGAATAAATGAGCCACGCAATAAGAAGGAGGCCAGCAATCACCGCAGCCACTATATAAATGGTCAGTCTAACTTCGTATGTCATTATGATTATTCGCCTAATTTAGCCGGTGCATCCTGGCTTAAGATGTAGTCAAGCTGCAATTTGAAAAGATCAGGCGGAACAACATCCATCATGAGGTCGTGGCAAATAGAAATCTTGGAATTTTCTTCGGATACGATGATTGTGACAGCATCAGAGTTCTCGGAAATACCCATGGCGGCCTGGTGACGTGCGCCATACTTGCCAGTCAAAGGTCTCTTGGTGGATTCATAGAAAACGGCGCCAGCGATAATCTTGTTATCTTTGATGACAACCGCACCATCGTGAAGTCTAGTTCCCAAGAAGAAAATCGTTTCCAACAATTCAGCGTTAACAACCGCATCGAGCTGGACGCCTTTTTGCTTAATGATAGGTTCAGCGGTATCTGAGCTGAGGATGTCATCTTTTCTTAAGATTGTGATCAAAGCGCCTGTTCCATGATTTGATAAGAAAAGAACCGCTTTGGTGATTTCATCAATAACTCCGCTCTTGTCATAAATAGTAACTGCTTTTTCAGCAGGCTTTTTGGCAAAAATCTCTGACAAAGTTTTGCGTTTGCTACCAGAAGCGAAGAAGTATTTAAATTCTGAGAAGTTAGCAAATAGGGTGATGCCAACGCCAACTGCCAAAAGTCCAAGTGCAATGTATGAAACAGTAGGGATTTTAATTATGATGCCGATATAAATCAGGGCAGCGCAAATCGTGCAGTAAATATGAACGAACAACTTCTTGCAAAGTTTGAGGAAAGGAAGGCCGATCGTGGTTAATAGGATAACGGAGACGATTAAATCGATTAATCCGTTAACATCAAGTCCCGGCGAGAATATTGTTGAGAATGTTAGCTCCATATACGCGTACCCCTATGCAAAATCACGAACCTATTGTTCGTTATTTTAAAGTGTAGCAACTTTTTGCAAGTTTTAAAGTCGCGTATATGCATACATGAGAAAATTTCTCAAATTTAAGCAATATTCTCTATAGACTGAAAACAATAATGACGACGATTCCGCCGGTCAGAAGAGCAAGTCCTAAAATGGTTTTCCAAGTAAATTTTTCCTTAAGAATGACGGCTGAGAAGAGCATCGTGAGGAGAATAGATAATTTCCCAATCGAATTGACAGCAACCGGATTTGCATTATCTATAGCCAAGGCACTATATTCGGCAATCCAAGCAACGCCCGTTGCAATTCCAGAAAGCGTTAAAAATATCCACGATTTAGGAGAAATCTTTGCAATTCCTTTATATTCTTTCCTGCATAAGACTATCATCACGGCAAAGATGAAGACCACTATCGTTCTGAATAATGTTCCAACGTCACTCTTGATTCCCGATAAGCCCATCTTGACAAATAAAGAAACCAGCGATGCAAATACAGCGGATAAAACAGCATAAACAATCCAGGTTTTCGATTTGGCATCTCCGCCTTTTCTTATATCAATCATCAATAATGTACCAGCAAGCATGAGGGCCATGGACAAAACGACCATGCAAATCGTTAACGGATCGCCATCATTAGTGGTTGGTCCAAAGAAAAATATCATGAAAAGAATGCTGGTGAGTATAAAACTGGACTTGTCAATTGGCGCCACTTTGTTAACGCTACCCAGCTTTAAAGCGCGGTAATAGCAAAGCCAAGAGCATCCGGTCATAAGTCCGGATAATCCTAAAAATACCCAGTTCTCAACATCAAATGACGGAACGGTGTAAATGTTTCCGGTTATGAAACACATGACTAAAGCGCATATGATAACGACGCCGGTTCTATAGGCCGTTGCTAAATTTGAATTAACGTCCTTAATGCCAATCTTTGCAAAAATCGTAGTTAATGAAGTGGCTAAGGCACCAATTAAGGCTAGTACTAACCATGCCATAATGTTTTTCTCCAATAAAGAAAAAGGCTTTTAGCCTTTGATTCTTTTTTATTTATTCGGCGTGAAAGAAGACTTTAGAGAACAGGTTCTATTGAACACGAGATTATCTGCGGTTGAGAGTTTATCAACGCAGTAATAGCCGTTTCTCATAAGTTGGAAGTGGTCGCCAGGTTGAACATCTTTTGCAGCGACTTCAACAAAGCCTTTTTTAACCTGCCAGGAATCTTTGTTCAATCTTTCAATGAATGACAAGCCTTTTGTCTCTTCTGTTTCATCGAATATAAGAACATCAAACAAATTGTAAGTGACTGGTTTTGAGGTAGAAGCCTCACAGAACTGGATTGTTCCGTTTGGCTTTCTCTCTTTAAAATCAAGGCCACTTCTTGTGGCTGGGTCGTATGTGCAGTGAACTAGAGTGATGTTTCCGTTTTCGTCTTTTTCAACCGAGACTGCCTTTACGAAATAGGAATTCATGAGTCTTACCTCTGAATCTAGAGCAAGTCTCTTCCATTTCTTATTCGGCTTTACTTCAACGAAGTCATCTCTATCAATATAAAGGTGTTTTGAGAATGCAATCTTGTGTGTTCCAAGTTCTGGATTCTCCATGTTGTTTAATGCGTCGAACCACTCAACTTGATCATCAGGATAATTGTCGATAACAATAGGGAGTGGATCAAAGACAGCCATATATCTAGGAGCCACAAGCTTCTGGTCTTCCATCAAGAAGTGATCGAGGTTACCCGCATCGGTGGTGGAATTAACGCGGCTTAAGCCTGTATAAAGAATGAATTCTCTGATTGCAGAAGCGGTAAAGCCTCTTCTTCTTAAACCCACTAATGTTGGCATTCGAGGGTCATCATATCCAGTAACATATCCGCCTTCAACTAATTGGCGGAGGTAGCGTTTGGACATGACTGTGTTGGTAATATTTAAACGACCCCATTCATATTGATGTGGAACGTTGACCATTTCACACTTCTCAATGAACCAGTCATAAAGAGGCCTGTGGTTATCGTATTCAATTGAGCAAAGGGAATGCGTGATTCCTTCAAAGCTATCTTGTAACGGGTGGGCAAAATCATACATTGGGTAGATGCACCACTTATTGCCTTGTCTATGGTGCTCTTTATGGAGAATGCGGTACATAACCGGGTCTCTCATGTTGATATTAGGAGACGACATATCAATTTTTGCGCGAAGGGTCTTTTCTCCGTCTGCATACTTCCCATCTCTCATTTCTTGGAAGAGTTTTAAATTTTCTTCGACTGTACGATCTCTATATGGTGAATTCTTGCCAGGTTCAGTAAGAGTTCCGCGGTATGCAGTCGTCTCTTCCTGGGAGAGATCGTCGACATAAGCGAGGCCTTTTTTGATTAAAAGAATGGCTTTTTCATAAGTTTTTTCAAAATAATCGCTTCCGAAGAAAACGTTTGTTGGAGTGTATCCAAGCCATTTCAGATCATCGATGATGGCGTCGACATATTCAGCGCCCTCATTGACTGGGTTCGTGTCATCAAAACGTAAATTGGTTGTGCCATTGAAGGCTTTTGCAAGTTCAAAATCATTAATGATTGCTCTAGCGTGTCCGATATGGAGATAGGCATTTGGCTCAGGCGGGAAGCGAGTTGCAATGTGATCAACTTTTCCTTCCTTAAGGTCGTTCTCCATGATTGTTTTAATAAAATTATTAATTTCTGCCATAAAATTCACCTCGGTGATATTTTACTCACTTGCGCACACATTCAAAGAGAATATTCGGCTTATTTCTACAAAAATAACCATAACTCCTCGAATTGTAGATAAGATTTCGCTAACCCTATTAATTGCAAGGTGTTACATTTTTTGTGGTAAAACTTATGACCAAACAGGAATACAAAGCAAAGAAAAAGCAATTAAAGTTAGAGAACAAGGTTCACATCAAAGAGCAAAAGACCGAATACAAAAAGAAGAGGATCGAACTCAAACTAAAGGCAAAAGAACTCAAAAGGGCCTATAAAGAAAGAATCGATTCTTTTGATGAAACCACTGATGTTCAAATAGATTTCTATAAGCAGGAATATAAAAACAATCAGAAAGCAAAAACACCAAAGGTAAAGGAAAGGGATTTGAGCCAAGAAGAAATAGAAAAACTGAGAAGAGATAGAAAGCTCCCTAGCTATACTAGAGGAGAGGAAATCTTTAATTCTGTCACCCATATCGTAGGCGGAGGATTCGGAGTCATTGGTTTAATTTCCGGAATTATATTCTCGGCAATATTTAGGCCGGGCGATGTGATGTCGCTTATATCGATGATCATCTTTGGGGTGAGCATGATATTGCTATACTCAATATCTGCAATCTACCATGGTTTGCATATCAACAAAGGGAAACAAGTGTTCCAGGTGTTGGATCACTGCACAATCTATTTCTTAATCGCCGGAAGCTACACTCCATGCATGCTGCTCGGACTATCAAACATCTATCCATGGAACCATGTATTCCTCCTAGGCGTTTATCTCTTGGCAATATTGGGAATAGTCCTCAACGCCACGATGATGAGAAGAAAAGCGGTCCAGATAGTATCAATGATTCTCTATCTCGTGATAGGGTGGTCCATCATCGTATTGGCCCCGTTCCTTGTTTCAGAATTCAAAGTTGGCGGAATGATTCTCTTGGTCTCAGGCGGAGTATCCTACACAATCGGTTCGGTTCTATATGGACTTGGGAGAAAGAAAAGATATATGCATTCTATTTTCCATCTATTCGTTGATTTAGGAACGATTTTGCAATTCTTATCGGTTCTTCTCTATTTAATAATTCGGTTGTGATTTGTGTGGATTTTAAGCGAAAAGGGATAAATGAGTATGCTTATTTATCATCTTTTCTTATTGCAGCGAAACAGAATCGAACGATTGAAAAAGTAAGCGGCGATTCCAATTAATGCGTCTATTATCATTTTATAGACCACTATTGGTCCAGGAACAAAAGACATAAGCGTCGTTAAAGCTGTTGAAAGCGCCATTTCCAATAGAAGCAAGAGAACGAATTTAATTCCTTCGCTAGGAACTCTCTTCTTCCTTGGGAAAACAACGCATCTCAGCATTAAGAAAATGAACAAATCAGAAATTATTCTTGCCAGAACATTAGACATCCCAACGTTGAAAGCGGTAATTGACCCATGAACTCCGTAAAGGAATGCGCTGAATAATCCGGCGTCTAATAGGAAATTAAGGAAAACAACCAACGAATACAGCAACGTGTTTTTTGCGATTCTATAGGTATCCATATACGGTCGATAATGGCTACCCTTGTTATTGTTCTCATAGACGGTTTCGATATCGATGGTAGAGAGCTTGGTTTCTCTCACTGAATCGATTAAAAAGTTAAATTCGTATTCATACCTCTCGCCCTTCGCTTCCATAGCCGTTTCGAAGAGGTTACTTGGTATAGCCCTGAGGCCAGTTTGAGTATCGTTTAAATCAACGCCAGTCAATAATCTAAAAACATGATGG
This sequence comes from Faecalibacillus sp., assembly GCA_963588175.1. Lineage (GTDB taxonomy): Bacteria > Bacillota_I > Bacilli_A > RFN20 > CAG-826 > UBA4951. The sequence continues at coordinate 30,362 of CAVAGP010000015.1, read as the reverse complement.
AATATGCGGTTGCCGAGCAAAGAATTCCTCGGTACATTCGGCAAGGTGAAATCACGTGCACCAAGAACAAGTTCGCCTTGATGTTTATCAAGTTGACCCTTTATATTCATGATGTCTTTCTTAAGGTGTTGCCCATCTCCATCGGCAGTAACGATGAAATCCAAATCAGGGGTGTCTTCTCTCAATTTTTGAATTCCGGTTTTAAGCGCAAAACCCTTGCCACGGTTAACGGGATATGAAATAACTTTGAAAACAGTCTCTTTGGCTATTTGTTTGAACGTATCGCGATATTCTTCCCCGCTTCCATCGTCAACGACCAAAAACGAATCAAATTCAGCTTTTTCAAAGGTTTTCAGGTAAGGAATAACTTTTTCATTTGGTTCAAAGATAGGAATTAATAATGCTGTTTTCATATGGCCACCATGCGATTGATTATAAATAATTATTAGAGGAAATAAATCTTTACTTTATACGATAAAAAGACGGTCTTAGCAAAGCGTGCTCTCTGAAATGTAATGTTTACTTGCCAATTTTTAGCAAGCACAAGTATTGGTCCCCTGCCTCATTAACAAGTTCCACGGCCACATTTATGAAATCGGAGCAATCCAAAGTTGTGCGCGCTTTGTCCAAAGCGTCATAATATACCGCTCTATTTTCGTTTTTTAATTATTGTCAAGCATCCGTTTTTAATAAAAATCCACAAAAAAAGCACTGACTTTATCAATGCTCAAATACTTAATGGAGCACCAGACGGGAATCGAACCCGCGTGGCCGGCTTGGGAAGCCGGAGTTCTACCATTGAACTACTAGTGCAGATGAGCCCAAATGGCTGGGCTAAGGAATAAATTAATGTTTGCGGATGCCACCGCCGTTTTCGCCCTTCTTATGGACTAAAACAGTATTTTCTCCATCGCCAAGAGATTCTGCATAGGCAATAGCTTCTTTTTGAGTTGTAAATGTTTTGATGATCTTGGCTTTTCCGCTTTCGAGTTTTGATCCTCCGGCAAGAGTGACTCTCCACATTTTCTTATCTTCGGTTTGTGATACGTGATAGACCTTTGTAGGTGCTGCTTTAGAAACTGGCATTGTTTTTCTCCCTATTTCCTTGTTATTGTAAAACAATTGATTTAATCATTAAAGAACTAAAAGAAAGAAAAAACGCTGATTAACAGCGTTTACATTCTATCTGGTGGGTGCTAAGAGGATCGAACTCCTGACCTTCTGTACGTCAAACAGATGCTCTCCCAGCTGAGCTAAACACCCAGATGTATATCAACGTTGCCATATTCGGTAACGCGAGTGATATTATAGTCAAACGTGACTGCGATAATCAAGCAAGAATTTATCTTTTTTAGCAAGTTGGAAAATTAATCGAAGCAAAAATGAGAAGAGGAAAGAAAAATAGAAAAGTCAAAGTGGTTAAAACAATACTAGAAACTAAAACTATCCTATTATCCCTTAAAAGATCGTTAACGATGGATAAAACCACAGCCGAACTAGCGATAACCAAATATATGACAAATAGAAGAATGGCGACCGGGCCAACACTGACAAAGCGAGACAGTATGCTATCCCAAGAATAGGAACAATTTACAATAACGGTTCCATTTTGATCGTATCCAGGTAAACAACATTCGTTTTTGAAGAAAGGAATAAAACACAAAACAATCGCAATAAAGCAGAAGCCTATCATTAAATAGTTCCATAGATTTTTCTTCATAAAATCTCCTTTAAGGAATGAATTTTAGCCTCAGCAGGGAATTTGCAATTGCTATATCTTTCAACCGCAACAAAGTCCACGCCAGCGTTTTTCGCCGCCATCCAATCATTTTTAGCGTCGCCAAAATAAACGAAATCATTTTTGCTTACTCCCGTTTCTTTTAGGCATGCATAAATAGGGTCTGGTTTAGGTTTTAAAACATGGCAATTTGTAGACGTAATAATGGAAGAGAAATAATTTAATAAACCAGCCTTTTGCAAGGATAATTCAACAACCATCCCATCTCTATTCGTAATGATGGCCAAAGTTCTCCCTTTGGCCTTAAGAACCTTAATTACATCAAAAACATCACTATAAAAATGAGAATGGTCAAGAAAAGTTTTCCTGGCGGTATCAATGAATGTGTCGAAGTAATCTTGGTAGGATAGAGCGGGGTCATTGAATTCCACAAACGACTCTTGAAGTGAAATAGACAATTGACGAACTACATCACCTTCATCGAATGTTTTTCCAATTGCTGCAAACGCGGCTTTGTACGCTATTTTTGAAGTCTCAATCGTATCGAGCAACGTAAGGTCTAAATCAAAGGCGTAAAGTTTATAATCTTTCATAAACCTCATTATAACAAAAAAGACTCCGATTTGTTTCGAAGTCATTCTCGTTGATGGTGCCGACTAACGGACTCGAACCATCGACCTGCTCTTTACGAGGGAGCTGCTCTACCAACTGAGCTAAGTCGGCGCTCAAATAATATATAACAACCTCGCTTCTTTAACAAGAAGAGAACAAAATCATTAATCGTTTGAGCTCAATCTCATGACCGTGAAGAAGACCGATAAGGCAAGGCAAGCATCTCCAACGGCGCTGAAATCAATCAGCTGTATGCTTAAAGTACCGGTTAGAAGAGGATATGCAAATGCAATGTATAGACTGAATAAAACAGTCAAAATGGTAAATATCAAACTAAGGATAAAGACAACTTTGTAGTTGCAATACCTTTTAGTAATATACTGTCTCGTCTTAATATACGAGAAAACGCCGGTAACAACCGCTCCACCCACAACGGCAAGAAGTGCTGAACCGACTAACACATAGGTCAATTCACCGCTGACCAGAAGCGAGAAAACGCTAACCGAATTAAAGAAGAAAAGTTCCGCGAACTCAAACGTAATCAAAAAGATGAACATCAGCATTCCGGAATAAGCCGAATAATTAGAGTTAATGTTACCGGACAAAAGGTAATAACAGACCAAAACCATAATCAAAAAATTTATGATGGTGATGAAAATATCTGGTGTGAATGCAGATTGCGACGCCGACCACATATCGATGCCGAATTGAGCGATTGTGAATGTTGCGCCTAATATCGCGAATGCGATTGCTAAATATTTTTTCCAATTGAATTTCATGGCTGAATAATACCACTTTGGGAAATTATCAAAAAGATTATACTTATCTATAGAAAGTAGATATATGGTTACACCTCAATTTTCGCATACAATAACAAAAGAATTCAAAATGATATGGGATAAGATTTTCTCCAATGCAATCCCAATTCACAAGGATACTTGTACAATCTATTTATGTGTTCTTTTAAACAATACGCCTATATCGTGTTGTGAAATTATAGAAATTGATCCGGAAAGTTATCTCATCGACAACATTGGTGTACTGAAAGAAATAAGACATCAGCAAATAGCCCAGTACACATTAAGATTTGCGGAGACAAAAATCAGAGAGATCGGAGGCTTCAATTCCTTGGTGAGAATATCTCCTGATTATGAATCACACTACAAAAAATTAAGTTACAAAGAGCATCTTGGCGGTGAAATCCTAATGGACAACAGCATACCAAAAATCGAAATGAAAAAAGTTCTTAGAGTTAAAAAATCCTGCAAATAATGGATATTTATTCATGTTTCTCGACTGAAAAACGATAGAGCCGGCACTTATCATCTTGCATAATTCCGGCTTTTCTTTTTGCTAATGCAAGTTGTTCGGCTGTGGTGTGAACGGTTGATAAACCCGGAAGAAGAGTTGCGTGTTTTTCACCAAACTCCACCACCAAGCCATATTGATTCGGATCAAGGTCTGTAACTGATTTAACTTCCATCAAATTGTCAATGATTGAAACCGTAATAGTCAGGTATGGTAACTCATCTTTTGCTATCGGATTGAAACGAGGGTCTTCAGCCGCAGCTTTCATCGAATTGCTGATAATCTCTTGGGCAACATTTCTAGTCATTCCTTTTGCGGAGCCTAAACAGCCGCGTAAGGCACCTTTTTCACGGATCGTTATAAATACACCCTTTTGTCCTTCAATCATCTCAGACGGCAATTTCGAAGGCAATCTAAGCCTTTTACCCGTATTAACAAAGTTCTCAATTGCTTTTCTAGCTAAAGAAACATAGTCATCTTCCGTTTCCTTTTTCTTCGCCACATAAGTGGATTCATTATTCAAATAAATGTCTCCAAACGCCCTGGAACTATCATTTTCTTTCACATCAAACTCAGCAACGCTAAAACCAGTGCCAAGTTGTCCTTCATATGATAATAGAGTTGAAGTTACTGATGTTTTATCAAGCGCGCCAGCCATAATGGTCATAACGCGGTGGCAGCATTGTTTCGAGCTCTCAAGCATGTCTTCGTTAAAGGAGAATAAATCGAGGAAATTCGCGGTAGTTAACATCTTATTAAAACGAGCATCGTATTTTTGACCAATAGGATTATACCCATATGGCGCGTCGCCGTTTAAACAATGCGACAATTCACCGGACGCGATAACAACCACTTTTCTGTTAAGTTCATTTGCAGTCTTCTTAATCATTTGCCCAAGTTTGTAGTGGTCAATAAGAGGCAGTCCAGATACCCCTACACGGACTAGATTGTATGATCTGTATTTTTGATTGATGAAATATAACGGAATCATCGTTCCGTGGTCTAAATAATGATGATTTTCTCCATCGACGCCGGCTAAAACATTTTCGTTATGGCAAAAAGCACATAAAGCTTTCACAAACTCTCTATCGTAATAATTTCTGAAAGTAACATCATAGGCTTCATATTTCGCTAGAGATCCTATAGCGACATCTCCATCGCTAATCTGAAAATAATCGGAATAAGCTTCAGCGTGAGCACTGATAACTACAATGGTGTCCGGTTTCAATGTAGCAATGCGATCGGCCACTTTCTGAATCGAAGATACAGTTTTGAATATTATATCTTCATCACCTTTACCGATTTGTGGAATTGAGCACGCCGGGTGGGGTAATAAAAATCCTGCAATAATTGACATGCCTTTTTTATAGCACAAAATAAAAATTTTGGTTACATATAGTTAACGCAATCCTTTAAGAAAGTGCAAATTTGTGTGTAAAGAAACAAAAAGCCATCGAGTATTAAACAAGATGGCTTATTTGCATTGTTGGTGCCCGGGACCGGACTCGAACCGGTACATCCTCATCAGATAATGGATTTTGAGTCCATCGCGTCTACCATTCCACCACTCGGGCGCTCCGAAATTATAAAACCAAAGGGCCACAAATGTCGACAAATAGTTTTAAACATTAGACATAATTAGTTCAACCATATATGAACACAATTCCTCTTTAGGAGAAGCGCACAAGTCTTGCGACCACAATCTAAGAGCCGAAATAAGGCAACTCAGCATTGAAAATCGCAAGTAAACGGAACGATCCATCTTCTTATTGTTTGAAGCTTTGAATAAGCCGAAGAAGGTTAAATACAAAGAATCAATTAGCGAACTGTTAGATTGAGAAAGAACGGTTCTATAGACCTTTTTTTGCTTTTTAACTTTGTCCAGTAAAGAGCCGATAAATGAATTTAAGTCGCCATTTGATTCTTGATACAACGTATACGCGTCTGAGATAAGGCTGTCTTGGAGAGAGTTAAGAACCTGTTCAATGCTAGAGTAATGAAGATAAAAGGTGGATTTATTCAAATCGGCTTGCTTAGTCAATGAATTAATCGAAATGTCGGACAATTCCTTTTTATTAAGTAACGCTACCAATGCGTTAACAAATTGATTTTCGCTTCTTTTAAATCTTCTATCTACTTTTTGCATATTAAAATATTACTTTAATATTAAAGTATTGTTAAGAGTTTTGTCTATTAATAGACATTTTTCTATCTTATTATTTTATAAAATAAAAAGTCGGAACAACCGACTAATATATCCAATTGGCGTGCCCGGACCGAGTCGAACGGTCGACCCTGAGCTTCGGGGGCTCATGCTCTATCCAACTGAGCTACGGGCACATTGAAATTAATATAATTGTTAAGGCGGCAATCTACAAGCAAATTAAAAGCCCTAAACTTTAGTTTAAGGCCATTCATTTCTTGGTGCACTGGATGAGACTCGAACTCACACGGGTTTCCCCAACGGCTTCTGAGACCGCAGCGTATACCATTTCGCCACCAATGCGTTTTTTTTGAGAAGTTATTTGCCGATAATCAGAGCCAAGATTCCCCTAAGTAATCGATGGTTGGCGGCAAACACAATAAAATATACAACACGATCAGGCAAACCGCTAACAGTTGTCATAGAAATAGGAGAATTCAAGACCATCTTAATATAATTTTCGTGAGACGCTTCGCTAATATAACCTTTTTCAACGTTGGAAAGTGAGTTGTTCATCAAAGTATTCTTAATGATCGACCCGATAAACGTTCTCGATATGTCATTAAATGTTGAATGTTGTGTGAATTTCTTTGGTTCATCGAATTTCGGCTCAGGACGGCCCAAATGTTCATAAAAAATCTTATTAGGAACCATATACAGGCCATTCTTGCTGAGTCGGAAGTAACCACTGTCGACGTTTTCAACCGTACACACGTCAGGAGACTTAATGGTTATCTTCTGATGGAGTTCAATTTTCAAACACGATGAGCCAATCTGTAGATCATATTTTCCAGATTGCAAACAATATTGGTCAAACTTAGGGTCAAAATAAGAAAGGCTATTCGCCGGGATGGAGATAGTTATTCTCTTGGCCTGTCCAGGTTTCAAAGAAACCTTGTAGAAGGCTCTTAATTCTCTCGTTGGTCTAATTATCGTGTCTTTTAATTCAACACCACTAGGTTCGACGTAAGATGAATAAACCTGGGCAATTTCCGAACCGGCAACTTTCCCCGTGTTTTTAATGACAAAGGACAGTTTGATTGTGTCATTTTTTTTGCAAACAAGTTTTTCAACTTTTAAATCGCTATACGTAAAAGAAGTGTAGCTTAGCCCATAACCGAACGGGAATAGAACGTCGCGCCCAGATGTAAGGTAATATCTATAACCGACAAAAATAGACTCTTTATAGCAGGATGTGTATCTATGCTTGTCATAAAACTCATAGCTTGGGACATCCATTTCTTTAATTGGCCATGTTTCTGCAAGTTTGCCAGACGGATTAACAACGCCAGTGAGGATGTTGTTTAATGCTTCAGCACCGGCTTCGCCAGGCAAATATTGCAAGACAATAGCCTCAGACTGCATAGCAAAAGAAATGTCGACTGGAGAACCGGTGGTAACAATAGTAATTAATCTCTTAATCTTACCGCGTTTTTTCTCAGTATTGTTCTTGATAGAAGACAAGGTTTTGAATAAAGCAATTTGTTGGTTGCTAAGTTTCATATGGCTTCTATCAAAGCCTTCAGATTCCTCTTCATCGGTAACACCCAGGAAAATTAAGGTTGTATTATGAGACGCAACCATATTGGAAGCCTCGGTTATAAATTTATTATCCAAGAACTCCTGAATCTTTTTAGAATCACCGTCAAAATGTTCAATCAATGACTTTTTAGAGATGCCAAAATATTTGCAATCCTCATCTAAGCCCATTGAATATCCCTGGCAATACGCCACTTTTTTATCTTCAGCTCGGTTTTCATTTATGACGTCGATGAAAGATTTTACTGCGCCCTCGGCAACGGTGATTTCGCTCGATCCGTTACCCTGATAACGAGGGTGCTTAGCGAATACTCCTATAACGCAAACATCATCATATTTTGAAAGAGGCAAGGATCTCTTGTCATTCTTCAAAAGAACGATGGATTTCTCGGCGGCAATTCTGGCTTCTTCATGTGGATTGAATTCCTTTAATGCCGGTTTATTTATGCTCTTAAAATACAAATTGGCAACACGGGTAGACGCATCTTCTAAAGTTGAGGGGTTCATATCGCCGTTCTTGAGGGCTTTTAGAATCGCTCCGGCATGATTGCTTGCGCAAGGCATTTCAAGATCTAAGCCGTTTTCATGGGATACAGCCTTATCGTATGTTGCGCCCCAATCAGACATCAAAACTCCGTCGTAATTCCAACGGCGGCGCAATGTTGTTTTTGTTAAATACGTATTATCGGAAGCAGGAACGCCATTAATGAGGTTATAAGAGCACATGACAGCCCACGGATCGGATTCTTTAATGGCAATTTCAAATCCTTTTAAATAGATTTCGTTTAAGGCTCTTAAATCGATTTCTGAAGAGTTGATATTTCTGCAAAACTCCTGCGAATTGGCAGCAAAATGTTTAACCGTTGCGCCAACTCCATTGTCTTGCAAACCCTTGACGTAAGCGGCTCCTAATTTACCCGATAACAAAGGGTCTTCGGAGAAATATTCGAAATTACGGCCACACAACGGGTTGCGTTTAATATTGATGCCAGGGGTTAAAACAAGATCAGTTCCTTGCAACCTGGCTTCATAAGCAAATGATGATGTCATTCTGGAAATGGCATCTAAATCCCATGAGCACGCAAGCAAGCATGGCGCAGGATAACACGTTGATGACTCGCTGCTTGGAACGATTTTCCCGGGCTTGGTTTTTCCTTTTAGAGGTTTACGCAAACCACATGGTCCATCATGCATGACAACAGTGCCAATAGAAGTGCCGTTAATTGCATTGGTCTCCCATGAACCATTGCCGTACAAAAGAGTTGCCTTTTGCTTGTCTGTCAATTTGGAAACTGCTTTTTTTGTCTTGTTCAAAATTGCCATAGTGTTATCTCACGATACAAAATATAAAAGTTAATCGTCTTTTTATCAAGTCTCACACACGCATCGCACAAAAATAAAACCCTCAAAGAGGGTTGTTGATTGTGATTGGTGGAGCATGTCGGGCTCGAACCGATGACCTCCTCCATGCCATGGAGGCGCTCTCCCAACTGAGCTAATGCCCCGAATCATCTTTGCACTTAAGTGCAGTCATTAAGATACTAGCCACAATTCTTTTTGTCAATAAGCTTTACTCTTCTTCATCTTGATTATCGTTGCATTCGAATCGAATTTCAGGCGGATACTTATCTGCTAACGCTTTGTCAATTGGACTAGCGACGCCATAAAAGACCGCAATCGTTATAAATAAGATCCAGGTTGGATGCCAGATTCCATAGGCCAATCCGAGAAAGCAGTAAATCGCAGTCACGAGAAGCGGATACGAGAAGCAATGCACTCTATGCTTCCTGACGCATTCGAAGATTGATCCAAAAACAGGAACCAGAAGCAACGCAGTCCAGCCAACTTTCCAGGCAAAAGCGTGGTCAGAATATAAGAAACCGAAAAGTAGATAACCCGCTAAGACGATAGCACCGAAAATGCCGATAATTATTTCTTCAATCGTTTTCAATTTACGGTCGCTTTTATTAATGGCAAGACCTTCGTCTCCATCTTTAAGAGAAATGCAGCCGCCATTAATATAGACCTCATCATCGCCGTCACGAACGTATATACCATCCGTATCAATTTTCACAGTGCTCTTAGAATCATTCTGTTTTGGCACTGTAGAATTAACGTCAGACCCTTCGTGCGGGTTCTTTTCGGCTTTATTTATAACATCATCGAGATTGATGTCGGTATTTAACAAATCATCTAAAGAAATGTTATATAGCTTAGCAAGTTCAATAAGATTATCGGTATCAGGAGAGGCTTCCGCACGTTCCCATTTAGAGACGGATTGTCTAGATAAGCCTAATTTGCTGGCCAATTCCTCCTGCGAATAACCACATTTTTTTCTTAATTGAATTAAACGATTTGCGATTTCAATATTCATTTTTGTATCCTCCAAATGTTTGTTCGCTTCGAACTGGCAACATATTAAGAAACAAAGTGCGGTTGACACTACCAACTTTGCTTTTCAAACCCGCAACTATTGGTTGCATTAAAAGAAAAATGCGGGTTCTATCGAGAATTTTATAAACTGAATGATTCTATATTTCAATACTGCAATTAAAAATAAAAGGCCCTGAACGGACCAAATATTTGGCGCTCCCGAGCCGATTCGAACGGCTGACCCCTTCCTTAGGAGGGAAGTGCTCTATCCAGCTGAGCTACGGAAGCAGCAGCAATATATTACCACTCTGGATGAAATCTTCTATTCAATTCCAATCTTTTTGCAGAAATCCTCAATCACTTGCATGTATTTCCTGTAGTCCAGCATCCATGAATACCCATGAGGAGCACCAACAAAAGGAACAAAGGTTATCATTTTTTCATTTGAGTGATAAATCTCTTCAGCCATCGCAAAAGGAACGGTTGTATCTTCCGTTCCATGAATCAATAGAATGGGTTTGGTTGTTTTTTTAACAGCTTCCTTCACATCGCCTTTTCTCAAATCAAAATGTCCAAAAATAAACGCGGCAGATAAGATAAAAGGATAAGCTAATTTAGGAGAGATACCCATCTTTTCGGAAACGAGCAAAACTTCCTCTTTTGCCGAGGAATACCCGCAATCTGCTATTATTCCAAGAACATTTTGCGGAAGTTCTAGGCATGAGGCAAGCATAATGGTTGCGGCCCCCATCGAAATCCCATAAAGAAGAATCTTTGCGTTTTCATATCTTTTGTTAAGGTAATATATCCAAGCTAAAACATCGTATTTTTCTTTTATGCCGAAGGTGATAGTTCGTCCACCGCTTTTCCCATGCCCTCTTTGATCAATTAGCAGAACGTTCCGATTCTTTGATAAAACCATACCCAATCCACCACAAAAATCCTTTACTGCAGGATCCTTGTAACCATGACATTCAATTACAAATGCGTTTGACGGTTCTTGAGATAAATACAGCGCAGCATGTAGCTTGTATCCGTCGTAAGATTTGATGAAGATGTCTTCTTGATATTCTATGGCTCTAGCATCTTCGATCATCGCTTTAGCCTCTTTTTGCCATCTTTTATGCGAGTGGCTACCCATTGGATCCCAAGAAGGATGCCTTTTCATGTTGTTGTAAAAGGCCTTACGATAGATAACAAAACAAATGGTAAAATATGCAGAAACTAATAGTGCTATAAAGCCTAGAGTAACATACAGACAAATCATGTGATTATTTATACACCGTTTATGTAAAAGGGTGAACATTGATGTGATTATTTTTTAATTTACTGACCAATTGCAGTGTTATTGATTTTCTTGCTTTTGAATTAAGAATCTTTTTTTCGCTTACATCTAAGATGCCCACCCGAAAATATCATAAGGGGGTTCCAAGATATCACTGCGTTTTTCGATTAATTGATATAAACAAATCCAAATCGTTTAAATTTAAATTAATGTTTTTTGATTCACATATTCTTTTTACTACCAAATCATTATCCATCGAATGATAGGATTCATATAGCATATAAAATTCTTCCGATTTCATATTCTTATATAACGTGGTTAAAGGGATGTTAGTAGATAAAGCAAAATATTGCATTATGTAACCAATCCATGACATGACATAGGATGGGTATATATCCTTTCCCCTGGTCAATTTCTTTTCCTTTTTTATCAAATCGTAAGCTAGATTGACGTCTTTGGATTCAAAAAGATACGACTTGCTAGATATCGACTTTGAAACGGATGAATAAACAAAAGCTTTAATAAACACTTTGGAAGAACATTCGTGTTTTCTAGTCGAATATTCAAATAAATCCGCGGTAAATCTACACGAGAACAACCCCGCGTCATCTAGCTTCTTAATCATAGTAATTCCTCGATGTATTTCCCTTTTCCGGCGTATTCTCTTAATGCTATTTTGACTTTATTCTTGCCTATCTCATTTTCTTTGAGTCTATAAGCCTGATAGTCCTTTCTTTCGCTCGTAGAAAAATAACACCTTTCTAACATTGTGAGATTTTTGTTCAGTATTTCATCATTCAGAAATACATACTGCAAGCCAAGCCTATTTGCGCTCAGCGCATTTAGACATTGCAAATTAGTGATTTTGCCTTCAATAAAATCATCTAAAATTGTATACATTGTGTTGTCTGTGATTGGCGCTATTATTACGTCAACATCTTTTAAGTTACCTAATAATTTCTTCAAATATTCCGAATTTTTATATTCGTCAAGTTTTCCGCGAAAATACGCAATCAACAGCATCCATTCTTCGCAAACCGTGTATTCAACTATATTTACGTTGTCCTTATCGAAATCGAAAATATAAGCTGAAGAATTGGGGTACCCAACGACAAAGCTTGCGGCTTGATCGATACGCTCACCAAGATAAAAACCCTTACCAAAATCCTTTTTGTCTTCACTAAACTGAACGCTAGGACTGCCAATCAACTCGTTTTTTGCACCATGAAACAACAATGAATGGTTTTTCTTGGTAAGTGAACTGTACATCTCCTCTTTTAGCCTATTGAGATTAATACCCCTATCATATAACTTGTTATAAACCTTCTCTAAAGAGTCATTGGTGGGTCTCGTTTTATCATTTTGCCATCTTAATAACGTCATTCTTGATATGCCTAAAAAATTAGCAATTTCAACGTCATTCATTCCTAACGCTGCTTTAGAATAATCAATATCTTTCTTTAAATTAAAAAACATGTAACATTCCCTTCGATTAGATTGTAACACCTGTCCATCCTTTTCAATTATGAACCTTCTGGTATCGACACCGAGAACAGGATGTTATGTCGTCGACAATATCTGAGAGTATTCAAAAAATGTCTAAATAAAAACGGCTATCCTAGGATAGCAGGTGACCGCAGGCTTTTGTGAAATATTTTTGTTCAAGAAATAAAGAGGGGGTCTGCATGAATAATTTTAGCAAACGGATTTCTGCCTTATATTTTACTCTTCCGCTATCTCCTCAATCGATTCTTTTTTCACATCCAAAGTATAGCCGCATTTCTTTTTCCATCTGCCAGTAAAGAACATTATTATCGAGATTATCGTTCCAACGGCCCAACCGATTGGCCAGGCAAAGAATATGCCTTCATAGCCAAATAATTTTCCAAATATCAATGCTGCGACAACTCTGCAGATCAAATCTACTGAGGTGCCAAGAGTAAATCCAAGCATGTCAGTAGAACCTTTCAAAATCCCATCAAGAGGTATTTTGACAACCATGAGAACAAAGAAAGGAACAACGCATAGAATGAATAATTTGCCGGCATTAACAATCGTCTCAACATCGCCTTCGGCATCATCGTTAAGAAATATGTTTACCCAGAATTCGCGGAATGGAAGAATAACTATCATGGCGATAGCGCAAAAAACAGCAGAGATAATCAAAGTTGAGTAGTACCCCTTCATAATGCGGTCGTATTTTTGTGCCCCAACATTCTGCGATATAAAACTTGAAAGCGCGTTGCATAAAACCGTGAAAATGTTGATTGCGATATAACAGATTTTATATGCAGCACTATAACCTCCTGCAACGCTATTTCCGCCAATCGAAGTTAGAATTGCAGTAATTAAAACGCCGCCTATCGAAATGAAGCACCCTTGCAAAATGGATGGGGCAGCTATGCCAATTATCGATTTTAAGATTGTTTTATCAAATTTCTTATACTTCTTCGAATCTAATTTTTCGATGTTTTTAAAGAGAACGATCACCGATAAAATCCCCGCGATTGCTTCTGAAATAACCGTACCTAACGCTAAGCCAGCCGATGCCATCTTTATAGGTGCGACAAATAGCAGATCTAAGGCCACATTAAGAAGGGTTGAGAAAATTAGAAAATAAAGTGGGGTTCTCGAATTGCCAAAAGCTTGGAACATATACATGGAATAGTTATATAGGAAGAGAAAGATGACTCCACCAATATAAATCAGCATATAGGACAAAGCTTCATCAAAGCATCCAGGACTCTTATCCTTCCCAACCATTCCATTAAGTAATGGATATATGATTGCCAAGCCAACAATTGTTACTATCAAAGCAAGAACAATAGTTGAAATTAAACCAACTGTTGCCGTCTTTTTTAAATTTTTTGTGTCCTTTGCTCCGAAAAATCTAGCAGCGACAACCCCGCATCCTACTCCAAATCCAACCGCAATATCGAGAAAGACAACTGTAATTGGATAGACAATGCCAACGGCATTAAAACTATCAAGATTTGAAATAAAATGGCCGGCGATAAAATTATCGGCTAAGTTATAAAGCTGTTGCAATGTGGCCGATAGAACTAAAGGTATTGAAAATAGCAATATGATTTTGAATGGGTTCCCAACTGTCATGTCTTTCGATTTCATAAAAAGTAAGCCTCACGGCAAGTAGTCTAGTACTTTTGAATATTGCTAGTTTGTGAAAGCGGTAACTTTTTAGTGCCCCTTACGAAAAAATAAAAGGCCCGACATTTCATCAGGCCCGTTTTGCGGAATGGTCGGAACAGCGGGATTCGAACCCGCGACCTCTTGCTCCCGAAGCAAGCGCACTACCAAGCTGTGCTATGTCCCGATTGAAGGCCGTTATTATCGGCCATCTTTTACATAAAGTCAAATAATGATAACTGATTGGAGTCGCTCATTCCATCAAGAACGCCCAGCTCGGTCAGCGTCTTGATGTCTGTATCGGTCAATTTGGTTCTCTCAGACAAATCTTCCTTGGAGATGAATTCTCCATCTTTGCGAGCCTCAACAACCGTATCGGCTGCCGATTCGCCTAAACCAGAGATAACCGAGAACGGGGCGATGATCGCGTTATCCTTCTCATCGACCACCCAATTTTTCGCTTCCGATTTATAAAGGTCAATCATTTTGATGTTGTAACCCCTATCAACCATCTCCGCAGCAGCAAGTAAGCCTTTCATGACTTCCTTATCGGTATCCTTAAACTCAGGCGTATTTTGGATGCTGCGCAGACGTTTGATTTCTGCAACAATGGCATCAAGCCCGCTTGTCATGATTTTGATATCAAATTTATCGATACGAGTCGTAAAGAATACGGCATAGAAGACCAGAGGCTTATAGACCTTAAACCACCCCACACGGCAGCTTCCGATTACGTATGCCGTAGCATGCGCACGCGGGAATAAGTATCTGATCTTACGGCACGACTCGATATACCATTCAGGAATATTCGCCGCTTGGAGCATTGCAACATCCTCATCTTTCAAAGGTTTGCCAGCCTTATTTTTACGGACATATTCCATGAATTTGAAGGCTTTTCCTGAATCCACTCCTTTAGAGATCAAATAGGTCATAATATCGTCACGGCATCCGATAACTTCGTCAATCGTGGCCGTTTTATCAAGGAAATAATCTTCAGCGTTGTTATTCCAAACGTTGGTACCGTGCGATAAGCCAGAAACAACGAGCAAATCATTAAACTTCTTCGGCCTAACCTCTGTAATTAAGCCTTGGACGAAAGACGTGCCGAATTCAGGCAAACACATTGCGCCCGTTTCAAATTTAAGAGGATTCGTCTTTAATCCCAACGCCTCAGTCGAGGAGAAAAGGGAAAGAACCTTCTTGTCGGTAAAAGGAATGTCGGCAATCTTCATGTTGCATTTGAGAATCATCTCACGCAACGCCATAGGATCGACGTGGCCAAGCATATCAAGTTTAAGCAAGCAATCATGCATGGACGCGAATTCGTAATGGGTTGTCAACCAGTCTGCCTCAAGATCATCAGCCGGATGTTGGAATGGAGTAAAGTCAAAGATATCCATGTTGGCAGGGATGACAACGATTCCTCCAGGATGCTGTCCGGTAGTTCTCTTGACACCGGTTGCACGTGAGGAAATATAAGAAACCAAAGCTCTATTTTGTAACTCCGAAGGGATATGTTTTACTTCTTCAAAATATTTCTTGGCAAAGCCATAAACGTTCTTAGCTTCAGCACATGAAATGGTGCCAGCGCGAATAACGTGCGGATTAGGGATAGACTCGCCTTTAGCAATCTTTTCATTCTCTTCTTTCGTTGAGAGGAGGTAACGTGCATAAGCGTGCGCTCTAGACTGATAGTCCGGAGGGAAATTAAGATCGATATCAGGGACCTTTTCAGCGTGGAATCCCAAGAATGTTTCGAATGGAATATTCTGTCCATTCGCTTCCATTATTTCACCACACTCTGGACAACGTTTCTCAGGAAGGTCAAAACCGGACTTGTATTGCGGGTCTTCATTCCATTCGAAGTGTTTGCATTTGTTACAGATATAGTGAGGCCTTAATGGATTGACTTCTGTGATTCCGCCCATTGTGGCGGCAAAGGAGGAGCCAACAGAGCCTCTAGAACCAACAAAGTAACCATCATCATTAGCTTTCTTGATGATTAAATGGGCGATGTAATAAGTAACAGCATAACCGTTACCAATGATACCTTCCAACTCCTTATCAAGACGCGCTTTAATCTCTGGATCAGGATTTGGACCATATTTCTTATATAGATTTCCGTAGCAAATCTCACGTATTTTAACATCTGAATCCGGCAAGTTTGCCTGCGGGCCATAAAGCCTATCTTTAAGAATTGGGAAAGTGCCAATCTGATCAGCAATATAATTTGTGTTCGTGATAACGATCTCTCTAGCCTTCTCCATTGGAAGGATTGGAGCGAATGCATCTATCATCTCGCGAGTGGACATGAAATATTGGTCAGGAGCTTCAGGCGGAATGCTGCCGTCTTTGACTCTCATCTTAAGAGGATGCAATTTGCCTCCCAAGCCTTTGGCGTTGATGAAAATATCCCTGAGGATTTTATCTTCAGGATTCACATAGTGGCAGTCACCTGTCGCGCAGACTCTGACGCCTTTTTCATCGCAAGCATGGATGATATCCAAAATACCGTTGACGACGCCTTCTTCATCAAAGACCTTTCTATCGACTAAATTCTTATAGTTTCCCGGAGGCTGGACCTCGACATAATCGTAGAACGTAACTGCATTCATGAGGTCTTCACGAGAACCTCTTGTCGCAATCTCCCAAATCTCACCATTTTGGCAAGCGGACCCGAAAAGAAGATTCTCGCGTTCTGCAACAAGTTCAAACCTTGGAATTTTCGGCACATCGGACACGGCAAGATAATCGGTATGGGATTTGGAAACCAGTCTATACAAAGCCTTAAGTCCCTCAGCGTTCTTGGCAAGGGCAACGATGTGGCTTGAACGCAAATGACGGAAATAATTGTGGTTGTGAGAAACCATTGTGGATAAGTCTTTTTGTGTCAAATCCGGGTTATTTTCAGTCATTCTTGTGATAATAACTTGCCAAACTGAGTTAAGGGTTTCGGCATCGTAATCAGCACGGTGTGCCTGTTCATCGTCATAAATAT
The DNA here is from genome assembly GCA_963588175.1 of Faecalibacillus sp. Taxonomy (GTDB): domain Bacteria; phylum Bacillota_I; class Bacilli_A; order RFN20; family CAG-826; genus UBA4951. The sequence continues at coordinate 13,159 of CAVAGP010000015.1, read as the reverse complement.
CAAGGCCCAAGTTCTTGGATAAGTTCCCCAATCTATGAGCACGGGCGTCAGGGAATAAAAAACGGGAAATAGCTAAAGTGTCAATGACAGGGTTAGGAACTTTTGGAAGTCCAGCCATCTCATTGATCTTATTCATGAATCCCAAGTCGAAGGATGCGTTGTGGGAAACCAAAATATAATCTTTAATGAAATCCTTTATGATGTGAGCCGCTTGAATTTCAGAAGGTTGCCCCTTAACCATCTCATCGGTGATATGCGTCTTTGCGGTGATGAGTTCAGGAATGTGGATTCCCGGATCAACCAATAAATCCAATCTGTCGGTAATCATGCCATTTTCAACAATGACGCCACCGAATTCTGTGACGTGGTCATAACGGCAGGATAAACCCGTCGTTTCGAAATCGAATACGCAATATTTGCCTTTGGTTAATTTCGTATCCACTGGATTCCAGGCAAGTTTTGGGTTATCGAACATATAGAACTCGCAGCCATATAAGACTTTGAGCCCCGTCTTCTTGGACATCTCTTCAGCTTTAGGGAAACCTTGGATAACGCCATGGTCAGTAACGGCTAAAGCCTTCATGCCCATGTTTTTGGCAACCGCACCATAATCGGCAATATCTCCAGGAGCGTCCATAGCGGACATTTTGGTGTGAAGATGTAACTCTACACGTTTTTCTTCCTCAGGGTCCTCACGAAGCGGTTTTGACGGCAAATCATCGATATAATGAAGGTATACTTGTTTCTCCCCGCTTCTTTGGTCAAGTTCAAATGAACCTCTGATTTTATAGGTCTTGCCATTGCCGAGTTGGCCAATTCTTTCGGCGGACAATCCGTTTCTCGATTCGCTGAAGCGAACATAGATGGCGCTATGAGCATCACCGATGCCGAAACGGCCGTATAACTTACCGCTTTTACCGGCGCGGAAATCCAAATCAAACATGACGCCTTCAAACTCGACGTTTCCACCGCTGATTTGGAAAATCATATCAATGTCATTGTAATGCTCGTAATTGCCTTTTCTGAAAATAGCGGCGTTTCCGCGCCTAGCATTCTCTCTAGCGGCAGCCTCTTCTTCTTTCATGAATCTCTGCTCCGCTTCGAGGAGTTCTTGTTTTCTTCTTTCTTCCGCTTCCTGAAGAATGCTATCAAATGGGTCTTCCCCTCTATCGACTTCCTCAATTTCTTCCTCATCCGAAGATTCTTGCTCATTGCAGTCCTCTTCTACCATTGGGGTTGGTTCCTCAATCGGAGTGAGTTCTTCAATAACATTTGTTTTAGGAAGGCTTGGTTCCGGCTTTAGCTCAATATCCGCTTTAACTGCCCATGGATAAAAAAGCCAGTTTAAATAAGACTGGAATTCTGCAACGATTCCTTCGAATTCAGCCTTATCGATCTTGTCGGAAGTGCCAATGATAATTTCATTGCCTCTGCCCTCTTTGAAAAATACGTCAAGAGGTTTGAAGTAATTAGCGAAATACCAAGATTCAAACAGTTTCTTTGCGTCTCTGAACGTCGGTTCGTTTACATACGTGAATCTTAATTCGTATTTGTAGCTAATGAGAGATAAGGCGTTCTTAAAATCCTCGAGAAGTTCTGGGTCCCAAGGGTTGTTCTTTCTGATGGTCATATAAAAAACCTTATGGGCCGGGGAATCCCAAGCGGCCATTTCAAAAGAAAGATCAGAGTAGAAATCGACTTCGCTGATCCCGATAGATTTTAAGAAGCGTTCCATCTTGTCGTTCATATGATCAAACCAACGATATCTTTAACGATGATGGCAACGCCAAATAAGAGGAGAATGCCAATGCCAACCATAGAGACGATTCCCTTGACTTTATCAGGAATCTTCTTTCCGCGAATCTTCTCAACGATAACCACCAGCAACTGCCAACCATCAAGCCCAGGGAACGGCAAAAGATTGAGAATTGCAAGGTTTAACCCAAGGAATCCACCATAAACGAAGAATGTTCTTCCCCAGCCAACCGCGGCGCTGGACTGGGATAAAACGCTGCCCATAGCAACAACAGATCCAACCTGCGAGAAGTTGAATGTGAAGATAGATTTTAAGCCTTGTCCAATTGAAACGAAGTAATTGCCAAGCATTGAAAATCCGTCTTTAATGCGTTCACCAAGTGGAGCCCAATATTTGAGCGTGGTTATGCTTAATGTGTCTTCCTCCCAAGAAACGTTATCCCCATTTGCAACAGCCTTGGATGTATATGTGTAAGTGTTTCTAATGTCTTTGTATTCCGGTCTAGCGTCTTTGGATTCTGTATCAAGGAACATAAGGTTCATACTCAAAACATCACCGTCTCTGACGTTGAACGCCTCTTTATCAGTATTGGCTTTGTTAACAATACCCATCTTTGATTCAACTTCTGTAGGGCTGTAATTTTCTTTTGCGTAATAGAATGTAGTGCAGCTTAAAAGATCGTTTTCCTTGAGATTTTGGTAGAGATAAACGGCCACAACGGTTGTAGATTCACCGTTTCTTGTGATGGTTGCATTTGAATCTAAGACAAAACCAATTTGATTGTTGTTCGAGTCAACTGCAATCTCGGGGATATATAAAATTTCATTATCCGAGTTAATATCCTCATCACCAATTTTTCCATTGGCCCATAAGCCATAAGCAATGATATTGGAAGTTCCCGCCTCATTCGTATAGCCGGTATAGATGGCCTCAGATTGGTAATATGTCGGGAATCCAATCGTGTAGATGAACGTAAATAAAACACATGTTAAGAAATTAACTGTAATGCCCGCTAACATAACAAGGGACTTCTGCCAGGCTTTCTTATGCTCAAGGCACCTGTCTTCTGGAATGACTACGCCTTCAGGGAGTTCAACGCCTTCTTGATACATCGAAACGTATCCGCCAAGAGGAAACGCTCTAAGAGAATAGGTAGTCTCGCCTTTCTTTGTTTTCCAAGAGAATAGTTTTGGACCGAATCCAATTGAATATTCCAAGCAATAAACATTAAAAGCTTTGGCAACGAGCAAATGGCCAAGTTCATGCGTGGAAATCAAAATTCCAAGCATTACGATTAAAACAAGAATTGTGATAAAAGTATTCATTATTTTCCTACATACGACTTAACAAACTCTCTTGCCTCTTTATCAGCCACAAGAATTTGGTCAAGCGTAGGTTCAATTATATTAGCAAAGTTTGCTAATGCCAATGTTACAAGTTTCTCTATATCGGTAAATTTAATCTTTTCTTTAAGGAATAGATTAACAGCCTCCTCGTTTGCGCCATTCAAAATAGCAGGCTTTATTCCGCCTTCTTTGAGAGCGTTTATGCAAATGGAAACGGCTGGATATCGAGCATTATCGAATTCTTTGAAATGGTATGGTCCAAATGACTCAAGGCTATCGCCAATAACGGTTTCAGTGAATTCTTTTCTTTCATACAGTGCATAGGAAATTGGCCCATGCATATCAGGCTTGCAAACATCAGCAATATATTTTCCGTTCTTTAATTTAAGAGCGGAATGGACACATGATTCCTGATGCAAAACAACGCGAATGTTACCGATAGGCCAATTATATAAATAATGAGCTTCGATAACCTCGAATCCTTTGTTCATCATCGTGGCAGAATCAATCGTGATCTTAGCACCCATGCTCCAAGTTGGATGGTTCAAAGCCTGGGCAACAGTGACATTTTCGAGCTGATCCCTAGTTAGGTTTCTAAAAGAACCTCCACTGCCGGTAATGATCATTTCTTCGACGTCATTGACGTCAACTTTAGATAAGCATTTGGCCAAAGCCACATGTTCAGAATCAATAGGCAATAAAGAGCCATGCCCATCAGCAAGCAATTTGTTTATGAGTTCGCCACCAACGACGAGGGATTCTTTATTGGACAAGGCAAGAATCTTATTGCATTTCAAAGCGGTGATTGAGGGTACCAAGCCAGAGAAACCAACTAAGGCATTCTCAACCATATCGCAATCGCTATCCTTGATGATTTCTTCCAATCCGTGCTCGCCGTGGTAAAAATGAATGTTTGGATAGTCTTCCTCGAATGGTGCTCTATCAATAGAATAGACGGCGTAAATTGATGGGAAATCCTTAAGAATTGCAGGAATTTTATCAATTTGATGGCCGACTGTAATGCCCACAAGCGTAAAAGACTCTCTATCCTTTCTAAAAATATCCAAGGATTGAGAGCCAATATTTCCAGAGGCGCCTAAAAGCAATACTTTACGCATATTATATATAAAGATGGAATCCGACTATGCATCTGACGATGATCGCACAAATAATGGCGACAAAGATAATTGAGTCGCCCCTATCGAGGAAACCGCCATGTCCTTTAAGAATGTTTCCGTAATCTTTAATGCCGCATTGTCTCTTGATAAGAGAGAGCGATAAATCTCCCAAATCACCAACGAGAGGGATAAGGATTGAAAGAATGACAATCCAATACCAGTTTTTTAGGTTCAAGAATGGGAGAATCGGATAGCCTGTTGCGGCGAGAATCAATCCGATAGCGGACATAATAATCGCGGTTAGAACAAATCCAATTATAAAGCCTTCCCAGGTCTTCTTAGGGGAGATTCTTTCGTTGAGTTTGTGCTTGCCGAAGAATACGCCTCCAAAGTAAGCGAATGTGTCATTAAGACACGCCCCAACTAAACCATACATCGTGAACAAGAAAGAGATGAGATATTTAAATAACGGTGTACTGACGATATCAGGATTCATGCAAGTATCAGTGCAAATCTCGCTGTTTGTGAAATATGAGAAAGGGGAATACCTTAAATAGAATAAGGATTGAATACCAAGGCCAATCAACAAAGTGAAGGTCGAGAAATGGGCAACATCCGACCAAGAGAAATTCTTATCAAAAATAGCAATTGCGAAATAAACAAATATAGAACCGGCCACCCCTAAAGTGGATATTTCGATAGTGTTGAAATATTCGCTCTCGAAAAATTCGGATATGGAAATAACGGATCCGCCAATCTCAAGGCCGAATATCTCTTTGAACATCGGCCAATAGATGTAGCAGGCAGTGATAATATAAGTTGCGGCAATCACCCACCAACCGTATTTTTTCCCAGTAGAAGCGCAGACTTCCCAAATGCAAATCATACCAGCAACGCTGATGGCGATGAAATACGGCCAACTTCCAAGGATTGCGCATGGAAGCATGATTGCAATCAATATTAAAGCGACAATGATTCTGCTCTTGAGCGAGACTTTGAATTTGTCATCCACTTGGTTTATTTGGATTTCGGGGATATCAACTTTTTTCATAGGCACTATTCTATAATAAAAAGAAATCTTTTAAAGAAGTATGTTGCGAAAAACACCTTCATTTCTACAAATGGAAGAGAAAAAGGGGTTTTCCAAACCTCCAAACAGGTTTATAAAGCCCCTTATGTATATTTTTAGAAAGACAATCAGATAGTCATTATCTCTTTTTGCTTAGCGGCAAGAGCTTCGTCAATAGCCTTATTCGAGGCATCAACGACTTTTTGGATATCCTCTTCGACTCTCTTCTTGTAATCATCGGACATCGTGTCATCGTCTTTGATCAAACTCAAGTAATCGCGTCTGATGTTTCTGACTGCGACTTTCGTTTCTTCTGCAAGCCCTTTAGCCTGCTTTGCGATATCGCGTCTGATATCTTCGGTTAGAGGCGGAATGATAAGACGGATGCAGTCCGCTTCGACCTGTGGGTTAATTCCAAGATTTGCAGCAGAAATTGCAGCGGCGATGGTCTTTAAATCTTCTCTTGAATACGGTTTGACGACAAGCTGACGTGGCTCAGGCATATTGATGGAGCTTAGGGATGCGATGTCCATTTTATCTCCATAATAATCGCACTGAATCCTCCTTAGCATAGCAGGATTTGCCCTGCCGCTTCTAAGCTTAGAGAAATTGTTTTTAAGAGCTTCGATGCTCTTGTCCATATTGTCTTTTGCTTCAATAACTAAATCGTCCATTTTATTTACTCCTTTGAAATTACGCTTCCGATTTTTTCGCCTTTCAACACCTTGATGACGCTTTCAGGGTCGCTCATATTAAACACGTGAATCTTGATGTCGGTGTTGCTCAGCATTGCAACAGCTGTTAAATCCATGACACCTAGTTTCTTTTCGATGACTTCTTGATATGTGAGTTTTTCGACTAATTTGGCATTCGGATTAACTCTCGGGTCGGAATCGAGTACGCCTTCAACTCCGTTCTTGCCCATAAGAATCGCTTCACTTCCGATGTCCAATGCTCTTAATGTTGCGCATGAATCGGTGGTAAAGAACGGCGAGCCTGTTCCTCCGGCAAAGATTACAACGCGGCCATTTTCAAGATGATGCACCGCTTTGCGTTTTATATAAGGCTCGCAAACCTGCGGAACATTGATGGCGGACATGACCCTTGTGTCCAAACCGATTTCTTCGAATGATGACTGAAGAGCAAGAGCGTTCATTATTGTGCCAAGCATTCCCATGTAATCGCCGGTGGACTGGTCAATTCCGACTTTTGCGGCAAGTCTTCCTCTCCAGATGTTTCCGGCACCAACGACCACGGCAACGTGGACTCCTAATGCGGTCGCCTCTTTGACAGCCTTTGCGACTGCGTCAAGCTTAGCCTTGTCATAACAAGACTTGTCTTTGGTATCCTGTAAGGATTCGCCTGAGACTTTGATGATAACTGATTTATATAATGGTTCCATAGTGCATATATTATACATAAAAAAACGCACAGGTTAGTGTGCGTTTTTATTTAAAAGTTATTAAGCAGCTTTTTCTGCGCCTTCGCCAACCTGGAAGCGGACGAATGAGACAACTTTGTTGTGTTTCTCTTCAAGAACCTGAGCAATGGTCTTTGAGCCATCCATGAGGTATGCCTGGAACAAGAGGCATGATTCGCTTAATCTCTTGTCGACTTTGCCTTGAGCAATCTTTGCCTTTGCCATATCTGGCTTTGAAGCGAGTTTTGGATCGGCAGCAATTTCTGCTAAAGCAATATTCTGCTCTCTCTCGCGGATATCAGCTGGGACATCTGCAAGAGTGATATACGTTGGATTGTTAGCAGCGATGTGCATTGCTAACCCATTTGCGAGTTCAGCATCGGCCTTTTCGAGAACGACATATGTTGAGATCTTGCCACCCATGTGGATGTAAGCGCCAACGCCCTGTCCTTCTGCTGGGGTTGTGACTGAGAATCTCTTGAATGCGAGTTTTTCGCCAAGAGCAACAGATGCATCGTTGAACAACTGAGCGGTTCCTGCAACTGCTTCTTCAATGGTTGCTGGTTCGTTCTGCATAACGTATTTTAAGCATCCGTCTGTTAATTCGATGAATTTGTCTGAACGTGCGACAAAGTCAGTCTCACAGTTGACTTCAACCATGCCGACTTTTCCGCATTTGTCGCAGATTTTGACTTTTGTTAAGCCTTCAGCTGCTGTTCTATCAGCACGCTTTGCGGCTTTTGCGATTCCTTTTTCACGGAGGTAATCGATAGCTTTCTCGATATCCATTCCGTTCTCTTCGAGAGCCTTCTTGCAGTCCATCATGCCTGCACCGGTTCTTTCGCGAAGGGATTTGATTAAAGCGATTGTATTCTGGTCAGCCATTATTTTGCTTCTCCTTCCGCAGCTGGAGCAGCTTCTTCTGTTTTAGGAGCTTCTGCAGCTTTCTTTGCGGCCCATCTTGCTCTCCTCTCTTCCTGGATCTTAGCATTGCGGGCTTCTCTTTCAGCGCGCTGAGCACGGATAGCGGCTCTGCGCTGTTCATTTGCGATATCAGCAGCTTTGACTGCGTCCTTCATTGTTGCTTCTTCGCCTTCGTCTTTAACATAAGCAACAGCTGTGATGCCACCCTTTGATTCGATGATTGCGTCTGCTAAGACTGAGACTAAAAGCTTGACTGATGCTGATGCATCGTTGTTTGAAGGGATTGCGTAATCAACTGTATCTGGGTCGTCGTTAGTGTCGCAGATACCAAAGACCGGGATGTTGAGTTTCTTCGCTTCTGTGACTGCGTTGTGCTCAACGGTTGGATCTGTGACAACGATAGCCTGTGGAAGTCTTCTCATTTCCTTGATACCGCCAAGGTTTTTGGAGAGTTTCTCCATTTCCTTCTTCATGATAGCGACTTCTTTCTTTGGGAGAGTGTCAAATGTTCCATCGGCCTCCATGGCCTCGAGATCCTTAAGGTGTTTGATTCTTCCCATGATTGTGCGGAAGTTCGTTAATGTTCCGCCTAACCATCTGTTAGCGATGTAGAATGAGCCTGAACGTGTTGCTTCATCGATAACAATCTGCTGTGATGATGGCTTTGTGCCAACGAATAAGACCTTGCCGCCATTATCAACGATTTCTTTTAATTTTGCATATGCTGCGTTGACCTGGTCGACTGTCTTAGATAAATCGATAAGATAAATGCCATTTCTTGCACCATAGATGTATCTGCCCATTTTTGGGTTCCATCTGCGTGTCTGGTGTCCGAAGTGAACTCCTGCCTGGAGAAGTTTCTTCATTGTCATGATAGGAGCATTTGGGTCTCTCACGACATCAGCCATTGTAACCTCGGCTGCTTGGGTTGTCTCTACGACAACTGTTTCCTTTAATTCGTCACTCATTTTGTGACCTCCATTTGTTTGTGCCTCCCCCGTTTCGAACAACTGACCGCCCTGACGATTTTTAAACTTCTTCGTCCATCAGGGAACATGGCGCTGAATCCACGAGGTGTGTATTAGGTCTCTCTTAGAGAGCCGATGGTGATTATATCAGCATAGGCCCATTCTACAAAGCAAAAAATTTGAAAAGGGATTATCAATAAGATAACCCCTACTCTTCCTTGTTCTTTTTCGTCCTCGGGAAATATTCCTCGTATTGCTCTTTCATTTTCTTCGTGGAGACATGAGTGTAAACCTGAGTCGTGTTTATTGATTCATGGCCCAATAATTCCTGAATTACTCGCAAATCGCCGCCCTTTTCAAGCAAATTCGTTGCATACGAGTGTCTCAAGATATGGGGATGAAGGCCAAAATAATATCCGGTTTTCTCTTCGATTTGATTGAGGATAAATTCCAATCCGCGAACCGTTAAATTCTCGCCTTTTGCGTTTAGGAAAAATGAATCAGCATCACGTACACTATTGTGTTTGGCGTACAAAACAGGACGAATTTTCTTCTGGTAGATGGTCAAGGATTCCGCACATTCTTTGGTGAATGGGGAGTATCTTTGCTTGTTGCCCTTACCGATCACAGTCAACATTCTATTCCGGAAGTTTATGTCCCTCGCTTTGAGCCCGACAAGCTCGGAAGCACGAATTCCGGAAGCATAGAGCAGTTCCAATATCGCTTGGTCTCTATCCTTGAGGAAATCTGTTCTTTTTCTGTTCTCTTCCAGCAAAGCCGTGACCTGCTCATCGGTTAATGTCCTCGGCAATCTTTTCTCCTTTAGCGGAGTGTGAACAAACACAAAAGGATTAGATTTGACATAACCCCGCTCAAGCATAAAAGCGTAGAATCCCCTCAAGGCCGACATCCTTCTTTGGTTGCTTCTTGAAGAAATGCCGCTGAGTACTTCCGTGGACAAATAATTTCTGATGATATCCTTCTCGACTTGATCGTATAGGACGTCTTCTTTGTTTATGTACGACAAAAACTTGTCGATGTCCCTTTTGTAGGATTCGACTGTATGCGATGAGTATTTCTTAACCTGAGACAGATGGTCTAGATATTCTTTTTCTTCTCTAATCATTCACTCTTAACCAATAAGAGTTTATCGAATCCAAACTGGTTTTTATAGAGTCATCTCTATTTTCTTTTCTTGCACCAGGAATAAGAGCCCAGTTGGCATTCATAGGCTGAAAGTGACCGCCAGTTGAGTGAAGTATGTAATCGGTTAAAGCGCCAAGAATTGTTGTCTTTGGCACTTCGATAAATGGCTTTCCCTCGAGTTTTCTTGAGATATTGATCGCGGCGAGTATTCCCATAGCCGCGCTTTCGACATATCCTTCAACACCGCTTAATTGGCCAGCGATATAGATATTAGGTTTTGCCTTGAGGGATAAATCGTCATTCAAAACAAGAGGCGAATTGATATAGGAGTTCCTATGCATCAGCCCATAACGGACAAATGTGGCATTCTCCAATCCCGGGATCATGTGGAAAACACGTTTTTGTTCTGGATAAGTAAGATTTGTTTGAAATCCAACCAAATTAAAGCAGTCACCGAGTTTGGTATCTTGCCTAAGCTGAACCACCGCGTAAGGTTTTGGATGTTCGTCGGTGCCAAGCCCGAAAGGTTTCAAAGGGCCATGCCTCAATGTCTCGATACCGCGAGAAGCAATAACCTCTACCGGCAAGCAGGACTCGAAATAATGTGTGTCGAATTCATGAAGCATCGCTTTTTCAGCGCCCACCAATTCTCTTACAAACGTCTCATATTCAACTCGATTGAACGGACAATTGATATATGCTGCATCATCTTGGTCAAATCTGGATTTATAGTAGGCTTTCGTAAAATCGATGGAATCTTTCTTAACGATAGGCGCGCTGGCGTCAAAGAATGAAAGACTCTTCTCACCCATTACTTCAAGCAACGTTTCCATAAGTTTGCCATCCGTTAAAGGACCGGTTGCAATAATGGTTGGGTCATTGTTTAAATCATCAACTTCTTCTTCATGCAATACCAAATTTGGAAAAGATTTGATTTTTGTCGTGATATTTGAGGCAAAAAGTTCTCTGTCTACGGATAATGCTGCTCCAGCTGGGACGGATGAAACATCAGCGGCCTCCATCATAATGGAACCCATTTTTCTCATTTCTTGCTTAAGAAGACCGCAAGCGTTATCTAGCTTATAACTCTTTAAAGAATTAGAGCAAACGAGCTCTCCGAATAGAGCGGTCTCATGTGCGTGATCGTTGTATTTAGGTCGCCTTTCATAGAGATGAACCTCATATCCTTTTTTCAAAAGGAAAAAGGCTGCCTCGCTTCCGGCTAAGCCAGCCCCAACGATGTTGATTCGTTTATTCACTTCCACGGCGGCCTTTCTTCGTGGTTCTGTTTAACCACTCGACATAATGGCATTTCGGGTAGTTTGTGCATCCGATATATTTTGCTCTTGGCCCCATTTTGTAAACTAAGTGGCCAGTCTTGCAATTTGGGCATGGTCTAAGATAATCGGCTTCTGTATAAACAATCGCTTCTTTTTGAGCTTTATTCTCATTGCCTTTGATATATCTGCAGGACGGATAACCGCTGCAGGCGACGAACTTATCGCCTTTAGAGTTCTTCCTGATGACCAAAGGTTTCCCGCACTGCGGGCAAAGTTCTCCCGTCTGTTCAGGCTCAACAACCGGCTTCTTAGGCTTGAAGTTGCATTCTGGGTAACGTGAGCAGGCGACAAATTCGCCGTATCTTCCCTTCTTGATGACAAGAGGACTTCCGCAAACTGGGCACATTTCCCCCGTCTCCTTTTCATGATCTTTCCACATATAAGATTGAACGGAATCAAATTTTTTAATGAAAGGATAATAAAATTCGGTCATGGCTTCTTTTCTAGACATTTCACCTTCGGAAATCTGATCTAATTGTCGTTCCATATTGGAGGTGTATTCAGTAGAAATGAGCTCCGGGAAATATTTGTTCAAAACAAAGGTGACCCTTTTACCGTCTTCAGTAGGCGTAACCACGCCGCCTTTGATTGAAATATAACCAACTTCTTTTAACCTTTGGATTGTCGCGGCATAAGTGGATGGTCTTCCAATGCCGACCTCTTCCATTGTCTTGACGACTTTTGCTTCAGTGAATCTAGCTGGTGCTTTTGTGTATTTTTGTTGCGGATCCGTCTTCTTGACGGAATAAACGCCGTTCTGGTCGATTGCAGGAAGTAACTTTGTGTCATCTTCATCGAACTCGCCATAGATTGCCTCATATCCTTTGAACAACGTTCTATTGCCTGTTGCTTTAAATGTTAACCCATTGGCTTCGAATAAGACTGTCGTGACTTCTTCGACTTTATCGCTCATAACCGACGCTAAAGCGCGATTATAGATAAGTCTATAAAGCTTGGCTTCGTCACTTGAGACGAATTTTGCAACGATTTCCGGAGTGCGAGATGTTCCTGTAGGCCTAATAGCTTCGTGGGCATCCTGGATTCTTTCTTTCTTTTTGCCGGATTTGATATAGCCAACATACTCATCACCAAAATTCCTTTCAATGAAGGGCTTAGCGTGTTTGTAATAGAAATCGTCACTCAAACGAACTGAATCGGTTCTCATATAGGTGATAAGACCAACATGTTCTCCATTGACGTCAAGACCTTCATATAAAGACTGAGCAAGATCTTGCGTCTTCTTGGTTGAGAAATGGAATTTAGCAAATGCTTCTTGTTGCATCGTGGATGTGGTGAAAGGAAGTTTAGAAGGCACTTTCTTTTTAACTGTTTCCAGCGAGATAACAGGTAGAGAAGATGGGATTCTAGCAAGAATTGCGTTAGCTTCTTCTTGGTTATGAATCTTAGCATCTTTGCCATCAACCTTGTCGAGGGACGCTTTAACGCTCTTGCCTCCAATGTCGAGGGTTAAGTCGATAGTCCAGTATTCTTCTGGAACGAATTTGGCGATTTCGTCATCATTGTCGCAGATGAGCTTTAAAGTAGCAGACTGAACACGTCCGGCAGACTTAAGAGTCATCTTTCTCTGAAGCAAGTTCGATAATTTGAATCCTAGGATTCTATCAAGCATTCTTCTTGTTTCCTGTGAGTTGACAAGATTCATGTTGATATGCCCAGGGTTTTTAATGGCTTCTTCAATCGCAGGCTTTGTGATTTCGTGGAACTGAAGTCTCTTCGTTTCCTCAACATCCAGTCCGAGAACCTCGGCAAGGTGCCAGGAAATTGCCTCCCCTTCTCTATCAGGGTCGGTTGCGAGAATTACTTCATCCGCTTTGGAAGCGGCCCTTTTCAACTCATCGACTAGCCAAGCCTTTTTCTTATCAATAAGAAAATCTGGCTTGAAATCGTTATCGATATCGATACCGAAACCGCCTTTGCCTTTCTTAGAGAGGTCACGAATGTGACCCTGGGAGGCCATGACTTTGTAATCTTTGCCTAAGTAGCGACCGATTGTGTCACATTTTTTTGGAGACTCAACAATAATTAATTTCATCTGGAAAACTCACTTTTCG
>CAVAGP010000014.1:27794-48874 GCA_963588175.1 Faecalibacillus sp. | reverse complement strand
ATATTAATGCGTATGTGGATTTGTGGATAACTCGTTTTCATTCGATTATCAGCAAACTTTTATTCCACATGGTTATCAACCTTTGATTTTTTTCTTTAAATCATCGATTGCTTTTTTTAGTTGCGCGTCCGTTTTCGAGGTTTTTTCGATCTTCTCAACGGCGTTCATGACGGTTGTGTGATCCTTGCCGCCGAACCTGTCTCCGATTTTCTTGAATGGTGCGTCTAACATCGTTCTAATTAAGTACATAGAGATGTGTCTCGGCAATGCGACACTCGCTTGTCTGGAGGTGCCGGTAAGTTGCGCGAGCGTTAAGCCGTAATATTCCGCGACTGTACTGATGATTTTGTCTTGTGACAATGTCTCTTCGTCTTCTTTGACGCTTACTAGGGATCTCACCGACTCGATTGCGGTGGAAAGGTCGATGTGGTCTATTTTCTTGAAGTTTGTGATATAGAAGAACATTCTGTCAAACGCGCCTTCGAGTTCTCTGACGTTGTTTCCGAATTTTGATGCAAAATATGTGATGACTTCTGGGTCGAAATCCTCGATTGTCATGCCTTTTTGCTCAATTCTTTTTCTTAAAATGAGCTCGCATACGGTCTTTTCCGGTTTTTCGATTGAAATCGGGAGGCCTTGCACGAACCTCGTCTTCAAACGATCGTCTAAACCATTTAACAGGCTTGGGTGCTTATCGGAAGTGATGACTACTTGTTTTCCAGATGAGTATAGGTAATTGTAGATTGAGAAGAAAGTCTCCTCGGTTTTTGTTTTATTTGCCAAGAATTGAACATCGTCAACCAAAAGTACGTCAACGGATGCTTTGAACCACTCAACGAGACCAACGCCATTTGTGTCGTTTTTGACGTATTTAATGTACTCATCGAGGAAATCTTGTGCCTTTACGTACAAAACCCTAAGTTCCGGCTTTGATTCTTTAATCGTATTTCCAATCGCGTATAACAAATGCGTTTTTCCGAGGCCTGAATCACCGAAAATCAGCACTGGATTATAAAATTTTCCTGGGTCTTTTGCTGCCAAAACGGAGGCTTGATACGCTTCTCTATTGGATGTTCCCACAACGAAATTGTCGAAAGTAAAATTCGGGTCAATTTTGGAATCGCTGAAGAACGGTTGCTTTTCTGGAGCCGAAGCCGTCGGCTTTGATTGTACTTTGTCAGGAGAGGCGAAATTCGCCGTTAAATTCATGCCGGTTATTTGTCTTAAAGCCTCGTCAACCAAAGAACTATATTTTGTAGCGATGACATTCATTGCGAGATCTGAATTTACAACAACGGCGACTTGATCACCCTCTAAACTGTAGATATACGAATCGTTGAAGAATGTTTCGAATGTTATTTTGTCTCCGATGCCCTCTTGTATCTTTGACAGCGCACGCTCCCAAACTTGTGCTAATTGACTTACCGTTAACCCCATAATTTTTACCTCGGAAAGTTTAACACATACGCGTTTGGAATTTGATTCTTTTTGGTGGATAATTCGGTTTTCCACCGCCATTACCCTTGGATTTACGGGCGATTTATCGCTGTTTATTGAGTTTTCCACATCTTTTTGCGGTGGATAACTTTGTGGATAAAATATTTTGAAATCATTCGCGTCCTACAACCGTTGTTTACCTGTTTTTTCCACTTAAATTTTGCTTCGATTGCTTCTTCCATTTCCCGTCTTTGTCCACGTGTATGTGTATAATTTGTCCACATTTAAAAGTACACACATATACGCGTGAATTCTGTTGCCTTAGGCAAATGAAATCTCTATAATCATCTCGCACGCTAGTAAAACTCGGAGGAAAGCGCAATGAAAAAAACATATCAACCATCAAAATTAAAGCACCAGCACATGGCGGGATTCCGTGTGAGAATGTCATCACACAATGGTCGTAAGGTCCTTGCTCGTCGTAGAGCAAAAGGAAGAGCTAAACTCTGCGCCTAATTCGGCGTCTTTTTCTTATCTAGGGGCGCAATATGGTTAGAGATAATCGTATTTTAAAAAGACAAGAATTCACGGATATAATTCACAACTCCCCTACTCAAAGAAGCAAATCCTACGTAATTCATTTCCGTAAAAACACTCAAGATAAGCCAAGAATTGGCATCTGTGTTTCTAAGAAGAACGGAAACGCAGTCACACGTAACCGCATCAAGCGTCAGATCAGAGCGATGGTCGGCGATGTAATGGATTTATGTAAGAGTTTAGATTTGATTATCATCGTACGAACGACCTACGATCCGACCACATTCCAATCCAACAAAACAGAGTTGGTTTCGTCTTTGACGAAGATCGGAGAACAACATTGAAAAAGAGCAACAAAAAGAAACTTTACTCACTTTTGGGTATTGCACTCGGTGTCGTCCTTTTAACTGGATGTACACAAAACTTCTGCTCTAATATCGATAAAGCCAATATTGCATACACCTATGATATGGGTGTTACTGTCTACACGGACAGCATCGAAGATATTCCTGATGAATACAAAGTCCAGGGCAAGGAAAAATATTGGACCGTAACGATTAACGGAGATGACTCCGGTGTTTTTGCATACATCCCAGTCTCGACAGATACTGTGGAGAAAAACACGACAACAAGCAGAATTACAACCCGCTACACAGCAACGAAAGCGGCATTTTTAGACACAATCATTTCCAGCGCCGTCAGCAGCAACTATGCAGTTCCTTCATATACTTATTTTAAGAAAATGGACCAACTTGTCCTCGAAGCTGCAATCGCCGAAAAGAACCTCGACTTAAATGCTTCTGACCGCATTACGGCCAAAAACATCACGGCAGCGGACATAAATGTCTTCTCCTATGATGAAACAAACAAGACGTGGGATACAGTCTCAACCGATGTCAATTCGGATAGTATCCTTTTGAATTTCGGCTATGTTAAATTCTTCGGCGCAATTGACGAGAATGGCGAACGTTCCGAAACGATGTGGGAACAATGGGATAAATGGAATTCCGAATTGGCAGTAGCAATTGACGTTGATCAGGTTCCACAGACTGACTTCACATCCCTTTACAAAACTCAGATGAACAGCAAACTTACCAACGCGAGAAGCTGTATTGCCACTCAGGAAGGTAAGTTCGGTCACTACGGAAATTCTTCAAACATCTCCGTTAATGTCACGACAAAAACTTGGAAAGACGCTTGGAAGAAAGGCTTCTTTGAAGGCTTAATCGTTTATCCGGTTTCCTGGTTAATCGACGTTATTGCTTATGGTATTGACCCATCATTAAGTGGCGTTGGACAGGTTCTCTCTCTTATCATTGTCACATTTATTGTTCGTTTGGTCATCTTGGCTCTCACATTTAAGAGCACGCTTGATCAGCAAAGAACACAAGCTTTACAACCGCAATTGGCTAAAATCCAGGCCAAGTACCCCAACTCCAACACCAATAAAGACGAAGCGCAAAGGCTTCAACAGGAGCAGATGGCCCTTTATAAGAGGAACAAGATCAATCCAATGTCTATGCTTCTCACGTTGATCGTTCAGTTCCCTGTGTTCATCTGCGTTTGGGGCGCTATGCAAGGCTCCGCCGTCTTGTCCTCTGGTTCTATCCTTAATTTGAGACTTTCAGATACAATTTCATCCGTTTTGACAAACTTCTCCACCGGATGGGCTAAGAACGTTACCGGTTGGTGGACGGCTGCCGTGTTATTCTTGCTTATGGCGTTGTTCCAGATTGGTGCAATGATGATTCCTCAATGGATCAACAAGAGAAGACTCAAATCAATTCCAAAAACCTCAGCAAATCCCGCTCAAGATAAGAACGGAAGCAGCATGAAGATGATGTCTTGGTTTATGGTTATCTTCACCGTCATCATGGGCTTTGCACTTCCTGCCGCTATGGGGCTTTATTGGGCAATCAGTGCTCTCATCTCCTTGGCACAGACGTTGATCACACAATCGATCATGGCAAGGAAAAACAAGAAAGCGAGATAGAAATATATGAAACAATTCACATGTAAAACGCTTGAGGACTGCATCAGTGCCGCATCCGCGGAATATGGCACTCCCGAAGCACAAATCATTTACAAATTGGTAGAAGAGAAAAAAGGTCTCTTCTCAAAAAAATGCGTAATTGAGGTTTATGACGCCAATGACGCTGCTGAATATGCGCAAGAATATCTCAAGACCGCAATCGGTGCTATGGGCATCGAAATCGAAACAACAGCCACCGTGGAAGACGAAATTATCAGAGTGACAATCGATTCAAAGAGAAACCCGGTACTTATCGGCAAAAACGGCAAGACGCTTCAAGCTTTAAATGAACTCGATAGACTTGCTGTTTCAAACAAATTCCACCATAGATACAGAATCCTTCTCGATATTGGTGGATATAAAGAAGACAAATACTCACGCATAACCTATATGGCAAAAAGAACCGCTAGAGATGTTCTTAAGAGCCATGTAGATGTCAAACTCGATCCGATGACTCCAGACGAAAGAAGAGTCGTTCACAACGCCTTGAACGGCCTGGCCCACATCAAGACCGAAAGCTCCGGCGAAGGCGCTGATAGAGCCATAACCATCAAATACGTTGACTAAAATATAAGACAAGATGGTTTTCCATCTTGTTTTTATTTAACGAAAGCAAAATAATGTTTGCGAGGTTCATATTATGGCTAACAAGACAAAACACATAATCGCCGCCGTTTTAAACGGTGTAGTGGCAATATTCTCCATATTTGTAATAACATCCCTTTTTGTCCTCCCCGATTTTGCCTTATCCGATGTATCCCAAGATCATATCTTCTTCCTTTTCTCAATGATTTTAATCACGATTGGCGGGCTGATTGGTCTTGTTTCCCCAATCGTTTGCGTAATTACAAGAAAAGATAACGCTAGAATCGTTTCTCTACTTAGATCGGTTTCAACTGTTTCATCCCTGATTTTGGCTCTTTACGAAACTGTCGCGATTTGCGTTGCGGGTGAATTTGACACGCTTCTGAATTATGGATTCATTTTCTGGATTGCCGCAATGGGGTTAATTAACATCGTTTCCTATTGCGCATTCGAACCGTCTTACAAGAAATCCCCTTGGTATGGCGCTATTTCAGGCATCTTGTACGTTGTATTTTCCGCGGCAGCACTTTTTCCCTTTTGGGATATAAAACAATCGTTTGCCATTGTTGCCGCCACTGATTTGGCTATCTACTTAACAATGGCCTTAATTGTTGTTCTATCCGTATTCTTGGGAGTAATTTTTGTTGCAATAAACAATAACATCTCGAAGGTTCTTACCGTAATTCTTCCGCCTGAAGAGGCCGAAGAAGAGGCCGTTTCCACAACGACAAACGTTTCTTTTACCGCAAGCGAAGAGCTTGTTGAGGGGCCATCGGATGAACCGATAGAAGAAAAGAAGGAAGATGAACAAATCGAAATCGTTGTTGATTTAGAAGATTCTGAGGAGGCCGAGGAAATCGAAGAGAGGAAACAAGCCGCCAGCGACAAGAAAAACAATTACAACGATAGACCTCGTATTTATCATATTTCCAAACAACCAACTTCCGGTAAGTGGCAGGTTAAACTTGCTACAGGCAAGAAAGCAATCAAGTTATTCAAAACTCAAGCAGAAGCAATCGCGTATGCCAAAAACGTTATCGGAAAGCAAGGTGGATCGATTAGAATCCACTCACTCAAAGGCAAACTTCGTAAGGAACATTAAATGGAGAAAGCCAAGCAAGATATCATTGTTGCTTTAGCAACACCACCGTTAAAAAGCGCGCTTGCCCTCATTCGTTGCAGTGGCGACGGCGTTTTTGAACTGTTCAACGAAATATTTTCCAAAAAAATAACCCCAGTTGAATCAAGAAAAATGGTGCACGGCAGGATAATGGATGGGGATAAGCCGGTTGATGATGTAATGTTGTTTTGTTATCCGGCAAAATCATCTATGACCGGCGAAGAATCACTTGAAATAACCTGCCATGGGTCAATGCTTATCGCCAACGAGATTATCTCTTTATTTATCTCCAAAGGCGCTAGATACGCCTCTAGAGGTGAATTTACTTCGCGTGCGTTCTTTAATGGTAAGATGAATTTGATAGAGGCTGAGGCCGTTAACGATTTGATTAACGCCACAACAAAAGAATCTAAGAATCTGTCTTTCATGTCTCTTGATGGCAAAAGCTCAGATTTGGTTAGGCCGCTCAAAAAAGAAATCGCCGATCTATTGGCTTTGATTGAGGTTAACATCGATTATCCGGAATACACAGATATTGAAGAGGCGAACGAAGAAAAGATCGTTACATCAATTGACAACATCAACAAAAACGTTTTATCCCTCCTTACAAATGGAAGGGCGGGTAAGATTATTAAAGATGGTGTGAAAGTCGCCATCGTCGGCAGGCCTAATGCCGGCAAATCATCGCTTTTGAACGCGTTTTTGGATAAAGAAAAAGCTATCGTTACCGATATTCCGGGAACCACCAGAGACGTCGTTGAGGGCGACGCTTATTTAGATGGTATCACACTTCATTTGTTAGATACTGCTGGAATTAGAGATAACGCTGGCGACATAGAAAAAATCGGCATCGAAAAATCGATGAATGCAATAGAAGAATCTGAGCTCGTAATATTGGTTGTAGATGCGACGATTGGAATGAATGAAGAGGATAAAGAAATCATATCTAAAATCGGGGATAAGCCATATATTATCGCCATGAACAAATCCGATATAAGTTCCATTCCTGAGGGATTTGTGGGGATTTCGGCTGCAAAAAAGAACATTTCTCAATTAGTTAAGGCAATCAAAAATAAATTGAATATCGAAGAAAAGGACTTCAACACTCCTTCTCTATCAAACGAAAGGCAGATGGCGTTATTGAGAAGAATACAGAATTATCTTAACGACGCGAAAAAGGATTGTTTGGAACAAACACCTATCGATTTGGTGTCCGCTAATTTGCTTTCTGCATACACTTCCTGCGAAGAACTGCTCGGGGAGAACGTCTCTCTTGATTTAACAGATGAAATCTTTTCTAGATTCTGTGTAGGTAAATAGTCATGATTGATACGCACTGCCACTTAAACGACGAACAACTAAAAGATAGAGTCTCCGAGGCTTATTTTGAACTCGCTAAATCCCACGGGCTTTCTAAGGTGATTTGTGTTGGGTGGGATTTGGGAAGCTCAAAACTCGCGGTCGAAATGGCGCATAAATACGACTGTGTTTATGCCGCCGTCGGGATTCATCCAGAGAATTTGGAAAACATATCCGATGAGGTTCTTGTTGAGATCGAGAAACTAGCTCACGAAGATAAGGTTGTCGCGATTGGCGAAATCGGTCTCGATTACCATTGGTATAAGGATGAAAATGATCATGAGAACCAAAAAATTTGGTTCATTAAACAAATTGAACTTGCCAATAAACTCAATCTCCCTGTTTCAATACATGCTAGAGACGCTTCGCAAGACACCTACGATTTACTTGTTCAGCACCCAATTAAATGCGGCTTTGTCCTCCATTGTTACAGTGGCTCGCCTGAAATGATGGAGAGATTCGAAAAATTGGGCGCATATTTTGGATTTGACGGGCCTGTTACGTTCAAAAACTCAATTATGCCCAAAGAATGTGCAAAAGCCTGCAGGCTGGATAGAATTCTCCTAGAAACCGATTCCCCTTATATGACCCCAGTCCCTTTTAGGGGCAAAATAAATGAACCAATCTATACAGAGTGCATAAGAAATGCAATCGCCGACTTGAGGGGCGTTGATCCGTTAGAATTGGATAGAATTACCGAAGAAAACTCATATGAACTATTCAAATTTTAACAATAATTTTGCCCTTGTTGTAGAAGGTAAGACCGATAAGGGTTTGATATCTAGCTTTTTAGATTGCGAAATCGTAACCACCAATGGGTCGGATGTGCCAGAAGAGACTGTCGAATACATTAAAAAATTATCAGAAACAAAGACCATTATTGTCTTAACCGACCCAGATTCGCCCGGGAAAAGAATTAGAGATGTGTTAGATCGGAATGTACCGGGATTAATCCATGCGTATGTTCCAAAATCTAAATGCATCAAAAAACACAAGGTCGGTGTCGCCGAATCCGATAAAGAGACGATAATGGAGGCGTTGGAAAATTTAATTCCAGCCACTTCTAACGTAGCCCCAACATTAACATATTCAGATATGTTTGATTTAGGTTTGCTGGGAGATGATAATTCATCATCGAAACGCGTGATACTGGAAGAAAAGTTTAAATTGGGACATACTAATGCGAAATCTTTCATAAAAAGATGCAATTGTCTTTGCCTTACAAAAGATGATTTGAAAAGGGCCTTAAATGAATAGAGAAGAATACTTCAAAACAATCGAACAGTATAAATTGCTTGCCAAACACGAGGTTGGGCAAAATTTTCTTATCGATTCGGATGCGTGTGAGAAGATAGTTAATTGCCTAGATATCAAACGAGATGATTACGTTTTGGAAATCGGTTCCGGTGCGGGCTCGCTTTCTTTTTTCTTAAACGAAGCAGGAGTCAGAACCCAACTCATTGATATCGACGAAGGCTTAGTGACGAAATTAAAAAACGATTTTGCCGGATACGGTAACATTTCGCCTACGCAAGGAAATGCGATGAGATGGGATTATTCCGAATACACAAAGATAATTGGAAATCTTCCTTACTACATCACATCCGGAATTATAGAAAAGGTTCTTTTAGGTTCAAAATCCGCGCAAAAAGCCGTTTTTATGGTTCAAAAAGAAGCGTTTAATCGCTTAGCGGCAAAAATAAATTCTAATGAATATGGCCCGCTTCAAATACTTATCGAATATAGAGGAAAACTGACTAGAGAATTTAATGTGCCAAGAACTTCCTTTTCTCCTGCGCCTCATGTTGATTCCACAGTTTTCTCTATAACTTTCAATGACAATCGAGATTTAGATGAATGCGAGTCGTTGAATATACTTACGGCCGGCCTTTTCTTGAATCGAAGAAAAACAATACTGAACAATCTATCTAGACATATCGGCGATTCCAATAAGGCTAGAGAAATTCTTTCTTTATGCGGCATCAAAGAAAATGCCAGACCAGAAAATCTTTCCCTTAATCAATACTTACAAATTTTAAGAGGTCTCAAATGAAGTTGTTTAAACCCACAAATTTAATTTTAAAGTCCTATGCAAAAATCAATCTTTCCTTGAAAGTGCTGGGGAAAAAAGAAGACGGCTATCACGATCTTGAAATGGTTGTTTTGCCTGTTGAGCTTCACGACATTATTGAAATCACTCGTTTTAAGGACGGAAATACCACTTATGTTACCTGTGATGACCTTGGCTTGGCTTCAATGCAATCTAACCTTTGTTACAAAGCAGTTGAACAAATGAGGGCTGTTTTTGGCTTTACTGACGGCTTTGAGATATCAATCCACAAGAGAATACCTTTTGCGGCTGGAATGGGCGGTGGATCAAGCAATGCGGCCTGTGTAATTAAGGCCGTGTGCGATATGAAGGGCATAAATGTTCTTGACGAAAAGGTGTTGGCTGTTGCAAAGAAGATCGGTGCTGATGTTCCGTTCTTCCTCCTTTGCAAACCCGCCCTCGTTACCGGGATAGGTGAAAATTTGAGAGCGATTAAATGCAAAAAGAAGTATTATTGCCTTGTCGTTAAGCCTGAAAAAGGCTTGTCAACCAAAGCAATATTTGAAATTTGTGACAGTTTTGAGAGAACCGAATGCCAGACGAATCTTGTAATAAAGGCTCTTGAAGAGGGCGACGACGCCACTTTAAGCGCGAATATAGGGAACGATTTATACAAACCTGCAAGCTCGCTTTTGCCGGAAGTAAAGGAAATTGTTGATGAACTTAAGTCTTATGGACTCCCGATGACCGCCATGACAGGATCCGGTTCTGCGGTCTTTGCGTTGTCTGACGATGTAAAACTCATTAATGAGGCGGCAAAGAAGATAGCTAAAGAAAAAAGATTCGTGGAAATAACTAGAACATTATAGAAAGACAAAACGAATTTATTGAGGGGAACCACCCCTTTTTCTTTTTCGCTCTAAGCCGTGAAACATTTATTTTTGATAATACCTTAAAAATTAAAATTTAGATTGATTTGTTTTGTTAATATCTAATTATTAGGTAATAAAAAGACTACTAAGTATCGATTAAAACTAATAAATAAAATGAAATTATTTTTGAATTTGTGTGAAATTGTTCGATTTAAAAATAATTGTAATGCAAAATACATTACACTATCATTACATTATTAAACAAAGGAAATAATGAATAAATGCCGAAGACAACTATAAATTTGCGAATCGATGAGAAAATAAAAAATAATGCTGAAAATGTATTGGATGACCTTGGTTTATCAATGACTTCGGCAATCACAATTTTCTTAAAGGCTGTTGCAAGGACGAAGAGCATCCCGTTTGCTATCACATCCAATTCACCCAAAAACAAACCATCAGATACAAAAGCAAGCAATATTACGTTTGAGAACAGCGATATTGATCTTGATTTTGACATCGACGATGAAGATGCTTTGAAGAATGCGATTGAGAATCTGTGATTATGGCTACGTACTCCGAAACAATTAATCTCCTTTTGGATTACCTTTATAAATCCATGCCTGAGTATGTTGGCGTGATAAAACACACCGATGATATCAAAGACAAAAGGCGTGCTCTTAGGGATTTGATGAACCTCAAGAAACCCGGCCCTTTATCCGATTCCTTTCTCGTTAAACAGAACGCGTTACTTAAGTATGAATTATCTAAGAAAAGGCTAATCTCTTTATCGGATATCATCGCTTCTTCATTCTCAAAAATCGGTCTCATTTCTGGCGATATAACCAAAATTGTGGCGGACGCCATCGTTAATCCGGCATCTCAAACCCTTCTTGGGTGCTTTGTCCCTGGCCATTATTGTGTCGATAATGACATCCATTCTGCGGCTGGCCTTCAATTAAGAAATGAGTGTGCCCAAATTATCAAACTTCAAAATCACGAAGAAACACCTGGTCACGCTAAAATCACGAAAGGATACAACCTTCCTTGCAAATTCGTTATTCACACGGTTGCCCCAAGGTTTAAAGACAGACCTAGCAATCTTGAAGTATCTCAGTTCAAAAACTGCTATATTTCCTCGTTAGAGGCTGCCAGGCTAAGAGGCCTTAAAACTATATGTTTTCCTGCTATAGGCGTTGGAGAAATGGGGTTTTCGAGCAAAAACGGTGCCACAATCGCGATTAATACCGTCGAAGAATATCTGAATATGCACGAAGATGCCCCAATCGTGATATTTTGCATGAAATACCAAAAAGACTTTGAGGCTTATGAAGATATCCTTGGATAAAACAAAAACCCACCTGAGGCGGGCTTCAATTTGTCAGTTTCACCTATTTAGCGAACAAACTCACCATGACATCGGCGGAAACGGTATCAAAATCTGTTTCTTCTGAGAAGAGTCTTCTATATGAAATGCCGTTTGCGAAATCAAGGAACATAAGGGCAATCTGTCTTGGATCGCCATCCTTTACGGCGCCTTCAGCCTGGCCTTGCTTGACAAGTTCGGTTATGCCCTCTAGGTAATCGTAACCGATTAATGAAGATTCTTTTGTTTGCGTAGCAAAACCTGAGATGATTTTCAATCTTGAATAATAGATTGCATCCACTTCAGCGGAATTCATCATCTCAACATAAGAGCAAAGAATGTCCAATCCCTTTTTGCCACCAGCAGCAAAAGCTTCGGATAGAGGAGCGTCGTATTTCGAATAGTGTTCCTGCTTAACCTTCATGAGCTCATTGTATATATCTTCTCTTGTTCCAAAATAGTGATAGAAAAGGCCATGTGAGCAATTAGCTTCTTCTGTAATGTCGTCAACTGTAACATTATCGAAACCATTGATTGCGAAAAGCTTTAAGGCTTTCTTGAGTATTTTCGTTTTTCTTTTATCTCTAATATTTGCATTTTGTTCCGGCGTTCTTGGCATAAAAATTCTCCCTAAGGTTGGCCTATTTATAATCTAATGCCGGAAAATATTAAATAAAAAATATCGGAATTCACCAAGAATTTCCAAAAGAGTATTCAAATGAGTGTAAATCTGGACTATTGTTTTCGTTTTTTTGTCAATAATAAGCAGGCAAAGAAGCCACCAATTAATAAAACAGCGGCCACAGGGTACATCCACACTTTTGTAATTTCTGGAGAATAAACCCATATATTTTCATCCGTAATCATATTCTGGTTAACGAACATAGATACAACTGAGCCGGCAACAAAGCCGATGACGACATCAAAGGTTGGGATTTTGTGCTTTGCAAGCAAAGATTTCATCAATGATGACGCAAGGATAAACCCTATGATTATTCCGAGAGCCAGGAAAACGGTTAATCCGATAATCGGCATGATTCTTGAATGGTCGTTAAAAATAGAATTCGGTTTGCTCAACGAGAACATATCAAGAATCGGGGTGTACAATCCGAAAATAAACAAAATCATTGAACCTGAAATGCCGGGAATTATGCACGCTGCAGCGGCGATTATGCCGGCGACCAGCAATAATAAATACAGCCACCACGGCGCTTCTGCGAAAATCTCATTCAAATCGAAATTCCAATACAATTTGCTTAACGCAGAGATTATTCCAATAGCGGCAGCCACAACAAATCCGGCGACCATTAATGAAACGCTCCTGATGTTGAACCCATCATCTTTCACGTGGTCATAGAGCAGCGGTATCGAACCGATTGTTAATCCGGCGAACAACGAAATTATCATCACCGGAGCATAATTAAACGTTTTATGAACGAGCAATAATACGATCAAACTCGCCACAAGCGCCCCAATTCCAATTGGAAGAAGTGTTTTAATTGATTTCCAAAACTCTTTTCTCAACCCGGCGATGCCGCCAATCATCTTGTCATAGATATTTACGACAATTCCCACCGTTCCGGCACTTACTCCCGGAACCATTCCGAGCCCCAACGCGGACCCTCTAGCTAAATCTAAAAACCAATCTTTTGCATTCATAGGCGATATTTTAACCTTTCCAATATCTTTTATCTATAAAAGGTGAGTGATAAACTTACAGCGTTATGAAAACTATAGTACTTTTTGAAAGCTCGACCGGATCAACCGAGAAATACGCCAAGGATATCGCCAATAAAATTGGCGGTGATGTCCTTCCGTTAAAGAAATTTAAATGGAAGAATCTCAATAATTATGATTGCGTCATCTTCGGCGGATGGGTCTTAAACGGAAAAATCCAAGGCTTGGACAATTTCCTTGCCCATTACGACGAAATGAATGACGCCAAGAAAAACATTCTTGTCTTCTCCAGCGGGCTGTCATTCCCGAGCCCAGAAGGCAGAAAAGACCTCATCAATCGTAATATTTTGGACTTATATCACGTCCGTTATTACCAGCTGAGAGGAAACTTTGATATAAATAAGCTGAATTGGAAATACAAACTCGCGATGAAACTCATGGTCAAGAAAATCACTGGTGACCCAAGCTCATCACCTGAGCAAGTGAGTATGTACTCATCTTTTTTAACAACACCAATTGAATATTACGATTACGAAAAGGTTGATAAGATCGTTGCGGTCGTCAACAAACTTTCTTTAGAACCAATTGATGCGGAAGTCAAATAAATGAAATTGATTGTTGGATTAGGCAACCCAGGAAAAGAATATGAAGGAACCCGCCACAACATGGGTTTTATGACGGTGGACAGATTCCTAGATTCTTTGGGTTATTCAATTGAAAGAGAAGGATTCAAAGGCGAATATGTTGTGATTAAGAATCCGGCATTTTCGGATTCTGTTATGGTTTTAAAACCATTAACCTACATGAATCTTTCCGGCGAATCAGTTAGAGAGGCTGTGAATTTTTATAAAATTGCCTTAGAAGACATAATCATTGTTTATGACGATATGTCCATCCCTGTTGGTTCGATTAAACTTAAAGGCGATGGATCTAGCGGAGGACATAACGGCATCAAGAGCATAATCGCGAACCTCAGCACGGAGAAATTCAAACGCATAAAAGTTGGAATCGGCGAGCCTCCATTTAAGAACCCAATCGACCATGTACTGGGAAAACCACAAGGAGAAGATAAGGCTAAAACTGATGTGGCGTTAGACAATGCCGCAAAGGCTTTGGTGGATGTTCTAAAAAAAGGCTTCGCATATGCTCAAAATCGTTATAACAGCATGAAGTGAGGTACAAAAAGACGGAATTGTTCAATGAACTGGAAAAATTGAATCTTACCTCCCCCCTCTTGGACAAGAGAGGGTCTTTTGTCGTTAATGGTGCTACAGGTGTTGGCCTGCTTTTTGCTTATCTATTCAAGAAAAAGAAAGGCAATTACGCTATAGTTTGCAACAATCAATATAGCGCGCAGAAAACATATGAGTTCCTCCTCAATTTCTTAAAAGAGGAAGAAGTGGTGTTCTTCCCTGCCGATGAACTGTTGAGGGCGGAATCCCTCTCCACATCCAGGGAACTTATGGCCCAGCGTTTGTATGCGATGAGCCAGCTTCTAAAACCAGCACCAAAAATACTTGTTACACATCCAAGCGCATTACATCGTTATCTGCCGGATCCAAAGAAATTCCAAAAAGCCATCCTAGACATTCGCGTTGGACAAAGATTTAACCTCGACGAACTCAAAAATCAGTTATCCGAAATGGGATACAATCGCGTCAATAAAGTTGACCAGTCCCTTTTATTCGCGTCTAGAGGCGATATCTTGGACATCTACTCGGTAAATTACCAAAAACCAATCCGTATTGAATTTTTCGGCGATGAAGTGGATACCATCAGATTCTTTGACGTGGCCACTCAAGCCTCTGGAGAATCGTTAAAAGAAATAGAGATACTCCCTGCAACCGATATGTATCTCACCGATGAAGAGATAAATGAATTCACCACAAACATCACTGAACGTCTGGATTTGGATTGCGAAGGGATGCCGGCAGGGGATAAGGATTTGCTCCGCGAAAACGTTTTAAGAGACCTAGAAGATATCGTGAGCAGAAACTACACGCCTGCATCATATAAATATTATGGAATGGCAACGGAATTGCCTCACTCCATCCTGTCATACTTCTGGCCTACCTATTGTTTCATTGCTGATAGAGAAGGCTTTGCTGGCGCGATGACAATGCTAGAAGGTGAATCCTCAAAATATTATCGGGAATTATTCGAGGCTAGAAGAATCACCACCCATCTTCAGCATTATATGAAGTCCAAAGAGGCTTTGGCACCCGCCTCTAAAATCATTTATGGAACAAAATTTCAAAAGACTCCAGATGATCCGGTGTTTTTGGTAAGAAGCATCGTTACCGCTTCTACAGGCATTTCCGGCATTGTACCAACGGTCCGGTCTTATCTAGAAACCAACAAGAAAGTGGTTATCGCCTTGGCCGATGACCACCAAATATCCACAATCAAATCGTTCCTCAATAACGTTGGTCTTGAATATGAAGATCTTGAAGGAACCAATTTGCCTTTAGGAAAACTCGGCATAGCCAAACTTCCTCTTTCATCCGGCTTTGAAATACCGGGAATTTCAGTGACATATATCTCTTCTGCTGAGATTTTTGGCAAGAAATCCGTATCATCTAGATTCTCCTCGAGATTCAGATCCGCGACGATTTTGAAGAGTTTTGAGGACCTAAGTCCCGGCGACTATGTTGTTCATGAATATAATGGCATTGGCCAATTCCTTGAAATTAAGACAATGGAAGTGGATGGAGTCCATAGAGATTATTTAAAAATAGCCTATGCCGGAAACGAAACGTTATATGTTCCGCTTGAACAATTCAGACTCGTTCGAAAATATTCCGGACGCGAAGGCGCAGCACCAAAACTCTCTCACCTTTCAACTGGAGATTGGAAGAAAAAGAAAGCCAAAATCCAAGAGAAGATGGATGAACTCGCGGATAGACTTCTTGAACTATATGCCAACCGTGTTCAAGAGACTGGCTTTGCTTTTCCGCCCGATGATGAACTGCAGAAGAGATTTGAGGATGAGTTCCCGTATGAGCTAACCCCAGACCAAGCCAAATCCCTCGAAGAGATTAAAAGCGATATGGAATCCGATAAGATCATGGATCGACTCTTATGTGGCGATGTTGGTTTTGGCAAAACGGAGGTGGCGATGCGTGCAGCTTTTAAGGCGATATCCGCCGGCAAGCAGGTTGCAATTCTATGCCCAACGACGCTCCTAGCGAGGCAACATTACGAAAACGCCCTTCAGAGATTCGCAACATTTGGCGTACATATCGCTCAGTTTTCGAGATTGATTCCAGAATCAAGGCAGAAACTCGATTTGGATTTGCTGGTTAAAGGCAAAATCGATTTAGCAATTGGCACTCACAAACTGCTTTCTAAGGAAGTCAAATTTAACAACTTGGGCTTATTAATCATTGATGAGGAACAACGTTTCGGCGTTGAGCAAAAGGAAAGGATCAAAGAACTTAAGCATAACGTCGACGTCTTAACTTTATCTGCAACCCCAATCCCAAGAACCCTCCAAATGTCTTTGATTGGCATTAGGCCGATGTCGGAGATTAATACCGCTCCTTCTTCCAGAATGCCAATCCAGACCTACGTCACGCCTTATAAGGAAGATGTTGTATATGAATTGATCGCTAGAGAATTATCTAGAAATGGACAGGTTTTCTTCGTACATAACGTAGTTGCCACCATTTATAATACTGCTTCGAAAATTGCGGAACATATCCCAGAAGCGTCTGTTGGGGTTGTACATGGAAAAATGGAAAAGGCGGACATTGAGGATGTCATGGCGAAATTCTATGATGGAGACATCAATGTTTTGGTCGCAACCTCCATTGTTGAGAATGGAATCGATGTGCCTAACGCCAACATGATTATTGTTGAAGACGCAGATAGATTTGGCCTATCCCAGCTTTATCAGATTAAAGGCCGTGTTGGTAGAGGTGACAGAATTGCTTATGCATATTTATTGTATAAACCTCAGAAGAACATGAATGAGGACGCTCAAAAAAGACTTAAAGCCATTCAAGACTTCACGGAGCTTGGCAGCGGATTCAAGATTGCTCAACGAGACCTTATGATAAGAGGTGCCGGAGATATACTTGGTGCCGAACAAGCGGGATTCATCGACTCCATTGGGCTGGATTTATATCTTAAGATGCTCAACGAGACCATGCAGGCCAAACAGACCGGGGTGGTTAAAGAGCCTCCAAAGCCAAAGAAAGTATTCGATATCGACGCCTATATCCCAACTGGCTTTGCCGAGAACAGCGATAAGATTGAGTTGTATCAGGAATTGGAATCTGCCGAAACCGAATCCCAAATCAACGCAATTGCCAAGAAAATGAGACAAGTCTATGGCAAACTCCCTAAAGAGGCGGAACTCCTTGTGCAAAAGAAGAGAGTGGACCTCTTAAGCAGCAATGTTGAATTTGCGGGCATTGCCGAAACCAAAACCACAATTGATATAACGATGGATGACTGCTTCTCTAGAATCAATGGCATCGGGCAAGAATTGTTCAATGCCTTAATACCGTATTTAAGCCGTATCCGAGTGACGTTTGTTGATAAGAAGTTGAAGATCCACATCGAGAAAAAACAAACTTGGTTCAATGACCTTGAAAACATATTGAGGCTGGTACATACCCTCTATATGTCTCATAAAACCTAAATCTATGATAGAATCATAAATATGAGAATTGATAAGTTTTTGAAAGTATCTAGAATTATCAAGCGCAGAGAGACGGCCAAGGACCTCTGCGATGATAAAGACGTCATGATCAATGGCAAAATTGCCAAACCTATGACGGAAGTTAATCCCGGTGACACCCTGGTTGTAATGATCGGAAGACACAAATTAACAGCAAAAATCCTTGCCATCCGCACATTCGCCAAAAAGGAAGACGCACAGGGGATGTACGAGATAATTAGCGATGAAATGATTGGTAAAACACCTGTAGTAGGGTGATTTCTACTCAAAATAGAGACAATCTTTAAAGTGTTTTTGTTGATAATCGCAAAAAACTTGGTAAAGTGCGTATTGCTAAAAAGCAATTATTTTTTATAAGGAGGCACATACATGGATGAACAACCAAAGAAACGCAACCCGTTTCTGACCCTTATCCCTTATCTACTCATCGGTGCCATCGCCATCGCATTAATCTTTTATTTCATCACCTCTTCAATGAGCGTCAAGACCGTTTGGTCCGAAAGCGATTTGGACACATATTTCAGGTATGAATTCGATACCACTGAAAATGAATATAAACTCAATACGGATTATTCCGCGATAACTTCATCTTCAGCCACCAAAGACAAATACTATTACGTTCAGTCTTGGTCAGAGTCCAAGAGCTACGATATGACAACCGTCACAATGACCGTTTATCAGATCGGCGATAGGGGAACCCCTCTTACAAAGACAACAGCTTACGCTTATGTCTCCAATGTCAGGATTGAAGATTCGTTTGAGGCGGAAGTTTTTGTCAACGGAACCGCATACGCAACCACACACGCAAGCTATGCTACCATCCTTAACGCAAAGGTTTCTGAATGGAATGACAAGATCGATTCCAAATATTTCGAGCAGTTCAACCTAACGCAAAGAGAACTCAATTCCTTACAAAAAGGCGGTGTTACCGTTGAAAATGCCTATCAGGTTTCCTGGTGGGACGCTTGGGGACCAACAATCATCGAATTGATTCTCCTCATCGCTATCGGAGGATTCTTGTTCTCCAGACTTGCCGGCGCCGCAGGCGGTGCCAATCGCCAAGCTATGGATTTCAACAAATCCCCGGCCAGAAAAGAAACTTCAAAGGTCAAATTTGACGATGTCGCGGGATGCGATGAAGAAAAGGCCGAAATGGTTGAGATGGTCGCATATCTCAAAGAGCCTAAAAAATATTCAGCATTCGGCGCAAGACTTCCAAAAGGCGTCCTTCTCGTCGGCGCTCCTGGTACAGGTAAGACATTGCTTGCTAAGGCTACAGCTGGAGAAGCTGGCGTTCCATTCTTTAGCATCTCCGGTTCTGATTTCGTTGAAATGTTCGTTGGTGTCGGTGCAGGACGTGTAAGAGACTTATTCAAAAAAGCTAAAGCAAATGCCCCATGCATCATCTTCATTGATGAAATCGATGCCGTCGGACGCCAAAGAGGCGCAGGCCTTGGTGGTGGAAACGACGAAAGGGAACAGACACTCAACCAGTTGCTTGTTGAGATGGATGGTTTTGCCTATAACGCGGGCATCCTTGTTATGGCCGCCACAAACCGTGACGATGTTCTCGACCCTGCTCTTATGAGACCTGGAAGATTTGACAGAATCATCACCGTTAACCTACCAGATGCCAAAGGACGTGAAGCGATTTTCAAGGTTCACGCAAGAAACAAGAAGATTTCCCCAGAAGTCAACTTTGAAACCCTTGCCAAGAGAACCGTTGGATTCTCAGGCGCTGATATCGACAACATCTTAAATGAAGCCGCAATCCTTGCCGTTAGATTCCACAAGAACGAAGTCGGCATGGCCGAAATCGAAGAAGCTATCGATAGAAGAATCGCCGGCGTCGCTAAGAACGGCAAAGGCATGAACGAAATGGAAAGAAAGCAGGTTGCTTACCATGAAGCTGGTCACGCAGTCATCGGCTTAACCCTGCCATATTCTGAGAAGGTTCAAAAGATTACCATCATTCCGCGTGGTAGAACTGGCGGTCACGTCCAGATGATGCCGCAGGATGATAGATTCCTCTTAACAAAGAAAGAATTGTTGGCGGAAATCACCGGATTACTTGGCGGACGTGCATCAGAAGAAATCTTCTTCGATGATATCTCATCAGGCGCTTCAAACGACATTGAGAAAGCGACTAGAATCGCTCGTTCAATGGTCACCGAATGGGGTATGTCAGATCTTGGGCCAATCCAATATGAGCATGATACCGGATCCGTATTCCTCGGAAGAGATTACGCGAACACCCAGAAGAATTTCTCGGCAGCGGTGGCAGATGAAATCGACAAAGCTGTCCGCGAGATTGTTGAGAAAGCCCATAAAGAAGCTCTTGATATCATCTCTTCGCATAAGGAACAGGTTACTCTTATTGCAGAGACCCTCTTAGCTCAGGAAACAATCACATCCGATGAGATTGAATCTCTTGTTAAGACAGGCAAACTCCCGGAAAAGGAACAGGCTAGCGTCAAGAAAGTTGACGAAGAACCGCAACCAACTGTGGAAGAAAAACCGACAAACGAATAAAATTCTAGAGGCTAAACAAACGGCCTCTTTATTTTATCTTTATGAAAATTGGAAACGTTGAGATTAACGGACATGTGATCCTTGGCCCGATGGCTGGAGTCACCACGCTTGCATATAGGGATTTCTGCAAGCCTTTTGGCGTTGCTCTATCTTACAGCGAGATGATTTCCGATTGCGGACTTGCTTATGGCAATGAGAAAACGATGAGGTATTTTGCAACATCCAATGTTGACAGGCCTGTTGGATTGCAGCTTTTCGGTTCTAAAATCGAGATGACCTTAAAGGCTATC
Organism: Faecalibacillus sp.; assembly: GCA_963588175.1. Classification (GTDB taxonomy): domain Bacteria; phylum Bacillota_I; class Bacilli_A; order RFN20; family CAG-826; genus UBA4951. The sequence goes on along the minus strand of CAVAGP010000014.1, from coordinate 28,330 downwards.
GACATTCTTGAAAAAGAGGCCCAATACGACATTTTGGATATAAATTTAGGCTGCCCTGTCCACAAAGTTGTTCAGACTGGAGCAGGCTCGGCCTGGCTCAAAGACCCAAAGGGTTTATTTGATTACATGAAGGCTATTTGTGAGAGGTCCACTAAACCGGTAAGTGCAAAAATCAGGCTCGGCTGGGATGAGAATTCAATTAACTTCGAAGAAGTGTGTGATGTGCTTGTCAAAGCCGGCGTAAAACTCATCACAATTCACGCTAGAACATCCAAGCAACTATATATGGGAACTGCTGATTACGAAAAACTGAGGGATTTTGGCGCAAAATTATCGGTACCTCTATGCATAAGTGGTGATATTTTCACCGTAGAAGACGCATTAAAGGCCTTAGAAATCACTAAAGCCCAATTCGTCATGGTCGCCCGCGGCGGTTTGGGAAACCCTCGCTTAATAACCAACATCGAACGAGCGATCAACGGTCAAGAGTTGTTGCCGGAACCAACGCTTGAAGATCAAGTTGAGTGGGCAGAGAC
>CAVAGP010000014.1:0-27784 GCA_963588175.1 Faecalibacillus sp. | reverse complement strand
TCAAAAATGCTAATCGAGCAAATCGGCGAAAGAGACGCCGTCATGCAACTAAGAGGACTGATACCTCATTTTTTCAAAGGCTTTGCCGGCTATAAGAAGATAAGGGCGGAAATCTCAATGAACACCAAGTCTGTTGACGACCTGTATAAGGTATTCAACGGAATAAAAAACCGTTCTCATTTATAAAAACATAAAAAACTCTTTACATGTTTTTTAATCGCATTAAAGTATTGTGCGCATTGGAGGTTTTTATATGATTCAGCTAATCAAAAAATTAAATAAACAAATCGGCCAATACAAGAAAGACGTATATATCGCTTGGGCGTTCGTATTCATTGAAACCGTTTGCGAACTTGCCGTTCCAACCTTAACAGGTTGGCTTGTGAACGTATTAAAAGGAGAAGCTGTTACATTCTTCTCTGAAAATATCGTTATATGGGAGGCCGATTTATCGGGCAGCATCAATCTTGCCCACGTCTTCATATTGGGCGGCGCAATGGTCCTTATAGCAGTAATTGCTGTAGTAACCGGCATCGGAGCGGGCTATTCCTGCGCCGTTGCATCTTGTGGAATAGGCCACAACATCAGAAAGAGCATGTACTATAAAATTCAGACATTCTCATTCAATAACGTCGATAAGTTTTCAACATCATCTATCGTCACCCGTATGACAACCGACGTCACAAACGTTCAGTTTGCTTACCAGATGACCATCAGAGCCTCGTTAAGAGCGCCTCTCATGATGATATTTGCCATGGCAATCGCCTTTACGAAATCTTGGCAACTAGCCTTGGTGTTCGTCCTGTTAGTGCCGATCATCGGATTCTTCTTGTTCTTAATCGCCAACAAAACCCATCCTTTGTTCGTGGATATCTTCAACACCTACGACAATTTAAACCAGGAAATTCAAGAAGATGTCGCCGGCATTAGAGCGGTCAAAGCTTTTGGCAGACAGCCAGAGCAGAAGAAGAAATTCAACAAGGTCAGCGATTATATCTATAGGCACTTCGTCAAAGCGGAGAGAATAATCGCTTTCAACAACCCATTGTTGCAGGTTTTATCCTATACCTCGTCGTTGCTTATCTGTTACTTAGGCGCGGTGATAATCAAGAAATACGGCACAAGTTCCCTTTCTACAGGCGACTTGACATCCTTACTGACCTACGTCCTTCAAATCATGATGGCTCTCTTCTTGCTGTCATCGATTTATGTTCAGGTCATCATCGCTAGGAACTCTGGTGAGCGTATCATTGAGATTCTTGAAGAACAGCCTGATATCACTACCCCAGAAAACGCAGTCACCGAAATCAAAGATGGCGCGGTGGATTTTGATGATGTTTCCTTCCATTACGCCTCAAACAAAGAACATGATGTTTTGAAACACATCAACATTCATATTCCATCCGGCTCAACGGTTGGAATCGTCGGTTCAACTGGCTCTTCTAAGTCAACATTATTGAATTTAATCGCACGTTTATATGACGCTACAGATGGAACGGTTAAAGTCGGTGGAGTTGACGTTAAAAATTACGATTTAACCGCCTTAAGAGATTCGGTTGCGGTTGTGCTTCAAAAGAATGTCTTGTTTACCGGCACAATCAAGGAGAATCTCTTGTGGGGTAACAAGAATGCCACCGATGAGGAAATCAAGAAAGCCTGCGATATGGCTTGCGCTTCCGAATTCATTGAGAGATTCCCTGCTAAATACGACACGATGCTTGATGAAGGCGGCACCAACGTATCCGGTGGTCAAAGACAAAGGCTTTGCATCGCCAGGGCGTTGCTCAAGAATCCTAAGATTTTAATCATGGACGACTCCACCAGTGCGGTTGATACCCACACCGACGCCACAATTCGCGGATTTCTTGCAAATGAGAAACCGGAAGTTACGAAATTCATCGTCGCTGAGCGTGTCCTTTCCGTTAAGGAGTGTAACATCATTCTTGTCATGGACAACGGCGAAATAGTCGCTAAAGGCAATAACGATGAACTCTATGCTTCTTGCCAGATTTACAAAGAATTAGTTGATACTCAGTTGGGAGGAGGTGATTTCGATGTCGCAAATTAAGATGAAGGGTGCAAAAAACAAAGCCCCAAAAGGCGCTGCAATGAGCGCGGTTAAACGCATTTTCGGCTACGAAATCAAATACTACCCATTTGAATTCTTCATGTCGATTTTCTGCATCATCGCGTCATGTGTCGCTCAGACCGCAAATAGCTATTTCATCGGCACAATCTTTGTTGATGAAATCTTAAATAACCTCACAGACCCTCTTAAAAATCCTGACGAGGTCATGGCTAAGTTGGGAATATATTTGTTGGTCATGGCGGCAATTTATGCAATGGGCGTCATCTGCGTTTACTTCTACAACTTCCTGATGTGCAAGGTTGCTCAGGGAACTCAGAAGAGAATTAGAGACCAGCTCTTTGCTCAAATGCAGGATCTGCCTATCTCGTATTTCGATACCAGAACCCGCGGTGACATCATGTCTGTTTATACAAACGACGTTGATACGTTGCGTGAAGCCATGTCCAGGTCCTGGCCGATGGTGGTCAGCGCGGCATTCAGCATCACAACAGTTGGAATCATGATGTTCTTGACCAACTGGATTCTTGCTTTGATTGTAATCGCGTTGACGGTCCCTATGTTTTTCTTTGCCAAGATTGTCACGAACAAATCCGGCAAATACTTCGTCCGTCAGCAGACTTCCTTAGGCAAAACCAACGGTTATGTTGAAGAGATGATCAATGGCCAAAAAGTTATCAAAGTCTTCAACCATGAGCAAGAAGCAATCAATGGGTTTGATGCGTTGAACGATCAGCTTTGCGATGAATCAACAAAAGCCAACAAATATGCCAACTTGCTCATGCCTGTTGTAAACCAAGCTGGCACGCTTCAGTACATCATCCTCGGCGTAATTGCTGCGGTTATCCTTACGTTCAAAGACAAACTCGGCTCATTTGAAACGATGTTCTCGGTTGGAACAATTGTCTCCTTCTTGATGTACTCCAAATCATTCACTCAGCCAATTGGCAACCTCTCAATGCAAATCAACTCAATTGTCATGGCCATTGCCGGCGCCACTCGTATCTTCGAGATGATTGATACTCCGGCGGAGGTCGATAACGGCTATGTAACGTTGGTCAATGCCAAGGAGGATGAGAACGGAAATCCAGTAGAAGTGGAAGAACATACCGGAAAATGGGCGTGGAAACACCCTCATGAAGCCGGCGGTGTCACCTATACTTGGCTAAAAGGAGATATCACGTTTGACGATGTCGACTTTGGCTATACATCAGATAAGATAGTCCTCCATAACGTCACGCTTTATGCTAGACCTGGACAGAAAGTTGCCTTCGTTGGTCCAACGGGTGCTGGAAAAACCACAATCACCAATCTTATCAACCGTTTCTACGACATTGCCGATGGCAAGGTCCGTTATGACGGAATCAACATCAACAAGATCAAGAAAACGGACCTTAGAAGGTCGCTTGGAATGGTTCTTCAGGATACCGAATTGTTTACCGGCACCGTAAAAGATAACATCAAGTTCGGTAAACTCGATGCAACAGATGAAGAAGTTGTTGCAGCGGCAAAGCTTGCTAACGCTCACACGTTCATCTCCAACCTTCCAAATGGTTATGACACGATGCTTGAAAAGGCTGGCGGTAACTTGTCTCAGGGTCAGAGGCAGTTAATCGCAATCGCTAGAGCGGCCATCGCAAACCCTCCATGCATGATTCTTGATGAGGCAACCTCATCCATCGACTCTCGTACGGAGGAAATGGTTCAAAAGGGCATGGATGCCATTATGAAAGGCAGGACAGTCTTTGTAATCGCTCACCGTCTGTCAACCGTTAAGAACTCCGATGTCATCATGGTCTTAGACCAAGGAAGAATCATCGAAAGAGGAACGCACGACCAATTGATCGCTTTGGGTGGAAAGTACTATCAGCTTTACACCGGAAACGCTCAAAAGAACTAAAAACAAGAGGATGCAATAATTCTTAATCGACTATTGTGTCCTCTTTTGTTTAGGCTAAAACGCTTGCTTTTCTGTTGCGGTCTTTTGGTTTTGAATGGTAGCCACTTTGTTTATTGAACCATTGATTGAACCATAAATTGAACTTTGGATTGAACTTTAAACTTGGCCAAGGCTTACTATTATCGAATTACAGGGAGAAACGCCATGCTAAATTATGGGGAAGAGAGTGAGTCGGTTGAGTTCAAAGAATCTACGGGCGAGCTAAAAGAAGCTGTAAAGTCCATTGCATCCATGCTCAACAAGAACAAACACGCTGTTCTTTATTTTGGAATCACAAACAAAGGAAAAGTAATAGGACAGGAAGCGAGTGATAGGACCCTTAGGGACATTTCTCAAGCAATCCCCTTCAATATAGAGCCTGCTATCATTCCAATATCAGGTTTATGGGTTTCTTCTAAGCCATTAAAGAGGTGGGCTTTAAAAAATAAAACTGAAAAAAGTATTTTGGCTGGGGCAACCCAGCCTTTTTCTTAATACATTTTTGTATTAATATATCAAAGCAGCTTGAGAGGTACCTATATGGAAGAAGAGAAATTAAACGATCAAGAGTTGGCAAGAAGAGCGAAGCTTGCTAAATATGAAGAATTAGGTGTCGACCCATACGGAAGCCGTTATGAATGGGAAGACAGAATTATTGATTTACGCAACAAGTATGGTGAAATGACTGAAGAAGAGTTCCAGACGAACCCAATTCACTGCAACATCGCAGGACGTATCATGATCATCAGAAGCATGGGCAAAGCCGCATTCTTCACCGTGAAAGACGAATACGGAACGATACAGGTTTGGATCGGCAAGAATGTCGTTGGAGATGACAACTATGCCATCTTTAAGCTTGCGGACACAGGCGATATTGTCGGCGTTGAAGGTACTATGATGAAATCCAAGACCGGAGAACTTACCATCAGAGCTTCTAAATTCACCCATATCACAAAATGTTTGAAACCTCTCCCTGAGAAATTCCACGGATTCACTGACCTTGAAGAGAGATCAAGAAAGAGATATTTGGATTTGATGGTCAACGATGACTCAAGAAGAGTTGCGTTAACTAGACCAAAAATCATCAGAGCCATTCAGAAATACTGCGATGACTTAGGATTCGTTGAAGTCGAGACCTCAATCCTTTCCCCGATTCTCGGTGGTGCAGCCGCAAGGCCATTCATCACTCACCACAACGCTCTCGATAAGGATTTCTACCTTCGCATCGCAACTGAATTAAACCTCAAGAAGTGCATGGTCGGTGGAATCGATAGAGTCTATGAAATCGGCCGTATCTTCAGAAATGAGGGTATGGATAACAGACATAACCCAGAATTCACCACAATCGAACTCTACCAGGCGTATGGCGATTTAAGAAGCATGATGGATTGGGTTGAAGGAATGTTCCACACGGTCGCAAAGAATGTCATGGGCAAAGAAGTGTTCCATTGGCATGATCACGACATCGATATCTCAAAACCATTCGCATCAATCTCCATGGCTGAGGCCATCAAGAATGCTTGCGGAGTCGATTTCACACAGGATATCCCATATGAAGAAGCGGTTAAGCTAGCTAAAGAGCACAACGTTCCGCTTCAGAAATCTTGGAATTCAACCGGATATATCATGCAGGCTTTCTTTGACGAATTCGTTGAGCCAACGCTTGTGCAGCCAACATTCATTCACACATACCCAATCGAAGTCTCTCCATTAACAAAGAAGACGGAAGATCCGAGATTCGTTGATAGATTCGAACTCTTCATCGCCGGATGTGAATTCGGAAACGCCTATAGCGAACTCAACAATCCATTCGATCAGTTAGAGAGATTCAAAGCGCAGCTCGCTGCTCGCGAAAGAGGCGATGACGAGGCTAACGATATGGATTTAACCTTCTTGGACGCTCTCCTCTATGGAATGCCTCCGGCAGGCGGAATCGGTGTTGGAATTGATAGATTCGTCATGCTTATGACTGAACAAGACACAATCCGTGAAGTTCTTCTCTTCCCAACCTTAAAAGACGAGAAGTAATGAAAAAACACACAAGGCGTCATTTTGACGCCTTTTAATATGCCGTTCGAGAACTATAGAGATTGTTTTAGGCCATATTTACAGGAATAACAGATATATTGGGGCATATCTTCGGTAAGGCAATTTGGGTGCAAAAACCCCGTAAAAACAAAATTTTTTCATGAATTTTGCGATTTTAGGGAAAAAATCCGAATTTTCGCTCTATATATTAGTGAAGGCCATAACTTCACAAAAAAACAAAACAGTCTATTTGAGACTCAAGGACATGACCTTAATTTCCTTGTTTTAGAGTCGTTCTCATAATATAATTATGCGCACTCTAACGAAGGAATTAGAGTCAAACACACTCTTATGGTTGCCCGCTTGAGGCAGCCCTGAGACCAAATTAGGAGGTGCTAATCAAATGAAGAAGTATGAGATCATGTACATCCTCACAGCTACATTAGATGATGCTGCTCGTGAGGCTGAGATCGCCAAACTCCATGGAATCCTTGAGTCCAATGGTGCCAAGGTTACCAATGTGAATCAGTGGGGCGTCAAGGACTTCGCTTATGAGATTAAGAAGCAAAAGAAAGGTTTCTATGTTGTTGCAAAAGTTACAGCAGAGAAGGCTTGCTTAGATGAATTCTCTCGTTTAGCAAAGTTAGATAATTCAGTTATCCGTTTCCTTATCACAGTTGACCAGGACTAATTAGACGACATTATTAAGGAGGATCACCAATGCTTAATAAAATCATTATGCAAGGCCGCCTTTGTGCAGACCCAGAAATTAGGAAAACCGCTAGTGGACAGGCAGTCGCTTCCTTCAGACTTGCTTCTGATGATTCCCGCAAGGGACCTAACGGTGAAAGACTCACAGTTTTCATGAACTGTACCATGTGGGGAGTTCGTGCTGAGAATTTCGCTAAATTCACAAGAAAAGGATCACAAGTCCTTATCGAAGGCCGTTTGACACAAAGATCTTACGTCAATAAAGCTGGTGTAAACGTCACTGCAACAGAAATCACTGCCGACAATTTCGAACTTCTTGACCCTAAGGGCTCAAGTGGTGCAACCGCTTCTGGATATGTTTCAGATGCTGCTCCACAAGCTCCAGCAAGCCAAGTTCAGCCAAATTCAGGCAATCTCGATTCCATTGATGTAGTTGACGACGATCTTCCATTCTAAAAAAAAGAAAGGATTTAAAGTTATGGCTTTTAAGAAAATGAGACAGCGCAAAAAAGTCTGCTATTTCACAAAGAACAAAGTTAAGTACATCGACTACAAGGATGTTGAAACTCTCCAGAGATTCATCAATCCAGATGGCAAAATCAGCCCACGTAGCGCAACAGGTACATCAGCTAAGTATCAGAGAGAATTAGCAAAGGCTATTAAGAACGCTAGATTCATGGGACTTCTCCCAGAGTCAGGACAGAGATAATAATTCCTGTCGGATATATCAATCTCAAACAAATCGGGTCAGCTTAACGGCTGGCCTTTTTTTGTTTTGCCACCAAGTTTATCATCATGACAGAATATTCCACTGAATCGGCCCACGCTTAGGTTGATAATTCCGTTGATAATATCGGCAAAAGCCGATGAATTTGAATCCTTGGTTTTCAAGATAGGTTATATATTATATTAAATATAGATATAGAAGGATGTGGTTAATAGTCTCTTACGATATATATCGCACAACCCTGAAAAATGATTTGATACCAATCGTGAAAAATCGCAAAACGTCAAATTATCATTTGCGATTGCAATGCTTTTCTGTATTGCATTTATGCTTTTGGGTGAAGGTTCCTCATTCTGTTTGCCCACTTTCGGTACTAAGCCTTAAAAGTTGGAACAAGTTTAAAAACAACCAAATATGACAGCAAGTGCCACGTATACGACTTTTTTGATAGATGACAATGATGGTATAGTATTTAATAAACAAAGATGCTTGTAGCAACAATTGTTATTAAAGATGATTCTTTAAGAAAAAAAGTAGAAAATATTTTGCATGCTTACTGTCTTAAAGCTGAAGTACAGATAAAGACAATATCTTTTTCGTCAATTAACGCCCTAATTGCGGCCGGATTATCATGTGTGGATTTCGGAATCCATGATGTAGAGAATATCGATGAACGTGCCCCAGATTACGAAGAAAGGGCGAGAAAAAGCTACGGCTACCTTCCTCCGCTTGCGATTCTTTGCAATTCGGATGGAGATGCGATGAAATGCGTCAAAGTCAAAGTTACCAATTGTCTTTTAAAAAGCAGAGTTGACACCGATTTATTTAATGCCATTGAACAGTGTATATCTGATGTTGATCATAGTAGAGGATGCTCTCTTTTTATCAAGGTAAAATCCTCCGTGTATCGTCTAAAACTTGATGACATCGTTTATATCGAGGTCTATGGACACAATATTGTCTATCACATGATCAACGGCAGTGAATTTACCGTTAGAGGAAAGATTAGTGAAATTGATGAAACCCTAAAGGATAAAGGCTTCTTTAGGTGTCACGATTGCTTTATCGTAAACTGGAGGCATACGTGTGTTTCCGGACCAGATTGTTTGTTAGTGAATGGCAAGAAGATACCGGTTTCCCGCCGAAAAAAAACGATTCTTAATAAACTTATCAAGAACACGTTTAAAGACAGCAAAAACATTTTTTTATTCAATTATAAATAGCGTTTTTATTTTCGTTTTTAGGTTTTGAGTTCAAAAAATACCTTTTGTTCAAAAAAAATGACCACTTGTGACGCCAACTATTACGTATGTGTCTTTTTTGATACCGCTTTCACCAAGGTTTAGTTTAATCAAAATATCAGCGGGGCGATATGCCCCATAAATAGGAGAGAAGAATGAAAAAACATTCAAAAAAACTTGGCGTAGGACTCGCCTTGGCTCTTTGTGGCGTTGTTGGATGCATTAGTGTAGCAAGCACCCAAGCATCTGTCGCTAGAGCAGCAGACGGTCATGCATGCCAAAAGTTCTACACTGACTTTGCTTCTTATGAAGAAGAGCAGCTTGCAGGACGCGCTCTCAATGAAGAGATCGCAAACGAAGGCAACGTCTTAATGAAGAATAAGGACAATATGTTGCCATTCGCATCCAAAACCAAGAGGATTTCTGTCTTCGGTTGCAGAAGTGACAACCTTCAGACAGGCGGCTCTGGTTCTGGTTCTTCATCATCCGATGGTTCTAAGAGCCTTGAGGATTCATTAACCGCAGTCGGTTATGAAATCAACCCAAAACTCAAAGACATCTACGCTCATAATTCCGACACAGTTGAGCCAGGATCCACAATCTTAGGATCCGCTGAGAGTTCATACACTCTTTATCACGATGCGGCAATCGTCGTCATCTCACGTTCTGGTTCAGAATTCGTCGATAACGCTGTGAGTGATGTGGCTGGACATAAAGATACAACAGATCACGTTCTCATGCTTCAGGATGGCGAAAGAGAATTGATCAAATACGTCGGAGAAAAATTCGACAAGGTTGTTGTCGTTATCAACTCAGCTTCAGCAATGGAACTCGCTGATCTTGAGGATGATGACAATGTCGGAGCAATCATCTGGGTCGGCTTAACTGGAAAAGATGGCATCATGGCTCTTGGCCGCATTTTAACGGGAGAAGTCAACCCATCCGGAAGAACAGTCGACGTATATTCAGCAAACTTCAAGAAAGACCCAACTTGGCAGAACTTTGGAAAGAATGCGCAGGTTGGCGCTGAGAACTTATTCCTTGATAAAGATGGAAATCAGGTCAAGACCGACATCTCCAAGGAAACATGCCTTGATTATGAAGAAGGCATCTACATGGGCTACAGATGGTATGAAACGGCCTATGAAGAAGGCGTCTTAGCTGATACAAAGATTGGATATGAAGCCGATAAGGCAACAATCCCACAGGGCAAAGACGTTTATTACAACAGATCAACAGGTGTTGTCTATCCATTCGGCTATGGACTTTCCTACACCACATTCGATTGGGAAGTCACAGGCGGCGGCGCTTTAGCAAAAGATGGCACAGCAGAAGTCACTGTCAAAGTCACCAATACCGGTAAAGTTGCCGGTAAGGATGTCGTCCAGCTCTATTCTTCTCCAGAATATACAGATGGCGGCATTGAAAAGGCGGCAGTAAACCTCGTTGATTTCAAGAAGACAGTTCTTCTCGAACCAGGTGAATCTCAGACCATCGTCTTTAAAGAATCAGCGCAGTCTCTTGCTTCATTTGACTACAATGACGCAAACAAGAACAACTTCTCCGGTTATGAGCTCGAAGCTGGCAAGGTTGTCTTAAGTGCACGTGCTAACTCACACGAATCAAAAGGTTCTGCAACGTTCACAGTCGCTGATGATTATCAGTATGATACCGACGAAAAGACCGGCGGAAAGATTGATAACGTTTTCTCCAAAGGAGACAGATTCGATTCAAGACGTACAAATGAAATAATGAATGATGGCAAATCTGGAGAAGTATTTACTTCTAGAGCAGATCTCGCTGGAACATTCCCGAAGGCGCCTACTGCAGCTGATAGAACATTCACCGATGCTGTTTGCGAAGACATCAAGGCTCAGGACTATGACTACTGCTATGAAGATGATGAGAATGATCCATGGTACAAGACAGCCGCTGATGCAACTGGCTGGACTCAGGCAACAGATGAGGATGCCGCAAATAGAACCGACGGTAAGACAGCTATCCAACTCATCGATATGGCTGGTTATGACTATGATGATGATAAGTGGGATCAATATCTCAACTCAATGACATGGTCTGAATTAAAGACAATCGTCAATTCCAACTCCTTCTCCACTCCAGAAGTTGCCGCAATCGGCAAACCAAGGTGCGTCGATAACGATGGCCCTGCTCAGTTAAAGAGCGGTGGTATCTCATGGCTTTGCGAAGTCAACATCGCTTGCACATGGAACGTCGAACTTGCTGAGAGACAAGGTATCATGGTTGGTAACGACTCCCTCTACATCGGTACAACTGGATGGTACGGACCGGCTATGAATACTCACCGTAACCCACTCGCTGGACGTAACTTCGAGTATTATTCGCAAGATGGCATCCAGGGCGGTATGATCGCTGCTGCAGTCGTCAAAGGCGCACGTTCAAAAGGCGTCCACGTTTATGCAAAACACTTCTTCTTAAATGATCAGGAGCAAGACCGTTATGGTATTTGCACCTTCGCAAACGAGCAGGCTCTCCGTGAAATCTACTTAAAGCAGTTCGAACTCTGCGTTAAGGATGGAGACCTCGATGGCACTATGGCTGCCTTCAACCGTATCGGTTACTCTGATGCTGGCAACTATATGGCCTATGATATCTTGAGAAGAGAATTCGGATTCAAGGGTGCTTCCAATACAGATATGTACGGAACCGCATACTTCCAGTCCGGAACCGCATACTCATTATTAAGAGCTGGTGTCTATCCTCTCGGAACATTCCGTGGCGATGGTAGAGATATCGAAGGCGTTTGGTCTAAAGATGACAACTGTGTCTTAGTCAAAGCAAAAGATGCAGAAACCGAGACAGTCAAGTCATATACACAGTGGTGGGCAGTAAGAGAAACTGCTAAGCAGTCACTCTATGTCACAGTCCACTCCAACGCAATGCAGAATGGTTTAAGAGATGCAGCTATCGAAGATGCTGCCCTTACAGGAACCGCTGGAACAGCCTTAAATAGCACTGTTGCTCCAGCCGTTACCCCAGATTGCGAAACTGCTTACTACAGCGTAACTGGTGGAACACTCCCAGCAGGCGTCTCCGTTGGAACAGACGGTAAAGTCTCCGGAACCCCAAGTGTTGTTGGCCACTATGAAGCAACAATCAGCGTAGTAATGGATGGCTGGATTACAAAGTCATTCAAGGCAACATTCGACATTGCAGGAAACAATGTCATGACTCTTGCAAATGCCAATGCAAAAGTTGGCGAAGCTTATGAGTGTGCTATCGTTGGTGCAGATTCAATTAAAGACGCCAAGTACTCCATCTCCTATGGCGAATTACCAGAAGGAATGTCTATCTCCGAAGACGGCGTTATTTCCGGTACACCTACAAAGGCTGGAACTTACAGCTTCAATGTCTGCGCTGCTATTGAAACAGAAATGCGTTGGGGCTCATATGTCTTCAAGAGTACATCATATAAGTATGATGCCTTCACAATCACAGTTGCCGAAGGTGAAGCCGCTCCAGCAACCAAGGATATCGTTAGCGTAGAAGAAGCCAAAGACGGCTCTGGATACACTATCACATTCTCCGACGGCTCAACTATCTTCATCTCAAATGGCAAAGATGGTGCAACCGGTGCTACTGGTGAAACGGGTGCAAAAGGCGATAAGGGCGACAAAGGTGACAAGGGTGATAAAGGCGATAATGGCGAAGCTGGTAAGGGATGCGGCGGATCAGTCGTTGCAACCTCTATCGTTGTCGCGGGCGTTGCTGCTCTTGGATTAGCAATCGCTGCTAAGAAAAAAGAAGATAAATAAGTCTTCTAACTATTAGTTAAAACATGAACTTTGGTGGGGAGGACACAATCCAAGCCGCCAAAGTTTTGTTGATTTATAGATTAGTCTATAAAAGGAGTTATTTAAGATGAAAAAATCAAAATTATTATTGTACGCGGCAGCAGCCATGATTCTTGCAGGTTGCGGCACAAATACAAACCAAAACAGCTCATCAAACGCTGCAAAAAACAGTGAAGCTTCTTCTAGTCAAAAGACTTCCGAAAAAACTGCAGAATCTTCCGAGCAAACCCCAGTAAAAACTTCCGAGTCTTCTTCTGGGGCAACTCCAGTAGAATCTTCTGAACCGACCCCGGTTGAATCTTCCGAATCCTCTTCAGATACAGATCCATCCGGTGCCAAAGAATATATTTTCGAAGCCGAATGCGTCGATCTTGACGATTTCGAAGGCGCAGGATATTCCGGTGGCGCAACTATGGCTGGCGCAATTCTAACCGACTGGTACGGTACCGCTCAGGCATCTAGCGGATATTGGATTTCATATATGTATGTCAACAACCTTGCAATTGAATTTGATATCACTTCCGATGCAGAAGTCAATGACGCCAAACTTGTATTAAGGCTTTCTGGTGAAGTCCTCGAAACGGTCAGTTTCACGGATAAAGAATTTACCGTCTCGGTTAATGATGAGGCTTTAGAATACGGCACTATTGAAATTTCGGGATGCAATACCGACCTTTCTGCTGATTGGGTCAGGCCATTCACAGATTACACCGTTTCGACCTCATGCCATCTCAAAAAAGGCGAAAATGTAATCGAACTCAAGACTACAAACCAAAGAGCAATGGCCGGTACAATGTATGCTACCGCACCGATGATCGATTGCATCAAGGTCACAACAAGTGCCACTCTAACTTGGGACCCTGTTATGAATAAGAAACCCTTCCCATACGTCCCATCTAGTAACTAAGGGGATAAACTTATGGCATCTAAAAAAGCAAAAATTATTGTTTGGGCGGCTGTTAGCACTCTGCTTGCTGGTGTTTTGGTTGCCGGAACGATTGTGGCTACAGGACCATACAAATCCTTGCTTTCAATTGTCATTCCGAATGGAAGCGGAACCCCTATTAAGGCTGAAGGACATGAAAACGAAGTTGCTTATACCAGCGATTACAAGAATAAAGAGGACGCTCTAGAAAAATCCAACAAACTCAATGTTGAATTCGCTAAAGAAGGCATCGTTATGCTTAAGAATGAGAACAAAGCTCTTCCTTTGGCTGAAAAATCAAAGATCAGTGTCTTCGGCAAGAACAGCGTTAACCTGGTCTACGGTGGTTCTGGTTCTGGCGGCGTCACTAAGGATGAATACACAAAAAACATCTATGATTCCTTGAGCGATGCGGGATTTGAGACTAATCCAGCTCTTCAAACTTTCTATAATGATTCCTCGCGTTCAGGAAGCGGTAGAGATGAGAATCCAGACATGAATAGTGGCGGTGTACCTGGTTTTAGAACCGGCGAGACCCCAATCTCATCATACGATGATACGGTTAAGAATTCCTATGCCTCATACAATGATGCGGCAATCATCGTCTTCTCCCGTATCGGTGGTGAAGGCGCTGACCTTCCAAGAACTTCTGTTGATAAAGACGGAAATATAATCGAAGGCGCAAGAAATAAAGACGATCATTATCTGCAGCTCGATCAGAACGAGACGGATTTAATCACACATGTTTGCAGCTCCGGTTTCAAACATGTCATCGTTCTTCTCAATTCTGCCGCTGCGATGGAAGTCGGATTCCTGACAGATCCTACCTACTATGCATACAACGAAAAAATCGATGCAGCATTGTGGATGGGCGGCCCAGGTAAAACCGGCATCATGGCATTGGGCCAAATCCTAAAAGGCAAAGATGCTGACGGCAATCAGATTTCTCCTTCAGGAAGAACCTGTGATACCTACGCAAAAGACTTTAAGAAAGACCCTACCTGGAATAACTTCGGCAATAATCGTGGTGAAGGCGACTCCTATTATGTCGGCTCCAAGGAAAAGAAATATTACTTCGTTGATTACGAAGAGGGAATTTATGTCGGTTACCGTTATTATGAGACTCGCGGCTTAGGTAACGAGGAATGGTATACGAACAACGTTAATTACCCATTCGGTTATGGCTTGAGCTACACGACGTTTGAATATACCGTCAAGAATAAAGGCCAGCTTGATCAGAAGACATTAAACCCAGATAAGAAATATGAGATTGAAGTCGAGGTCAAGAACACTGGTGACTACGCTTCAAAAGAAGTGGTGGAAATCTATGCAACAGCTCCATATAAGACTAATGGCATCGAAAAAGCTTATAAGGTTCTAGTTGGCTTCGCAAAAACGAAATTGATTGAACCAAAAGGTTCTGATACCGTCAAGATTGAAGTTGATCCATATTCCTTCGCTTCTTATGACTATAACGATAAGAACGGCAATGGGTTCAAGGGATATGAGCTTGAAAAAGGCGATTATACGCTTCATGTAGCAAAGAACGCTCATGAGGATATCGACTCGTTCAAGATGACGCTTGATGAGGATAAAAAATACGATAAAGACACAACAACAGGTGCCACTGTTACCAATCTTTTCGATGATGTTGATGATCAACTTGGAAGCGTTCTTTCTCGTTCCGACTGGGAAGGCACGTGGCCAGCGACCAGAACAAAAGAAGAGAGAACGGTGGATTCAAGCTTCATAGATGTTTTGAAATCTGAAGATTCAGGAAGACCTGATGACACTTATGGCACATCTTCATCGAATTCTACCAATATTCCTGATAGAGGTGTACTTCGCGAAGCCGATCCTTCAACAGAGGAAACCGCTAGCGGAGAAAATACAAACGAAGACGATGGGACATTAAAACTTCGTAACCTCGTCGGTGCGGATTATGATGACCCAAGATGGGAAGAACTCATCAATCAGCTTTCCTTCAAGGACATGGTTGATATGTACTCACAAGGCGCATTTAAAACCAACGCTCTCTTGGGTATCGGCAAACCAAAATCCAATGATTCAGACGGTCCTGTC
The DNA here is from genome assembly GCA_963588175.1 of Faecalibacillus sp. Lineage (GTDB taxonomy): Bacteria > Bacillota_I > Bacilli_A > RFN20 > CAG-826 > UBA4951. The sequence continues at coordinate 12,212 of CAVAGP010000014.1, read as the reverse complement.
GGCTGGACAAACTTTATGGATCCAACCACCTATTACAAGACATGTTCTTATTGTGGAGAGGCCTTGTTGGGAGCTACATGGAACGTTGAAATCATGGAACAGATGGGAACATCTGTTGGTAACGAAGCCCTTATTGGCGACTCCAATGGCATCCCATATACCGGTTGGTATGCACCTGCTGTCAATATTCATCGTTCTCCATTCGGTGGACGTAACTTCGAGTATTTTGCAGAAGATGGATTCCTCTCCGGAAAGATGGCTGCTGCAGAAATCAAGGGCGCATCTTCTAAAGGTGTTCTCACTGAATTGAAGCATTTTGCCTTGAATGAGCAGGAGACTCACCGTTCCAATAACGGAGTTTGCACCTGGGCTACAGAGCAATCCATACGTGAAGTCTATTTGAGGCCATTTGAAATCGCAGTGAAAGAAGGAAAAACCAAAGGCATTATGTCTTCCTTCAACCGTATCGGTTCGAGATGGGCCGGCGGAAGCTATGCTCTTCTTACCAGCTTGCTTCGTAAGGAGTGGGGTTTCAATGGTTGCGTTATCTGCGACTATAACGATGGCACCCCATATATGAGCTGCCGCCAGGAGATTTATGCAGGAGGCAATGTCAATCTTGCCTCTAGACAGGATTACTACTGGAATGACGCTAATGAGAGCGACCCTCATGATGTGTATGTCGTAAGGGAAGCAACGCACGGCACGCTCTATGCTTACGCTAACTCCAATGCGTTGAACACGGAAATTGTCGGTTATACCACGCCGTGGTGGATCATCACACTCTATTGTGTTGATGGAGCTGCCGCCCTAGGTATTGCCGCATGGGGATTCTTCACTTTCAAACCATTAAAAAAGAAAGAAGAACCGACTGCTTAGCCAGCGTTAAACTAAACCTCTAATTGAGAAACGAAATGTACCCCTAATCCTGGACAAAACAGGAAAGGGGTATTTTTTCATGAAATACGATTAGAAAATCAAACTTGACTATGTCTTCAAACATAAAGAAGGTGACACAGTTTATCTCTTTCCCATGCTTTGGCATGAAAAGCCTGTGATGATTGGCTTTCGACAGATTGCGGCACCCATTGGCTAACAAAATAGCCGGTCTAACAGCTTGACATTTTGTGTAATATTTGTTTTAGCGATTGCGGCTTATATTAAGAATGTACCGATTTTATTCGCCTAAAATCTCTATCATAGTGTTGTGAAGATTCTTTCCCAGTTCGGCGTCTACCTTATAATATTTGTAATACATGGTTCTATCGTATTTCGCCGCATAAGAGTAAAACTCCAGTTCCAACAATGTGTATTTCTTAGATACTGACACGTGATAAAAACCACCCTTTTTATAGTATCCGTCTAATTTTATTGATTTCGCTTCGCCTACATATTTTTCTGCATATCCCTTGAAATTAATTTTTTGATAACCATATTTCGTTTCTTTTAGTTCCACATCCGCGTTTATGAGGAAATTGTAGATTTTCATTTCCGAATCTTTTTTACTGAATTCGTTCCCCACCACTTTGTTGAAGTTATCCTCATCTTTATATTCCAATTGATTTTTGAGCATAATATCAAGGGAAAACGAATCATAAATCTCCTGATTAAAATGTTCTTTTTTCATGTTGTCGTTTATTATCACACTGGCGGTGATGCCTGAGGCGATGGCAATGACAATTGGGACAGCAATGAGAGTGATTTTTGCGCCGGTTTTCATTATCAGTTACCTCCAAAGAAGGAAATTATGCTTTTTGCAAAATTGATTCTGTTGCTCATAGCCGTGTTTCTTGAGTTTCCGAGCAGAAGATATCTAATATATTCATTTCCATCTCCAGGATCGGTTATAGAATAATCTGCGTTGAATTTTAGTCTCATAAAATCGTAAACCTTAGCCTTAAACACATTATAGCCCGTAAACGGGAATTGGTCGCGATTGTGTTGGATTACGGTTGTTGTAAAACGTTGTTTCCTAGAGTTGAAAGTTGTGTTGACTGAATAATAATCGTTTATAGCGTACTGGAAATTTGACCCTCTTCTTATGTAATTCAATACAATGCTTATTGAATCGATATCGGCGAGAAGATCGCTGAATGAGAAACTTGAATTCCCAACCATTAACGAGTCGCTGAAAAAATCATAGTTAGAGAAATCGAATTCGGTTTCCCCTGAAAGTCTTTGGTATTCTGTTTGCATATCGCCGGCCCAAGTAAATAAGTCTTCTAAAATGTTGCAATTGTGAGAGCCGTTTGGCTGCGCATACATCCTTCCTTCTACTAGGTCTATTGATGCAAACATATGACAAAGGTCAATGGTTCTGCCCGTCTCAGTTGCATCAGAAACATTTAAAGATATGGATGAAGAATGGTGCATTGCCGCATTTGGATTGTCACCAGGCAGAATACAATTGAAATAATTTTCAAAAGATAACATATCGTGGTATTTATTTCTTACCGTTGAAACAAATGATGAGTTTGGAGTTCCGGCAAAATTATTCCACAAACCAGAACAATATTTGCTTCGGAATGACCGAAAATACCCACAAATGTCATTTAGAGGGTCGGATGATTGATAGTCATTGATAACATATCCGTAAAATTGATTAAACATATAAAGGAAAGAATCGAAGCTGTTGTCAATCTCCCTATAGCCAGATATTTTGCCCTTCTCTGGAGTAGCAAGATACGAAAGATGTGGCACATTATTGCTGTCAATCCACGCATTGATTTGTCTGCCACATGAATCCGCAATATATAAAATATCCTCTTCATCAGAAGAAATTGGGACCCATGTATTCTGACTAACGCTCGTTGTCTCGACGTAAAAACCGATGGTGTTACCTGATGATGGCGAAAGGCTTGCTGTCATTGGCGTAGGTGCGCCACTAAGCATAGCCGAGACTAATGCTAATGTAATCATGTATGTTTCCCTTTTTATAGACACTAACACGTTTTATTTGCTAAATTAAGTACAATGACAACAAGAAATGTTCAGTCAAATAATAGGAAATGGGAAAACGGAATACGGGAGAGGCTTTTTTCTTTCCTCGTTGATTATTTATTGGGAAATAATCTTGATGCATTAACCTTTTCTCTTATCTCTAAAGAAACCGGAATTAGTAGGACAACGTTATATTCTCATTATGGAAACATTTATGATGTTTTAAATGATTTATCGAACTTTTATGAAAATCTTTTATTGGAAGAACTTAAAGTGAGCGAATTCAAAGAAATAAAGGATATGAACACGTTGTCGGAATGCACCTCCATATTTTTAAAGTTTGTGTTTCAACATAAAAACTATTATTCTGCATTGGATAAGATTTGCTTAAAATCGAACTTATTAAAGCGTTTTAAAGAAGGATTCAAAAACAAATTTAGTTGTTATTTAACCATCGATGGATTGCGTGCTAAAGAATATGTTTTCACTTATTGGTGGAGCGGGTTCTCCTCTGTTATAGAGACTTGGATAAAAAACCAATTCGAAGAAAGTCCAGAAGAAATATTCGATGTTCTTATGTTTTGCTATAAACACTCTGACTTCAAGGCATCCGGTAATCCTCAAATATAAATTCTTAATGGACAATCGCGGGCGATATTGAGTGTCCGTATTTCATTTCGGAAGCACTTGCTATAGATTGGTCTTTTATCACGAAACACTCCACTGAAATACCACGAAACACTCCACTGAAATACCACGAAATACTCCATTCCGCTTGTTAAAATCATTGAAGGAAAGTAGAATAAGTTCAGATAGGAACGAAACTTATGGCTGAATATAGGAAAAGAATCGCGGATAAAATTCTTAATGAAACAATGGAGGTCTTTAATGCCGTTAATGTGGTTGGTCCCAAAGGGTGTGGCAAAACCACGACATGCAAGCAAAGGGTGAAGACGGTTATCGAGTTTCAAGACGAAGATAAAAGGGGTGGTCTGTTAGATATTGCTAATACATCTCCAAGTTTGCTTTTGAAAAATGAGAAACCCATCCTTTTCGATGAATGGCAAGATGCTCCGAAAATATGGGGCGCAATCCGCAAAAATTGCGATGATAATCCAGATGATGTCGGTTCTTACTATTTGACGGGTTCCTCTTCAAAAAAAGTACTTACTTCTCATACGGGGACACTCCGTATTTCTCAGGTTAAGATGGGGCCTATGAGTCTTTATGAGCTCGGATTATCTAATGGCGAGGTGAGTTTGTCTGATCTCTTTGCCAATCCTCAATCATTCGAAAGCTGCAAATCTGATCTGGATTTTGAAGATATAATCAATGCCGTTTGTGTAGGTGGGTGGCCGAGAGCTTTGCTCCAGACGGCTACAGCAAACAAATTGAGAATAGCGAAAGAACTTTATCGCCAAACATATACAGAAGATATTTCTCATATTGACGGTAAAAAAAGAAACCCTGAATGGGGTCAGGCGATTCTCAGGTCTTATGCCCGAAACATCTGCACGCTGGTCGATATAAAAAAGATTTATGCTGACGTTAGCGCGATTTATCCTCTTTCCGAAAGTACTTTCTACGACTATTTGAATGCCTTGAATGAACTTTTCATCATCGATGATATTGAGGCCTGGTCTCCTGCTATCAGAAGCAGATCTAACATCCGGAGCGGGAAGAAAAGAAATCTTGTCGACCCTTCTATTGCTGTCGCAGCGTTGGGGTTATCTCCAGAATATTTCCTGAAAGATTTCCGAATATTGGGATTCTTGTTTGAATCTTTGTGTATACGCGATTTAAAGGCCTATTCATCCGAGCAAAATGGCACGATGTCTTACTATCGGGACCGCTATGGTTTGGAAGCGGATGGAGTGCTGCATTTAGAGGATGGACGCTATGCGCTGATTGAGTTCAAATTAGGCGATGATCACGTCGCGCAAGGTGCAGAACACCTTCTTGAAATAGAAAGGCTCATCGACGAACACAACAAAAAAGCCGGCGGTGTTGCGGAAATCAGAAAACCAGACCTTAAAATTGTTATCAAAGCCACTGGATATGGATACCGCCTTGATAACGGAGTTTTGGTAATCCCAATTGGGTGTTTGAAAGACTGACTTTTAGAGCTTAAATGCCGCAATCTTAGGCCGCATCTTGATAATTCACTTTTAAATCAAGTTGGCTTTCTTTAATGAATAGGCAATCTCCTCCGCATGATCAAAGGCTAGACGAGATTCCAATTGCTTATAGTCATAAACAGGTCCGTTAATTCCTGGGCGTGTTGTCTCTAATAATGTTGCCCCAAATGATGTGTCTTCTTCCGGGTCTTCGAACCATAGTTTCACATGGTTGTCTTCTTTTTCGATGTAGAGGTTGAAGTAAGTGGCTCTACTCGCGTCATCTCCTGCTTTTGTTTTAGGCATTTTGTCAAGCAATGACACAAACGCAACATCCATAACCCATGTCCTAGGATCACGCCCTGGCGTTGAGAATACTTTAACCGTTTCTAGAGGCAAATCTTTGATGTTTGCCTCTTCCTCCAATTCTCTAGCGGCGGTTTGCTCTATCGTCTCATTTTCCATGCTAAAACCGCCTGGAAGGGCATAACAACCGATATAAGGATGACCTCCGCGCTTAATCAACAATATCTTTAACGGATCTCCTTTTACCAATACGACAATATCTGCAGTAACCGATGGTTTCTTGTAATTTTTTTCTTTGTATTGAGCCATGAACTCGGTGTAAGTAAGCCCATTTTTATCTCTAAGTTCCATAAGAAAAGTATATGTCGTTTTCCTATGTTTTTATATAGAAAAACCCACCAATGGTTGGGTTGGTGGGTCTTAATAATTTAACGATAATTAGAAGTCGACTTCTGTATCGTAGTAGCAGCACTTAAGGAGTTTTTCCATTTCTTCCTGTGTTGGAATACGTGGATTTGATCCTGTGCAAGCATCGCCGATTGCACGTGTAGCAATGCCAGGAAGTCTTTCAAGGAAGATGTTCTCTGGAACGAATCCCTGTTCACATGGATATGAATCTGGGCCGTAGTTCTTGATGCAGTGCGGAATGTTGAGTTCATCGTTTAAATCGCGGCACATCTTGATGAGAAGGGCGACCTTTTCATCTTCTGTGTTGCCACCGAGCTTGATGAAGTCAGCGATTTCGGCATAACGTTTCTTGGCTGTTGCGTTCTTGGCGTTGAATGCGATGACCTTTGGAAGGTACATAGCGTTTGCCGCGCCATGGATGATGTGAGCGCCGTAATCAGCGAAGACTGCACCTGTCTTGTGCGCCATCGAGTGGACGATTCCGAGCAATGCATTTGAGAATGCCATACCTGCTAAGCACTGAGCGTCGTGCATATGGTTTCTAGCGGTAACATCGCCATTGTATGAGTTGACTAAGTCACGCTTGATCATTTCGATTGCGTGGAGTGCGAGTGGGTCGGTGTAGTCGCAGTTGCATGTTGAGACATAAGCCTCGATTGCGTGTGTTAATGCGTCCATGCCTGTATGAGCCACAAGTTTCTTTGGCATTGTCTGCGCTAATGCTGGGTCGACAATTGCGACGTCTGGTGTGATTTCGAAGTCAGCAATAGGGAATTTTGTTCCTTTTGCATAATCTGTGATGATTGAGAATGCGGTGACCTCAGTTGCTGTTCCTGATGTTGATGAAATGGCACAGAAGTGGGCTTTTGTACGGAGTTTTGGCAAGCCAAAGACTTTGCACATATCTTCGAATGTGGTCTCTGGATATTCATATTTGATCCACATTGCCTTTGCTGCGTCGATTGGTGATCCGCCGCCGATTGCAACGATCCAATCTGGCTGGTACTCTGTCATTACGGCAGCGCCTTTCATGACTGTTTCAACTGATGGGTCTGATTCGATCCCTTCAAAGACCTTGACGTCCATTCCGGCTTCCTTTAAATAGGCAACGGCCTTATCCAAGAATCCGAAACGTTTCATTGAACCACCGCCAACGCAAACGATGGCTCTCTTGCCCTTGAAAGTCTTTAATGCTTCAAGCGCGTTTTCACCGTGATATAAATCACGTGGTAAAGTAAATCTCTGCATATAATTCTTCCTCCTATTGCAGCGCACATTTATTTTAATCATTTTAAATTAAAACGATATAAAAATACCGGTATATTTTTAATTATATCGATATACCGATTCTTTACGTTTTTAAACGTAATTTATTGTCAATTTTTGGCATTCTTCTTATATTTTGCCGATATTTTCATTGGAAACACTTTTCCAAATGTTGCTTTTATAATGAACCAAGTATTGCAAGGCCGCCCTCAAGGTACACCAATACGCAGAGGATAATCCCGGCTATAGGAAGGATAATATCAATATTCCTGGATTCTGCTTTATGTTTCTTTGTGTATGAAAAGAGAAGGACAATAGGCGCGCCAATGAGCAAATCTATATTTTTGCCAATGCCCCAACTATTTAGAAGTGGTGCAATTTGCTCAGACATGACTTCACTTGCGGTAAGCGTTTCGTCATTGACTATTGAGGCACCTATAAAACATCCGCCAATTGAACAGATAAGATCTAGAAGGCCGACTATAAGGAAAATGCCAGCGATGAATAGGGAAATGGAGAACGAATTGGCATTCGTCTTAAGAAACCTCTTATAATCCTCCTCGCTCTTGCCCAAAGATAGGAAATGTTTCTTTCTATGCTTGGCGTACAAGATGATGAAAAAGAACGCGAGATAGGTCATGAATGGCTTTGTTGTGAAGAATGGGGCGAGTATCACCGGGATAGAGAAAAGGCCCAATCCGTTGGATAACCCCATGATGACGCAACACGCAACCTCATAGAGGGCTGGTATAAGAGTAAATAAACGGAAAATAATGACCTTTTTTCCGGTAAAAACCTTACGTGGATGGTACACCATGAAGAAATAGGAAGATGAACACATCAGCAAATCAACGAATATATTGAAATTGAGATGGCTCGACAATATGGTTTTAACCATGCCGTCTATAAGTCCCGGTGCACTATCAGCAAATAGGAATGATAAATAACCATATAGATATCTGCGATATACGAGAATGAAAGCAAGTGCGATGCCAATAGCGCACGCCAAATGCATCAAAACCGTTTTAATAACGCTTTCTCTGCTTTGAAGGATTAATGCGAAATTCGCCAACAGGAATAGAGGAACCGCGCCAGATCCAATGACACTTAGAACATCAGACCAGGCTTTGAGTGTTGCTGCCATATTAGGGCTATCGCTTTGACAAAGATATATTTCGAATCCCATAAGCGTTGCAACCTGAACCAACGCAATGCAAATCCAGGCAATGAGTCTGGCATAACGATAAGATAGAGGAGCCTTATATTTAATGTCGTTTTCTGGTGTGCGGTCGCATAATGCGATGTGATTTTTCGTTGCCATAGATTTCAATGTCGCTCGTAATTATAAAACTTTTCTAGGCCAAAAAGATATGACGGCTTCTTTTATCTTGATAGGGTTTATTCAACGGTTAGTTCCCAATCGTCTATAGCCAGCCAAAGTTCTTTTATCTCCTGACGTTCAGATGATGGGATTTTGTAATACCGTTCGTAATGAAAGTCGTCTTTATGCCAGTTGGATATAACGGAAATGGACATTCGAGAATAATCTTGCGTAAATGTCAGCATGTAATCGCCGTATGATTGGCTATATAGGAATAATCTGTAATCGCATTTTTGAAAATTTTTATCCACATATGTCTTCTTGCGGTTCTCTTGTTTCGCTTTTGATTCCGATAAGAAAGAAATGAGGCATTTGCTGTTATATGTGTTATGCCGCCCTGAATCGCATATTTTCAGCAAATAATATTGCTCATTTGTTTCTGAATCGAGCGATGTGAAATAATCTAACGACGTTTGAGGATATAGCTTATCGGCCCATGGGTGATATGCGTTCTTATCCAGCCAAACAGCACAGCAAATAGAGGTGGCTGCAATTGCTGCAACAACCACCGAACCAACTATCAATGAAATTTTATGTTTCTTAATAAATCCAATCATTGTGCTCTTTTGCTATATGGTATTACTTATATTATAAAAGAAATAAGCAAATAAAAAACCAAGCCACACCGCGCTCTGTAAATGGCCTGGGGTTTGTTATAATCTTCTCGTTATGTTATTTACTTTGGAAGATGTAAAAATCCTGTTAGAAGATAATTCGATTATCATATGCGTTAAACCATGTGGCCTCCCGTCTCAGATGGATAAGACAGGAAATGTTGATTTGCTCACTTTATTAAATAATAAATATGGCGACGCTTTCCTTGTTCATAGATTGGATACCGCAACAGGTGGAGTAATGGTCTATGCTAGATGCAAGAAAGCAGCGGCCATCTTATCTCAAGAAGTCCAGGACCACGATGTATTCAAGAAGACATACCTTGCTGTACTGGATAAAACGCCAGTAGAACCATCCGGAGAGATGATAGATTATCTTTATCACGACAAAAGGCAAAATAAATCGTTCGTCGTTAAAAGTGAGAGGAATGGCGCAAAACTTGCAAAACTATCTTATACAACTCTAAAATCAAATGAATCGGGCAACGCTTTGGTGGAAGTTAGTCTTTATACTGGAAGAAGCCATCAGATAAGAGTGCAGTTTGCCTCAAGAGGTTATCCGTTATTTGGAGATGGCAAATATGGCAGTAGATGTAAGATGAAGGGGTTTGCTCTTTGGTCATATAAAATCAGCATAAGGCACCCTATAACAAAAAAGAGGATAGAGTGTGAATGCGATCCAGATTACACTCAAATCCCCTGGAACGCGTTTAAATAATCAACATAAAATCCGATTGATTACGGCCACTACTTAATTTTTGGAAGATTGACTTTTCCATCGGCATTCTGCCTTTGCAAAAGAATCTGATGCACCCAAAAATAGCCTTTAACGGGGGTAACTTGGAGTTTTTATCAAATTTACCCCCGTTAAACCCGCTTACTTGAGTTTAGACATCGAGTGGGTACGGATCATCAAGACAATGGGGCCGGCCTAGGACGGCTGCATGGAGAACATCTGGGCGGATGGCGCTGATGCATTATGTTGCCAAATCCAAATCCGAAAAAACCTTAGAACCGGAATTCACTTTAATGATTCATAATTTCTACAAGGCATCGCTTATTTATTGAGACCGATTGTCGTTTCGCTGATGTCGTCATCGATGTTTAATGCTGTGTTAGGATTTTATTCCCAACTTTATTCCCAACCCATCTTGGGAAATAGCGGCGCGTATATAAGTTTTTCTTAAACTACTGGAGCGACGGGAAATTAAAAAGAGACAATTTCCTTATAAGCACACATAGCAATTAAAGGATTGAAATGCGCTATGATGGGCTATAGAATGGGCTCATAAGTTAGGCGTATTAGGAGGAAGAGATATGGGGGCATCAATTTTATTGTCTTTGCTAACGGTAGTCAGCACCGTATTTTCGTCAGAAATCGCCGCCCCCATTCAAAATATCAACGCTTTTACCGCGGAAGAATCCGCTGAATATATCGCAAGTCATTTTAATGAATTCAAGACTTCATACAACCAATGCCATGAGAATCCGATTTGTGCCGACAAGATTGTCGCAAAAGATTATTTGACGCTGATTGAATGTGGAAGCGAATCCGATTGCTACCTTTTAAAATTTAACGGTGACTATGGATTCGCTGTCGTCGGTGTAAACTTAACATACTATTTGGTAAAAACCTATGGAAATCATCCATTGAATGATTTTGAAAACAACATTTATGGATATTCTACAATTACTGGCTTTGTTGTTAAAAACGACGGAGAATGGTGCGGAATAGAAGATTCATCCGACGATGAGATTTTAAATACGCAAATGTCTTCCTCTCCGGTTGTTGCTTGTAGTGGCATTGAAGATTTGGATTCATATGTCAAGCAACGATATGGAACACAATACGAAGAATATATTACAAATAGTATTAAAGGCGCCCCGCACATTACCCAAAATGATTTATCCCTATATAGATCTTACGAGAAAGTAAACGGTAATTGCGCTCCTTCGTATGAAAGCAATTGTTGGTACTTCTCCTCGTTTATTTTTTTGCAATGCATGCAGGCAAATGGATACGGGGAGATGCCTCCTTTTAGCGATAGATTTTATTACACTTTGCAAAACGAGGAGGCTCGATTATACAATACGATGTATGATTCTGAAGGAAACAACATTTCCGGTTCAATATACGCTGATGACGGCAGCTTTTTAAAATATAAAAGAGAGGTTAACACTGACGCGGGCTGTTGGGCTTACCAATGTACATTCCGTTTGCCTGTACTGTACGCCAAATCTAGGCAAAGAGCCTTTACAAAAAACTACAAACTGGATGATGGGAATATATGGCAAACAAGTGGAATTATTGAAGAGGTTGCTAAACAATATGGATATAAAGTAAATGTTGTAGAATATCCTAAGTGGTCAAATAAACTTGATACGCTGATGACGACGATAATTTCCGGTAGACCATTCATTTGGTCAGTCGCTAAAAACAACTTTCAAACCTATGGCAACCACACTATGGCTGGATATGGCTATTCAATATATAAGCAAAGATTGCAGACTGGTTCATTCACGGACGAAGATACAAAATTTTTTCTAGAACTTCGCGACGGATGGGAAAATGGGGCAAGGTGGTTTGATGCCACCGGCTATAAGGGCCATATAGGAAGCTTGTCTTTTATTAAAATTTGAGGTAACCAATATGCGTAAAATATTATTAGCATTATTACTGTCGACACAATTGATCCTTTCGTTGACGGCGTGCCATTACGAAGGCTTAAAGATGTTTCCTACATATTTCGGCGATACCATTGAGGCGGAGGACGGAATATCCATTTCCCCGAATATCGATAGAGAAAAAGAAGAGTTTATGGTGACCGTTCAAGGAGTTGAGCAATGTATTCAAGGCAGAGGCTGTTTTAATTTTGAACTCAAGACACGTCCGGCATGGGATAAACCAATTAACCCAGAAATTAGCAATGATTTATTTGTTTTCTTTTATGGTGACGAGAAAATTGATTGGAACACCGAATGCACTAGAAACGGGACCTATATAATCAACTATTCTGGTATTTCGGAAAGTGATTTGGAGTGCATCGCAAACGACACGTTTTTTATCAAATTCCTTGGTGAATTTTATATTTACCCTTCTAAAGCGGCTATGTGAGAAATACTGTAAAGCTCTTATTTGCACGTAAGGGATAGCAAATTCAGTTTTTATCGATATTTTCT
>CAVAGP010000013.1:0-49178 GCA_963588175.1 Faecalibacillus sp. | reverse complement strand
GATTATATTAAAGCGTTGGGCAATGAAACTTTACTTGTTGATATCTATGATTTATGCGTAAACAAAGGAAAAACCTATCAAAACCTCATTGATTTGAAAGAGAAATACAAGGATTTGCCAAATAGTGAGCTGAAACCTCGCTGGTATGATTCCCTCCGCTGCGATGGGTTCTTAGCAAAGCGCGGAAAGAAACTCACAAAGAAATTTGAGGAAGCCTGCGACGATTACCTCAATGAATTCGATTCCATTTTGAAGAATGGAGAAGCGGTGGATCCTAATGCCAAGAGAGTTCTTTTGAAAGAATACGTTGACGGACTCTTTGACAAAGGCGCTCCAACCACCGAGCAATTCAATAAGATACTAGGGGAAGAAAAGGCTAGAGACATGTATGGCAAATACATCTTCTTCAGCGTTCCATTAGAATAAGCAATATGAAAGTTGATCGTTCTTTATCCAAAAACCTAAAACAAATAGTTTTTACGCTTTCTATGATAAGCGTATTTTCTTTGTGCTCATGCCATAAAAAAAGAGAATCGGGCGGATTATGAAATCGGCATGGATACGAATTATGAGGCATGTTCTGGATTGGAAGATGGCGGTGGCAAGGAAGCCAAAGTCATAATTCTTGCTGGTCAGTCCAATTGCACGGGCTGCTCCATAACCTTCTACCTCAAGGAACAATCTTCCAGCGAAGATTTTGCCCGTTATGAGGCAGGATATCCGAATATCAAATGCAATTTCAACATCGATAACCACAGGAATTGTTCAGAAGGAGAATTCCGCAAAACCGACTTATTGTGCGGTTCTTATGATGAGGAATTCGGTCCAGAGGTCGGCATGGCGGATTATCTCAACTCAAATATGCCAGGAGAGGAATTCTACATTCTTAAATTCTCCATGTCCGGTTATTCGCTTAACTACCATTGGCTGTGGGATTACGAAAGAGGAGAGATTTATGATGCCGAGATGCTATTCTTCAAGAATGCCTTGGATTATCTAAAGAACATGAACTATAAAGTCTCGCTAGACGCTTTCTGCTGGATGCAGGGCGAAAGCGATACCACCGAATATAAAGGCAAAAGATATTACAAGAATGAGGTGAATTTCATCTCATACCTCCGAGAAGATTTAAAAGAATACGTGAATCCTAGAGGATTATACTTCATTGATGCGGGAATTTCTGATTCCCCGTATTGCTTGCCAGCATATCCAGAAATCAATGAGGCTAAAGAGAAAATATCTCATTTATCCCCGCTAAACCTGTATTTTTCTACTATTGATAATGGTTTAACCACATTGAATGAGCCATATGACAATCCCGACTTAGGCCACTATGATGCATTATCGGAGATTGCACTTGGACGACTTTTCGGAGAGAATATCGTTTCTATCTATAACGGAGGTAGCAAATGACATTAACTGGTTTCATGACTTGGGTGTGGAATACTCCTGATAACATTGGTCCTCAGATGTATAGCTATTTTCACATTATCTGGCTAGTAATCATGGTCGGGCTATGCGTTGGCTCATATTTTTACGCCAAAAGATTCAAGGATCCAAAAGTGGTGGATAGAACTATCCTCATCATCGATATAACCCTCTTCATAACGGAGATACTGAAACAAATAATGTATCAGTTTGGATACTATCATTATCTTAGAATCGATGTCCTTCCTTTCTCGTTCTGCTCGGTCCCTCTATATGTTGCTTTTGTCGGATCTCTAGTCAAAAACGAAAAAGTCAAGAACGCCTGTTACACATTCCTCGCTTTTTACGGAATCGTCGGCGGATTATGCGCGATGCTATATCCCGTTACTCTTCACACAAGATTCGTCTATATTTCCTTCCAGACGATGTATTGGCACACAATGCTTGTCGTCATGGCAGTCTATTTGATATTCGCTAAAGGCTATGGCAAATCCTTTAAAAAGGAAGCTATCCCTTCCTTCTTGATGTTTGTCTGTTTTTCACTTATGGCGGTTGGTTTTAACGAAATTTCATATCATGCTTATCTTGAGCCGAGACAGACTCCTAGCTTTTCTATCGATAGCAATCCAGCCTCATACGACTATCTTAGCTTTGGCTACGAAAAAGACGGTTCTTATTACTTTATAAAAGAAGATGGGAACACTTTAGGCTTAACTACAAATTACGAAGATAGCATCAATCTTTATATCGGATATCCGGAAGGCGATGATTCTTATTCAACATACACCCTAATATATAGCGGAAAAGACAACGCAAATAAGTACATTGAAATAAATGATGCTAAAGAGGTTGTTATAGTGGATACTCCAAGTAATTGCTGGGAGTGGTCGTACATCACTTCAGATAAGGCCGTTTTCTCGATGAACGTGGATGGGGTTGATTATTGCTTGTCATTTGAAAATGATGCGATAAACGTCAAGAATGTTGCAGATTGCAACGAAAACACCCAATTTGGCAACTTTATCAAAGCCCACGCGAAAAGTCTCGGGGACTCCGCAGATTTCTTCTTTGTCTTCAATCATAATCGTACACCGATACCCGTCCTTAATCTCATTCAACCGCATGTTCCATACCCAGTCTTTGTTCTTATCTACATAACTGGATTCTTCGGAATCTCTTCCGCAACTTGGGGCGTTACGTTCGGTATAAGGAAGTTTGTAGAAAACAAAAACAAGAAATTGTTCCCTACCCAAGGTTGAGGTTAATTATTCGGCTTCGTTTTTGGCCAAGTAATCTTTCGCTTCAGCCTTTCTATTGGTATTTTGTGGAATTCCACGTTTTTTGAAGTTTAGGAATTTACATAGAGCTACCCCGTTTGGTATGTAATAGAACAAATTTAGTAAAATAGGGAATTGAACTCCCTAAAATACTAAAATATTTTATTTTGCGTATAGGAGCCCGTGAAATGATAAGTAGAACTATTTATAAAGAAATCGAGAAAGCGATTAAATGCAGGCCCGTTACTTTGATAACCGGAGCGAGACAAGTTGGAAAAACATCCTTAGCGGTTCTATTCAAAGAAAAATATAATTTCAATTACGTTTCATTGGATTCTTTAAAGAGAGGGAATTGGCGAAAAATGATCCGATAATGTTCCTTAACATCCATCCTTGGCCCCTGATTATAGACGAGATTCAATATGCGCCGGAATTATTTGATGCGTTAGAAGAAGTGGTGAATAAGGAAAAACTTAAGAATGATAACAATTATGGAATGTACATTCTAATTGGCTCGCAAATGTATAAGCTCCTGAAGGGTGTAACCGAGTCGATGGCCTGGAGAATATCCATTATCCACATGTTGCCATTATCAAGGAACGAAGTTCTCTCTAGAGATGAGCCGGTTTTTAATTTTGATTATATAAATATTCAAAAAAGAGCAGACGAAAACCCTTTAAGACCCTTAGATTTATTCAATAGCATAGTGAAAGGATCGTATCCCGAACTTTTTAGCAATCCAAACCTTGAAGTTGAAAAGTTTTATTCAGATTATGTTGAATCATACGTAGAAAGGGATGTATCTGAGATAATCAATATAAGAAATAAACTTCCGTTTAGAAATTTCTTGGGTCTTATTGCTTCTTTGACTGGCGAAGAAATCATTTATGACAACGTCGCCAAAATCATTGGTGTGGACAAGAAAACCATAATGTCGTGGATATCCATATTGCTTGCGGGTGATATCATTTATCTTCTAGAACCATATAACGAAATTTCAATCGCAAAAAGAATCGTCAAAAGACCCAAGATTTATTTTAATGACACCGGTCTTGCTTGCTACCTTGCAGGCATCACATCCGGCGAAATGTTGCGCAACAGCATATATTGTGGGAGATTTGTTGAAACGTACATCATTAACGAACTCAGAAAAACCTTCGTAAGCAACGGAATTGAACCACGTTTTTATTACTATAGAGACAACAATCAGAATGAAATCGACTTAATCATTATCCATGAAGGAAAACTCCATCGAATTGAATGCAAAAGCGGCATGACTTTCAGTCTATCCGCCGTAAAAGGGTTTAAGCAATTGGATAAGACACAATATCAAATTGGGGAAAAAGCAATAATTTGCAACACTGATTCCCTTTATTCTCTTGGCGAGAAGGTCTATGTCTTGCCACTGGCTGGAATATAGTTTTAGAACGAGGAGAAGATTTTCCTGATAAATTCCTTTATGGAATAATGCTGATTTTGTTAGGCGCATTCTTCAAAAAAGTTAGATAGATATCGAATGATTGTGGTCTATTGGAATTCTTTACTTTGTTTTTGTTATCTAGATGGAATCCATACAACTGAAGCATTGAGTTCGTGTTATGACCGACTGATGGGAATTGCAAGGGATTGCCGTCGTTTAATCAACAATAAAAACCCCATATGCTTTATTTAATTTATTACGCCAAATCAACAACGGTGGACGTAAATAGAGATGATTTTGAATCGCGGAATCAATGAAGACGATTAAGGAAAGGGCGTTTTAATTCACTGCCAATTTTCAGTTTAAAAAGGCAGCACGCGTTACGAATCAACATATTGTTAGGAATGATTCCAAAAAATTCATTAATGTTCTCTTAATCGGGTATATAGATGAGATGGAAAAATGAATCATTTTCCGCTTCTAGAAGTTCTAGAAGTAAAACTAGAAGTGAACTAGAAGTAATACTAGAAGTGAACTAGAAGTTGGCTATTTATCTGATTTTTTTCATAAAGCGTTATTTTTCTTCAATAATCAAACATATGATACAGCGTCGTAATGATATGTCATATTTGTGTTCTGATATTTGAATTTAAGACAGTTTTTTGCCTTTTAGCGTAATCCCTTAAAAATCGATTTTCTCTTTTGAATCAAATTTAAAAATTCCTCATTTGTCAGTGCTGCTGAATAATTAGCCAATCCTATTATCGGCTGTCTCGAATGAGGCGTTTTTCTATGTTTTTGCGTAAGAGAACGGCGTTATCCCTTACAAAATGTAAGGGGTTTACTTTTCACCTTTCTTGACTGGACGACACACCTATATAAAATATAAGGTGGTCAATTTTGGGAAACATAATTTAATCCCGAGATCACTAGAAAAAGAGGAAACAAAACAATGTCTAAGATTGATTTAACACAATACGGCATCACAGGAACGACAGAGATCGTTTACAACCCATCCTACGAACAGTTATTCAACGATGAGATGGATCCAAAACTTGAGGGATATGAGAAAGGCAAATTAACTGAGCTCGGCGCAGTTAATGTCATGACTGGCATCTACACCGGACGTTCCCCAAAGGACAAATACATCGTTGTCGATAAGAATTCAGAGAACACAGTCTGGTGGACATCAGACGCTTACAAGAACGACAACCACAGAATGTCAGAAGACGTCTGGGCAGCTGTCAAAGACATCGCTAAGAAAGAACTCTGCAACAAGAAACTTTATGTTGTCGATGCATTCTGCGGCGCTAACAAGGATACAAGAATGGCATGCCGCTTCATCGTTGAAGTCGCTTGGCAGGCACATTTCATCAAAAACATGTTCATCCAGCCAACTGAAGAAGAACTCAAGGACTTCAAGCCGGGATTCGTTATTTATAACGCATCCAAGGCTAAAGTTGAAAATTACAAGGAATTAGGACTTAATTCCGAAACATGCGTCGCTTTCAACATCACCTCACATGAGCAAGTCAT
Source organism: Faecalibacillus sp. (assembly GCA_963588175.1). Taxonomy (GTDB): domain Bacteria; phylum Bacillota_I; class Bacilli_A; order RFN20; family CAG-826; genus UBA4951. Next base: position 43,517 of record CAVAGP010000013.1, on the reverse strand, counting down.
CATCAACACTTGGTATGGCGGTGAAATGAAGAAGGGCATGTTCTCAATGATGAACTACTATCTCCCACTTCAGGGCATGGCTTCAATGCACTGTTCCGCCAACACCGATATGGAAGGCAAGAACACCGCTATCTTCTTCGGCTTATCAGGCACAGGCAAAACAACGCTCTCAACCGACCCAAAGAGATTACTCATCGGCGATGATGAGCATGGATGGGACGACAACGGCGTATTCAACCTCGAAGGCGGATGCTATGCAAAGGTTATCAACCTTGACAAGGATTCCGAACCAGACATCTATAACGCAATCAGACGCAACGCTCTTTTGGAGAACGTTACAGTTGATGACAGCGGCAAGATTGATTTCGCTGATAAGTCAGTCACAGAGAACACCCGTGTCTCTTACCCAATCAATCACATCAACGGCATCGCATCTAAAGTCAATGGAGTTTCCCATGGACCAGCTGCTAAGAACGTCATCTTCTTATCGGCAGACGCATTCGGAGTCTTGCCTCCAGTCTCGATCTTGACTCCTGAGCAGACCCAGTATTACTTCCTCTCGGGCTTCACCGCAAAACTCGCAGGCACAGAGCGTGGCATCACAGAGCCAACTCCAACCTTCTCAGCATGCTTTGGACAGGCATTCCTCGAATTGCATCCAACTAAATACGCTGCTGAACTCGTCAAGAAGATGAAAGCATCTGGCGCTAAGGCATACCTCGTCAATACAGGCTGGAACGGAACTGGCAAGCGTATCTCCATCAAAGACACACGCGGAATCATCGACGCTATCTTAAATGGTGCTATCAACAAAGCCCCAACTAAGAAGATCAAATACTTCGACTTCGAAGTCCCAACCGAACTCGAAGGCGTTGCAACAAACATCCTTGATCCTAGAGACACCTATGCGGATCCATCTGAATGGGATGTCAAGGCAAAAGACCTTGCTTCAAGATTCCAGAAGAACTTCGTCAAGTACGAGACTAACGAAGCTGGCAAGGCACTCGTTGAAGCCGGTCCAAAAGTCGACTAATCTTAACTTAAAATTGAATGGGGCCGTAAAAATCCCCATTTTTTTATGTAAAAATAAGATGAATGAGAAATACGGAATTGATGATTGATGTCTGCCATTCATTTTGATTCAAGTGTCTACTTTCATGTTATCGGTGAATGTGTTACATCAAAAACAACAAAAAAGTGTAATGAAACTCCAAAAACAACAACAAAAAAGTGTAATGAAACTCCAAAAACAACAACAAAAAAGTGTGTTCAAACGCAAAAAACCATAACAAAAAAGTGTAATTAGTTGTTGAGAACCATAACAAAAAAGTGTAATCATTATAACGGTGGAGGTAATGATATGCTTATTAGAAAAATAGATGCGTTCTTGAAAGAATGGAAAAATGATCTAGACCATAAACCTTTGATTGTTTATGGGGCTAGGCAAATAGGCAAAACTACTTCAATCAGGGAATTTGGCAAAACATATAAGTATTTCGTGGAAATTAATTTCATTGAACATCCGGAATATAAGCAAGTTTTCTCCAACTTTGACGTGGATCAAATCGTCAATAGGCTGTCCTTTATTAACCCAAACTTTGTTTTTGAACCTCACAATACCCTCATCTTGTTCGATGAAATACAGGATTACATGGACGCTACGACGTCTCTTAAGTTTTTTAAACTGGATGGTAAATATGATGTAATTTGTTCCGGCTCTGCTTTAGGTGTCAACAATTCGTCTATATCTAGCGTTTCAGTCGGTTTCAAAGATGAATATGTTATGCATCCTTTGGACTTTGAGGAATTCCTTTGGGCTAATGGCTATGACGACAAATTGATAAGTTACATATTGGACTGCATGCTATCATGCAAGCCACTAGAAAATATTTACTTTGAAAAATTGAACAGTCTTTATAAAGATTACATTGCCTTGGGCGGTTACCCAGAGATAGTGGACAATTACTTTAGAAACAACAAAAATTTTAGCCTTTGCCTGCAATCGCAAAAAAGATTATATAAGGATTATGTCGATGACATTTCCAAATATTTAAGCGGAATTGACATCGCTAAAGCCCAAAGAGTGTTTACTTCAATCCCTTCCCAGCTTGCAAAAGATAATCATAAATTCCAATTTTCAAAATTGGGCCATGGATCCAGGTTCAATGAATATTACGGGGTTAGTCAATGGCTTCGCAACTCGGGCTCGATTTTAGTCGCCAACAATTGCAAATTGGATTTGCCATTAAAAGGAAATGAGGAAATTGATAATTTCAGGTTATACTATTCCGACACCGCTTTGCTAATGGCTTCATTGGATGGGGAAACCCAAATTGATTTGAGAACAAACAACAATTTCTCGATATACAATGGTGCTATTTACGAATCGTTGATGGCGTCTGAATTGAATAAACAGGGGTATGATCTATATTTTTACCGCAGCAAAGACTCTACAATTGAATTGGATTTTATAATTAGATTCAAAAACGAAATCATTCCAATCGAAGTGAAAAACAAAAACGGAAGGGCCATATCTTTAAACACTGTTATTTCCAAAAACGATAAAATAAATCATGGCATAAAATTCGCGGATTCGAATATTGGTTGTTCAAACAATATTCTTATCCTGCCTCATTTTTCGTCTTTCTTATTAAGACGTTTCTTGGATAAAAAGAGATGAAAAGCAAGAAATAAGGCCATAATTTCCTTCAATTCCCAACCCAATACATCTTGTCTAATCTTTTCATGGCTATTTGGTCCTATTTTTTGATGATATTTATTTTGCGATGTCTAGAATATTGAGGTTATGGAAAAGGATAATTTGATATTCATACATAAGTTCTTGAAGGCTATCGCCGACAGCATCATAAAAGTCTTTATCCCTCTTTATATATTAAAGATGAGCAATGACTTAACCCTCTCCATGATATATCTCACCATTTATTCTTCCTCGGTTATGCTTTTTATGTTCGTATTCCGGAAGATAATAGAGAAGTGGGGAGTCATCGCAATATTCCTTCATTTCATCCCAATAATCGCAACTGAGGCGGTCTTCACCTTTTGGAACATCAACATTTATTCCGTCATCATCGCCGCGATTCTGATGTCCATGTCTCAAGCTTTATATTCGGTTCCATTGAACATCGCTTTTGCGTTTGGAGATAAGAAAACCAATGTCGGAAAATTCCAGATAGCCACAAATATTGGCAAACTGCTGTTCACTCTTATTTCGGGGCTTGCCTTATCCAGCGAATTGGAGCATTCATTTTTGATACTAAGCATCTCCTCATCCGTCTTTTATATAACATCGGTTATCCCTTTGATATTTATATATAAGGTGTTGACGGAACATTACGCTTCCTTTGAAAAAGGTGGCAAAAAGGTCGTCAAAACCAATAAATGGTTCATTCTATTTCATATTTCATTTGGCATTTTCCAACCGGTTATGGATAATCTCGTTCCTTTGTATTTATACATAAACAATCTATCTTTTGCCTCCGTAACCACCGTTATCGCTCTGGTTGAATTCCTTAAGATCGCCATTAATTTCGTCTCACAGATTTTTGTTAAGCACAAAAAGGAGATATATCTTGTTGTAAGCGGGGCCATATTCTTTATGTCAAGCATTCTGGTAATGTTATTCGTTAAGATACCAGTTGTTCTTTATATATTCTCATGCCTTGCCTCTATCTCATTCCCATTGACGTTCGTCCCGATGTTCAGGATGTATTCTAAATATTTGCAAGCTAACGATAACGTGTTTAACGGAATGCTGAAGCGTGACTATGACATATTCGCAGGAAGGCCGGCATTATATGCTCTAAGTTTCATAGGTTTTGGCCTGATTCCTTCGATGATTGTCGGGGTGGTTTCGGTACCCGTGATGTTGGCCTCAGAAATAAAGCTAATTAAGGATGAGAGAAACGGCTCACTATGAAAGTGAGCGGTTTTATTTTAAACTAAGGACATGAAAACAATCGTAATCGGAGCGGGACCTGCTGGCTTAATGGCTGCTTGCAGGGCTGCGAATAACAATAATCAAGTCATAATACTCGAACATAACGAAAAGGCCGGCAAGAAACTCTTCATCACCGGCAAGGGTAGATGCAATCTCACCAATAACTGCAACGAGAGAGAATACATCTCCAATGTTGTCTCCAACTCTAAGTTTATGTTCTCCGCCATCAACCATTGGAATTCGAAGGACACAATGGATTTCTTTGAGGCTAGAGGCTGTCCGCTTGTGGTGGAACGTGGCAATCGGGTCTTCCCGGAATCCTATAAAGCCTATGACATCACGGACACTCTTGTATCTGAATGCAGGCTAAAAGGAGTATACTTCCGTTTCAATGAGGACGTTAAACGTATAGAAAGAGAAAACGACAAATTCAAAATAGAGACCTCAAAAGGCCATTACCTTGCGGATTATCTCGTCATTGCAACAGGAGGCAAATCGTATCCATTGACTGGCTCAACCGGAGATGGCTATAAGTTTGCGGAATCCCTCTCTCACACAGTTGTGGAGCCAGTCCCTGCCTTAACTGGAATTAGAATCGAAGAGGAAATCCCATCAAGAATGGTCGGATTCACCCTGAAATGCGTGTCACTCAACGTAAAAGACGGCAAGTGGAAACATTCCGAATTTGGCGAGATGACTTTCTATAGTGGTTATATCGATGGCCCAATCGTTATCTCAACCTCCTCTCTCATAAATCGTAGAGCGGTTGATAATATCGAACTGGAAATCGATTTAAAACCGGCTTTAAACGAGGAAACCCTCCTCAATAGAATCAATCGTGATATCGAGAATAAACCTAAAGATTTTGTCGGAGACCTCTTAGAGGGCTTGATGCCTAGAAGCTTCATGCCGTTCTTCCTAGAGAACACATTCTTCGACGTCGATGAGAGATGCAATGACTTCTCTAGAGCCAAGCGCTTAGAATTGGTCCAAGCCTTGAAACATTTCAAACTCACGTATTTAGGGTTAAATGGTTTTGAAAGGGCAGTGGTTACATCAGGCGGCGTCTCCACAAAAGAGATCAATTCCTCCACGATGGAATCCAAACTCGTGCCAAACCTTTATTTTGCAGGCGAGGTGATAGACGTGGATTGCTACACCGGAGGATTCAATATTCAAACAGCATTATCAACAGGCGCTTTAGCTGGTGATAAAATAAAAGAAAAAATAGAGCAGGAGCAACAAATATGATTTACGACACAATCGAGAACATCAAAAACTACAAAGGTATTTCTGAATACTTGGATGAGGCAATCGACTACATCACTTCACATGACCTCAAATCCATCGGATTGAGCAAAGAATCGCTTGATTCCAACGTCAGATACTTCGGCCAGGAATACGTTGGCAAGGCATTCGAGGTTGCCAATTATGAAGTCCATCACGATTTCATCGACATTCAAATCGTTGTTGAGGGGAAGGAGAGAATGTGCTCAATCCCATCAAATGGCTCACTTGAACCATTGACTGAATTTAACCCTGAGAAGGATGTGCAGAAATTCAAGAACGGCAACAATGCATCAAGCGATGTAGTGGTTTCCAGCATGGAATTCGCCTTGTTTATGAACGACGAATATCATATGCCTGGCGTTGATGTTGACGGTAAAGCAATCAAGAAAGTCGTCTTTAAGGTTAGAGGCAAATAATGAAAAGGGCAACTAACATTTTATTAACAATCGGTTGGGTACTTGGGATTATTGGGTTCATCGTCTTCATAATATCCGCGATCGCCTACGCAATTGGTGGGGCGTCTTGCCTAGTTGCCGCTAAGCAAGCGTTGGCAGAGGCAACAACAGAAGAGGGAATCGCTAAGGCAAATTCCATATCAATAGGCGGCTATGTATTCATCTCACTTTCTGTCTTTTTCCTGCTTTCTTCGCCTTTATACATCCTTGCTTATGTCTTTGCTAGGAAGGGCAAAACAACGCTTTTATCCGCCAAAACAAGAAGTGAAGCCAGGCCTATGGCAATCACCAATATAGTATTTGGCGCTCTTACATCCATTTATCCGCTTATTGTTGCGGGAGTTCTAATGCTCACCATGAATGATGAGAGATATCAAGCCTCGCTCTGATTAACTCAAACATCAAGAATTTAACGTCAGCCATATCTGGCGTTTTTTCTTGGTTAAAATGCACTTTGTTTGCCTATTGAATTCAGGCATTTTTGACCGGTAAAAAATACCGAAAATCATACTACCGATTAAATCTATATACATTTTTACCTAGAAAAAAATCACATTGACTGGCGCTATAGAACACCTAGAATAGAGGCCCGTTAGAAGAAATAACGAAAACTGATTAGAGGTTGTTTTTATGGCCAGATTGCAAAGATTTATATATACAGATGGCGTAACTGAATTGCCAATTGTTGCCTCAAGCAAAAAGCATGCTGATCAGATTATTGCCGTAGAGAATTCCAACACCTATGCCAGATGGGAATTCACCGGAAGAATTGAACATACCGACATTGAATGTGATGTTGAGGGTCTTGAGCAGTCCCAAATGGTAACCGCCATCAAGAAACGTGATCATAGGTGGCCTAGATTGTCATAAAGACAATATCAAATCAAATGATGAGTGGCGGTTGATGACCGCCATTTTTTCTTGCCGATTCTTACTCATCGCTAGATTTTCTGTTTCCTATTTCTATTGAAAATATGCGAATTTATAATAAAATATGTGCGAATGGAAGAATTTATGTGCACAGTAACCGCCACTGAATTAAAGAGAAACTTTGGAAAATACAATGAATTAGCTCAAAAAGAAGAAATTGTCGTCACAAGCCATGGCAAAGCTATTTATACCATCACTCCCATGAGACAAAAGATTTATAAAGAAGCAATGTCTTTAGTCGGTTTTCTTCCAAAAGACGCGACAATCGGTATCGATCCTGACGAAAGAGGATAGCAATGAAAGTATTTTTTGACTCGAATGTCATCATTGATGTTTTTACAAATCGAGAACAAGGACATAAATACAGCGTTGACTTATATCGCGAAGTGGCCGCCGGACGAATTATCGGCTGTCTCTCATCAAAGCAGATAACCGATATATTTTATATTCTTAGGAAGTATGTATCCTCAGACGACGAAAGGAAAGAAGTCATAAGAATCCTTTTAGAGACCTTTACGATTTTTCCTTTGCTGCCATCTCAATTAAAGCTTTCTTTGACAACGGATATGAAAAATTATGAAGATTCAATTCTTGATCAGTGTTGTTCTACCAATTGTGTGAATTTCCTTGTAACTAATAATATAAATGACTATGTTTATAGTAAATCAATCGCTTTCACACCAAAAGAACTTTGTAATGTTCTTCATCTTCTTTAATCGCGGATAAAGATATTATTTTGTCGTCTAGCTTTATTAATCAAACAAACGATTTATCGGTTGCTAGGTTAATCCTCTCCAATTACTAGTTCGAATTTTGCAAATGCGCAATTATATATCTGATTATTTTTGATTGTTTTTGATTGAAAATCACCCTTTCTCATCCATTATTTCTAAATGCCATTCAAAAATGAGAAAACCGCATAGATTAAGTGTTTAATTGCTATAATCTTTACAAGATTGATAGTGCAAACGGGAAAAAGCCTAACATAGCAACGGAAACATTGTGATTTTGCTGCAATGATTAAGCTTATTGCGGAAGGAAAAACATGAACATTAAGAATCTGTGTGTAGAGAACCTGGCTTCAGGACTCGTGACTGATAACCTAAATCCTAAAATCTCTTTCTACATCGAATCCGAAAAAGAAGGGGCCTCGCTGAAGAGGGCCGTTATTTCATGCAATGGCTGGCAAGAGGAAATAACATCCATCCAACCCGTTTACTATAAAGGTGAAGCATTTAATCCTTACTCAACATATGTTGTGACAGTTGAAGCAGAAGACTCTAACGGAGAGAAAGATTCCGCAACAACGACCTTTGAAACAGGCAAATTAAAAGAACCATGGGTTGGAAAATGGATATCTGATTCCTCATATCCCTTCAAAGAGAAATTGATATCTCCAAAGCCGATGACTTTCAGGAAGGAATTTAACCTCACTAAGAAAGTTGCCTCTGCAAAAATCTATGCAACCGCTATAGGCGTATACAATCTTTATTTAAATGATAAGAAGGTTGGCAATAGATATTTAGCCCCGGGTTTCACATCCTACGAGCGTTATCTTCAATATCAAGTATATGATGTCACTGACCAGATAAGCGAATCCAACACCCTCTACGCCGTAATCGGCGGTGGTTGGGCGGTTGGTTCCTATATCATGACTAGAAAAAATAGGATATACGCCGACCGTCAAGCCTTAAAACTCGAATTAAGAGTAAAATATGTTGATGGAACAGAAGATGTCATCGCTAGCGATGAGACATTTGAAGTAACTGAGGATGGCAACTTCAAGATGATTGATATATACGATGGTGAAACATACGATGCCACCGTTGATTTAACCAAGATCGCTTATCGCAAAGCGACTTTAGAAACCCCGCGTATCAACCCAACCTTAATCGCTGAATATGGCTCTCCAGTCATTGGACATGAGATCTTAAAACCAATCTCAGTTAATACGGTCAATGGTGATCTCGTTTATGATTTTGGCCAGAATTTTGCAGGCTTATCAGTCCTCAAAATCAAGAATGCCAAAGCAGGAGACATAATCACCGTTAAACACGCGGAAATACTGAAAGAAAACGGCGAGGTCAACATGGCCTTGCTGAGAAGCGCCAAGCAAACCTACACCTACATCTGTAAAGATGGGGTTCAGGAAACACATGCCGAACTCTCGTATTTCGGATTCCGCTATATCCAAGTTCACGGAATTAAGAAAGAGGATGTTGAGGTAGAAGCAATCGTTTGCTATTCCGACATCAAAAATAATGGTGATTGGGAATGCTCCAACAAAGACCTCAACCGTTTGCAGCAAAACATTCTCTGGTCATCTAAATCAAATCTCTACGATATCCCAACAGATTGTCCGCAACGCGATGAAAGAATGGGTTGGACAGGCGATATTGCAGTCTTCTCTCCAGTTGCTGTCTACAATTTCAATTTAACCAATTTCTTGAATAAATGGCTCAAAGACTTAAGAGCAGAGCAACTTCCTACAGGCGCCGTTCCTACCACGGTCCCTCATAAAGGCTATGGAATGCCTGCGACCTTCCCGACTATCGCATGCGATTTCTGGGGAGACGCCTGCATTCTAGTTCCTTACGCCCTTTATATGGCAGAAGGGGATAAACACATACTCGAAGAAAACTATGAGACCATGGTTAAGTATGTGAACGCCTGCAAATTCTGGGCTAATCTCTTCTCGTTTGGCAAAAATAGATACATCTGGCACAACCTCTCATTCTTCCATTTTGGCGATTGGGTCGCTCCAGGCGAATCGATGGGCGAATGCCAGTCCCGCCATAAATGGACGGCAACCGCATCGTTATTCAACACCTCGTCTACCCTCTCAAAGATTGCCGCTATACTGGGTAAAGATGAAGATTCAAAGAAATACGCTGAACTAGCAAAGAATGTTGCAGATGCATATATATCTATCTTGACCGATGGCAATGGCAAGATTCTCAAAAAAGAATTCCAAACCGCATACGTTTTGCCAATCCATTTCAAGATGTTCCCAACCGATCAGATTGGAAAAGCAACCGATAACCTCGCAAATCTCGTTAAAAATAATGGCTATCGCATTGGAACAGGCTTCCCTGGCACCCCGTATATTCTCTTCGCTTTAGCGGATAACAACCATGTCGAAGACGCCTATAAGATGCTTCTTGAGACAAAAGATCCATCCTGGTTACATGAGGTTGTCACAGGCGGTACGACCATTTGGGAGAGATTTGACGGACTTGATGATGACGGCAAACTCAACGTTCCTGAAGATGGAACCGGAGGCATGATCTCCTTTAACCACTATGCATCAGGCGCAGTAGGTGATTTCCTCTATAGAAGAGTCCTAGGGCTTGAAGCCATAAAGCCTGGATACGAAGAATTCAAGGTTCAGCCGATTTTAGGAGGGAACTTAACCTATTCCAAAGGCAGCGTCATGACGCCATTTGGAAAAATCGACGCTAATTGGGAGATTAAGGACAATAAAATCTCCATCTCCGTCAAAGTTCCATGTGGAACAAAATGCAATGTGATTATGCCTAGTGGGGAAATCCATACAGTGGAGTCGGGCTCCTACAGATTCACCTCAACTTTATAAGCAAAAGAAAGATTAGATATGAAAGTATTGACGATTGATTTAGGCGCTACCAGCGGACGAGTGATGACGGTTAGTCATGATAACCATCGTCTTTCGTATGAAGAAAACGCCAGGTTCCTGAATAAAGTAAAAAATGAAAACGGAATGTTGAGGTGGGATTTCCCTTATTTGTTCAACAATATCAAAGATGGCATCAAGAAAGCCTTGAGCGAACATCCGGATATCGCCTCTATCGGCATTGATACTTGGGCCGTGGATTATGGCTTCATAAAGAACGGCAAACTGATCGAGAACCCTGCCTGCTATAGAGATACCAAATCGTTTGAGTCGCAAAAGAAACTCTTAAGCGTACTCCCGTTTGAGAAAATCTATTCAATAACGGGCATCCAAAACCTGCATTTCAACACGATTTATCAACTATATGGCGAAGATAAAGATTTCAATGGACTCACATTTTTGATGATTCCTGACTTAATCGCCTATTTCTTAACCGGAGAGGCGGCTCTAGAAGAAACAAACGCTTCCTCAACCTCTCTTTATAGCAAAAAAGAAGGAAAAATCTCTTCAGAATTGCTTAAGGCGATAAATGTTTCAGAATCCATCTTCCCTAAGATGATTCATCCTGGGGAAACCTATGGACTCCTGAAAGACGAATTTTATCCTGAGGGATTTAAAGGGAAGATTCCAGTGGTTGCGGTTGGCACACACGATACCTCATCCGCCGTCTTGGGCGCATCGGGTAAGGGCAAATTCGCCTATATATCCAGCGGTACCTGGTCTTTAATCGGAACAGAGCTGAAAGACCCGATAATTACGGATGATTCCAGGATTGCCAATTTCACCAATGAGATCGGCTATAACTCAACGATTAGGTTCCTAAAGAACACCATGGGCATGTTCCTGATCAATGAGGTAAGGAATGATTACGAGGCTCATGGAGTTGAAATCCCAGTCAAAGATATCGCTAAGTTTGTGCATGAGGCAAAAGATATACATAGTTACTTAGATGTCAATTTGCCTATATTTGAGACGCCGGGAGATATGCTCAATAAAGTGGAGGATTATCTAAAAAAGACCAAACAAGACATTCCGTCTACTCCAGGCGAGATGATGAAGATGATATATAAATCAATGGCTTTATCTTATAAAGAAATCATCTCTAAACTTGAAAAACTCGCCAATTTGAAGATTAATTCGATTCTTGTTGTCGGCGGAGGCAACCAAGCCTCAATTCTCAATCAATACACGGCAGACGCTTGCGGGATCGAGGTTATAACCGGATCAAGTGAGGCTACCGTCTTAGGCAACGCCTTAGCCCAATTAATCGCTTTAGGTGACATAAAGGACGCGGAAGAGGGCAGAAGCGATATCGCTTCCTCCCTAACCTCTAAGAAGTTCGTCCCTGGTGATAATGAATATTGGGAAACTGAATATGCTAATTATCTAACAAGATTACACAAATAAAGGAGACAAATATGTCAAATTTCGAAAATGCCAAAGCAAAATACGCCACTTTGGGAATTGATGTTGAAAAAGCGATGGACAGGGTCAAAAACATTCCAATCTCAGTCCATTGTTGGCAAGGGGATGATGTCCTCGGATTCGATGGAACCGATTCGTTGAGCGGAGGTATCCAAACAACCGGAAATTATCCAGGAAGAGCTAGAACCCCTGAAGAACTTATGGCGGATATCAAGAAAGCTTTCTCGATGATGCCAGGAAAACTCAGATTAAATCTTCACGCATCCTATGCTTTGCTTGGCGATGATAAGGGCAAAGTGGGCCGCGATCAGTACACGATGAAATACTTCGAGCCATGGGTTAAATTCGCTAAAGATATCAACCTCGATGGACTTGATTTCAACCCTACATTCTTCGCCTCGCCTATGGTTAAAGACAACTTAACCCTTTCCTCCCCGGACGATGAAACAAGGAATTTCTGGATTGAACATGGTAAACGCTCAATTGAAATCTCCAATGAACTTGGAAAAGCCTTTGGCAAGCCTTGTATGATGAACATCTGGGTGCCAGATGGCTTCAAAGATGTTCCGGCCGATAGGCTTTCACCTAGATTAAGGCTTCGTGATTCAATCGACGCGATCCTCACCGATAAGAACTGGGACAAGAAAAACGTCATGGTTTGCGTTGAATCCAAAGTCTTCGGAATCGGCGTGGAATCAATGACGGTGGGCAATTCCGAATTCTATCAGAATTACGCATCCTCTAGAGGCATCACCTGCTTGATGGATATGGGCCATTACCATCCAACCGAAGTGGTATCAGATAAAATTTCTTCGATGCTTTGCTTCCATGATGAGTTTGCGCTCCACGTCTCACGCCCAGTCCGTTGGGACTCTGATCACGTCATCATATTCGACGATGAATTGAAGGAAGTGGCTAAAGAAATCATCCGCAACAACGCCGATCAAAGAGTGCATATCGGGCTGGATTACTTCGACGCCTCAATCAATAGAATCTCCGCTTGGGTAACCGGCGAAAGAAACATGGAGAAAGCTTTGCTCTATGCCGCGCTTCTCCCAAATGAAGAGATGAAGAAACTTCAAAACGAAGCCAATTTCACGAAGCTCATGTACGTCCAGGAAGAGGCAAAACTCCTTCCGTTCGGCGAGATTTGGGCTGAATACTTAAGACGTCAAGGCATGGTTGAGAACTATTATGAGGAGGCTCTCAAATACGAGAATGAAGTCCTCTCAAAGAGAAATTGATTTGTAGGAGATATAGAAAATGAAAAACATTTTAAACGCACCATTCTTGGTCGAATTCGAAAAAACCGCCTCAAACATGTACCGTTTGGGATGGGATGAGAGAAACGGAGGCAACATCTCCTATCTTCTTACAGAAGAAGAGGTTAAAGAATATCTTGATGTCAACAAGGTTATTCGCCGCATCCCGTTCGCAGGCATCAATAAGTCCTCGCTAGACGCTAGACCGCTTGTTGGCAAATATTTCCTCGTCACCGGAACTGGCAAATACTTCAAGAACGTTGAATCTAACCCTGAAGTCAACTGCGGCATCTTCCGCATTGCTGAGGACGGCAACACCGCTGAGCTCTTATGGGGTTACGCAGATGGTGGAAGATTCACATCCGAGCTACCTGCGCACTTAATGTCGCATATGGCACGTTTAGCAGTGGACCCTGATAATAGGGTAGTCATGCATTGCCATCCAACCAACATCCTGGCCATGACCTATGTCCATCCGCTCGACGAGAAATCCTTCTCGCACACCTTATGGACAATGTCCACCGAATGTGTCGTTGTCTTCCCTGAAGGCGTGGGAGTACTTCCTTGGATGCTTTGCGGCACTGATGAAATTGGTGTTGCAACCGCTAAGAAGATGCATGATTTCAGAATCGTCTTGTGGACTAACCACGGCATTTATGGCGCTGGAAAAGACCTTGATGAGACATTCGGCTTAATCGAAACGGTTGAAAAAGCCGCAACGATTTACAATCTCATTGGTAACCGCCCAATCCTCAACAATATCTCAGATGAGGATATGGCGGAACTCATCCATATTTTCAAGATCGAGGACAAAGTCCGTTGGGACTTCCTCTCCGTCAAGGAATAAGATTTTTGCAGGAGACCTCTTAAACGAGGTCTTTTGTTTTGCCATTTCCAGATGGCTTATGAGATAATATGATGATATATGGGACTGACAAGATTTGCGATTAATATCGCCGCAAAAAACGAAAAAATCGAGAGCTTTGACTCTTATTTATTCATTGGACCCCATCCTGATGACATCGAAATCGGGGCAGGGGCCACAATTTCGAAGTTGGTAAAACTCGGCAAGAAAGTGACATTCTTAATCTGCACCGACGGAAGATACGGCAAAGAAAACATCGGAAGACCGATATCATGCGAGGAGTTAATTAAAATCCGTCACCAGGAGTGTTTGGATTCCGCCAAATATTTGGGAGTGGAGGATATCCGATTCCTCAATTTATCGGATGGAAATCAATATTCGTATAGAGAGCTGCTTGAAGGAATCGCCAAGACTATCAACGATGTGAAACCCGATATGGTCTTTGCCCCAGACCCTGACGTTCCTAGCGAATGCCATGCCGATCACCTAAACGTTGGCAAAGCCGCTAAAGAATTGGCCAATTTTGCAAATTACGGCGAGATATTTGAGAAATATTTACCTCAAGGTGAGACATTGAACGAAGGCATCAATGTTAAGGCAATCGCCTTATTCATGAGTGCAAAACCTAACAAATTCGTTAGGACCTATGGTCATTTTCATCGTCAAATCGAGGCTTTATACCTCCATACCTCGCAATACCCAAAAGGACATCCTGCCACAAAATCAGTGATTCTTTATTTAAAACTCAGGGCAACCGAATTTGGAATCCTAAAATTCTCCATTCCTTCAGAAGGCTTCCGGATGATGAATAGGACTAGGATGCATTGTCTACCTGAAGCATATAAGTAAAAGGTTCCGTTGATTCGGAACCTTTTTGGTTAGATAAGCTTATTTCTTAATCCTGCCGGCTTTATAGTTTTTGTAGTCATCGGTTTTCTTGAATTCTTCAGCTCTCCAAACCCAAAGACCCAAGAATGAGAACAAGAGAACAACGCTTATGATATCAGCCGCACGGATATAGAGGATTAGGGATGGAATTGTCCTGACCACTGTTGTGTTCTCTCCAATTCCATTCATGGCAATGCTATTGGCGAGGGCGTAGAGATTGCGGTGTGAAGCCGTCTTCATCGCATCGACGATAACTGCATCGTTTTCGTATTTAGGCAACTGATTTGTGACATACGGCAACATCGCATCATATATAGAGACACCTGCCATAATGCCATCAACCCCGTTTACGTAAGTTGTTAAGACATTGTCGGTAATCGATAAGCCGTTGCTTCCCCATTCTTTTCTCAAGATATTGGTCATCAGTCCTTTATTAGCCCCAGACCAAGTGGTGCCCCATCTTGTGTAGGCCACCATAACCCCGTTCGCGTTACCTTTTTCAAACGGTGCCTCATATGCTTTAAGGTAGATTTCTCTTGCCGATTGCTCATTGAGCCAAACGCCTAATCCGATTCGATCTTGCTCACAATCGTTCAAAGCGAAGTGCTTCATGCAGACATGCACGCCTTTTTCTTCGATTTTCTTGACCTCTGCTGCGCAGATTTCTCCCGATAAGAAGCCGTCTTCGGAATAATATTCGAAGTTTCTTCCCCCGTACGGAGTCCTGTGGATGTTATTTCCAGTTCCATAGAGAACTGCAACATTCGCGCTTAAACAGTTATTGCCGATGATATTGCCAACATCTCCCATCAAATCTCGATTGAAGGTGGCCGCCATAACGTCTTCCGATGTGAAGGCGGTGGCTTTCATCTTTTCTTTGTTGTTGCCGAATAGTGAGGCTGTTAGTCCCTGCGGACCATTCTCATCTCTAGAGCCTGGCGCGTTTATGGATTCACATGGCATCGTCCAGTGGAAGGCATCGCCTATTAAGCTGACCATTTCGTCGAATGTTAGTTCATCCAGCAATGAATCCCATAATGGGTCATCATAATCTTTGCCGATCAGATCATATAGATTAACTCCATTCTTTTGGCCTAACTTAGGCATATCTATTTTCTCGTAATCGTCTGCGTTATATTGGACATCCTGAAGTTCTTTGATCATTTTGTCGGTCAGCTCTAATGATTGCTCACCAGTTGGGAATGTGCCTGCCCAGTCATAACGGGATAAGTATGTGATTTTCTGTTTTCCATCCTCATATAGATTGATATCCGCATCGGATAATTGGTTGGTAATCTTCTCTCCCGTAAACGATGTCGAATAAGTCTTGTCGTCATATGCGCTTTGCGTATATGTTTTAACCAAATCTCTGTTGCCTTCGCTGTCCATATGAGAGTTGGAAATGGTTTTGCCTTGGAAGGCCAAGAAATTATTCGCGGCCTCATGCGCCCCATTTGCGATTGTGAAATGATAATCGCCTGCATCCATGACATATGTTTTGGCCCCATACGAATCATATGTGGTCAATTCATCGTAAGGAACGCTAATGGTTACTTCCTCCGTTTTGCCACCATCGATTATTCCGGTTTTGGCGAATCCCACGAGTTGAACCGCACTGACTTCCAGTTTCTTGTCTGCTGTTGGCTTTTGTAGATAAATCTCAACCGTGTTTTTACCGGCTTTTGCGCCGTTATTAGCAACTGTCACGCTAAAATTTAAGCATTTATTCGCGTCATCCTTAACGTAATTGAATTTCGAATATGAGTAAGTGCTATAAGACAATCCGTAGCCGAATGGATAGGCAACATCATTGCCATAGTTGTAATCTCCTGGGTTATGTTCACCCATCACATAATCGTAGTAACGCGATTCGTAATACTTATATCCAACGTAGATACCTTCCTGATAAACCATATAGGTGGAGGCATTGCTTGGAACTAGTCCCTTTTTGTATCCTTTATATGTTATCGGAGTGAAATTCTTCATGGCAGGAGATGAGTAGTTGTCATAGCAGTATGTATCCACCAATTTGCCAGATGGGTTGACATCTCCATTCAAGATATCGGTGACCGCCTTTAAACCATTGATTCCCACATCTCCGATCCATAAAACCGCATCGACGTCGTAATCATTGCTCTTTAGGAAATCGACTTGCAAAGGGTTTGCGGAATTGATGAGCACAACGATGTTTTTAATCGTGCCCTCGCTCTTCATCGTCTTTAGATGATTCATCATATCTTTCTCATCTTCATTCAACGCAAGATAATTGCCGTCTTTATAGGTTAAGTCCGCGCCTTCTCCGCCAACTCTAGATAGGGTCACTATTGCGGCATCGCCATACTCTTTAACCGAATCCAGCGTGCTTATGTCATAAACACTCCAAGGCGCTTCTAATACGCTAGCGGCGGAAAGCGAGACAACTCCGCCTCTATTAGGGACATATTTCTTACCTGCTCCTTTGAGGTAGAAATTCCATAAGGTTTCGTTAACTTGGAATTCTGATTTCTCCAAGGCGCCTTTCAATGTATCGGCAGTGGACGAGTCGACGTTTCCAGAACCTGTTCCGCCATAAACCAAATTAACGCTGGACGAGGAGAAGGTGGAAACTTTTGAGCCTTTCGCTAAAGGCAATGCTCCGTTATTCATAAGAAGTGTTGCGCCCTCCGCTTCGACCTGGTAGCAGACATCTTTTCCTTTTTCGACCATCGTTTCGTTCGATTCAAAGTCGGATTTGAAATATTGGGCGGAACTATCCTCGTTCTTCAATTTGTAGAACCCGTCATTTGTTAAAACCGCAAAGGTGTTGTCAAATATGCCAACGACTGCGTGAGCGCATGTAAAAAGCCCCGTCATCGCAATCATCGTGATAGTTAGGCCCTTCCAGGGTCTAATGGCTTTATGCTTAGCCTTCTTATATTGCTTCTTAAAAAGCTTCTCTTCCTGGTTCATATGTTTCCTCTTTTTCTTAATCTTTATTCTAATTCGAACGTCTCAAAAAGAAAACCGACTAAATCGGTTTCATTTGTTGATGATGTTATATCCGAGGCTGCGGAATGGTCTTAGAACTTCATCGCTCGCATTGGTGTAAATTTCCTGGAATTCGTTAAGTTGTCTAACGCGATATGGGCTATTTAAATCAAACTTGGTTTTATCTACCAATAAGATGTGGTGATTGCTTCTGGAATATGCTGCGCTTTTGATATCCGCGACATCAATTGACGTTTCGTAACACCCATCCTCGCCAACAGATGCGCAGGAAATCAGCATCAAATCGAAACGGAATTTATCGAGCATGCTGGTTGCTAAGGCACCATATGTTGCGCTGGCGTTATTTCTAACCTCGCCGCCCAAGAATATGACGGTTACGTCTTTTCTCGATGCAAGTTTCATGGCCAATTGGAATCCATTCGTTACGACCGTCTTAAATTGCAGATTCATCTTTTCGGCTAAGACTAGGCAAGTGGATGAATTGTCGATGAAGACGGTATTGAACAGCGGCAAACCATTTAAGGCGATGGATGCCGTTTCCTCCTTATCTTTCATGTTTTTCTCGATGCGGACGAAGATATTGACCTCATCCGAGTTATCATTCGCGATTGCCCCACCATGTGTTCTCTGAATTAGACCAAGTTTTTTCATCTCCTTTAGGTCACGCCTGACTGTGGCAGGGGATACATAAAGTACTTTGGATAATTCTTCAACCGTTGCCCTATTGTGCTCTTTAAGATAATCCAAAACTTGTTTAAATCGCTCATTCGCGAACATATTTATTCCATTATTTGCCATGATTTTTGACCACCTTTTGATTAATTATGATTGTTTTTGCTCATTATTGCCACAAAAATACGTTACGAATAAGTGTCTCAATTAGTAATGCTATTCCAGCCTTTATGTTCCGTCTCGATTTTAATTGACGTAGGTGGGTGATATAATCACCACATGAATTTTCAAAGATGCAACACCAAAATCAGCCTGCTTGAGGATTATTACAACCATTTTGACGAGGATCACCGTCTTAAAACTAGGCATGGCAACGTTGAATTCATCACTAATATCAAATATATTGAGCAAATCTTGAATAACGACAAATCCAAGACGATTTTGGATATCGGGGCTGGAACTGGCGCTTATTCGGTTTACTTCGATAAAGAAGGCTACAAAGTTACCGCAGTGGAACTTGTCCCCCATAACATCGAAGTGTTCAAAGCGAAGAATTCTGGGGTGGATATCCATCAAGGCAACGCTTTGGATTTATCATTTATCCAAGATAACTCGTTCGATGTCACCCTTGTTTTCGGCCCAATTTATCATCTTATGAAGAAAGAGGATAAAATCAAAGCCTTGCAAGAAGCCAAAAGAGTCACTAAACCAAACGGAGTGATTCTCACAAGTTATTACATGAATGAATATGCAGTTATATCTTACGCATTCATGAAGAAACACATCTTAGAATCCAAGAATGACTTAACCGAGGATTTCCACGTAATCAATAAACCCGATGATTTGTATTCAATGGTCAGGCTTGAAGACATCGATGAATATAATGAAGCGGTGGGGCTTAAACGAATAAAGATAATCGCGAGTGATGGCCCATCAGACTATCTAAGAGTTTACATAAATGCTTTAAGCGATGAAGAATACCAAGAATTCATTGCCTATCACTTGGCCACATGCGAGAGGATGGAGCTGCTTGGTGCATCCTCGCACGTTTTGGACATAACTACAAAGAAATAAAATTCATTTGAGTTTCAAGAACCGAATAATCCGGTTCTTTTTATATTCCTTAGTGTAAAAAAACACTTTACGGTGATGAATATACTAAAAGACATAAAATTTATATCAGGAGGTGGATTTAAGATACTACCCGCAGAATAATCGTTTTATTCCTTTTATTTAAAATATTTGTGGCTTTCTACAAAAATTTTCAGTAGACAAGTTGACTTGCCTCTCTCTTTTGTATATAAATAAGTAGGATTTAGGGGGCTTAAATGAATATCAAAAGGGATTTTTACTTAAATAAACTTATACAGCACAAGAAGAATGGTATGGTTAAGATTATCACGGGCATTAGACGCTGCGGTAAATCCTATTTGTTATTCAATCTTTTCCGTCAATATCTCATTGAAACGGGTATCAAAGAAGACCACATCATATCAGTTGCACTAGATGATTTCGGGAATAAAAAATTGCAGGACCCAGAAGAGTTATACGCCTACGTCAAAAATCGAATTCATGATTTGGACGACTATTACATTTTGCTTGATGAGATACAACTGGTTTCAGATTTTGAAAGCGTCATTAACGGTTTTTTGCATATTCCTAACGCTGATATTTATGTCACGGGCAGCAATTCTAAATTCCTTTCTAGTGATGTCATAACCGAATTCCGCGGTCGCGGGGATGAAATCAGAGTATATCCTTTAAACTTTTCGGAATTTTATTCCGTTTATGGCGGAGAATTTGATAAAGCCTGGATTATGTATTGCAATTACGGCGGAATGCCTTTGTGCCTATCGATGGAAAACGTGGTGGACAAAGCAAAATACTTAACGAATCTGTTTAACGCCACCTATTTATCGGACATCATCAACAGAAACAATCTGCACGGAAACTCAGAAATTGACGAATTAACCGATATATTGGCTTCCTCGATTGGCTCACTTACCAATCCTTTGAAATTATCCAAAACTTTCAGCAGCGTTAAAAATGTCAATTTGTCTACAAATACCATTTCTAATTATCTGGATTGTTTGCAAGACGCCTTCCTTGTTGAGAAAGCTGTAAGGTACGATATAAAAGGCAAGAAGTACATTAACACACCTGCGAAATATTATTTTGTCGACCTTGGGCTTAGAAACGCCAGGCTCTCTTTTCGGCAGCAAGAATACACTCATATTATGGAGAACGTAATTTATAACGAGTTGCGTTTGCGTGGGTATTCTGTTGATGTCGGAGTTGTCGAGAAAGTCGGAAAAGAAAATGGAGAATCAGTCAGGAAAACGTATGAGGTCGATTTTGTGGTCAACCTTGGGAATCGCAGATATTATATACAATCCGCATATAACATTCCTTCCGAAGAGAAAATGATGCAAGAACAAACCTCCCTTCTTTCAATCAACGACGCATTCAAAAAAATCATCATCGTAAATCAACCTATTATGAGTGGCTATAACGAGAAAGGGATTTTGATGTTGTCTTTGCAAGATTTTTTATCTGATCCTGAACAATTTTTGAATTATTAAGCACTGATATATCCCGTTCACTATAGGGCTTGCATTTGCTTTAACGCTCTCCAAGAATGCATCGATATTCCTAAATAACATTTAATTTTTTTGTCAAAAAGTCTATATTAATAATCAATCAACAGGTAAAAAACTATGGAAATCATCAAACTTGAAAAAGGGCGTTTAAGCCTCCTTTTAGGAAAATCGGGCTTAGGTAAATCAACAATCTCCGTCTATAACGCCGCAGGAGAATTAAGGGAAGGCAAAGGAGTGCTTTATTTCTCCTATGAATACTGCCAATCCGTCATCTACAACAAACTTCACAGCCATTTTGGCATCAAGTGGAGCGAACTCTTCAAAATCAACGTTGTTGATTCTTCCGGCGTGGGCATTGATGAACTTTGCCACATTGTCAAAATGAGGGCAAATCAGATAGATTCGGTCTATATTGATTATCTTGAATTGCTCCGTGTCTCAACATTCGGGAATAACAAGGATATCGAAGAAACGTATAATTTGGTGGCGACTTTAGATAAGCTCGCTAGAGAATGCAACGTCGCAATCGTTCTTCTTGCTCAGGCTGATGCCAATGCGGAAATCAACGACATGGTGAACGCTCTTAGCGCTTTGACTTCAAAATGCAAAGACCCCAACAAAGTTATCAAGATGTTCATCGGAAGGGATAAATTGTTCCATTCCATCATCCGTTGTGAGGACATCTCTCACGTCATCTGGGTCAACGGCTCAAACCTCGAGCATTTCTCCTCAATCAACATCAAGGAGACCTATAAGGATTGATTCAAGGCTCGGAAAAACCGAGCTTTAATTTTATTGTCAATATCACGAAGCCGTGAAATGTTCTTTCGGGGCGATATGGGTGAAAGAAAGGAATTTCATGCCAAATTTATCCTCTTTTTACGGTATTTTTATCTATATGTATTTTAAGGATTAAAATCCGAAACACATTCATGCTTCACACGGTGAACTCAACGCTATTCTGAAAATTGATGATTTGTCAATAATGGATGGTTTTCTTCCTCCTAACGCATCAAGAATGGTCAAAGTATTGATGT
This sequence comes from Faecalibacillus sp., assembly GCA_963588175.1. Lineage (GTDB taxonomy): Bacteria > Bacillota_I > Bacilli_A > RFN20 > CAG-826 > UBA4951. Next base: position 21,495 of record CAVAGP010000013.1, on the reverse strand, counting down.
GCCTTCACCGAATAAAGTTAAGCAATATGTGGTATAGCCAAAAAATCGCAAAAATCGAACCATTACAATTGAGTTCTATGTTTCACAAAGTAAATGCTGTTTATCCGTCCAAAAATCTAAAAATAGTGGTCCAGTTTGTGGAAGGAGTCACAAAAGTTTATGATGTTGTGCCTTTGTTAAAGGAAATAGATTTATTTTCTAATTTGGACGATAAAACGTTGTTCAACCGTGTTCATGTTGCTCCGGGTGGATATGGTGTCATTTGGAATGACGACATCGATTTGTCTTGCGATGAACTCTTTGATAAAGGCGAGGTCATCAAAACTCCATTTGATGGCTTGGTCGCCATAAGTGAAGCCACAAAACTTTGGGGGCTCAATGAATCCACACTTCGGAAGGCCATCCAATACAACAAGCTTGTAAAAGGGCGGGATGTGACTAAATTCGGCAATCAGTGGGTCATATCAATTAACGCTCTCAAAAGAGAGTATGGAGAACCTAAAATATATGATTGAAAAACGGTATTTCCCTTTTGGTAAGTGCTTTCATTGGCTAAAAAGGCTTCTTAGTGTTTCTAATGACACGTTTGGTAAATATAATAAAAGACTATAAAAGGTCAGAAGACCAGAGGATATTAAAATGAACAAAAGATTAAAAATCTTACCTCTAACAGCCAATACGGGAATGGCTCAAGAAATCGCTGAGATACTCGATGTCGAAGTGATGCCTGCCAAAGTCCCACATTTCGCTGATGGAGAAGTTTGCTTTGAAGCCATGGAATCATGCCGTGGCGATGACGTTTACATCATTCAGTCAACTTGCACTCCGGTCAATGAAAGGCTTATGGAGACACTCGTCACAATCGATGCATTAAAGAGAGCATCCGCTCGTTCTATCACCTGTGTTATGCCATATTACGGCTATGCTAGACAAGATAGGAAAGCCAAACCTAGACAGCCAATCTCCGCTAAATTAGTCGCTGACCTCTTAACAACAGCCGGCGCTAACCGCGTTGTCTGCACTGATTTGCACGTTTCACAAATCCAAGGGTTCTTCAACATCCCAGTTGATGACATCTCTCCAATGCCGCTTTATTGGAAATACTTCATGGATCTTGGCCTAGACAACATCTGCTGCGTATCTCCAGATCACGGAGGCGTTGTCAGAACCACAAGGCTTGCAGAGAAATTCAACGCTCCTCTTGCCATCATCGATAAGAGAAGACCAAAACCAAATCAGGCTGAATTCGTTGGCATAGTCGGCGATGTCAAAGATAAGAACTGCATCATCGTCGATGATATCGTTGATACTGCCGGCACTCTTTGCTTAGCTGCATCCAAACTCAAAGAGTTAGGCGCCAAGAAAATCTATGCCGCTATCACCCATGGAATCCTTTCTGGCAAAGCCCTTGAGAACATCAACAATTCTTGCTTAGAGAAACTTGTCATCACTGACACAATCCCGCTTCCTGAAGAAAAGAAGTCGGACAAGATTGAAGTCTTGCATCTCGCGCCTTTATTTGCCACCGTCATCTCCGCTCTTGAAGAGGGCGAATCCCTATCGGAGGCTCGTCAGAAATTTGATAAGAAGATTTTCAGAAGCTACTCATCAAACAAGTAATATTATATAAAGATATATAGCCTTCCATTTCGGAGGGCTTTTTTAGTGACAACCCTTCAATAAAACGCTGTAAAAAATATGAATTTTTCCTTTACAACCCCCAGGTTTGTATTATATTAAAAGCGCAGTGAGGAGTAGCTTACTCGCGTGGCATCGTCAAGACAGCACATTGCTCGGTGTTACGGATCCACCTATAGGTGAATCTAGCAAGATCATTGGCAAACGAAATAGTGTCGGGCCAATGTTTTTATTTCTTAGGGGCCCAGGAAAGGAGTAGCTACTATGTTCGGACCTGGCGGATTTCATGGAGGACCACACTTTCACGGCCCTCACGGAGGACAACATTTTCACAACCCTCACGGAAGACCACTTTTTCCTGATCCACATTTCCACGAACCATATTTACGTGGACCGCATTACCGCAGGTGGTGCCGTTTCCATTATCATCCGTTATTTGGATGCTTCCGCATCATTGGAGGAATATTCATTTTCCTGATGCTTATGGTAATACTTGCGTGTTGCTGTTGGATGATAATGTTGTAATCAAAGGGGAACGGACGATACAATTTCACCCATTTCATCCTTGAAATCATTAAAACAAGAAAAAATTACTGATTTATGAAAATACTTTCAGAAATTTTCTAAGGTAACAATTTCGTTCGATAACTACGGATTAATAGATATTTTAAAAGTCAAGCGAATATTTTCAGTAATAATAAACCGGTAAAAATATACTTTTATTTTAAAGGCAAGTTTACAATATAGCCCGATGAGAGGAGACCCTCTCAGTCAGTATGCATGAAGGAGTGTAGAAAACATGCCAGAAAAGAAAGTAGTAGAACTTACGCCTGAAGAGAAGAAACTCCAGGCAGAAAAAGAAGTTGATGAGCTCGTCAAGAAAGGCTTGGTTGCCTTGGACGAATTCGCCTCATTCAATCAAGAACAGATCGATTACATCGTCGCAAAGATGTCTGTTGCCGGACTCGATGCTCACGGAAAACTCGCCAAGTTAGCAATTGATGAAACTCATCGTGGCGTATTCGAAGATAAAGCGACCAAGAATCTCTTTGCCTGCGAATATGTCGTCAACAACATGAGACACACAAAGACGGTAGGCATTATTTCTGATGACCCGGTTACAGGAATCGTTGAAATTGCTGAACCAGTCGGTGTCATTTGTGGTGTAACGCCTGTCACCAACCCAACCTCAACGGTTATCTTTAAATGCTTAATCTCAATCAAAACAAGGAACCCAATCATCTTCGGCTTCCATCCAGGCGCACAGCAATCTTCTAAAGCAGCCGCTATCGTCATGAGAGATGCTGCCGTTGCAGCAGGTGCCCCAAAGAACTGCATCCAGTGGATTGAGCATCCATCCATCGAGGCAACAGGTGCTTTGATGAAACATCCAGGCGTCTCGACAATCCTTGCAACCGGTGGTCCAGGCATGGTCAATGCAGCTTATTCCAGCGGTAAACCAGCCTTAGGCGTCGGTGCTGGTAACGTCCCTTGCTACATCAATGAGACATGCGATATCGCCCAGACAGTAAATGATGTCGTCTTATCTAAGTCATTCGACAACGGCATGATTTGTGCTTCAGAATCCGCTGTATTCATCGATGAATCCATCTATGACAAAGTCATTGATATGTTCAAGACATATCGCGTTTATTTCGCAACCGAAGAAGAAAAGACCAAACTCGAGAAATTCATGTTCGGCGTTTGCAAAGGCGATGCCAATGTCGCTGACGGCAAATTAAACGGCAAAGTCGCTGGCATGTCGGCGCAAAATATCGCTAAAAACGCAGGATTTGAAGTTCCAGAGGGAACGCAGATCATTGCTGCTTATTGCTCAGAAGTTGGTGCCTCTGAACCATTATCCAGAGAAAAACTCTCTCCAGTTCTTGCAGTCTACAAAGTCAAAGACTACAAAGAAGGATTTGAAATGTCCGAGAAGATGCTCGAATTTGGCGGACTTGGCCACTCAGCAGCAATTCATTGCCACGACCAGTCGATGTCTGATGCCTTTGGCGATAAGGTCAAAGCCATCCGTATCATCTGGAATTCCCCATCAACATTCGGCGGAATCGGAAACGTATATAACTCATTCCTCCCATCACTAACTTTAGGATGCGGATCATATGGCGCTAACTCGGTTGCAGGCAACGTATCCGCTATTAATTTACTCAATATCAAACGTGTTGGCAAAAGGAGAAACACAATGCAGTGGTTCAAAGTCCCACAGAAGATTTATTTCGAACGCAATTCAATCCAATACCTTAAATCCGCTAAAGATGTCGATAAGGTCTTCATCGTTTGCGATAGATCCATGGTCGAATTTGGTTTCCTCAACAAGATCATTGACCAGTTGATGGAAAGACGTAATGAGGTCACCTATCAGCTCTTCTCAGAGGTTGAGCCTGATCCAGATATCACAACAGTTCAAAAAGGCGTTGGTTTGATGAACCAGTTCAAGCCTGACACCATCATCGCATTAGGCGGTGGTTCCGTCATGGATGCCGCTAAAGGCATGTGGCTCTTCTATGAGCACCCAGAAGTCAACTTCGACGATTTGAAGCAGAAGTTCATGGATATCCGCAAACGTGCATTCAAATATCCAGAGTTGGGGAGAAAAGCCAAATTGATCTGCATCCCAACTACATCCGGCACTGGATCGGAGGTCACTCCATTCGCTGTTATCTCAGATAAGGCTAACTCCAAGAAGTATCCATTAACCGACTACTCATTAACTCCAACAATCGCTATTGTCGACCCTGAATTCACAACAAATATTCCTGCAAGATCAACCGCTTATACAGGATTAGACGTCTTGACTCACGCAATTGAAGCTTATACTTCTGTCATGGCATCAGATTTCACCGATGGTCTTGCGCTTGAAGCAATCGAACTCGTCTTCAAGTATCTCCCAAGAGCAGTTAAAAACGGAAAAAACGATTTGGTAGCCCGTGAGAAGATGCACAACGCCGCAACAATCGCTGGCATGGCATTCGCTAACGCTTTCTTAGGAATCACTCACTCCATGGCTCATAAGATGGGCGCTGTCTTCCACACCATCCATGGCCAGACTTGCGGAATCTTGCTCCCACACGTCATCCGTTATAATGGCACTCAACCAACCAAACTCTCCGTTTGGCCAAAGTACGAATCCTATCAGTGCGATGAGAAATATTACAAGATTTGCCTTCTGAACAACATCCCATGCAAGTGCAAGGAAGAAGCTGCAGAGGCCCTTTCCAAGAAAGTTCTCGAATTCGGCAAGGATCTCGGTGTGGATATGAACTTCCAATCCATCATTCCAGATGAGGAAAACTACATGTCCCAGCTTGAGAACATTGCCTACCTCGCATATGAGGATCAGTGCACTCCAGCCAATCCACGTGAACCTTTAGTCGCTGACATGGTTCAAATCATGAAGGATGCCTATAAAGGCAACTAATTGATCAATGAACGTCTCCCATAACGGGAGGCGTTTTCATTTATATCTTACACAAAATTTATAGGTAACAATAAAGATAGATAACTCTCGACTATATATTTACCTAATAACTTTGACATTAACATAAACTATTGAATAATTTTCTTTGACATTTTACTATAAATCTAGTATTAAATACTAGGTGTAAATTAAGGGGTTAAAATTATGGCTAAGTATATCTTATCTTGTGAATCAACGGTCGACTTGCCTAATGATTATGTCTTAGGCAGGGGTATCAGCATCATCTATTACACCTACACCGCAAATGGACAAGTTTATGTTGATGACATGAAAGAAGATAGTCTTAAGAGGTTCTACAAATGGTTAGATGAAGGCATTATCCCTGCAACCTCTCAGCTTAACCAATACCAGTATGAGGAATATTTCCGTTCTCTTTTATCTAAAGGCGATAACGTTCTTCATATTTGCTTTGGCACAGGCATGACTCAATCCTATAACAACGCCCTTCTTGCCGAGAAAACCATGAGAACCGAGTTCCCTGATCAAGATTTAATTGTCATTGATTCAACGTGTTCATCATCAGGATATGGCCTTTTTGTTGACGATATTAAGGATATGCTGGATAAAAACACGCCAATTGAAAGCATTGTCCATTGGATTTACGACAATAGATTATGTATCCATCACCAGTTCTTTTCGACTGATTTAAAGTATTTCAGAAGAACCGGAAGAATGTCTGGACCTGTGGCTTTTTTGGCGTCCACTCTCAATATCTGTCCGATCATGCATCTCAACAAAGAAGGCAAAATTATCGCTTATAGCAAGGTCATGGGCGAAAGAGCGGCGGTTAAGAAGACCATCGACACGATGGTTGAACATTGCGATAACGGTTTGGATTATCAAGGCAAGGTATTTATCTCTCACTCTAACGACTTAGAGCATGCGGAGATGACAAAGGAAGCGTTGCTTTCTAAATTCCATAATCTTAAAGAAAGCGACATCCGCATCAATAGCATTGGAACGATAATCGCCTCCCACGCCGGACCTGGCACGGTTGCAATCTTCTTCCATGGAGACGAAAGACAAGAATAATTTCTTTGCGGTGGAATCCATCGCTTTTTAATTTCTAAAGGTTTAAATATGAAAATCCTGATCGCTTATTATTCTAGAGCCGGAGAGAATTACTTCGGTGGCTCTATCCGTGAAATTAAAGTAGGTAACACAGAAAAGGTTGCTTTGGCCATTAAAAATATGGTTGGAGGAGACATATTCAAGATTGAGGAGGTGGAGCCATATCCATGCGAATATCGCGCCGCAACAATCCAAGCAAGAAATGATTTGAAGAATAACAAACGACCAAAATTAAAAGACAACATCGATATTTCTTCATATGATGTTGTCTATTTGGGCTATCCAAATTATTGGGGTACGATGCCTGTAGCCGTTTATTCATTCTTAGAAAGTCACGACTTCACCGGCAAAACAATCTATCCTTTCTGCACTCATGAAGGATCTGGCTTATCTAACACCGTTAACGATATTAAGAAAACCGTTCCTGCTTCAATTGTAAACCCCGGGTATGAGATTCAAGGCTCACACGTTGATGAATGCGGCGCTACCTTAGCTGGCTGGATTAATAATCGTTGATTTGAGAATTCAATCAATCAAACGCAACGACCAATAACATTTTGAATTTCTCTAATGCCAGCAATGCATGTGGATGGTCTTTTGGCATGACGATGGTTTCTCCTGCTGTAAGAATGTATTTATCGCTGTCCACTGTGATTTCCGCCTTTCCGTCGAGTATATAAACAAATGCGTCTCCACCCGCTTTATGCGATGAAATCTCCTCATTTTTATCAAACGAGAATAGAGTTACTGAGTGATGCGAATTTTGCTCTAACGTTTTAGAAACTACCTGTCCATCGCAATAAGCGACTTCATCTTTTAAAACCAACACTTTTTTCTTTTCGATGTTCTTCATATTTTTCCTTATTTTTTAGTCATTAAGGCTAAGCGACATAACTATATATCTTTAGTTTAATTCATTGCAACGCTGTTTAGTCAATTTTTATGTCCTTCGTGTTTGATAAAACTTTGGACTTTGGCGACATCGTTAGTTAGAAAACGCTGTGTTATTGATTGTGGCCTAGTTATTATGATGACTTCATAGCCTCAATCGTATAAGTTTAACCCAAGATGATTCATTTAATGTTCAGTTAAATTTCTTCGCACGATTGTCATTGCAAAGAGAAACCGTGTTTATGTGCCATTCTTTATATTTATCCCGCAAGAAAATTAAGGCGATTCCGCGAATTTTAAGATGTTCTATGTTAATTTCAATGGCGAGAAACCCATCGGTTTTTTGGAGCCGATGGGTAGTCATCCGTTCCCTTGTAATAACCGAGGGGCTAGGCTATATATACTACAGGTGAGATTGAACTCACGAGTAGGTATTATGCCCGCTCTTTTTTGTTCCTACCCGTCTCGAGCAGAATAAGAGGATGGGAGGCAATGCTACAACAATCTCTTCCATGCCGTTCCTTTCTCGGTCATTGCTTTTGGTGGAGGAGGTAGGGGAATCGCGCCATAAAAGACATACAGACGAGTTTTGATTGATTTTTCCAAATCCTTAAAAAAGAGGAACTAATTCCTCTTTTTAATAATTTTCCTTAACATATTCATCGATCAGCTTTAAAGTTTCTTCCCCGCCATATATCTTTTCTGTCTTGCCGATTTTTGGCTCACCGTTATCCAGGCTGATATTGGCCATCTGTTTTCTGCATTCTTTAGGGGTCATTCCGACTTTCTTCAAGAACATTTTGGTCATGTACTTTGGATCGGAGAATCCTGATTCATAAGATATTTCCAACAAGGTTTTCTTGCTATTTCCCATAAGTCTCAGACATTCCTCAAATCTTTTATTGTTGAGATATTCCTGGAATGTGATTCCGAAATTTGATGTGAAGATGTGAGATAAATAAGTGATTGTTATATCCTCCATCTCCGCGATATCCGCCAAACGGATTTGCGATTCGAAGTTCGCATCCATGTAAGAGATTATTCTCTCTATTTGCATGTCTCTTTCTTTTTTTCTCTTCTTCTGGGATTCGGAGATTATCTCATAGGGCACCTCCTTATATAGGAATCCCATAATTTTTGTCATAGGAATCAAAGTGTCCAATCTAAACATCGGTGATTGAGTGTAATAATTCTTGCAGGCCTCTATCATAAGAAGTGCCAATTCGTCGCGTTTATCTTTAGTTAATATGTCATTTAATCTGCAGGCTTTAAAGAACGTGGTCCTGACAGATGGCACATATTCCCTAAGGAAATGATTGGATATTTGAATGATGATGATATTTGGGGTTGCGCTTTCCGGCGCGTTGAAATTATCGGTGATGGAATGGACCTCATTGGAGTTAATGATGAAAATATCGCCCTTCTTTAACTCGTATTTAGTCTGTTTGACTGAAACGCATCCAGTTCCCGATAGAACTAGCCCCATTTCAATCTCGTTATGTATATGGCGTGGTGAGTTGTTTATGCGGTCAAGAAAAAACTTAAGATGCTTGATCTTGTCGTACCGCACTATTTCAATAGGTATGCTTTCCATATGGCTATTTAAACACGATTATCTTGCGAAGTTAATCAAAAACACTCCTATTTATCCAAAATTGTAAGAATGTTATATAAAATCACAAGAATGTCATATTTAAACAAACCATATTCATAGGTAATCTTTTTGAAAACCTTGGCAATAAAAACTTTGCATTTGACGGGAAACCCACCGGTTTTGGAACCGATGTGTGACCCTTCGTTCCCTTGCAATGGCACGGAGCCTAGGCTAAACTACTGGGGAGCGGTAACTCACGAGTAGGTATAAAGCCTACTCTTTTTTGTTGCCTACTCTAAGTAGGATGAGGAGGATTAGCAGCAATGCTACTATAAGATCTTCCACGGCTTTTTCTCCTGTGCCGTTGCCTTTGGCGGAGGGGGCAAGGGAATTGTGCCATGATGGAACCCTCCATTAATATATAGATGAGTTTTAAAGGATTTTTTCCCAAAAGTTTTAACTTTTGCATCGTTTATTTGACCATTTGAAGTCATCCGAGTTGCTTTTTATGCATATTAAGTAACCTTTTATGCACCTAAATAGATATAATTTATGAAAAATAGTAAATTAATAAGGGAAAAATAATAAATTATTCAAAAATGTGGATGGGTAAAGATAAAAAAGAAGGCGCTTCGCTAACAGCCTACAAAAATTATGGTGACAACGCCTTGGAGATATACGAGGAATGTTCAACTATCTTCGGGTGGAATAGAAACAATTCCTTCGAATTTGATGGCTCCCATCAGTGGTATGCTTCTAAGACTACCTTAGAGGGTTATGATGTGTGGGTTTTGTTTCATAACAACTGGACTGGCACCAGAACCCCACATTGGATAAACGAATTAAGCGAGGATGAGGAAACAATCGTTGAACGCTGCTTTAATCCAGACTTCCGTTTTTGGGCCGAGACTTATGAGCTACGTTTGGTGTTTGCAAGAAATAAAGCGGGCGAATTCCTTTTCTTAGGCCTCTATAAAGTGGAGAGTATCGATAATGGGAAGAAAATTAAAACCTACAGACGAATTAGCAGAGAATACCATATATAAAAAAGAGGGATTATATCCTTATTATATAATTGAGGTCCTTAAGGATTTTTCTGATGAAGATCATCCGATGACCCAAATTGCCCTCAAGAAAGAACTCGAGAACAAATATTCTTTAAGTCCATCTAGAACAACAATCGACAGATGTCTCCATCAGTTTTTGGTTTTTGAACCGAACCTAATCATCAAGACTCAGAATGGGTCGGTTTACTACAACCGCAAAAAATATCTCGATGAGATTCAATATGGTATGATAATGTCCGCGATAATATCTTCCAAATTCATACCGGTTGATGAGATGATAAGCATATCAACCATTTTGAACCGCAGCCTCAATAGACCGCAAAGAGCAGATTTGCAGAACTCCCACGACGATTCGATCGATAACATGAATGAGGCATTTCGAGCCCTTATTCCGGAATCGTCAAAAGAACTTGCGACATATCCTATAATCGAATCGTTATTGGAGGCCATAAAAGGCAAAAAGCAGGTTTCATTCTGCTATGGGCCGCGCGCTTTTTCCCTTGACCAAGAAAGAAATAAAACGTTCATCTACGCTAGCCCGCATTTTATTTATCCAGCCGGGGGCAACATCTACATTCTTTGCAGCAAAAACGATACTTCAGAAATAAGGTCTTATCGCATTGATATGATTGATTCGGTTGTTATCGAAAAGAAATCCTCCAAGCCAATCACCGGTGGTTTCGACATTGTTGATTATGTCCAGAAGAAGAAATACCTTTCAGACGATGACTGCATAACCGCAAAATTCATCATCCATGACCAGATGGCTGGTGAAGTGGCTGTTGAATTGTTCGGGAACAACGTCTCATTTTCTAAAGAGAACGACTTGACAACTATCGCCATCACCTCAAATGAAGCTGCTATTTTTGGTTATACGATGTCAATGGCGAACTATCTAACGGTAATCGAACCGTCTTCTTTAATCTACCGTCTCAATGAAGCAGCGTATTCTCTAACCAATAGAACACTTCATCGTCAAGTCTATATGACCAAAAAATTCGTTTCTTTGGATGATATATATCGCAAGAACAGGGCTATTTATCTCAAAGATGAAGACCTTTTGGAAGTGACAGTCGAATCATTGAAGGAGCATTTCTCCTGGGCGTTAGATAGAAACAAGTCCTATTGGAACTATGTCTATTATTCCATTAAAGAAAACGTTTTGATTACCAGTGAGGAGCATAAAAGCAACACATTCATCTATAATCTTATATTGATTGATGCCCTCAATAAGTTCTTGTCGTCCAAAGACATAGAAACTCGTCTTGATAAATCCCTTTTAGCGGTATCTATGGGAACTAGAAAAAACCATATCGAACTTAAGTTTGAAGCATTAAGGGCCGATAGCAGGCTCGCTCCAGCCTATAAATATTTCAAGAAACGCGTCTCCAATATCTTTGACCGTTACGAATCAATCGACTTCTTGTCCAACTTCATGAAAGAACTTTTGACCGAGAAAGTCTATTTCAATACCAATAATTGAACTCAAAACAATACATTTTTCCCCATGGCTCAATATCTGAGCCTTTTTTATGTAAAATTGGAAATCACTAGGGGAGGGGCCAATATGGAAGAATCGGACAAACTTCTGCTTGAAATCGCAAGATGTAGAGAGGCAGTGGATGCAAGATATGAACGCTTAAATAGCTGTCACACCGTGGTTAATTCCCTTCCTGGTTTTCTTTTTCATTGTCCAGAACCATGGAGTGGCGATATCGACAAGGCGGAATTGTTGGTCATCTCCTCCAACCCTAGCTTTGATCCAGACGAAAAATGGCCATTATCAGATATGAACGATAAGGAAATCATCGATTTCTTCAAAAACCGGAAATACAAAATGGACAACATGCATTGGTGGATGACCTTCACCTACGCCGGCCATGTCCTGAGATGCAGTAGAGAAGAAGCGCAAAAACGCGTCGTTTCCCTTCCGATTGTCCATTGCGCATCTAAGGGTGAAGAGGGAGTCTCCTTCTCCGCTCCAAAATGCTCAAAAGCTTATTTTGCGAGGATTATGTCTTTGTTTAAAGGGAGCAAGATCGTCGTTAGCGGTGTCTCGGCCAAATACATGTTCAAAGAAATGTATCCGCAGGGGATTAAGGATAAGACAATCGTATTTGCCCCACACTTAGCTAGAAACCTCATATCATTTGATGAGATGATAACTAGACTTGATAAAGCCTTTAAGGAATCTAACATCGGTAAATCAATAGATATCTCCAAATAACGCTTCAGAAATGAGGCGTTTTTTTTATGCAAAATTGAATATTTTGGGAAAAATCTTTCAAAACTCGTCTATATATTAGTGTGGAGGGGATCATAATGGTTCAGTTTCCCGCCCTCTCTCCACTGCAAAGGAGGAAGCGTCTTGGACGAAGTGATAGTGGCGTTGCTGCTAATCCTCCTGATACTTCTTGAGTCGAAGAACAAAAAGAAGTAGGCGTTATGCCTACTCCTGAGTTCGGAAGCTCAAGAGTAGTATAGCCCAGGCTCTCAGCCATTGCAAGGAAACGGAGGGCAGCCCATTGGTCACCAAAACCGGTGGGTATGCCCACAAAGAGAAAAAACGAGACTAAATGCATTCACAACTCTAAAAATGAAGATTGTGATGCTCATAAATACGCTCTTTTATTTACCTCTAGCATGAAAGAATAGACTTTTCCCTTAACGGTTCCATTGTAGATGCAATTCGGGACTAGGCTACCTTTATATGGGTAATTAATCGCATATGTTAGCCCTCGTGATGTTATTTCCTTGATGATTTTATCCAATATCTCTTGAGAGAAGTATCTCGGTTCTATTCCTATGCAAACATCCGGGAATGGAACATTTTCCTTGAAGAAGTGGCTCGCCATCTCGCTGCTATATGAATGGCAATCGAGTATCAGTAATGAATCGTCTTGGGATAAGCATTCCTTGCATAGTTCATCAAGCGCCCTGTGGTAAGCATCGTAGTATTCAAGAACCTTGTTTTTATATGATTGGTCATGCTTATGGAACAATACCCCATCATAGGCGTTCGTATAAACAACGCCTTCACCGTATTTAGACATAATCTCATCATCGTCGTTTCTGAAACGCTCTACATCGCAGTATAGCCTTGAGTACTTGGCTTTATAGGCGATTCCGTTCAATTCTTTGAATAACTCATCAACACCTATATCGCTCATCTTGGTGTTATATCTATGGAATTTTTCCTTAGATATCAAAAGACCATCATAAAATTCCTGTGGAACATCCAGTGATGCATGAGGAATGTGTATTATAGTTTTCATTTTCTAATCCTCCTAGTCGCCACAGAGGAAGGAAAGAAAAACTCCCATCGCAATGATGGGAGTGTTTAGTCTATTATCCCATCATTCAAGCTTTAGCACCTTGCTAATCTTGCAGGTTGCTGACGGATCACAGGGCTTGTCCCTAACCGTTCTCTCTATGGCTGTGGTTATTAATGTAAATAACCGAAAATATGTATTTGGTGGCGGAAGGACAGTTTCCAACCCTCTTACCACCGAAAGCAGTATAAAGCGGGTTCATCGGCTTTGCAATGAAAGAAAATTCCCGCAATCATCTTTTCGCTTATTTTTGCATTTCGAAAGCAACCAAGGAATCATTTGCGGGTGAAGTGGTGAAAAAAACCGTTATTCAGCATAATCTCGAATCGCAAGACTTCTGTATCCCAAATATGGCGAATGCGTGATTAATCCGAGGCATTGGATACGGATTCAAAGTCATTAGATAAAGATTTGCGGCAGTTCTCATTCTAAATAGAAGAAAATTTAAGGTTTTTTCAACTTTCAGGGAAAAATCACAGAAAACCCGTCTATATATTAGTGTGGAGGGGATCATAATGGTTCAGTTTCCCGCCCTCTCTCCACTGCAAAGGAGGAAGCGTCTTGGACGAGACTATCGTAGCGTTGCTACTGATCCTTCTGATACTTCTTGAGTCGAAGAACAAAAAGAAGTAGGCATTATACCTACTCCTGAGTTCAGACGCTCAAGAGTAGTATAGTCCAAGCACTCTGCCATTGCAAGGAAACGGAGGGCAGCCCATCGGTCACCAAAACCGGTGGGTATGCCCACTAAGCATAAGCAGTCCAAACTTGTTAGTCTTACCTCTATCGATTCCTGGATAAATTGTTAATTTATAAAATTGAATTTCGCAATTTTATAGCTTTCTTAAATTTGCGAATCATAGAGCCATCTCGCTAAATCGATTATCCTAATGCCTTCGTATTGCGATTCAGCATGGCCGCTTCTTGCCAGCAACATTTTTGGATAAGCGTCTTTTATCGCTAATAATGATTTAACTTCTCTTTGAAATGCTTCTTCTCTACGGATGTCATCTGACACCTGAATATACATCTTCTCCCCATGTTTCATAGCCACAAAATCCACTTCTTTGTCATATAAGCATCCAACATACACTTCGTAGTCCCTGCGCATTAGCTCGATTGCTACGATATTTTCATACAAGTGACCATAATCCGTGTTTTTTGTCCCTATTTCCGCGTACCCGAAAGATAGATCGGCCAAATAATACTTCTTATCTGATTCAAGATACTTCTTGCCCCTTATGTCATATCGTTTCATTGGATAAAACATAAACGATTTGCATAAATAATCTAGATAGGATCCTACGGTTTTGTCGTTTGTCGCGCATGTTTTAGAAGTTAACTGCCTCGCCAAGTTTCGAATTGAAGTCCTGCTGCCAACAGAATCCATGAGATAGTCTGTTATCCTCATGAGGAGATTCTCGTTTTCAATTTTGTATTTTGTGACGATATCTTTCCTTATTGCCGTATCATAAACTTCTTTGACATACTTTAAAGCGTCATTCTTGGTCGGGTAAAGGTGCGATCCTGCCATGCCACCTTCTTCGACATATTTGTCGAAAGCGTCGTCTATATTGTTTGGCTGATAATATATGCAGTATTCATTGAAAGAGAACGGGAATACCATGAGCTCATATACACGTCCGCCGAACAATGTTGCCAAATCGCTCGATAACATGAATGCATTGCTGCCGGTGATATAAATATCGAACTTCTCTTCATCGTGGAGACTATTTATGACACTTTCAAACCCGTTGCATAACTGAACCTCATCAATCAGGAGATAGTTTGATTTACCGCATCTTCTTATGCCCGTAATCGCTTTTATATCAGGTGTATCCACTAAACTTTTAAGCCGGTCTAAATAAGAGTTTCTTTGTATCAATTTCATGTAAAAAATACATCTTATTTCGCAAATTTAATCAAATTTAAAAATTGCGAAATGAACGTATCCTATAGCAATGCTATTCAAATGTTAAATAAATTCAATTTTTAGGATATTTTAAAGTTTCAGGGAAAAAACCCGTAAAACTCGTCTATATATTAGTGTGGAGGGGATCATAATGGTTCAGTTTCCCGCCCTCTCTCCACTGCAAAGGAGGAAGCGTCTTGGACGAGACTATCGTAGCGTTGCTACTGATCCTTCTGATACTTCTTGAGTCGAAGAACAAAAAGAAGTAGGCATTATACCTACTCCTGAGTTCAGAAGCTCAAGAGTAGTATAGCCCAAGCACTCTGCCATTGCAAGGAAACGGAGGACAGCCCATCGGTCACCAAAACCGGTGGGTATGCCCATCCTTTATTTAAAGTCTCAAGCACCTTGGATTTCGGCATTTATTGCCAAAACTCAGATTAATGTCTAACCGATTAATGGCTTTGAGAAAAAGACTAACTAGCATTTAGCCCATTTGGAGACAAAATCTGATTTTTGGAATTGATTATAATTAAAATTTAAGATTGCATAACGCATCCCCAATGTCATCTGACACAACGATTCCGTCTCTCTTGCATTCATTGGCTAATTGAGACTAGAGTATCGAATTTATCTACATAAATATGAATGTGAATTATGTTTTTAATACCATTTTGAGATGTTAAAAATCGAAGCCAAGAGATTGGCGGAAGAGATTAAACATGCCCAAGAACGCGCGTTGAGACTAGAAGAAAGAAGAGAGAACCCTAATGATAATGTCGTTATCAGAAGTCAAATCTGCGATGGAGGAACACCAGATTATTCAAATTGGTTCAAGGCGCCTTGCCTAGAGGCTTTAAGGAATTATCGCGTATAAGAAGATAAACACTCAAGCTGGTGTAACAGGAACTCCAAGTGTAGAAATATTTCTTCAGGCGGATGTCCATTGTCCTCCGTATCCAATGATACCCTATGTTACGAATGCCAAATGCTACTGAAGCATGAGGTTAAAACGGGTTGGGATATCGAAAACAAGACCGGAGAACTAAAGAAACCTAGGTCCTGGCGCCTTAAGAGCGACCACCTTGTTGTTCTCGTGACGGTTGAGCCCAGGCAAAGTCAAAATAATGCGATTATATCATCTGGCGGTTGCACTTAAGCGGATGGCGATTCTGAAGCGTCCGCCACGGTAAATGACGATTTGCATATCGATCTCACAATAGAAGAGGCCCGCAATATGAGGCTATGGGACTATATGCCCGCAACAAAAGGGAAGAAGACAACCGTTTGGGGAACAGTGCTATTCCGTTATACAGATGATCAATCAGCGGCTAGGATCCTACCGGATATGGTTGAAATCGTTAAAAAGAGAAATAACGAATCTGATACCGAACATGCTCAACGCATACTAACTCATTTCCTTGATTCGCATGGGGGGAACGCCGCTATCTATCTCTCCTAAGGCTTAAAAGGCGAGAAGATTCCTCCGTTTCACTGCGGGGAATCTTTTTTTGCATACATCATAATTTATTGCTGATTGCTTTGTCTAAATGTCCTTATTTGGATACAATGCCATCAACATTTTTCATATTTTGCCAAATACCTGTATTTTGGAGTTAACAAAGGTAAGGCAATTTATATGAAAGACATTATGCGTAGAGGCGATGATTATTCTTTTGCTAGTTCTGCAGTAGGAACCTATGCGGAATGCGTGGAAAAGTTTGGTTGGAGAGAAAGTGGTAAAGATTCTCTTGGATTTATCGGTTCCAACAACACTGTGGTTGATGCCACCCCAGAAGGTTACAAGGTTATCTTTATCAACCACAAAACTTTCCCACGTGGATTGGAAATAGATGACTATTCGATAACGATCAAATATAAAAACTGTCATCCGTTTGATGAGGCGATTTATGTGATCTTCTACAAAATGGAAACGCAATCATCTTATAGATTCGCGGGAGTCTATAGACAAAA
This sequence comes from Faecalibacillus sp., assembly GCA_963588175.1. Lineage (GTDB taxonomy): Bacteria > Bacillota_I > Bacilli_A > RFN20 > CAG-826 > UBA4951. The sequence continues at coordinate 4,517 of CAVAGP010000013.1, read as the reverse complement.
AGAGATTGGGCATTGTGAGAAAAAACTGAGTCTAGTTTCCGATGAGTATCCATGCGAATTCTCAGATTACGGCGTTCGTTTTTACGAAAATGTAGATGATTATATAAGCAAAACTAACTGGGTATATACCAAGAAGTTCCGCGACGTGTCATCCAAATTGGCCAACCATTACGCCAACAAAATCGTAAAAAAGGAAAACTATTACAAACATTATTCGATTTATAAATTTAAGAAAAAGGAGAACAACGATGAAATCAGATGACTTATTGCTGCAAATAGCAAGATGCCCGGAAGTCAAAGAAGCCTTAGAAGACTTTGGCCATCCCTGCAGGACTATCTGCCGCGCCCAGAAAAGAGGAGTGCCATTCCATTGCCCTGAGCCTTGGAGTGGGGATATTGAGCATGCCAAGATAATGGTGGTGTCCTCTAACCCAAGCTATGACCCATATGAGGTATTCCCTAATGCCACATGGGAAGATGAGAGGATCATCAATTTCTTCAAGAATAGGGAATTCACCAGGAAGGTTATGTTCTGGAGAGTTATGCTCACATTCTGCGGACATATATTAAATACATATAATGACTATGAGATAACTAAGCAAATAGTCTCAACTGAAGTGGTGCACTGCAAATCCCATAAGGAGGAAGGCGTTGCAGAATGCCACGCTCTATGCGAGAAGAAGTGGATGAGCAAGGTCATGGAATTGTTTAACGGTGACATAATTCTCGTATCTGGGTCAAGTGCTCGCAGGCTAATGCAGAAGATGTACCCAAATGGAATAAACGGCAAATACGTCATATATATGCAGCATTTCTCAAGAACCACAATGAAATATGATGAGGTCTACGCCCGTCTGGATGAGGCCTTAAAGGAAACTAATAGGGGCAAATCAATTGATATTTATTCGAAATATTAAAAGAAAAGGAGCATCTGGCAACATCATAAATTCCCTGTAAGTACAATAATCTACTATTTCCAATATGGCATATTTTCCATCACGCTTTTAAAATGAATTAACGAAAAATGGCTTATTTCAACCTATTGTTAACGTTGACAACAAATCGGAGGAAATTTTGCATGGAAAATTATGAAGCTTTGGAGTCGGTCTTCGGTTACGATAACATCAAAAAGGAATTGGTGCTCATAAAGTTTTGGTTTTTGGACGAGGAGTTATGTTAGTTATCAAATGATGTGAAACATTTGAACGGTTTCGGGCATCTCACCTCGCCGGCATCTTCCAAATCGCAGGGGATGTAATTCCTCTTCCTTTCGCTTATAATGTCCATGGCATCTCCTTTCATGCTTTCTTGGTCGAAAACATTATAGGGCAAGATGCCTTTTTGCGCCGTCGGCGCGAACCCCTTAGGGGGCTGGGGTATAAGGTTGTCTGTTTAAGGATTTTGTTTCACGTCATTTGAAATAGAACATTAATTTCTTGGTATTATTGGAAACACGATTGATTTCTTGAGAAATGGCTTTTGTATTGAACACCATTTTGTGGATTATCGGCGTTTTGCCGCCATAAATATTTATATTTAGAAATCCCAAAAAGTGTATACTTGAAATATGATTCCGACTTACATCCAAAATTGGCTTCAAATCATCGATGAGATGAGCAACGACAACACCTATAAAATGGCATGGGGTCGCGCTATTATCGAATGCGTTCATAACAAAGAATACGTAGAAGAAGATAATAATGTGATTGTCTCATTTGATGACATATCCCCAAAGATTCTCCGTTATTATTGGAACCAGATATTTTTCTTTAACCTCAAACAGTCCCCATATGCAAATAAGGAGCCTGTTATTTGCCAAATAACCAAAGAAATAATTGAATTCTACAAGAAGACAAAAGTTACAACCATCCCAGTATGGTTTGATGAGAACGCCTCTTTCTTCAAAAAACATAAAACTGAGTATGAAAACTCTATAAAAAAGATAAGCAACACACTCCATCAAAACGTTGCCTATCGATTCAAAAATATTTCGCAAGGTGGAATATTGGATATATACAAATACACAAAAGGCGTACCGCAGGTGATTTTTGATAAAGAGAACGCAATTGTGCTTGATGAATATTCTATGATTCTATCGAGGCTTTTGAATTATAAATGGACCCAGAAACTTGAACAGTTTAACTATGCTCCAAAGATAGCCTCAAAAGTTAAGTCTGTCGCAGATTCCAAGATTAGAAGGAGAAATCTTTCGGAATATAGAGATGCTCTTTTAAAAGAATATGAAGGCGGAAAACCAATTGATTTCTATACCGGAAAGCCTCTAGAAAAAGACGATATAAGCGTTGATCATGTCATTCCTTGGAGCTTTATGTATTCAGACGATATATGGAATTTGGTTTTGACTAGCAAATCGAATAACTCATCAAAATCCAATTCAATTCCCGATGAGAAAACGATTGAAAAACTCAAAGTTAGAAACGCCAAATTAGTATCGGTAATAGATGGCTGGGCAAGCAATCAAATCGTTGAGTCTCTTAAAGAAGCTGTCGTCAATGGTCTTGTTGATAGATATTATTTTGAAAGTAGGATGTAGTCGTGAACGAAGAATACTATAGCAAGAACGCAAAAGGTTTTATCGAAGGCACGATTGAGGCTGATATGAGTGAACTCCGTTCGCTTTTCGTTTCTTATTTGCCAAAAGACGCAAAGGATATTCTCGATTTAGGCTTTGGCAGTGGACGTGATTCTTTGGCATTCCAACAAAATTATAACGTTATTTCATTAGACCCTGTCGAGGAATTTTGTGAACATGGTAGACGAATTGGCTTAAAGAATGTTATCTTGGGCAATGTTGAATCGATGACGTTCCAAAACAAGTTTGATGGAATTTGGGCGTGTGCTTCTTTGCTTCATGTACCTTCATCGAAACTTAATGACGCATTTAAAAGATGTTCTATTGCTTTAAGATACAATGGTGTTATGTATGTCTCCTTCAAACTAGGCAATTTTGAAGGTATACGTGGCGGTCGTTATTATTTGGATTTGGACGAATCTTCGCTGAAGAAATGTCTATTAAACACTAATTTAGTGATAGAGAAAACTCTAATAACCAATGATGTAAGGCCGGATAAAAAAGAGCAGTGGTTAAACGTAATATTAATCAAGAAGTAGCAAACCATAATAAAGGGGGTAGATTATGATTGTCTATGAGGGGACGAATAAAGGGTTTCAAACCGATGTCTTTAACGGTGTTGTCAGCCGTAAAGTCGAGGATCTGTTTTTAAAATTGGGAATACCAAAAGAACAGCACGCGGAATATAACGCATGGAAGAATTCACTCCCAAGGATGGCTCAGATTCTCAATGACCCTAGAATTGATGAAAATGTCAATGTGGCAATCGAATTTCAAATCCCTCTGACCAGCAAACGCGTTGATTTCATGGTTGCTGGCACCAATGGCGATAAAGATAATGTCGTTGTCATCGAACTCAAACAATGGGAGAAATGCTTAGCTACATCAAGAGAAAACGTTGTTACGGCATTTACCGGTGGGGCCAATCGTGATGTAGCACACCCGTCCCAACAGGCGTATTCCTATGCAAAGCTCATAGAAAATTTCAATGAATCGGTCCAAGAAGAGAATATCGGTCTCATACCATGTGCCTACCTTCATAATTATGAAGAACGCTATGCCGATCAAATCAAACACCCAAAATATAAAGATATTATCGATTTAGCGCCAGTTTTCCTTGAGGAAGACGGAATGGCATTGAGAGATTTTATCGTTAAGTTCGTCAATAAACCATCAAACAAAAAACTTTATGAAATAATCGATGAAGGGAAACTCAAACCATCTAAATCACTGCAAGATGCAGTTGGATCTATACTTAATGGGAAAAAGGAATTCGAACTAATCGATGAGCAAATGGTTGCGTATTCAACGATTTTAAAACTTGTGGAGAATTCCATTGGAAAAGATGAGAAACACACGGTTATCGTAAAAGGCGGGCCTGGAACAGGCAAATCCGTCATCGCGATTAATTTATTGGCAAAGATTATCAATAATGGCTATACCTGCAACTACGTTTCCAAGAATTCCGCGCCTAGAGCAGCGTTCTCTAATTCATTAGTTAAAGGTAAACATAAGTTATCTTATCTAAAAGGTCTTTTCAGCGGCTCTGGAACATTCTTCAACAAGCCTAAAAACACATTTGATTGTCTGCTTATTGATGAAGCACACCGTTTAAATGAGAAATCCGGTTTATTTTCAAATCAAGGTGAAAACCAAGTAAAAGAGCTTATCAATGCCTCAAAGATATCGGTTTTCTTCATTGATGAGGACCAAATGATATCCGTTAAAGACATAGGTACAATCGATGAAATAAAGAAGTGGGCTCATGACCTCGGCTCTACTGTTCATTACGGACCATCATTGGAATTAACATCTCAATTCAGGTGCAATGGATCGGATGGCTTTTTAGCCTTCCTAGACAGCGTTTTAGGCATAAGAGAAACGGCAAACTACAATTATTTTGACTTGGATTATGACATTCAGG
>CAVAGP010000012.1:19309-50414 GCA_963588175.1 Faecalibacillus sp. | reverse complement strand
TAGTATAAAACTCTTTTTAAAAAGAGTGTAGAGCCTTTCCTCCCATATTACCCTCCTTTTGCAATGTTTTTTGCCAATTGAAGGTTAAATAAGCAAAAACACCCCTATTCTTTTGGGAATAAAGGCGTTTTTCTGATGTGTAGAAATAGAATAACCGGGATTCTACTGCCAATTTAGAATATCTGTTTGTCTTTATGGTAGCCGTTTGTGATGTAGATGACCCATTCAGCGACGTTGACTGCGTGGTCGGCGATACGCTCAATGTATTTGATGACCAAGGTTGTGTAGACGGTGAATTTTGAGGTGAATTCACTTTTTTCTTCTTTCTCGATTATATAGTCCAGGCATTGGTCATAGAGGCTATCGACTTTATCGTCTCCATCGATTACTTTTTTGGCAAGTTCGACGTCATCGTTCATGAAAGCGGTGATGGAATCGAATACCATCTTCATCGCCTCTTTGTATGCTTCATCGAGCAACGGGACTTGATGATGGTCGACATCCTTCAAACGTCTGGCGAAATTGTCGATATCTTCGGCATGATCACCAAGTCTTTCAAGATCTTCAACCAGCTTCAAAATGCCGGAGACTACTCGCAAATCAGATGCGTATGGTCTCTCCTTAAGCATGATGTTAAGGCACGTCTCCTCAATCAGCCTTTCGTGAGCGTCAACAACGTCGTCGTTGATGAGTTTGGCTTTGTCTTCGTCATAATGGTAATAGACTTCTACCGCGGTAGATAAGTTGTCCATCACCTGCTCTGCCATTTTTAGTGTCAACTGCTTTAGGTTGGCTATTTCTTTGTCTAGATTCATGTTTATCCGAACCTCCCTGTAATATAGTCTTCTGTTTTCTTTTGCTTAGGATTCTTGAATAGTTCAACAGTATCTTCGTATTCAACGATTTCGCCCAGCATAAAGAAGGCGGTGTAATCGGAAATACGCGTGGCTTGTTGCATATTGTGGGTGACGATGATTATTGTGTAATCGTGTTTGAGGTTATCGATCAACTCCTCGATTTTCGCCGTGGCTATCGGATCTAATGCCGATGTTGGCTCATCCATTAAGATGACTTCTGGAGACATTGCGATGGCGCGAGCAATGCAAAGTCTTTGCTGCTGGCCACCGGATAAGGATAATCCCGAGTCTTTTAAGCGATCTTTGACCTCATCGTAGAGCGCTGCCTTCTTAAGGGAATCCACCACAATCTCGGTGAGTTTTGCCTTGTTTTTGATTCCTTGGCACCTTGGGCCGAAGGCGATGTTGTCGAATATTGACATCGGGAATGGGTTTGGATTCTGGAAAACCATGCCAACGTTAGTTCTTAGAACCATCGCGTTTGTTTTTGAGATATCCTCGCCCTTATATTCAAGGGTTCCCGTTATCTTGCATCCGTCAACCAAATCATTCATGCGGTTCAAACATCTAAGCAATGTTGATTTGCCGCAGCCTGATGGCCCGATAAACGCCGTGACTTTATTCTTGTATAAATCTATGTTTATGTCGTGAAGAACATGCTTTTCTCCATAGGAGAGGTTCAGGTTTTCACTATGAAATATAACTTCATTATTTTCCATTATTTCACCTCGAAACGATTGAGTTTCTTGCAGACTAATTTAACTAATATGTTGAGTATCAAGACCACCGCCAAGATGATGATTGAGATGGCGCTTGCCTGAGCATAGTTTGGGTTCTCTCCGCTTAAGACGGTCCAGATGTGCACCGCTAAGGTGGTTGAGCCCTCGGTTAAAGTAATCTTGTCTTGGATTGCCGTGCCCATAACGAAGATGAGAGCGGCCGATTCTCCGATTATTCTTCCAATTGAGAGCAATACGGCGGTTAGAATGCCCGGGATTGCGTTTGGAAGAATAACTTTGAAAGTTGTTTGGGTTTCGCTTGCTCCTAAGGCCAAGGCTGACATCTTGTAGCCTTTAGGGATGTTGCGGATGGCCTCTTCTGTGTTTTTGATTATCACAGGCAAAAGCATGACCGCTAAAGTGAGTGCGCCGGCTAATAGGCTTCCGCCGCTTTTGTGGCTCATCGATGAGACAAATGGTATGAATATGATGACTCCGATAAGACCGAATATGATTGATGGAACGCCGGCAATCATGTCGATTAAGGCACGGAGTATTTTGGTAATCTTGTTCTCTTTTGCGTAGTTAGCGAGGTACACCGCGGCTATTACGCCTATTGGCAAAGCGATCACTAAAGTGGTCAATATCAAGTAGATTGTTGATAGAAGAGAGCCCCTTATACCACCGCCCATTGTCGCGTAATATAACTCGTTTATCTTTGTGCCCTCATCTAGTTTATGGGCCATAGATTCAGCACCAAGCTTAGGGGTTAAAATTACGTTTCCATCAGATGTTTCTAACTGGATTCGTTTGATCATCTGACCGGTTTTGACCACCAGTTTATCCGTTCCGCTTTGAGGCTGAACGTTCTTGAATGGAGAGGCCTCGTCGATATATGAGATTGTGACGCAGCTATTGCCTTCAAGGTCTTTGGAATCTTTTAATCCGACTCCCCAAACCAGTGAGTAATAGTTTCCATCCCCGTCTTTTAATTCGAAGGTGTTGCTCGTATCCCCCACTACTGTTGCGAAATACGGTGTCTCGTAATAATCGGACGTTATCATCTTGAAATTCAAGGTGGAGGAACCCGTTACAAAGACATAAATTAAGATTCCGGCCAGAATTACCATCGAGATGGAGGAGGCGATGTAGGTAACAACGTTTGCAAGAATGTCTTTGACCTTGCGTTTTGCGGATATTTTATTTTGCATGGTTGTTCCCCATTCTGTTCTTGACTAGGTTCAACATGATGTTTGTTAGGAGGATGAAGACAATCAAAATTACACCGACAGAGAAACGGATGTCGTAGTCTAGTCCGCTTGTCTCATGGATTCCCAATAGCATTGTTGAGGTTAAGGTTCTTGAAGTTGCAAAGAGGTTGAAATTCGGTCCGCTGCCGGCGTTGCCGATGACCATAGAGACGGCCGTTGCCTCTCCAAGAGCTCTCCCAACCCCCAAGATAATACCTGAGAAAATGCCGGATTTTGCCCCGGTTAAGACCACTTTGAAGTTAGCTTGGGTAACGCTTGCGCCAAGTGCTAGCGCACCGTTAACCTGGTCTTGTTTAACCGCGTTGATTGCGGTTACAGATACCATTGTGATGGTAGGGATTATCATCATGGCCAAAACTATTGCGGCGGCAAGCCCGGATAGACCCCCCGCCGATTGGTAGTTGAACAGAGGCCAAGATGCGATGTTTTTGACGATTATCGTGACGATTGCCGAACCGAATAAGCCGTAGATTACCGAAGGGATGCTAGCCAAAAGTTCGATGACCGTATTCAGAATCTTTGCGACCATTTTTGGGGCGATTCGCGAGATGAATAACGCGGTTAAAATCGAGATGGGAACGGCAATAATTAAAGAGATGAGAGTCACGTAGAGAGTGTCTAAGATAACATAACCCGCTCCATAGACATTTGGAGATTGGAACCAGGTTGTTCCGGTGAGGAATTTCCAGAGGTTCACTTTGTAGGTTTCACCCTTGATCTCGTAGTTTTTGAAGAAAGGGGTTGAGCCTTTGACCACAATGAAAATCGTGATGAAGATGATGATTAAAGCCGAAAAAACCGTTAAAGAAAAGAAAACGCCCCGGAAAATCCGGTCGGTTATAGTTTTCCTTTTGGCTTTTTGGAGCGTTTCAGTTTGCATTGGATTACTTCACTTCACTCCACTTTGTGTAAGTGCCGTTATAGATTCCCTTCAATGTCGCAGCGGTGATGTTTGTCAATGTGTTCTTGGTATTGATCGCTGGGACGATTGCATCGATGCACATCTTGCCTTTTAAGGATGCGTCCATTGTTTCTGTATCGCTGAATTCACGTGATGCAAAGGCTAAATCACAAGCGTTTGAGCCATCTTTTTCTGAGCCGTTTGTTCTCTTGTAAGCGTCGCCTGAACCGGTTGGGTTGTAGTTATAGACAAAGTTTCCGCATTTAGCGGAGAATTCCGACAATAAGTTGGAGACGATGCTCTTGACTGAGGTTGAGCCACCGACATTGATTGTGACGCTGCTATTGTCCTGATCATCGATTGTGAAGTCTTCTTTCACTGTTGACCATGATTTGTCGCTTGATGATGATTCGAGGATTCCACCATGCTCCTGGATTGTTGCCTTTCCTTCAACCGTTGAGAGGTAAGCAATGAATGCATCCACAATTTGTCCGTTCTTCTCGGATGAATATGATGCTCTCTTGCAGTAATTGAAGTTACGTGTGAGCTTGTATGTGCTATTCAAGACATTGGCTTCAGTTGGCTCAGTTCCTTCATATGAGAGACCTTTGACCCCTGAATCCGAAAGGGATGCGAGTGAGATGTATCCGATTCCGTTTTCGTCGTTCTTGATAGAGCTGATCATATCGCCATTCGATGCGACTTCAACATATCCGCTGACGAGGACTGTGTTGTCTTCTTTTGCTTCTTTGAATCCGATTCCAGTCATGAAACCATCACGTGTTCCACTGGTTGTGTCTCTTGTATAGACGATGATTTTTGCGTCTGCATTGGTGGCATTTCCACATGCGCCCAAGGCGATAGATGCCATTCCTAACATTGTTGCGGATAAAACTTTTCCGACTGACTTTTTCATTTTTTTAACTCCTGATGATGGCCTCTATACTCTTCTTTGCCATCCGTGAATTACTTTATTTATCTCTTGTAAACTTCGTTTTATCAAAGAAGTAAAATTTTTGTAAATAATGTGTTCTTGTTGCTTATATAAAGTTTACAATTGAGCAAAAAGTTAGATTTTATCGGATTATTCTTTGTAAAATAAAAATATCAGTCAGATAACCCAACTGATATTTTCTTTGGCTGATTTTACTTAACTAATACGGATATTGCGCTGACAAGGCCATCAACAATCATTATGACGCCGATTACGATGAATAGCCAATCGATTGCCTGCCAATAACTTACGATTAAGCAAACGCCAACAACGATCGTCAAGATGGCAACGAGTATCCCGAAGATTGATTTTGCGTGCCATACCCCAATCAAATCGGATACGCCTTTGATGATGAGGATTACGCCCATGAATATCATCGCCACCGCCACGAACGCCCATCCTGCCACGATGAGTAGAATTCCAAGTATCAGCTGTATGATGCCGTTTGTCATCCTTTTTCCAACGATGTCAAGGATTCCCATGACGATGAGGACCACTCCTAAGGCTGTCATTATCCAGCTGAGGATAGTTCCTTTGAATACCACGAACAAGACACCGACTAAGATGTAGATGAGGGCGGAGATAAGAGCGTTTGTGTTCTTTGCGTTTGTTTTTGCCATAATTAGCCTCCTATTTCAAAACGCCCTATATTTTATATTTAAATATATGAGTTGCAAGCGCGTGTGCATAAAAAAGACCCCATTTTTTAAGTGGAGTCTAATTTGATTGTTTTAGGTTAGTCTTTCTTAGGGGCGCGGTCCTTGTGGTCGCCATGTGGCTTTCCGCCTTTATGGTCTCCGTGGCCATGTCCTCTATCGCCGCTCTTTTTGCCACCTTGTGGTCTTTCTGGGCGCTCGACATAATCGGCTGGCTTCTCAAGGAATTCTCTATGGGAGACTTTGATCTTGCCCTTCTCATCAAGTCCGATGACAACGACTTTCAATTTGTCGCCGACTTTGCAGAAATCGTTGGCGTTTTCGATGTATTTCCAATCGAGTCTTGAAACATGGCATAAGCCATCGTTATCGCCGAATAAGTTAACGAAAGCGCCGTATTCTTCAACACGAGTGACTTCGCCTTCATAGATTTCGCCGACCTCAACAACTCTTACGATGTCATCGATTCTGGCTTTGGCTTTCTCAATCATCTCCTTATCGGTGTGATAGATTGTGACTTTTCCGGAATCCTCAACGTCAATCTTGACATTGCCGCAGGTTGAGATGATGTCATTGATGACTTTGCCGCCTGTTCCGATGACGTCGCGAATCTTGTCTGGATCGATGTTAAAGGTGACCATCTTTGGAGCGTACTTGGAAACTTCTTTCCTAGGTTCAGCAATAGCCTTGGACATGACTTCGCGGATTTCAGCGCGGGCTTTGTGAGCCTGGGCTAAAGCCTGGGACAAGACTTCTCTTGTGACACCATGGATTTTGATATCCATCTGGAGAGCGGTTAAACCATTCTCGGTTCCAGCACACTTGAAGTCCATATCACCGAAGTGGTCTTCGAGACCTTGGATATCGGTGAGGATTGTGTATGGGTGATTGCCATCGAGTGGGCCAGATGTGATCAAGCCCATTGCGATGCCTGACACCATGGCTTTGATAGGTACGCCTGCTGCCATAAGCGACATGCAGGAAGCACAAATGGAAGCCTGTGATGAGGAGCCATTTGATTCGACGACGTCAGCAACGCAGCGGATGGTGTATGGGAATTCATCGGCGGATGGGATGACATAGGAAAGAGCGGTCTCGCCTAAGTGCCCATGTCCGATTTCACGTCTTCCTGGAGAACCCATTCTGCCGATTTCACCGACTGAATAAGGCGGGAAGTTGTATTGATGCATGAATCTTCTAGATTCTTCGCTTGTTAAGTTATCGATGATCTGAGCATCGCTTAGAGGTCCTAAGGTTGTGGTTGAGATAACCTGGGTCTGGCCACGGGTGAACATAGCTGAACCATGGGTTCTTGGGAAGAGATCAACCTGAGCATCGAGTGGACGGATTTCATCGACTTTACGGCCATCTGGTCTGATCTTTTCTTCTGTGATGAGTCTTCTGACCTCATCAGCGACCATATTCTCAAGGATATCATTGACCATGAGCATCGTTGAGTTGTGCTCTTTCTCGTCTTTGTATTCTCTAGTGTCGTAATCATCGAGGATTTCGGCTTTGAGAGCATCCATCGCATTCTGCCTTTCGAGCTTATCAAAGATGGAGATGGCTTTGCACATTCTCTCTTTGATTCTTCCGTTGATGTCATCGACGATTTCCTTAGATGGGGCATAAAGTTCGATGACTCTCTTCTCTTTGCCGCAGGCGGCGATGATTTCTTTCTGGAAAGCACAGAGTTTCTTGATTGCTTCATGGCCGAACATGATGGCATCGAGCATCTGCTCTTCTGGAACCTGATCAGCCCCTGCTTCAACCATCATGATGGCATCGCTTGTGCCGGCGACTGCGAGGTTGATGTCAGAAGCGACCTTCTGCTCTTCTGTTGGGTCGATGACGAGTTCGCCATTGACACGTCCGACATAAACACCGGCAACAGGTCCATCGAATGGGATGTTGGAGATGCATAATGCGAGTGATGCGCCGAACATTGCGGTCATCTCTGGGGTGTTGTTTCTGTCAACTGACATGACTGTGTTGACGATCTGGACTTCGTTTCTGAAGCCATCTGCGAATAATGGGCGGATTGGACGATCGATTAAGCGGGCGGATAAGATTCCGTGCTCATCTGGCCTTCCTTCTCTCCTTAAGAATGACTGCGGGATTTTTCCTGCAGCATACTGTTTTTCGATATAATCGACTGTTAACGGGAAGAAATCTCCTCCCTTTGGCTGATCTGCGCAGCAAGCGGTTGAGAGCGTGACTGTATCGCCAAAGCGAACGAGGACAGCACCATCTGCTTGTTTAGCAATTTCGCCGGTCTCGACTGTTAAGGTTCTTCCTTCGAAGTCGAGGGTGAATGTTTGTTTCATGTTCTTCTTTTCCTCTTTTTTCTCTTTATTTAAATTTATGAACGGAGATATGTTAGCACTTAATTCATTAAAAGGAAGATAAATCTACCTTTTAGGCAAAAGAAAACCGCCTCACTGGGAAGCGGCATATCTTTTTTTGTTAAATTACTTTCTGAGGCCTAAAGCAGCGATGAGCTTTAAGTAGGCTTCATTGTCGTTCTCGGCTAAATAAGTGAGAAGTCTTTTTCTCTTTCCGACAAGAGCCATAAGAGCACGGCTGGCTGTTGCGTCGGTGTGGTTGGCCTTGATGTGAGCGTTCAAATCGTTGATTCTCTTTGTTAAGAGAGCGACCTGGACTGAAGCGGAACCTGTGTCTTTCTCGTTTTCGCCAAATTTGGCAACGATGACCTTTTTCTCTTCTTTTGTCATTTCAATTTCTCCTTTCGTGTTTTTTTCTGCGGCGATGACAACGTGCAGTTCTGGAGTGGAGCTAACACCATGTTATGTCGCGAGGCATACTTTACTTTAGTAAGAGCGATCTTGCAACACATTTCGATAAATCCAATGTAAATTTTGTGTTTTTTTGGCTTTGTGCAATAATATGGGCACTTATGGAACATTATGATTATTTAATCGTCGGTGCGGGTTTATCCGGCTCCACCATGGCGAGATTGCTTACGGATAGCGGAAAAACCGTGCTGGTCATCGAAAAAAGAGACCACACAGGCGGCAACATCGCAACTCATATCGAGGAAGGAATAGCCATCCATGACTATGGACCGCATATTTTTCACACCTCCTATGATGATGTTTGGGCGTTCTTCAACAAATATTGTCATGCCCTGCCATTCATAAACACGCCTCTAGCGAACTGCAACGGCAAAATCTATCATATGCCATTCAACATGAACACTTTCCACGAATTATGGGGTGTCACAACCGCTGAAGAGGCAAAGGCAAAGATTGCAGAAGAGGTTGCTAAAGAAGGCATTACCGAACCTAAAAACCTAGAAGAGCAGGCTTTATCGCTTGTGGGTAGGACAATCTACGAGACTTTAGTCAAAGGCTACACCGAAAAACAATGGGGCAGAGATTGCAAAGACCTGCCTGCTTCAATCATCAAAAGATTGCCTTTGAGATTTGAGTACAACAACAACTACTTCAATGACATTTATCAGGCCGTCCCGGAGGGTGGATTCTCCGCTTTGATTGACAACCTTTTGGAAGGGATTGAGGTCAGATGCTCAACCGATTATTTCAGCGCAAAAACAGAGTTTGATTCTCTTGCCGACAAAGTCATTTATACCGGCCTCCTTGATGAGTACTTCTCCTATTCGTTGGGACATCTCCAATACAGATCATTACGTTTTGAAACAGAACGTTATGAGATGAACGATTTCCAACATAACGCAGTCGTCAACTACACAACCCGTGAGCCGGAATGGACCCGTATTACCGAACACAAGCACTTCGATTCGAGCTGCCGCAACAATCACTCCACTTACGTTACTCGCGAGTATCCTGATTCTTATTGCGATGGCAAGATTCCTTATTACACCATCAATGATGAAGTAAATAACACCCTTGCCGATCAGTATCGTGAACTTGCTTCAAAAGAAGAGAATGTCTATTTCCTTGGAAGACTCGCAAACTACAAGTACTTCGACATGGATGACGCCATTAAAGAGGCATTTAACCTCTTTGAGAGTCAAAGGTAAGTGCTTTCTAAAGGGCCAATCGCGAGATTTGGCTCTTTTTTGTTGCGCTCACACGCGCATAAGCGTATCATCACGCTTGGACTTTTTAAGGAGGACCCGAACATGAATATGAGAAATATTGCGATTATCGCGCACGTTGACCACGGCAAAACAACCCTCGTCAACTCACTTCTCGTCGGATCACACACATTCAGAGATAACGAAGCCATCAGAGACAGAATGATGGATTCAAATGACATTGAGCACGAAAGAGGCATCACGATTTTAGCTAAGACCACCGCTATCAATTGGAAAGACACGAAGATCAACATCGTTGACACCCCAGGGCACGCTGACTTCGGAGGAGAGGTTGAGCGTATCATGCACATGGTTGATGGATGCTTGCTTTTAGTCGATGCATACGAAGGCACGATGCCTCAGACGAGATTCGTTTTGAAGAACGCTCTTGAGAACCATATCAAGCCAATCGTCGTCATCAACAAAGTCGACAGGCCAAACGCTGATATTCAGAAAGCGGTTGACGAAGTTTTGGACCTCCTTATCGAACTTGGAGCTGACGAGGATTTGCTCGACTTCCCGGTTTGCTATGTCTCGGCTTTAAACAATACATCCTCCATGTCTCCAGACCTCTCAACCCAGAAACCTGGCATGGATTGCTTGCTTGACTTGATCATCAAAGAAACGCCAGAGCCAAGATGCGAGCCTGATAAGCCATTCCAGTGGCAGTCCGCACTTCTTGACTATAACGATTTCGTCGGTCGTATCGGGATTGGAACAATCAGAAAAGGTCATGTTCGTGTAGGCGACACTTTAACTGATATTAAACCTGATGGTTCAACCAAGAACTTCAAGGTAATGAAGCTTTACACATTCTTCGGAATGAACCGAATCGAAGTCAATGAAGTTAATTGCGGAGATATCTGCGGTATCGCTGGTTTACCTGATATGGGCGTCTCAGACACATGTTGCGCCCAAGGCGTTATCGATCCGCTCCCACCACTGCGTGTTGATGAACCAACACTTCAGATGGAATTTGGCACCAACACTTCTCCTTTAAGAGGAAAAGACGGCAAATTCGTCACCGCTAGAGTAATCGAAGACAGATTATTCAACGAAATGCAAAGAGACGTTTCTTTGAAATTCCAGAGAATCCCAAATACCGAATCTTGGCTAGTCGCCGGACGTGGCGAATTACATTTGGGTGTTCTCATTGAGAACATGAGGCGTGAAGGATTTGAACTTCAAGTCTCCCAGCCTTCCGTCATCATCAAGGAAATCGACGGTGTCAAATGCGAGCCGTTCGAAGACCTTCAGATAGATGTCCCGGATGAATTCGTCGGCGATATGATGACCACATTGAGCGAGAGAAACGCCGAACTCATCTCAATGGATGATGATGGGGTCAACACAAGACTCGTTTATGTCATCCCATCACGTGGATTGATCGGATTCGTCTCCAACTTCATGACAATGACTAGAGGCTATGGCATTATCAACCACACCTACAAAGAATATCGACCAATGATCAAAGGCGTTGTTGCCGAAAGAAATATCGGCGTGCTTGTCGCTACATCCAATGGCAGCGCAACTTCCTTCGCCCTGCAGAAAGTCGAGACTCACGGAACCATGTTCATCACCCCGCAGGTTATCACTTATGAAGGCATGATCGTCGGTGAGCATAGATACCCTGTTGACCTCGCTGTTAACTGCACCGAAGAGAAACCTAAAAACAACATCCGTTCTTCAACCAAGGAACAGACAATCGTTCTTAAAGCCCCAAGACGTATGTCGCTTGAAGCATGCTTAGACTACATCAACTCCGATGAGCTCGTGGAAATCACTCCAAACTGCATCAGAATGCGTAAGAGAATCTTAGCCACCGCTGACCGCAAGAAGTTCGATGCCCATCAGAAAGCTCTTAGAGAAGAAGCATCTAAATAAAACGCTAAGACAATAGAAAAGTCCGATAACTTCGGACTTTTTTAATAATCAAATTTAGATTTTTGATGACCACTACTTTATCAACGTGACGTCTTTCTGAAGTTGTTTCTTCAAATCTTCGAGGCTATTGAATTTGCGCTCATCCCTTATGTAGGTCAAGAACGATATTTGGATATAACGGTCATACAAATCACCTTCAAAACCGCCTAGATACGCTTCAATCGTTTCCTTGTTATTCATGGAAATAGTCGGGTTTTTGCCGACGTTGATGATGGATTTGTAAATCTCCCCGTTATCTAAGGAGACCACCCCTCTATAAACGCCCTCTTTTGGTATCACATAATCGTCTGCAAGCTCGATATTCGCGGTTGGAAATCCTATTGTTCTTCCATTTTGTTTGCCCTTAACCACTTTGCCAATTACGGAGTATGGGGTGATTAAATCCTCGTTTGCCTCTTCAATTTTGCCCTCCTCAATCAGCTTAATGATTGCTTGAGTTGAGAATTTGTTGCCGTTTTTGTCTTTGATGAGTTCCATGACATGCAAAGAATCTCCAAACGCTTCTTGCAGGTCTTTAACCTTGCCTTCCGCTTTATAGCCAAAAGAATAGTCCTCCCCGACCACGATTGAGGTTGGATGAAGCGAATATTTTAGGAAATCCAGGAATTCTTCTTTAGTCACAGACAAGAATTCTTTGGACATGTGAATGATGTAGATAACATCAATGCCCATGTCTTCCAATCGTCCGACTTTCTCATTCAGCGGAGTTATGTATCTTAGCGATTTGCCGTTGCCTAAATATTTGGCAGCCGAGGCGTCGAATATAATCGCAGAAGTGGTTCCGCCTTGCTCTTCCTTTATTTTCTCGGCCTCATTAAATAAAGACATGTGACCGATATGAAAACCATCAAAATTGCCGAGGACAACTATTAAATCGCCTTCATCTCTATTGATGTATTCCTTATCCAAATAAATAATCTTGCTCATTCAGAATAGCCCTCTTTCAGCCTGGTAATGACCATCATCGATTTTAGAATAAACTGCAACGCATTCATTATTGTGAACCAATAAAAGTTTTTCTTCCTTGCTCTTCAATCCCAATTTATGGCCATTTAACGCAAGTTGGTATTCGACATCATTCAACTCGTAATGAGGCAGGCTAATCATATCGATTGGATTATGCAAATCATCCTCATTCAAATCGTCTAATTTCTTGGAGTTTTCTATACTTATTCCGCCGACTTTAATTCTTCTTAGGGATGTTAGATACCCGATCGTTCCTAACTTTTCAGCGATATCTTCTCCTAGAACGCGGATATAGGTTCCTCTAGAGACTTCTGCTTCAAATGTTATGCAATCATCTTTATATTCAAGCAATTTAACCGAATAGATTTCAATTGGCCTGGCTTTTCTATCGATTTCTCCGCCTTTATGAGCGATTTTGTATAAAGCTTGGCCGTTGATTTTAATCGCAGAGGTCATTGGGGGGATTTGCTCACTTTTTCCAAGGAATGATTCAAGCGTGGCATTTATTGTCTTGATATCGAGCGTTTTAGCCTCTTTTTCCTCGATAAATTCTCCTGTTAGATCTCCGGTTGAGGTCTTTTTGCCTAGCTGAAGCGCGGCAACATATGTTTTGATGGAGTCATCGATGTAGGTTAGGCATTTTGTGCCTTTATTCACTCCAATCACCAGTAAACCCGTGGCGAATGGGTCCAGCGTGCCGAGATGTCCCACTTTCTTCGTATTGAATAGACGCTGAATCTTATTATCTATTTTCCTTGATGTCAGTCCTTCCTCTTTATCGAGGAGAATAATTCCGTTTAGCATACAAAAACATTATAATGTTTATGTCTTATGAATTCCATTCGTCGTGTTTTATCATCAATCAAGAAATCCGATTATGACTTCAATCTCGTCAACGTTAATGATAAGGTCGTAATCTATGTTGATGGCTCTAAATCCTCAATCGCCTTAGCGAAAGCATTTGAGGTATATCCGTTTTATTCCAAGAAAAAGTTAAAAACGTTCTTGGTGACGATTGACTATGGTTTTAACGAATCTTTGATAGAAGAAATAAAAAATATATTTACCTCCGTTGCTGTTATTGACGGTTCGGATATCGTGACGATGATGAATGCGAAGGGCAAAAATGCCTCCATTTCCGCTTTCTTGAAATTAGAAAGAAAACTTTTGGTGATGTACGCTAAGGATGTTAAAGCCAAGAAAATCGCCTTATCATCCACAAATGAGGATTCTTTGGAATACCTTTATCGCTCGATCATGAACGAAGGAAAAATAACGACTCTTAGGCCTAAATCTTCGGTTTATGAATGCAATGTTTACTTCATTAGGCCACTTATCTATTGTTACGATTCAGACATTGATAAACTTATTGATGAGCTAGAGATAACGCTTCCGGAACCAAATAACCCATGGATTAAAGGAAGAAATGAAGCCTTTACTAAAGTGTATGAGTTAATCCAGTCATATAGAAGTGATTCTAAGGATATGCTCAAAAAAGCGTTGTCAGACGAGTACCCAACCCTATACAAAGATTCAAAGGAATGGAATATTGATGGTTATATTCTAAGAAAAGACATTTCATCCATTAAAGAATGCGCAAAATATAACATCTTTAAAAATAAAGGTTTAATCGGATTTATTTCTTACCTATTTATTGATCATCACCTGGTTAAAATCGCATATAGTAAGTTAGATTCTAGAATTCTTATTCCATGCATCGATAAGATAATAAGTGAATTACTTGATGATGTAGGGAAACTAACTGTTTACTTCAATAGGCCAAATAAAGAGGTTATAGACCACTACTCATTAAAGAAAATGAACATAAGAGGCAAAAATAAATTCGCCGCTAGAATCATAAAATGAAAAGGACCCCCGGGCTGGGTCCTTTTCTAAAAATTAAAGGGGGTAATAGGCCTAACTGGCGGATTTGTTAGGTGATATGAATGGGGTTCCGGCCAGAAGGAGGATGAAAGATCAAGCCCGGTAAGGAAGAGGGCCATAAGGGGACCCTCACTAATATATAGACGACTTTTTTTGATTTTTTCCCTAAAACTTAAAAATTTCTTAAAAAAACACAAAAAAGAGCCAGATTTTACTCTGACTCAATCTTTTACATGCCTTTTTTGGCGTTTTCAATGTCCGCCGCTTCTTTGGCAAGAACCTTATCGATCGCTTCGCCTTTGTCGAATTGGTCATCGTAGATGAATTGGATATCTGGGCATTTATAGATGTCGAGCTTTTTGGCAAGCATGCTTCTAACCGCGCCTTTGCATCTAGTCAATTCATCAAAAGCCTGTTTTGGGTATTTGTTGCCATAGAAGGACACATAAACCCTGCAAAGCTGATAGTCGTTTGAGACAACGATCTCATTGACCATCGGAACACCGATCTTCGGATTCTTCAGTTCCATCATGAGGATGGTTCTAAGATTCTTGTCAATTAGGGCTTTTACGCGTTCCTTTTGATTGGCATTTCTCTTATTTTTTGGCATCTTCGTCTGCGACCATCTCGTAACCTTCGATGATGTCGCCTTCCTTTAAATCGTTGTATCCGGCGATTGTGAATCCGCATTCAAAGCCTTGCTTGACCTCTTTAACCGCGTCTTTGAATCTTTGGAGCGAGCCAAGTTCACCTTCGTAAATGACGACTCCGTCTCTCATCAAACGGATTTTTGAACCCGCTTTGATGATGCCTGATGTGACATATCCTCCGGCAACGGTGCCGATTTTGGATATCTTATAAAGATGTCTGACCTCAGCCTGTCCGGTGACTGACTCAACAAGTTCAGCCTGATACATACCCTTGATGGCAGCGGTCATCTCATCGATTAATTCATAGATGATTCTATGGAGACGGATTTCAACGCCTTCTTCTAATGCTTTGGCCCTAACACGCGCATCTGGACGGACATTAAATCCGTAGATGATGGCGTTACTGGCTGAGGCAAGAAGTACGTCAGAATCAGAGATTGCCCCGGCATTAGCGGAGATTACCTTGACCTGAACTTGGTCGTTGGACATCTTCTCTAATGACGCTTTCAATGCTTCAGCGGAACCATCGGTATCAGCTTTAATGACAACATTGATGTTCTTGATTTTGCCAGCGTTTACTAAGTTGTTCAAATCGGCAAGCGACATGGCCGAGGTACCCGCTCTCTCTTTTTGGAGTTTCTCAAGGGCTCTTGCCTGGGCGATTTCCTTTGCCTCTTTTTCGGTTGGGAATGCCATGAATCTATCTCCAGCTGATGGAACGGCGGATAAACCGGTTACAGAGACTGGATATGATGGTCCGGCTGATTTTACGACCATGCCGTGGTCATTGGTCATACGTCTAACTTTTCCGTAAATCTCTCCGACGACGACATAGTCAGAATTTGTGAGGGTGCCATTTTGGATAAGCAATGTGGCTTTAGGCCCTTCGCCTTTATCTAGATTCGCCTCTAGGACTGTTCCGATGGCATATCTCTTAGGGTTGGCTTTGAGTTCGGCCATCTCAGCTTTTAAGCAGATGGCTTCGAGCAAATCATTGATGCCTTCTCCGGTTTTGGCAGAGCATGGCACCATCATGACGTCTCCTCCGTATTCTTCTGAGATGACGTTATGAGACATGAGCTGCTCTTTGACTTTTCTAGGATTTGCTCCTGGGGCATCCATTTTGTTGATGGCGACGATTATTTCGCAATTGGCGGCTTTGGCGTGGTCGATAGCCTCGATTGTCTGAGGCATGACGCCGTCATCGGCTGCTACAACAAGTACGCAGATATCGGTGACAGAAGCTCCACGTGCTCTCATGGCCGTGAAAGCGGCGTGCCCTGGAGTGTCGATGATTGTGATCTTCTTGCCTTGGTATTCTTTTTGGTAAGCACCTATTGCCTGGGAGATTCCTCCGGCTTCGTGTGCCGCCACATTTGAATTACGGATGGCATCGATGATGGAAGTTTTGCCGTGGTCAACGTGTCCCATGACGGTGACAACCGGTGGCCTCTCTTCAAGTAGAGATGCGTCATCTTCTATCTCTAAATCCTCGAAGTGTTCAGCATCAACGATCTTCTCTTTCTTGAAATCATATCCGAATTCAAGGCAGATTTCTCCGATCATATCGTCTTCAAGCACTTGGTTGATGGTGACCATCTTGCCTTGCATGAAGAAGTATTTGATTATTTGTGGAATCGGTACGTTGATGGCGGAAGATAATTCGCCAACGCTTAAAGGCTTGGAGTAAACGAATACCCCTCCATTAACTTTGGCGCTTCTATCTAATTTCTTTTGATTGGCTGGACGAGACTCAAAGTTTGAGGTTCTGTCTTTGCTGTGATCATTCTTTTTGGAATGGAAATTGCCTTTGTTATTATGTCCCATGGTTATTCTCCTTTCCTGAGGTATGCCTTAGCGGCTTTTGAGTCATAAATTCCGATGAAATTCACCTCTTTACGACCAAGGGCCCCGCCAAGTTCCTCTTTGGTAAATTCAATTCTATGCGGGATAGCGTGTTCAATTAGTCTTCTGATGAATGCCTCGGCGGTGTTGCTATTAGCATCAGTTGCAACGATCACGAGATTCGCTTTCATCAAGCTTTGGTCTAATTCATCGCCTATACGCGCTTTGTTGGCGCGGAAGAGTATCCCTAGGAAACCAAGCTTAGCGTTCATATTTTCGCAAGGCCTCCTCCTCTTCTTCTGTTAACGACCTTTTTAGGATTCTATCGAAACATTTATGTTTGATACCATCCTCAATGTGGTCGTATTTAACATAATAGCATCTGCCATCGTAAGAGAGGGCAGGAAGGATCAGCTTCCCGTCCCTTATAGCAAACTTCAAAAGTTCTTCGGTATCGAAGGATTCGTGGCTCACTATATCTTTTCTCTTATTTTGGATTTGCATATTAATAGTTATCTTCGTCGTAATCGTCGTAGAGCTCTGGATCGATATCGTCCTCATCCTCGAACTCCGCTTCTTCTTTCTCGATTTCGGCTAATTCTTCCTCTGTGTAGATTGGCATTGCTTCTGGGGCAACCGTTACCTCAGTCGGCTTAAGTGGTTCGACTTCATCGTCGGAAATCTGATGAGGTCTCTTCTTCTTGTAGTCATTCTTTGCAGGTTTCTTGCTGGACTGCTTGGATGTAGCCAAGGACGCTTCAAGGTCTTCGATTGTCTTTGTGGTCTTGACCTGAATTGTTGGCTCAGCTGGTTTAACTGGTTTTTCAACAACTGGAGCAGGAGTATCTTCGATTTTCTTCTCCTCTGGAACGTTTTCTGAAACCGGGGTATCTTCAACTGATTCCTCCTCAACTTCAACCGTTTCGAGAATTGGAGTGACTTCCTCAGCTGGTTTCTCCTCCACTTTCTTATTGGCTTCTTCAAGAGATTTAGCCGCAAACGCTGCACGAGCTTTGACTTTCTTCTCCTCCTCTGCGGTCTTCTTGAGGTCTTCGATTGTTGTGTACTTCAGTCCCTCTGATTCAGCTTCGGATAAGGTGATGACATCGATTGAATAGCCGGTGAGCTTGTTTGCGAGTCTGGCGTTGGCACCTTTTTTGCCGATGGCCACTGACAACTGCTCATCTTTAACGATTGCGGTTGCGCTTGGTCTCTCATCTTCTTCATCTGGCTCATTGATTGCAACGCCGATGACGTTGGCTGGCCTTAAAGCTTCTGCGATGAATAGTCCTGGGTTATCGCTCCAAGCGATGACGTCGATTTTCTCTTTGTCGCTTGAGTTGCCTAACTGGCCGACGATCTTCTGGATACGTGAGCCGCCAGGACCGATACATGAACCGGTTGCGTCGACATCCTCAAGCGAGGAATAGACAGCGACCTTTGATCTGACGCCTGCTTCACGGGCGATGCCTTTGATGATGACAGTCCCTTCAAAGATTTCATGAATTTCTTCTTCGAATAATCTCTTCAAGAAACCTTCTGATGAACGGGTGATTTCAATCTGCGGACCTTTTTGCGGTTTGCCGTCATTAGTGACTGACTTGACTTCCTGGATATAGACTTTAACGGTATCTCCAACTGTGAAGTCTTCGTTTCCGATCATTGCCTTACGTGTTAATTCAACGGTAGTTCTACCGATGTTGATCAAGGCCGATTTCTCATCGTATTTCTCAACGCGTCCGGTGATGATTTCTCCGATGTGGTCTTTATAAATATCATAAAGTGCACTTCTCTCGGATTCGGCGATTCTCATTTTGAGGGTCGCTTTGACGGCGTTGATTGTCAATTTTCCCATCTCGGATAATGGAGCATACATCGCGTATTTCTCCCCATATTTGAGATGGTCTTTTTCTTCTTTGACTTTCTCGATGAGGAAGAGGTAGTCGTTCTTCTTTGACTGAGGAACCTTCTTGCTCTTCTTGATGTCGTCATATTCTTCTTTGAGATGGTCCAAGGAAGCTTCGTAATCTTCTTTGGCATCCTCCAAAGAGATTTCAAGATAGTCGTCTTGGACTTCTTCGACGACGTTCTTGAGCTGGCAGACTGTGATGGCGCCGTTCTCTTCGTCGATTGTTGCGACGACTTCGGCATCATCTCCACCGCCCAAGTACTTGGTGTAGGCTTTTTCGAGAGCCTCTTTAAGAGCGGAGACAACATCGCTTGCCTCAATGCCCTTAGTTTCTGCGATAGAATTTACCGCACTTCTGAATTCTTCTGCATCCATACTGATTTATCCTTTTCTTAGAATTTGATGGCTAGTCTTGCTTTATCTACGTCCTTTAGTGGGATTTCGATTTTCTTCAATCTCGTCTTGTCTCTTACTTCGAGGGTAAGAATCTCATCGTTTGCGTCTATTAAGTCGCCTTCAATCGTATTAGCGCCTTTATATGGGTTGCTGAGATGAAGGTTAACATAGTTTCCGACGTAATCTTTCAGCCTATCGAGTTTGATTGGCTTCTCCGCACCAAGGGACGAGATATCCAAGGTGTAAGGGTCTTTGATGGGGTCCGAGGCATCGAGTATCGGGTTGACGATTTCTCCGACGTGGATTATGTCATCAAGGCTGATGGGGTCGAGGCGATCGACGACGATTCTCAAGGTCAAACCGGATTTGTCTCTAGAAAGCGAGCATTCGCATATCTCGAAGCCTTTCTTCTCAAGAGGTTCCCTCAAGAGGTCTTGAACTGTTTTCAATTCGTTCATTCTTCCCTCCAAAAATAAAGAGTGGCCCTGTTCGGGACCACTCAATAATTTGATTTTGAGTGTTACGGAGCCACTATTGGGATCTTCCGCAGGAATAATTTAACAACAGAGAGGCAAAATTAACAACAAAATTTTGAAATTTTATTAGATAAACGCTTATTTTATCGGGTGATCGCCGTCGTTGTAGTAAAGAACACCTAAGCAATTAGGCCCACAGTGTGAGGAAACGGTGCAATTTGCAAGGGTTCTATAGATGTTTTTGAAGCCGCGTTTTCTCACCACTTCTTCAACTGCGTCAACAATGCCTTCTTCAGCAGATGAATAGGTGATGAAGCAAACATCATGGTCAGGGTTATCGAATTGCTCAAATGTGTCATTGGCGTATTCAACGGCCCATTTCTTCATCTTCCCTTTGTATTTCTTGCCCGCGATCATTCCGCCGTCTTTCACGATGACCTGTGGACGGATATGGAGGATGCCTGCCGCAAAGGCCGCAACTGCGGAACATCTTCCGCCTTTATATAAATAATTGACCGCTTCAATGCCAAATGATGCTTGGACGGCGTTTCTTCTAGATTCAACTTCCTTGACAATCTCTTCTGGAGTCTTGCCTGCATCGATTAGTTTTCTGGCGTATATTAACTGCAATGCTATTCCAGTTGATAAGTTGGCAGAGTCGATGACATATATTCCACCGATTTTTTGAGCGGCATTCATCGCGTTGGTGCAGCTCGACGACATTTTGCTGCCAAAAGATATATGGATTATAACGTCATATTTCTTCTTCAATTCAGTGAAATATTCTTCGTATGTGGCCTGGTTGATAGCGCTAGTTCTAGGAAGTGTTCCAGTCTTGTTGAAATAGGCGAATACATCCTCTCCTTTAACCTCGCCATCCAGGTATGCATTTTCTCCCATGATGATGGTGAATGGGGTTGTGTTGATGTTGTAGAAAAGAAGCAAGTCCTTCTGCAAATCACAGGTTGATTCTGCCGATAATCCGATGTTCATATGCGACCTCCGAATGGTAATTAGTTTACTAATAAGTTTAATTTTATCAACTTTATGAAGGATAATGTAAACATATCGAATTGGAGAATGTCGATTGAATCGGTTCTTTTTTGCCTTATTGAGATTGTAACCCTAATAAATAATTTTCGATTATGGTAGAATTTTGGCTATGGAATTATTGTCGCCAGCAGGTAATTATTTGAACGCGTTGTCCGCTCTCAAGGGAGGAGCTGATGCCATTTATTTAGGCGGTAAACGTTTCTCCGCTAGAGCCAGCGCGGATAATTTCTCAGATGATGAATTGAGGGAAATAACCAGATATGCCCATTCAATTGGCAAGAAAGTGTATGTGACCCTGAATACGCTGCTCTACCAAGATGAGTTTTTTGAAGCCGTTGAATTTGCCAAGTTTTTATGCGAAATTAACGTTGACGGAGTAATCATCCAGGATTTGGGATTGGCGTGGTATTTGCACAAGGCCTTACCGCAATTGCCACTCAACGCCTCAACCCAATTAAATTGCCATAATGTCGATGAGGCTAAAGCGCTTAACAAAGTGGGTTTTAAGAGAATAGTTCTTGCTCGTGAGGCCGATATCTCAATGGTCAAATCCATCAAAGATTTAGGAGTTGAGGTTGAGGTTTTCGTCCATGGTGCTCTTTGCGTTTCTTACTCAGGCAACTGTCTTTTATCTTCCTTTATCGGAGATAGGTCCGGCAATAGAGGTAGATGCGCTCAACCATGTCGTATGCCTTATTCTTTATATGAGGATGGGAAGAAAATATCCGATCCAACATTTTCGATATCAACAAAAGATTTGATGACGCTGGACAGGATTCAAGAACTCGTTAAATTAGGCGTTGACTCATTCAAGATTGAGGGACGTTTGAAGACAAACGAATACATCTATCAAGTCACCAAAGCCTATAGGCACGCTTTAGATTCGATTGATGAAATAAATACATATATAAATAAAGATAAGGATAATTTGCAGAAGATATTCTCTAGGAAATTCACCAAAGGATACCTTTTCGGGGAATCCCCGTTCAAGTTATTGAATACCGAAACCTCATCTCATCAAGGAGAACGGATTGGCCGCGTTATCAAAGCCACAAGCAATAGAATCTCCATCAAATTGGAAAAAGACGTCCACCGCCTTGATGGAATCCGCTTCAATGACAAGAGACAATTTGGGCTGACAATCGAGAAGATGTTCATTCGCTCCAATCCGGTCGAAGAAGCTAGAAATGGCGATATCATCGAACTATCTGGTATTGAAAATGCCTATAAACTAAAAGGATTGGAAGTTATCAGAACCAAAGATTATTTGCTGAATAAATCTCTTGAAGATGAACTAAAAGAGAAACTTAAGGTTGAGGTTAAAGCCACATTCATTGCTAGGCCTAACTCTCCGCTGGAGTTATCTCTTGCGTTTAATGGCAAAATCATAAGGTTGATAGGCGATAACGCCCTTGCGGCAGAGAAATCCGGGACAAGTGAAGATAGAATTATCGATCAATTGAAGAAATCGGGCGAATATCCATATCAAATCACCGCGATTGAGATGGATTACGAAAACTGCTTTATCCCAATTTCAATGCTAAACAAATTAAGAAACGATGCATTTGAGGCACTGAAAAACGCCTTAATCATTGAAAATGTCGTAGAACCACTGCCGTATTCAACCGATGTTGTTGTTGAAGCTGGCGGTGAATCATTCAAAGCCATCGCTGAAAATGATGAGCAAGCCTTTGTCATTAAAAATAAGGATATGATATGCTTCAGAGAAAATGACTCAGAGCATGAATTAACCCCAAGAATCTCTTTTAACCCGACATTCAATGGAGATGAATGCATCGCAAACTTCTTAGTTGAAGGCCATGGAGAGCTCATTGCCTCCCCTTATTGCAACATCGCAAACTCATATGCTTTGGATTGCTTTTATGAATTCGGCTTCAAAGAAACCCTAGTTTCGTTTGAACTAGATCGTTCATCAATCAAAGCCATGATCGATGACTATAAAGAAAGGCATAATGTTTACCCTAACGTTGGTGTCATCGTATACGGCAAGGCTGATGCGATGATTATGAAATCGTGTCCAATCGGCACTTTCTACAAAAACAAAGCCATCCATTGCGCTAGATGCCACAGCCACGTTTATGAGCTGAATGACAGAATGAATTGCCGTTATCATATGATAGGCGACAAGAACTGCAATATTCGCATCTTGATGGATAGACCTATATATTTATTAGATAAAATAGATGAGTTGAGAAACATCAATGTCACCAACTTCTACCTGCGCTTCACAGATGAGAATGAAGGCAAATGCTACGACATCCTCGAATCACTAGATAACGATGGAGGAACAGAGATTGATTATACTCGAGGCCATTATAACAAGCGAGCGATATAAAAAGAGCAGATGGCATCTGCTCTTTTCCTTTATTCTGCTAATGTCCAACTCTCATCGAGTGTTGGCACTGGAACCTTAACCTGTTCATCATAGGTGTATTTGTATTCGTAGTAGATGGTTGAGGTATCTCCTTTTTTCTCGATTTTCTCATAAACCATATAATAATCCTTTGATTGGAGTTCCACTTCGTATCCGTTATATTTCCAAGAGACATAAATGGAACCATCTGTGCCGTCGGTTAGGATTTTGTTGATTACTGCGCTATCATCCGCAATTGATTCATATGCGGTTTTCCATGTATCGATTTGGGGCGTAATCATTTCTGAGCACGTTCCGAATCCGATTGCTTCTTCTAGATCAGCGGCATCTTCTCCTTCGTTGACATAATACGTTTTGGTATCCGTGCCTTCGGAACTGTATTTGTGGTATGCCTCATGCCCTATTTCATCCTCCATCCAGAAAGAAACTTCATTCTTGGTGTTTCCGTTTATTTTGCTAGTGCCGACGGTCTCATCAACCGCGTAATTGAATTCGATGTGGAGTTTCTTTGCATCAACATCAAAACAGCCGTAGTTTTCGTATTCATAGCTTCCATTGGCAACTAGGTTTTCATCCGTGACATAATCGTCTAAAACACCGCCATAAACCACATGCATTGAACCTGATTTTAAGGTTGTGTAATCATATTTGTGCTCCGTCATTTCCTGAATTGCATCCAAGGCCTCTATGGTCTCAAGAGTTTCGTTATATTCCAAAGGCTCTAAATCATCAGGGATGCTGAATTCTTCTTCAGTTATAGAAGATTCAATTGTTCCGTTAGGAGATGATGATTCCACATTTGCAGAACAACCGCAAAGAAGCAATGGAAAACTTAAAATTAACAAATATCTTGATTTCATCGAATAATCCTCATTATTTAATAAACAACGACGCAATATCGTTTGATAAGGCACATAAGGCTTTTGAGATGGTGTAAACGCTAGAATCTTCCCAAGCAATCAAAGGCTTGATTGTGTCTCCAATTGTTCCAAGAGACAGTACAAGTGTCAAGATGTAGGCAAAGAAGACGGCAACAACTGCTCCAGCCACAATTCCGATAATCGCGCCCAGGAAATGGTCAAGCCACAACACTTTGAGTTTTTTGAGCACCTTCCTCAAACAGAAAAGCACAAGTTTGCAAATAAGGGCAAAGACCAAGCTGATCAACAGCCAGGCAATGCCGATAAAGACATAGGCCGAAACTGTTTCAGATACGACAATCGATAACGTCATCGTTCCGTTCTGAGGAATTATTCCAAGGTTCGCAACCAGTTTATCAAGGACCGTGTATAAGAATTCCGGTATACCTAAGGCAGCATAGGCCTGCGGCAAATATGTGTCTGCGGTTGCTTGGCTTATCGGTGTGTTGAACACATCGCCCTTCCCGGATATCCAACTGAATATTGGGTCATAAAGTTTTTCACCAAGGCCGGTGTTGTATAGCAAAGCACCCAGCTGTTTACAGAAGGCTGAAGCCAAAAGGAATCCTCCGATTGAGCAAACTAAATTCAACAACGCTCTCAAGAATCCCTGCTTTGCATAGATAATTACCGTAATGAGTAAGATAACAGCAAATACGATGGAAAAGAAGTCGAACTGATAGGTTTGACCGGCTTGTGGCAAATAAGAATTAAAGTCCATAACATTACCCCCTCGCAAAAAGATACACACAATTTGGCTAAATGCCAAGTTTAGTTAAAACATAGTGAACAAAATCCTCAAAAATGTCGTATTTTGTGTAGTGGTAAACCATGCGGCAACCAACAGGGTCCTCTATCTCGTTTAGCACCCATTGCCCTTCATTTCTGATGAAGTCTATACCGATGAAGTCTGATTGAAGGTCTTCGGCGATTGTTTGGCATATATTGCAAACATCTTCCGGGCAGAAGGTTTGCTCGGCGTGCCCCCCTAATGAATAATTGCTTCTGAAATCCTTATCCGATGTGCGTTTGATTGCGATTTTTGGGGTGTTGCCCATAACGTAAACACGCATATCAATACTAGGTTCATCACACACTTCCTGATAGATGTAATGTCTATTTTCTAGCGGTCTTGCATCTTCTTTTCTCTTAAGGAGGAAAACTTCTTCTCCTCCGTGACCATCAACTGTTTTCATAACGCAAGGATATTTTGCAATAGAATCGATATTATCGAATGTATTTAATACCTTAAAATCTTTTGATTTAGCGTATTTATACGTAAGGTATTTATCGTTTGCAAGCTCGTTTGTCTTGGAATTGTTGAAGACTCTAACGCCTTTGTTTTCGAATTGTCTAACAATCTTTGGATGACGTCCGCGATAGATAACGAAACCAGGTAGGAAATCGAATGTAAGTTCCTCTTCGATAACCAAATTAATTTCAATGCCAACCAACTTAAAAAGGCGTTTCATCTCTTCGATAAACCACCAGTTGCGTTCGCTGTCGGCTTTTGAGTAAACAATTATTCCTTGCATATCGTTTTCAGAACATGATCAGCGATATATTCGCTTAAATCCACTCCGGTTGCCGCTTTAGTGGAGGCAAACTGAGGATTTGAATTAAGTTCGCAAATAATTGGCTCATCATTAGGGCCGAACATCACGTCAATGCCGCCAAAATCTAGGTTAAAGGCTTTTGAAGCCTCTTCTGCTATAGCAATGTAGTCCGGTTTAGGTTGATAGGCTTGCCCATAACCGCCGTTTGAAATGTTGCTCCTAAAATCATTTGGGTTAGTTCTTAGCATGGATACGATTGCCTTACCGCCCACCACATTGATTCGGACATCCCTTCCACACGATGATTCTATATATTCTTGCAGCAAGAAATCTTTTGTACCGATGCTTTTAACCACTTTTTTTGCTTCATCAAAATCATGAACTAAAAACACCGCATAGCCAAAAGAGCCTCTTGCTTCTTTGACGACGAATGGGTAACCGAATTCTTTAGATGCCTCTTCTATCATCTCTAGATTGGAATAGCCAATATTCTCGTATGTTTTAGGGGCAATCAAAGTCTTGGGCATGCGAATATTATGGGCTTTAAGAATCTGATACATCTTAATCTTGTTATCACAGTTTTCGATGGCATCGCTTCCGTTGAAAAGCCTTAAGCCTTTAGCCTCAAGTTTCTTGGCTAGGTAAATGTCTTTGTCCCAGAAGATTACAAAATCAGGCTTGCCGTCATCGAATTTCGCCTCATCAACGCCTAAGCCGATGTCTTTGGCGCGTTTTAGTTTCAAATCCACGCCTCTTTTGCTGAATGCGTTCAAAAGCATCGAATAAAGATTCAAGAACTTCGCGTTATTGACAAAGGAATTAACAACCAGCCAGCCTTTCATACGGCTAAAGTATATATTTATTTAAATAAATAGGTTATCAAAAATTGTTTGACTATATGTCTAGATGACATAACATAGTTAAGTCATTTGGAGTTATATATGGACGAGCAAAGTTATAAATTGGGGTCAAATAGATCCGCGATAAGAGAATTATTCGAATACTCAAAGAGAAGGAAGGCCGAGATTGGAGAGGAAAACGTCTTTGATTTCTCTTTAGGCAACCCATCGGTTAACCCTCCTAAAAAGGTAAATGAGACAATTATCAAAATCCTTCAAGAGCAGAATCCTTGTTCAGTTCATGGTTACACTTCTGCCCAAGGAGATGCCGAGACTAGAAACGCGATAGCGGATGATTTGAATAAAAGATATGGCACCTCTTATGCCGGTGACATGATTTATATGACATGCGGGGCTGCATCGTCTTTGACAATATCATTCAAGGCCATCAAAGACGGTGATGAAGACGAAATACTTGCAATAGCCCCATTCTTCCCGGAATACAAGGTTTTCGTCGAAGCGGTCGGAGAAAAATTCAATTATGTCGAGGCGGATTTAGACAAATTCGAGATAAATTTCGAGGATTTGGAGAAAAAGGTTAACAAGAACACAAAAGCCATTATCATCGATTCTCCCAATAATCCATCAGGAGTCATCTATCAAGAGGAATCATTGAAACGACTTGCCTCTTTCCTCAACTCTAAGCAAAAAGAATACGGACACCCAATCTACATCATCTCTGATGAGCCCTATCGTGAGATTGCATATGATGGAAGAGTCGTGCCTCATATACCATCGCTATACGACAACACAATACTCTGCTACTCCTATTCCAAGAACTTATCGCTTCCCGGAGAGCGTATCGGATACGTTTTGGTTCCGCCAAAATGCGTCGAATCAAAGAAGCTTTATCTAACAGTATGCGGTGCAGGTCGTTCAATGGGTTATGTCTGCGCCCCGTCTCTTATGCAAAAGATGATAGCGGAATGCGCATCATTGGTGGGAGATGTATCGGAATATCAAAGAAACAGGGATGCTTTATATAGCGGATTGACTAAAATCGGATATGAATGCGTATATCCAGCCGGGGCCTTCTATTTATTCGTCAAAGCATTGGAAGATTCCCTTTCATTCTCGGAAAGGGCGAAACAATTCGATTTGATTGTGGTCCCGTCCGATGGATTTGGCGTTAAAGGTTACTTCCGATTAGCCTACTGCACAAAATACGAAACGATAATCAATTCGATGCCTAAATTCCAAGCGTTGTTTGATTCCTACAAGAAGTAAGTGAAAAGGACACCCCGTCAAGAGTGTCCTTTTGTTTTAGATAAGTTTAATCGTTCCGACTTTGTAGCCGGTTTCCTCGATGCAGGATCTTAAATCCGACATATTCAGAACCGTTCTAGATGTCACTAGAGTTTCCTCTTTTTCACGAGATGATTTAACCTTGACATCATTGAATTTTTTCCTGATTGCATCGTTTATGTGCGATTCGCACATCCCACACATCATCCCTTCGACATGAATTCGATAGACGTATGTGGATGGGTTTTTGCAAGAGGAATGCCGATATTGATCGACCAAGACATCTTTGCCTGGATTGCATTTCTGGCAATTGCCAACGCATTTTGATAGCGGCTTCCCGCATTCGCAGGTCAAGGTACCCTTCTTCTTTTTGACGAAATGGGTGGCAATCGGTGCCACCACCAAGGCCACCGCAGCAACTGCGATTGCGGGTTCAAACCACTGCATAATTAGGCAGCTTTGACGGAAGCTTGTCCTTTCTTGTTGTTTTTCACAACCAAGATTGCGGCGCCAACCAAGGCTCCGACAAGCGCGATTGTGACTAACATTCCGCCCCACCAAGCGATTTCGTATAAGGAGCCGACCCAATAGATGAGAGCGCTAGTTCCATATGAGACACCGAACCAGAAGGCGAGTGTCTTTAAGAATTCCTTGTTGGTCTGTTCTGATTTTGCAGTTGAGATGGCGGCCATGCATGGGAATGTGAGCAAATTGAAGAAGGCGAACGAATAGATGCCAGCAGCACTGATTGTGATGGATTCTGCGAGAGCATCTTCGCTTCCGTTGCTGAATAAGAGAGCCATTGTACCAACGACATCTTCCTTAGCAACAAGGCCAGTAATAGATGAAACAGCGAGTTTCCAACCGTCAGCACCAATTGCCCATCCGCAAGGATAGAAGAGATACTGGAGAGCCTTTCCAACATATGCAATGAGTGAATTTTCGATTGATTCAACCATGCAGAACGCGCCATTTTCGACGCCGAATGACTGCAAGAACCAGATGACGATCAACGATGCTGTCAAGATTGTTGCGGCCTTCACACAGTAGTGTTTGAGTTTCTCCCAGAGAAGAGCGCCGACGTTTCTAGCCTGAGGCATGTGATACGCTGGCAACTCCATGATGAATGGGGAAACATATTTGTCTTTGGAGAATAATCTCATGAAGATGGCAAGGATGATCGCAAGTGCGATACCACCGATATAGATTGTGAACACGAAGACATCTCCATACCCGAATCCGAGGAATGAGGCAACTGCGGCAAGAAGCGCCCAGATAGGAGCCTTAGCACCGCAAGAGAAGC
Organism: Faecalibacillus sp.; assembly: GCA_963588175.1. Classification (GTDB taxonomy): domain Bacteria; phylum Bacillota_I; class Bacilli_A; order RFN20; family CAG-826; genus UBA4951. The sequence goes on along the minus strand of CAVAGP010000012.1, from coordinate 21,494 downwards.
AAGTGATAAGTCTGATTGTTCTGTTCTTTTCTTTTTGGTCTTCAAGAGTTCTTGTGGCCATGATGGCTGGAACGGAGCAGCCAAATCCTGTAAGCATTGGGATGAATGCCTTACCTGATAAACCGAATTTTCTGAATGCTCTATCTAGGATGAAGGCAATACGAGCCATATATCCTGTATCTTCCATGATTGCGATAAAGAAGAACAAGAGCATGATTTGTGGGATGAAGGAGCAGACTGCATCAAGTCCATTCAAGATGCCATCGCAGATAAGTCCGCCATACCAAGTTGAGCTAGCGGCGGCGGCTGCAACATCTCCGAATTCCTGGAACCCGGAGCAAATCCACTGGAAGCCTTTGATCAATTCTCCGGTGAGGTATCCCATCCAGCTTTGGAGGAAGACACCTAATGAAGGAACGCCCGCAAGAGCTTCGCCCTCATATCCCATGCCAGTTAAAATGTTGACAACTACAGGGTTTTTGATTTCCAACCCGAAGATTGCGTTCATGAAGAACAAATCTTCAGAGAATGTGAAATGGAAGATGAAGAACATGATGACAATGAAGATAGGCAAGCCCCAGATTCTGTGGGTTAAAACCTTATCGATCTTGTCGGATTTAGTTGCTTTCTTCTCTTCAGGCTGGCTGCTTGTTTTGACTGTGCCGCCATATTCCTTGCTAATATATTTATAACGCGCGTCCGCAATATAAGCCTCAAAGTCATCTCCGAATGTTGCGTCTTCGAATGTGGCCTTATATTCGGTGACCATCTGGATGAGGTCAGGATGCATGCCGGTTTCAATCTCATCGTTTTCAACAAGCTTTATTGCATGGAAAAGAGGGTTCTTGACACCTTTCCCTTCAAAAGCGATTCTCACATCGTTGATAAGATGCATCAAATCCTTGTCTTGAAGGAGTGTTTCGCCGTTTCTTGGGCTCTTGGCTGCTAAATCCGCAGCCTTCATCAACATTTCGAGTCCGGTTGACTTCAAAGCGGAGATTTCAACGACAGGAACGCCTAATTTCTTCGATAATGTCGCAACATCGATTGAACCACCATTTCCTTTTACGACATCGCTCATATTAAGAGCAACGACGACTGGAACATCTATTTCCAAGATTTGAGTGGTCAAATATAAATTTCTCTCTAAGTTTGTGGCGTCAACGACGTTGATGACGCAGTCAGGGTGCTCATCAAGAATGAAGTTTCTTGAAACGACTTCCTCTGGCGTATATGGAGAAAGCGAATAAATACCAGGCAAGTCAACGATTTCAACAGGTTCAGGAAGTTTCTTATAAGTTCCCGTTTTCTTATCGACTGTGACACCAGGCCAGTTTCCGACGTGTGCGGTTGATCCAGTCAAAGCGTTGAAAAGGGTTGTCTTGCCGCAGTTAGGGTTACCAGCTAAAGCAAAATGTTTCATTATTTGGCAACCTCCATTATTACGAGCGCAGCTTCTGACTTACGGAGTGATAACTCGTAGTTTCTGATTGTGATCTGAATTGGGTCACCCATTGGAGCCACTTTTCTAAGGGTGACTTCTGCTCCTGGAGTCACTCCCATATCAAATAGACGGCGGCGAAGTCTACCTTCACCTTCCACTTTTTTGATTAGGCCAGTCTCGCCTACCTTGAATTCATCTAGCTTTTTTAGCATGTCCTACCTCCTATGCAACTAGAATTTTGGTGGCAATTCCCTTATCAAGCGCTAGACGTCCGTCTTTAACCTGAACAATGCAATTTCCACCGGTTGAGGAGATTACGCGAATTACGCTATCGATTGTGATCCCTAAAGACTGTAGATGTTTCTTCAATTTGTCATCGACTAAGACTTTCACTACTCTCAAGTCGGTGTTCAATGGGGCAATAACAATAGGCATATCGGTTCCTCCTTATAAAAGTTAGCATTAACTAACGGCAATATATTAGTCATCGCTAACTCTATAGTCAAGCAGATATGTTAGTTTTAGTTAACTAAATCCATAAAAATGCAAAAAGAAAAGGCCTGAGTGGCCTTATAACTACAAAAACGGCGGACAGAAAACTGACAGCCTTTTTTGCTATAAATTCGACATTAATTTTAACTAGACCGTTAGAAAACTCTAGTTGGAGAATCGATCTGTTTACCGATATTAAGCTCACGTCTGAAATCAGGCGCCTTAACATCGCGAGACCAATACTCATCG
>CAVAGP010000012.1:757-19299 GCA_963588175.1 Faecalibacillus sp. | reverse complement strand
ACTCATCGAGCTCTGCAATCTTGTCATCCTTGATTGTCATGAATGATACGACATGGCAGGAGGATGTTTTTTCAATCGGGAAGACCTGTGCAGCAACGGTGACTTTATTACCATCAACTTCGATTCTTTCAATGTGGCCTTCATATATGCCCGAGTATTCGCATGTTGCGGTGATGTACTCATCGACTGTGAATTCCTCATCTGTGCATCTCCAGCGGATGACTGCATCCTCGTGGAAGAAGGTTTTGAGCATAGCTCTATCCTGCTTGAATACGTATTTCCAGAAATCTCTAATATCCATAAAAATACTCCTTATGTGGTTATTCTATCATTATGCAGAGCAAAATGATAGATTTTATTAAAAATATTTGAAAAAACTTTTTTATCAAGAGTATAATTGCAGTCGTCATCCTTTTTGGACGAAGGTGACAGACTTAAAAAACGGATAATTTCCGGCATTGCACTGCCAGCAAAAAACCGTTATAAAAATTGGATTCTTTTTTATGCCGTTTTATGAAGTGTTAATTGAATAAGCTTCTGTTTTCGGTTTGTCAATTTAGCAAAACAGAAAAAAAGACAAACAAATGTCGTCCGTGTATATGGCAGTATTTTTGTTTTAACTTTTTTCGTATTAGATTTTTTTCTAAAGCTTTTTACTTCGCCTGTCCCGAATAAGTCTTTCTCATGCCGAAAATTAGCAGCAAAACCGAAACAAAACAGGTAATTATTTCAGAGATTGGGAACGCCAACCAAATGTTACGTGCAGGATTATTAGTAAGAGTTAGCAAATAAACAATTGGCATCACAACCACAAGCAAACGCAAAGAGGATATTATTAGTGGTGAGAAGACTTTTCCTAAGCCTTGAAGAACGCCTTGAATGGCAACAGACACACCCATAAATACATATCCAATCGTGGCGATGCGCAACGAAAGAACGCAATTATCTATTAGAGCGATTTTATCCACTCCTCCACTTTCACCATTGGCTAAAGCGAAAAGATTGCAGATCGGCTTAGCAAAAACTTGGTACAAGATTGTAATGAAAGCGGTGACGATAATTGTTGCGATGATACCCCATTTTGTTGTTTCATAAACCCTTTTTCTTTCTCCCATTCCATGATTGAAGGAAACGATTGAAATTAAGGCGTTAGATAAGCCAAAGGCTGCAAATAAGGCGATTTGCATCATTTTGTAGTAGATTCCAAATGAGCCGGTTAGCAAATCTACCGTCTCCTGGTTTGGGATTGTTCCAATGATAAGCAAAACGCCGAACATCATGAAAGACAGCATCGCTTGCATCAAAAAGGCCGGCCCACCGATTTTATAAACCCTGCCAATGACAGTGACGTTCGGTTTTATATATTTTAGATTGCCACTTATTTCTTTGTTGACCGTGTAATGAAAGACCAACGCCATTACAAGCGAGACAATCTGACCAATGATCGTAGCCCAGGCCGCACCTTCAATTCCTAAATTGCAAGGATAAATGAACACCCAATCAAGTATTATATTGAGAAGAGCTCCTGTAATCTGGCAAATCATCGATAGATTGGTTTTGCCGGTCGAGATTAGAAAGCGTTCTACAACGGCATATCCGATAGAACCAAACGATAAGCAACAGCAAATTCTTAAATATGAGGCGCCCATTTCTATTACTCTTGGATTTGTTGACATTAATTTCATATAGGATTCGGTTCCTAAAAAACCAAACAAAGCAAAGGCGATTGAAAAGACTATACCAAGGAATAATCCGTTTCCTGCCACTTTATTCGCCGTTTCATTGTCTTTCATGCCAAGGGCACGAGAGAGAATTGCGTTGATGCCTACCCCAGTTCCAACCCCGATGGCTATCATCAAAATTTGAACCGGGAATGTCGCGGATAAGGCCATGTTGCCAAGTGTTCCTTCTTCTCCCATATTGACGACAAACATTGTGTCAACGACGTTATATAACGCCTGAAGAATCATTGAAATTATCATCGGAAAACCAATTTTCCAGATGAGTTTTGACACCTTCATCGTGCCCATGATGTTTTCTTTTTCCATAAGTATCCTCAAAAAAAGGCATAAGCCCTTTCAACATAAAGTCGGACTTACGCCATTTAGCTGGCTACTCACTTCAGTGCGACATAATGTAACACAAAAGCAAAAAGAAAACATACGAAAATTTTTCGAACTTTTAGATAAAGAATGTTTCTGTTGAACAAAAAAAATAAACGATATTGGAAATACCGCAATCAGTTATTTTGCGGCGTTTTCTTTTTGACAATAACCGCGATTTCGTATAAAAGAATTGTTAAAACTAAGAAAAATGCAGCAAAGAATGGGAACACCCAAACTCCGACATGGTCCGCGAAAAGACCGAATAACGGAGGGATGCCCAAACCGGCCACATATGCAAATGCCATTTGAATTCCAATCACGGCTTGTGAGTTTTCTTTTCCAAACATCTGAGGGGTCGAATGGACAATTGATGGATAAATAGGCCCTGCGCCAAAACCCAAGATGCCAAGACAAATCACCGATGCTATGGAATTTGGGATAAAGATTATTCCCATTAGAGATGCAAAAATTATCGCTTCTCCGATTCTAATGAGCGTTAAGTCACTAAACTTAACGGTTAAGAAACCGGAAGTTAAACGGCCTAAAGCCATGCCCAAATAAAGGAATGAAACCGAATTGGCGGCAAGTTCCTCGCTTACGCCTTTTACGATTACTAGGTATGAAGCGCTCCACTGAAAACAAACGTTTTCAATTGAACAATAAGCGAAGAATGCGAAAAACACCAGCAATGCACAAGGTAATTTAAAAACGCCGAATACGCCTAAATGTTTAGGTGTTGGTTCATCGGTTTTTCTATTATCCGGCACTTGTTGTGCCTTTTTCCAAAGAGGCAACGATAAGAAAACCACCAGGGAAATGATTGCTTGAATGACAAAAACAATAAAATAACCCTGGTGCCAACCACGATGAGTTAAGCCAAAAGCCATGATATTCGGGGAGACAAAAGCCCCTATTCCCCACATGCAATGCAGCCAAGACATGTGTTTTGCTTTGTAGTGCAGCGCCACATAATTATTTAATGCGGCATCCACTCCTCCGGCTCCTAATCCATAAGGAATGGCACATAGGAAAAATTGCCAGTACTGATTAGCAAAAGAAAACGATAATAAGCCAACTGCAGTTAAGAGAATCGAAATTGCAGTAAGCAAACCATCACCTATTTTGTGGCTTAGTCCATCCGAAAGCAGTGATGAAATGATCGTTCCAGCGGATATTGTCATTGCGATATATGCCATATAGGAAACAGGCAAATCGAGCTGCGTATAAATCGTAGGCCACGCTGAGCCCAATAAAGAATCCGGCAAGCCGAGTGATATGAAACACAAATAGATTATCGCAAGCAAAATTGAGGCCATATTTAAAACCTAAAAAATTATGACCAAGCGACAAGCTAAACGCAACTTTATAATCAAAAACTGCATTTATTTTTGCAAAATCTATCGATATTAACGACTATAATTCTAAAGAATTTGGCTTAAGCAAGAAGTCGAGAATATTAATGATGAGATATCCTCTTTCGTTATGCCAAGGCGCCACATTGTCTTGTACCACTATCACTTTTTTGAACGAATCCACGATTTTGTTCAAAGAAGCCACTTCTTGCTCCATTTTGCTCCTATCTGGTATTGAATAGGCGGATTGAACATAATAACGTTGACTGCCTTTATTGCAAACGAAGTCAACTTCCAAACGTTTTAGAACATTTTGACCATTTTCGTTTTTATCGTATTTTTCCACCACACCAACATCAACGTTAAACCCACGCATAATCAATTCGTTATATATGATGTTCTCCATAATATGAGTTGGTTCTATTTGTCGGAAATTTAATCGTGCGTTACGCAACCCTATATCTTCAAAATAATATTTATATGGGGAGGATATATACTTTTTGCCCTTAATATCGTAACGGGCGGCTTTAGATATGATAAAAGCGTCCGTTAAATATTCGATATAGCTCGAGATAGTATTGGCGTTGACCTTAATCGAATTTGAATTAAATGTATTCGCTAATTTGGTGGGGTTCGTCAATGTTGCGACATCAGATGCTAGGACATCCGTTAAAGTCTCCATCACGACATCTCCTTTTAAGTTATATCTTTCTAGAATGTCCTTGAGATATGTGTTCTTAAACATGTTGTTCAAATACTTTATTTTGTATTCGTCATTAATCAAAGACGTAACGTAAGGGAGACCGCCATAAAGCGAATACTCACGGTAACCGGAATACGAATCACCTTTATACACGGACATGAACTCGGCAAACGATAATGGATGTATTCTAATTTCGTCACCACGGCCTCTGAATTCCGTTAATACATCAGAAGACAGAAATTTGGAATTGCTACCGGTGATATAAACATCGACGTTTTTCGTTTTTAACAAACTATTCAAAACACCATAAAGTTGGATGTTGTCTTTATTTTTTATTTCATCTTTTGAAATTGCCAATTGAGCCTCATCCAGCAAAATGTAATGCATTTCATCGTCGCTTATTTTTGATTTTAAAAATCTGGACAGTTGCTTTGGATCTAAATAATCGACATTTTCATCATCTTCCAAAGAAAGGGCAATGATATGGTTTTCCTTAACGCCATTTTCCAATAGATATTTGCGGAACAATTCAAAAAGCAGGTAACTTTTACCACATCTTCTTATGCCGGTGATAATCTTGATCATGCCATTGCCTTGCTTTTCGATCAATTGATTCAAATAGATGTCCCTTTTAATCTCCACCATAAACAACTCCGTTTAGTATTTTTGCGGTTAGACGCATTTTTACTAAATGACTTTATCATTGAGCGTTTAATTTTTCAAGGTTTGAAAAAGGTGTTGATACGTCAAAAAGAAAGGGCCTGATTATCATCAGACCCAATTGTTTAAAGCTTATTCTTCGCTTTCTTTCTTTTTCTCGTATTGTCTTCTCAGGTTTTCAGAGGCATGCGAGACAGGAAGGGCAAAGAAGATGCCCATCGCTTCGCTTCCGGTTCCGAGTTTGGTGTACAAAGCCTGAAGGATCTTCTCAACGAGTTCTTCCTGAACGAGGATCATCACGATTTCTTTTTCAGGGTGGATTTCAACTCCGTAAAGCTTCATGGCGGATTCTGTAACGCTTCCGTTGGCTTGGATGATTGTTCCGCCCCTTGCGCCGTTATCTTTGGCGACCTCCATGACTTTATCGGAATAGTTTTCGTTAACTACCGCGATTATGTTGAATAATTTTGTATCCATTATTTCTTACCTCCGTTTGAGAGCAGCATATAGCTTGATAGGCCAATCACACTTTCGAGTGGGATGGCATAGACCATTGACATATTGGAATGGAATGTTGCGAATTTATCCTCTATTGCGAGTATCGCGTCCTTAACCATATCCTCTTTGACCATGCAGAACATGACTTCCTTCTTCAGTTCGGTCGAGAAGCTGCCATAGGCTAAGGTCGATAGATAACCGGTTACGTCGAATTGAGTTTCGAGTATATCGCCTATGATGGCTTTCTTTCCTAAAGGAAGGGTGATGACCATGAGGTATAGTTTTGTGAGAGTGCTATTTGTTTTCATTGCTACCTCCGAAGGTGATGAGCACCATATCATCATCTTTAAGTGCCTTCTTGATGGCTCTTCTCTGGGTTCTCTTGTTAATGATATTGAAGATAACGCCTAACAATTCGATGGAAATCAACGGGCTTAATGCGACTAAAGCGACAACTCCGTACCCATAATTAAGAATATCAGATACTCCGTTCATAGCGCTGCATAAGCCGAGTGCCATAGGAAGGATGAAACTTGAAGTTAATGGGCCAGAAGCAACGCCGCCTGCATCAAATGCGATTGCGGTGTAAATCTTCGGGATGAAGAATGAGAGGGCAAAGCAAATCACATATCCAGGGATGATGATATAGAGGATTGAGAATTTGTAATATACACGAATCATCGCAAGGATGATAGAGACGCCAACACCGGCGGCTAAAGCAAGAAGGAGATATTTCTTCTTGATCATGCCGTTTGTGGTTTCTTCAACTTGAGAGACAAGGACTTTGATTGCAGGCTCAGCCAAGACAGTCAATGCGCCGATGACGAAGGCGATAATCGTAACGAGCCAAACAGGCTGGTTTGCGAGTTCTTCGCCCATCTTGAATCCAATTCCCATGTAAGTGGCTTCCACCGCCGCCAAGAAGAATACGAGCCCAAAGTACACCATCAATATGCCGATGCCAAGTTTGATTAGACGCTTTAAATCCATCTTAAGAACGGTGAAATTAACTACCAAGAAACAGAGGATGACAATACCGACCGATTTGCCGACGTCTAAGAGCTGGGTCGAAATTGCATGCCCGTATTTAACGAAGAAATTGCCGTCAACCGAATAATCAGCGAGGGTGTAATTCATCTCCCCTTTGGAGAACAAGCAGAGTAATAAAACAACGATCACTGGGCCAATTGAGGAGAAAGCGACGAAACCGAATGATGCGTCTTTCTCGCTTTTCTTAGCCAAGACTGAGGAAACGCCAGCGCCCAACGCCATTAAGAATGGAACTGTCATTGGTCCGGTTGTGACGCCGCCTGAATCAAAGGCGAGGCCTAAAAGATTCTCTTTCCCATCGAGGCAAAGCAGAGCCACCACCGAGAAAGCAAACAAATAAAATACCGATAAAAGCTGGGTTAAGCTGATTTTCTTGATGATTTTGAGGATGGCAACAATCAAGAATAAGCCAACCGATAAGCCGACCATGATTATCAAAATCCATTTGTTGTTGTAGAAAATGGATTCGGTTTGAGTAGCAAGAACCATCAAATCAGGTTCGGAAATCGTGATAACAAGTCCGAAAAGGAATACCGCTAAGATAAGGATGATGATCTTACCTTTCTTGGTTAATCCTTTACCGATAGATGAACCGATCGGTCGCATAGCGTGCTCTGCGCCGTAATTGAATAAAGTCAAACCGATTATGACGAATATCGTTCCCAATGAGAAATTGAGGATTTCTGTGCCGCTGAATGTTATCACACGGCATAAAATGAGAAAAATTACGAGAAGATAAATAGGCATGACCGAGAATAATGAATTCTTGAGTTCATGCAACAATTCTTTTACCATAAAAGCCCTCCCTTCCTTTGGTCGCTAAGAGTATATTATTTTATTTTTATAAATGAAATAAAAAAGAGGACTTAGCCTCCCTAAAGTTGCTAAATATCCCATTTGCCGAACGAAACAGGAGGTTGCATCGTGGAATAACCCCCTATCTTCTTTTCGAAATATGCCATATCGTACCACTTATTAAACTTGTAGCCGGAATTATGGAAAACGCCAATCAAACCAAATCCGTTCTTGAGATGGAAACGCGGGCTCGCAGAGGTGAGATACTCATCATCAGTTTCGGTATAAGTAACGCAGGCGATGATTGTGCATATGCCCATATTTTTAAGGGATTTTTCTAAGCATTCGTATAATGTCTTCCCTATTCCTTTTCCCCTGCAACCCTTATCTAAATAGATGGTTGTTTCCGCACACCAATCATAGGCTTTGCGGGTTCTAAATGAATTCGCGTAGGCATAGCCAAATATCTTATCGCCTTCAACTGCTTTGATATATGGAAATTTAGATGATATCGAAGAAATTCTATCCTTGAATTCATCTAAAGTTGGAATTTCATATTCAAAAGTTATTGCAGTGTTCTTTATATAATAAGAATAGATGTCCAATAAGGCTTGGGCATCTTCAATTGTCACTCTTTCAATCTTCATAATTTTTACCTTGCTGGATAAACAAAAAACGGACAATTTTATCCGCTTAATTTTGCCTTACAAGCTTTCTGGATTTAACAATGCTTACCGTTTTCTGATATCCGATATAGATGGACACCATCAGGGCATTCGCCAAAAGGTAAGCCGCAAACATGGCTAAGGTGGCTAAAGGTCTTAGGCCTTTACCTATTAGCCATGCCGCCAAATCCTCGACAAGCGGTACTCCACCTGCCCCATTCAATAAAGCGAAATCCAATCCTTTGATGTAATTTAAAGGAATGATAATGAGGGATGCTGCCAGTAAAACGACCATGCCGTTCAAGATATCAATCCATTTGAATTCATGGAATCTCGTTACTGGGATATAGAAGGCGACAAATATCATGTTCACATGCCAGAAATAGGAATAAAGGCCGCCAAAGGAAAACATAGGATAAAATTTAAGTCCTCGGAGGAAAATCATGTTTGATATACCGCCAGCGAACCCAATCGTTGAAGCGAACGTGACCCCGAACATCTCAAGAATGGAATCTTTCTTGCTTAAACCCGCAATAATCAAAGCGGGCATTATCAGGGAACAAGTGTCAAATGGCAGAATCCAGATATTGAAACCGTCTCCTTGCGTGATGTCATAATACGATTCCCAAGTCGTTTTGGCGAGGTACATGAATGTCATGAAGATGCCGAGTATCAGGAAGAATTTCTTCGAATTCTCTTTCTTGGCGTTTCTAAATACGATAAGAAGTGCGATGATAGCAGCAAAGGCAATCCCAGACATAATAAATTGGATTGGAGCCATATAATCTTGACCGGTATAGCCGGCAATATTTCCTTTGTAGTCGAAGAAGTTGTAATTTCCGTGCCACATTATTTCCATTGCGAAGGTATTCTAACGAATTTTCATCCAAAAGGAAGCAAAAGGCGACAACATGAGGCTTTTTATGTCCAAAAGGAGACGTTTATTCATACCGATGAGATTCTTGAGGCGTACTTATTCCAGGAATAATCACTTAGATATGTTGATAAAGAAGAGCTGGGTACATAAATTGTGGCGTTTGTGCCATCTAAAAGATTTGAACCAATCTTGATTTTGCTAGGAAGCGTCTGTTTTAAGATGATCGAGTCGAGATTTGTGCATCCGGTGAAAGAATAATCATCGATTTTGGTTATGTTTTCCTGAAGCGTTATCTTCTTGACCGTTTTATTCTTTTTAAAGAGTTCATTTGAGAAGGATATGACAATCTTATTGTTGATTCGATAAGGCAACACCACTTCCTCTAAATCATCCTTTAGCCTAGTTAAAACAATTCCGTTGTCTTTTTCTTCATAATCGAAAAACTCTGAATATGAGTTATCCCCATCGCCTTCATCAACTACCGGTGTAGGCATTTCTGGCTCCATGATTTCCGTTTTTGACGAATCGTTCAAGAGAACTTTAATATCTTTGATGACTTGTTTTGTGTAGATGACGCTTCCGGACGTATTTAAATGGTAATTCGTGTCGTAAAACCAAAGCGGGTCCATCAATGAATTATGAGGATTGCCCATAATAGGGAAATCAAGTTCATCACACAAATGCGAATAATAATCATCAATCGCCAAATACGAACTATCGACCAAAGAACTCTCGTTCATCGGTGGAAAGTAATAAAACACTTCTCCGCCTTTTTTGGATACAGACTGATTGAATTCGTTCGCATAAGCGATGAATTCGCTAGAGATTATATTGTTATCAAAACTTATGCGATTAATTTCATCACAATAATTCGGATACATGATATTCGCGTTCCTTAACGAAGATTCGATATCGCCATATTCATTAAATGAATCTCTCTTATAAATTCCGTCAATGTTCAGTGGGTTCAAGTTGTATTTGATTTTGGATAACGCAAACTTTGGGTAAGAGGCAACCAACGATGAATAATTGTCATAAGACAGGTATTTCAAAGCATGAAAATCTCCGTCTAGAGCTTGCCAAGCGGTCTCTCCGTTGAAATATAAAGAGAGCATTTGGGAATCTTGTTCTGGCATTAGGATAACCAAATCTCCATCTTGGATGTTTTTGCTGACGATATCCATCATCATCCGGCTGCCTAAAGATGCATAAAGTCCGAAGTTAATTGCCTTATATCCATTAAGATTGGAGCTGATTAACTTTGAATTAATTCCAAAAGCAACTGCACTGCCTCCAACGAAAATAATACGTTTTTCTTTTGTTTTCTTCTCTAAAAGTGAGACTTTTTCCTTAAATTCGCCTAAATATGTCTCTTCATATACGGGTTCGAGAGCGAAGCCAGATATGCCAAAGAATGCTAACGTCGAACATAGTATCGCGCAACCAGATGCGCATTCAATTATCAAAAACTTATTCTTTCCCATATTTAGAACTCAAAGTAAATAAACGAGCTTGCCTCCCCTATCGATACTAGATAAATACGAACCGCAGCTACCAAAACCAGAAGCGTGGCGAATATCATAATGTTCGTGGCGTTAAGACTGCTTTTGAAATTCTCTGCCTTAACAAATTTAACCCTCGATAAACATGTTACCAAAAAATATATTCCAGGTATCAGCAAGATATAGGCCAATACGTAATAATTGCTCGTCAATGAAACAACCTCACTTAAGGAGAGTGAAGTGAATATCTTTTGTAAGGCGAGCGTTGCCTCGCTTAAGTTCTGGCTTCTAAAGAATACCCATCCTAATAGAGATATAATGCTAACCAATACCCAGGATCCAATCTTAACAAACTTGTTATCCTCATCAATGTTGAGGTTATCGGTGACGATGTAATAAATAACTAAAGCCGCTCCGTGTATCGCGCCCCAGATGATGAAAGTTAAGTCCGCACCATGCCACAAACCGCTGAGTAAGAAAACAATCATAACGTTGATATATTTTCTTAACCTGCCCTTTCGATTTCCACCTAAAGGAATATAGACATAATCCCTAAACCACCTCGTTAGGGTAATGTGCCACCTATTCCAATACTCTTTGATGTTAGAGGCTAAGTATGGTTCATCGAAGTTTTTGGTTAATTTAATGCCGAATAGGGATGAGACTCCAATCGCAATCGTGGAATAACCATCGAAATCCGCCAAGATTTGGAAGGCAAATAGAATCGTCACAAACAATATAGCGGTTCCTGAATAAGTGGCTAACGACCCGTAGACTTGATCAACGTATATTGCTAAAACATCGGCTATCGCTATCTTTTTGAAATATCCGATTAGAATGTATTTGATACCCTCACCAATATCATCAAAAGAAATTTGCTTAGGATTTTTAAGTTGTGGCATCAAATCTTCATAACGCTCAATTGGGCCTGCGACTAACTGTGGGAAATAAGTTACAAAGAGACTGTATGAGAAAAAATTCTTCTCAGGCCGAATCTTGCCTCTATAAACATCGATAACATATGAAAGCGTCTGAAAAGTATAGAAAGAAATACCCATCGGAAGAATGATATTTAAAGATGAAAACGCCGTTTTTGATCCGAATAGTTGAGCGATAGAAAATATAGAACCTATCGTAAAATTTAGGTATTTGAATATGAAAAGATTGCCTAATACCAGAATTAAAGTCAGGATGAGAATCGCCTTTTTGTTTTTCTCCTTTCTCATTAGGAGACCGGATAGATAAGTGATGAAGGCAACTGCTAAAAGCAACAAGCCGAATAGCCAACTATACATGGCGTAGAAACCATATGATGCCACGAGTAGAACAATCCATCTCCCTTTCTTGGGAACTAGATAGAACGCAACTAGGGTTACCATGAAGAATATCAGGAAGGTCAAAGAAACAAAATTCATATCTTGTCCCCTTTCAGCAATTGCTTTATCAAGAGCAATCCCAACATTCCGATGCTGAAAATAACGGTTATGAATAAATTGTAATCAAAATAAAGAGCAAGGATGAATAACGCGATTAACGATAAAATGTAAATTATCGTCAATATAAAACCGTATTTCTTAATAAAGAAGTTGACGATAGATAAACAGGCCAACACGGCCATTAGAATATAAATGCTAATCATCGCCATTCTCCTGAAGATAAGTTTTAAGACTCTTGACAAGTTCTTTGCTTCTATTATTCGCGCCGTCTGTAGATAGATGGTTATCAGTACCATAGAAATATAGAGGATCGAGCAAACAATCGTTTATGTGGTTTAGGAACGGCATATCTATATTTGTTTCTAGATATGCACCAAGTTCGTTGATGGATTCTATGTTGGAATCTTCGCTTAAAGAGCTATTCATTCTTGGGGAATAGAAATAAAGCACTTCGCCTCCTTTATCTTCAATCAACGAATAGCCTTTTTCAAAATTGTCAAGCATCTCGTCGCTGAAATATTTCTTATGAAAGAAAGCTCTTTTTATGCCGAAATTCTTCCGTTCTATGTTATTTTCACGATAAAGAATGTAATCGCCATACTTATTATAAGTGGACGAATTGGTTTTATTGCCATCCTCATCATATTGGTTGATGGTCATATCGTAGCTCTTGTTCTCCATATGGCTTCTAATTAAGGCAAATTTGGAATAAGACGAGAAAACATCGGAATATTTTGTTAAATCTAAAAGAGATAAGATATTGTAATTAGATTCGCACATCGCAAAAAATTCATATCCGATTGTGTTAGGCAAGTCCATCTGAGTTTCTAATGTATCAAATTCCGGAGAGGTTATCACCAAATCTCCATCATTTATATAATTTGAGATGACATCCAGTTGACATAGAGGCGAACTATAGGCGTACACGCCCATGTTAGCGACCTCATAATCAGCAAATTCATTATCTATGATTTCGGAATTGTAGCCAAACCTGGCGCTGCTACCGGCCACTAAGATTATTTTCTTATCCTCTTTAATTGAATAAAGCCTATCGAATTTATCACTCCAAGAATCGAAATATGTCCCGGAGTACCTTGGTGCGCTATTCGCGTTTAGATGCAATGTTTTAACTGAGCAATCAGAGAAAGAATCCTCATTTAAATTGTATAAAGAGTCAAAGAAATAAAGTTCATCAAATTGGCAGTTAACGAATGTGTTTTCGCCCATTTGGTAAAGGGTTGGTGGAAGAATCAGTTTCTTCAAATGCCTATCTTTTAGCAAAGTGCCATTGATAGAAATAACCTTTGAGCCATCAATCTCTTCGGGAAGCGTCAATTCATCACCGCTAAAACTGCAACCGGTGATGCTTATATAACCCATTGAATCTTTTTCGTATATGAAGTAACTAGTATCCGTTTGCTCTCCCCAAACCGCAGTTAAAGAATTCATTTCTTTATTCACCCTTGAGCCAAGTTCATGGTAGCCATTATCCTCATCTTTAAAGCCAATTAAATAACTGTCGTCTTTAGTGAATATATGCGCATCATTTGTGATGTTATTTCTTAAATGGTTATACGTTCCGCTGCTTGTGATTGCATTATCATCGTAGCCATTATGATAGGTGATGTTAGATATCTCCCCGATCGTCAGAGTTATCATTGTTGAATAATTGACGTTATGGAAGGTAACTTTTTCTTCCTTTGAAGATCCGTTTATGATTTCATAAGTTGAATAGTTTGAGTAACTCGAGTTAGTTATTTCTTGATTTTCCGAGATAGTGATAAGAAACGTGAAATCATCGCCCCTTTTCCCCTCGATTACCTTATTGGCACAATTGAAATTGCCGTCTTCCAAGACAACTTTAATCAAAGACTTATCGTATACGTTACCACAACTGACAAGCGATATGAAAAAAGAAAGAGCAAAACCGCATATTAACTTGTTATTTGTTTTTTCTTTTCCCATATACATCTAAATAAGTAAATAGGAGAGGATTTCTCCTCCCCTATTATAGACTAGAAATATCGAATTAGTCTTCTTTTGGAGCAATGAATGCCGCGACGACTCCGGTAATTCCGGTGACGAGGTAAAGAACTGTTGTGATAATTGCCACAACCGCCGAAGAAACGTTAGCGGATGTTGCAACTTCCTTCTTGACATCATCGTTTGAGAAGAAGATATAGCCTAATCCAGAGACTCTTGTTCCGACGAATTTGATCGCCAGCATGCAGAGTAAGCATGGTGCAACGACTTTGCAAGCCATTGAAACCACGGTTACGATCTTGCCAATGATTCCGTCAAGTTGGAGCAAATCGCAGACGACAGGAATTAAAGCGAGGACGATAACTAGTATTGAGAGTCCTACCATTCCGTCAACTTTCATTGCTTGGTAATAACCTTCTGCGGAGATGTTAACGGAATAGAAGATGAGGGAGACGAGTGACAAAACGGCAATCACTAAGTAGACGATGTTTAATGGTCTAAGTAATCTTTTTGCATCAAATTTCATTTCAGTTTCCTCCCCTTAGTCCTCTTTTTTGCTTGGAATGAATACCAAGGCAGCACATGCTACTGCGCCAACGATTGTGATGACAAGCGAAGCGTACTTAATGACGTTGAGTGCGGTCTGCCAAGCTGGCGTGACTGCAACCGTCTTGACATTGAAGATAGCGCTATTGGCAAATGTGTAAAGCTGATAACGTAGATTGTATCTAGCCTGATCAACGAACTCTTTATCGCCTTTGACAGCATCGACTGAGAGGTATTTCCATGTCTTGTCGTTTCCGGTGTTATCTCCAGTTTTCTTGCCATCTTTCCAGCTGATGGAGTTATCGTTCTGAGCAAAGTCAGCGACCTGTGTTATTGATGACATGACCATGGCTTCTGCGTTGAAGTAGTAAGCATTTGTGCACATATCCGTTGAGATGATTCCGGTGAATCCCCATTCTCCACGGCAGATGTCCTGGAGCATGCCAACACTGTGAGAAGCGTTTGTTGAACCAACACGGTTGAACGCAATCATGACTGCTAATCCGCCGCCATCATTTGGCTCGAGGGCAGCCTGGAAGCAACGTAAGTCGCCTTCTCTCAACTTCTGTTCTGTCATGAACTCGTTGATGCCGGCTCTCTTGTGTTCCTGATCGTTAGCACCCATGTGCTTTGGACCATTGATGATGCCGTAGTTAGCACATCCTCTTAAGACCTTGGCACCAAGTCTATTGGCGAGCATTGAGTCTTCGGAGATATATTCGTAGTTACGACCGTTGTAGGCGGTTCTTCTTTGAGTCAAACCTGTTCCCCAGAGATCGTATCTACCAAGCCACAAGCCTGAATTGCCTTCGACTTCGCCCCATTCAAGAGCAAGGTCTGGGTCAAAGGATGTTGCAAGCAATGTCTGTGAGTGGACATTGAATCCGAACTTCGTCGCGTTATTGGTTTTAGCCCAAGTTGAATTATCGGTATCTTTGAATTCGTAATCGGTTGTGAATCCGCTGACGCCTTCGTTCTGAGTGACGATGTTGTTCTCAACATTCGTGAGTTGGTCAGTCTGAGAACCTCCATGGATGACAGCTCCAACCGCTTCATCAATTGTGATTTCGCTTGTTAACTTGTCCCAATATTCATCTGAGAGATCATTATATGCGTTAGCAGGAACAGAGGCTGAATCAAGCTTCATGTTGAGGTTTTGGCCCTCAGTTGCTGGATTATTGGTCTTTAATGTATATTGCTGGCCACGTAATTCTTTGAGCCATTCATCTTTCTTGGCTGAATCGCCAACATTGAAGAGTTTATCATCAGCTGTCCAATCGGTTGGGAATGTTTCCCAATTCTGACGTGTGAGATATTCGACTTTGTTATCAAGCCAGTAGTTGATATCGGCATTGTCCATTCTGTTGGTGACGACTTTGCCGTTTGAGATCGCATATGTTGTGTAATCGTTTGTGCCAGGATTATAGGATTTAACTCCGCCGGTTGCGGTTGCATCGCATGCGTTACCATGGCCTAAAGCAGTTAGGACGTTGTTCGTTGCTGCGTGAGCGCCAGCTGCTGCCGTGAAGTAATATTCGCCATCCTCTAAAATATATGTCTTTTTGCCTTTAGCGTCATAAGAAGCCAAATATTTTGATGGTACGCTGATTTCGACGTTTTCGGTTGAATGAGCTTTAACATCTACTTTCTTGGAATTCAAGAACATGATGGCGGATTTCTCAACCAAATTCTCCTTATCATAAGAGGTATATGGCTGCGAAGCATATAACTGAGCAGTGAATTTGCCGTCTTTATCGGAATTGTTTGTGACGGCAATTGTCGCTTTTACTTCTCCGTTTTCCGTTCTATCGAATTGAAGATTTGTGATTTCCTGAGTGTAGTCAAGATATGAGAGCCCATGTCCGAATGTATAGAGGACTTCATTGCTGTAACTCCAGGCTTTGCCATCTCTAGATCCTGCCGTTGAATTAGCTTTTGAAGAAGGATTAACGATCGAATCGAAGTATCTGGTTTCAAAATACTTATATCCGACATAGATACCTTCTGCTTCAACGATATAGGAATCTGCTGAGTAAGAAACTCCTGATGCGAATGAAGAATTAACGCCGGTCCCGATTTCGGTATTAGGCCATCTTGCATCCCAGCCATTTGTAGCATTAGCAGCGATGATTGATGCATCTTTGAAGATTCCACCGCCGATGTTTCTAGAAGCCGGGGCGGATAAGTTGTTGTATAGATATGTATCAGACATTGCGCCGTTTGCGTTGACTTTGCCAGCTAGGACATCAACAACTCCGGTTAACTGATAGTCATTTGTGCATCCGATATAGCAGATGCCATCGACTTCCTGAGCTCCGCCTTTGGAGATTTCGCCCAATTCAAGATTGTTGCCTGAATTGATTAAGACAACGACCTTTCCGCATTTTTCCTTGGCGACTTTGATGATATCGAGTTCTTCATCTGATAATTGAAGAGCGGTTCTATCCTCGTCTAACCCCAAATAATTCTTAATCTTGGCAGTTGGATTGTATGTGTTGCCTTCACCTGCGCCACGGGAAATGACGACGAATCCGGTTGTGTCCTTTGATAATGTTGATTGCCAATCGGATTGGAGAAGTGTTAAGGCTGCGCTAGATCTTTCAACGTTGGTGAACTGAGTGAAATCACCAGGTGATTGAGGCGCAACATCCCAAGATGTCTGTACTGTTTTTTCGCCAGTCCACGGATTTGAGACTTCTGCCTCATGCTTGTTTGTGACGGTCTCGTAAACCGAAGAGACTTTGGCGTCAACATCGAATCCCGCTTTCACGAACGCCGTCTTAAGGTCGACTGCATCTGCATTTCCGGCCTTTAAGTCTCCCGCTGAGTATGGGTAGGTGGCATAGGCGCCTACTCCGAATAATGCGATTTTCGCCTTAGAGGCAAGTGGCAAGACTGAGTTGTCGTTCTTCATGACGACCGTGCCTTCCTGACCTTCTTTGATTGCGACGTTCTTAGCGGCCTCAATCATTTCGTCGATTGTCGAGTATTTGCTCTTGAACTTGGACTCGCCTTCGATGGTTTCATAGCTCTTTGTGCCAAGGGCCTCGTTCAATTGCTTTGCATACGAATTCGCAATTGTGTTGCCCTGGGTCGCAATAGCCATAACCACGGCTGCGGCGGCAGTCAAGCCTAAAGCAAGATGCTCTAAACTCTTTCTTTTCATTTTTTCTCCTTTTATATAGCGCCCTTTGCTAGCGCTTTATTTGGTTATATGTTAACACGATAATTGATTTGTGCACTATTACGCGCCTTTTGTCTCACAAAGTTGACATTTAATCATGAAAAATCAAAAAATAAATCAAAATAATCAATAATGCTCATACAAATTTATATGAGATATTGACACTATTTTTGTGTTAATCAAACTTTTGCAGCAAAAAGAAAACCCGCCATATAGGCAGGCTAAGTTAGTCGGTTTAACTAATCGTTTGAAGATGAGGAAGTTGATGAGCCTCTCACGTTTGCAACGATCATCAAGACACGATAAACGACTTCCAAGAATGCGATGACGATGTCATTTACGTATTCGATGTTGTAAAGCTTGAAGAGATATTTCATGTCCTCGAGTTCTTGCTCGGTTGCCATATTGTTGGCTTTAAGCATCTCATAGGCTTTGTTCTGAGCTTTGACCTCGGTCTTTAACTGCATGATCTGAAGAATAAACGAGAGGATGAAGAAGGCGATGCCAACTATAGATGCAATAAGTGTCCAGGTAAGGCTTGAAGCGTTGAAGACGATCATGTCGATGGCAAGACCGATGACGATTAACGGGACAAAGGCGTATGGACCAAAGATTGTGATTGGAGTCAAGACGATTCTTGTCTTCATGTCTTTATCGCCTTCCTTATCAAGGACGGCTAAGCCTGTTTTCTGAGCGGCCATCGCAATAGAGGCAACGGATTGTTTCTTCCAGGTTCTTCTCCTTAAACGAACCTTGTGGAAGTAATGAGAGTAACTGTTTCCGAAGAGAATTGAACCGTTCTTGGAAACGCGAATGTTCTGGAGGTCATTCTGATCGAGAAGCTTGCGAGCGGCTTCTTCGCCTGTCATGTGGGCTGAGTTTTCCATCTTGTTGTATTTGACGTACTTGATGGCTAAGTAGATTGAGACGCCACACGAGAAGAGAGCAACCACAACGATGAGTGCGGCAACGATTATGATTGCCAAATTGAGCGGATCGGTCGGATTAGCAACGATATCTTCCCAAATCTTGGAGTCGCTATCGGTGGCTGAGGCAGTTGTGGATAAAATTAATGGATTCATGACAATTCCTTCTTTCCGCCGAAGATTCTACATTAAAGAGGGCTTAACCTCAAATAATATCGAATAAAACTTACGAAAATAACTCACTTTTCACACCTTTAGGA
>CAVAGP010000012.1:0-714 GCA_963588175.1 Faecalibacillus sp. | reverse complement strand
CCTTTAGGATTTAATAAAAGAAAGATTTCCAACATATAAATATAAGGAATGATAACGTAACCATTGCCGAATTGGACTAATTCAGAAGAAAACCCCGGCTTTTTTATCAGCCGAGGTTATCTAGTAAATTAGAATTATTTCTTCTTTTTGAATTTCTCCGCATCTTTAATCATCGCTAGAGAACCGTAGAGATTGGAATCATCGCCTAAAGCGGCTTTCTTCAATTCAACGGTCTCGCGGATGGCTGGCATGCAATAGTTATCAACCTCAGATAAGACTTTCTCAAGGAAGATATCCCCAACCGCTTCAATGACTCCGCCGCCGTATATGACGCAGTCTGGAGAGATGGCGTTGATCATGTTGCCCGTTCCGATTGCGAGATAATGGCAGGCGCGATTGACCGCTTCAATCGCCAATTCGTCTTTAGCTTCCAAAGCTTGCTTCAAGTATTTGCTCTTAAAGATGCCATTAACGATGTGTTCCTTCATCATTGATTCACGACCTTTTGCAATACCCTCGTTAATATAGCTAGCCATGCCTTTCTTCGAGGAGTAGGCTTCTAAGCATCCTTTATTGCCGCAAGAGCATTTTGGGCCGTTCTCATCAAGAATCATATGGCCATATTCCCCTGCTTTGAACTGATTGCCCGTGAAAAGTTTGCCGTTTAGGATTAAACCGCCGCCCATTCCGGTTCCGACAAAGAATCCGACAACG
>CAVAGP010000011.1:6079-50783 GCA_963588175.1 Faecalibacillus sp. | reverse complement strand
AGAAGGTCCCGTTGAGCCATTCCCTTATCTCGGATTTCTCGTAGTTGTTCGCGTATATGCCGTCTTTGGTGCCGCTCCAATATTCATTGTATCTATGTACGTCAAGAAGCACCGACGAGACCAGCGAATACGTTCCGTTGGCGGATTCCAGGATATTCCACTTTATCGGCTCGCACTTGAACCAATCTTGACTGCCATTAACGATCTTCTCGCCATCGCTGTAGTAGGCGCCGGAACTATAATAAGAATTAACGTATTCCTTTTTCGCGTAGTATTCGCCATCCAATAGGTACCAGCCATTAGTCTCTACGGATGTCAGCGCATCTAGAGCTGAAATCGTTTCGGAATCTTTTACGTGGGTTTGAGGGTACAAGCCATATGTAATGATTTCGTTCTCCACGTCAATCGTCGGCACTATGCCGCGTTCTTGTGCTTCCTTTTCATCTTTTGTACAGAAACGAGCCACTAACGAATAATCGCTTGTCGGCATCGTGAACGTATACGTCTCTCTGTCACTTACTTTTGCGTTTCCGATGTACCAGCCTTGAAATACACAATCGCCGATTGGAGAGGCTACGACAATTATCGATTCGTCGGAATAGCCGGAACCAGATGTTATGGAAACTGTTCCTTTTGATTCGTCTTCGCTAGTGACTGACAAAACATTTTTATTGGCCTTCCATTTTGCATAAACATTGACATCTCCCGTACTTCCAGATTGAATATCATCAAACTTATCCGTTGAACAAGTTTCATCAGAGTACCATCCTTCAAATGTATATCCCTCTTTTGTAGGGTTTTCCAAGATGACGTCGTCTTCGATCGTATAATTCTTTGGATTGGAGGAACTATTCGTCCCCCCGTCAAGACTATAAGTAATTGAGTATTTGGTTGGGACCCACTGCGCAACAAAAGCAATATCACCATAAGTGCCTTCATATACTTTGCCACAATCGCCGCTGCCGTTTAAACGATGCCAAATCCATCCCGTGAACGTATAGCCAAGACGTTCGGGTTCATAAAGAGTAAAAGTCTCAGTCTCAATGGTATAAGATGTCGGATTTTCAGATGTGATAGTTCCGCCGGCCAAATCATAGGTGATTGAATAAACAATAAGTTCCCAATGAGCCGCATATTGAAAATCACCGGTTGTGCCTGACGGAATGACGACATTTGTTTCCGGTGTATTCCCGTTGGACCCTGTCCAACCGATAAATTCATAGCCATCTCGTGTTGGTTGAGGAAGCACAACATCTTTTTCTATCGTGTAGCCATCAATACTTTGAGTTAAAGTCCCACCATATAGATTATAACTGATTGAATAAACAATTGCTTCCCAATTGGCCTTATAGAACTTGTCACCTAATGTTCCGACAGGTTGAACATATCCTATTTGTGGCTCAATTCCATTCGACCCGGTCCATCCAAGGAAAGTGTAGCCTTTCTTGCGTGGAGTTGGCAATGTCACTAAATCCTCAATTGTATATATCGTTGGCTCATTTATAAAAGTCCCACCGTCTAAATCGTAAGAGATCGAGTAAGTAATAGCTGACCATAATGCTGTCAAATACAAATCCCCATACAAATCTTTATCAATTGCGCTAACAATCTTGAAACCATCGCTCCAACCTGCAAAAGTGTAGCCATCTCTCGTCGGCTCATTCAATATCACAGTTTTTTCTCCGGTCGTATATTTAGAGGGATTTGAAGGGCTGTTGGTGCCCCCATCAAGATTATATGTGATTGTGTATGTGTTAGCTTGATATGTGGCGTAAAGGGTCATCGAAATGGAATAATTTCTGGCGTCTAGACTATAGTCGCTCACCATCCAATCACCCAGAGAATACCCATTCAGGACCGCTTTATTCGTAACGATATAATTTCCGTCCAACAACGCCGTATCATCCCCAATTCCATCTCTGTAATCAAGTGCTATGGTGTAATTGCCTCCGATAGAGGATAATTCATGCAACGCGTTGGAATAGTCCGAAACTTTCAAAAAACGTCCAGCCGAGGCCATCTTCTTCAATTTTTTGCTTTCCCCAAAGTCACCATTCGCTTCCAAAAGTTTGTCTGCTTTATTATATTGTTTGCCTTCAATCGCGGCGATTATCTCGTTTTGCCTCCCCAAGGGTACGAAAACGCAAACCGTCATTACAGGGACAAAGACGGCAAGGGAAACTGCCACGACGCAAGAGATAACCTCAATTTTCTTGATTCTTTTTTTTGCTGACAGCCTCTTGGAAAAGGCGATTATATAGTCAGCGATATCGCTCGCATAGTTCTCCGCTTCCAGAACGCGAGCCATAGAAATGGCTTTTTTGAGTTCCTTTATGGTTGCTGTATTGCATCCGTTTATATGCATGACTTTGGAATAGTAAGAAGCTAATTGTTCTTCCTTTTCCTTCTTTTCTTTTTCAGCGGCCTTCCTTTTATCTTCTTCTATTTTCAGTTTCTGACATTCGTCGTATTGCGTTGCCGCATCAAGGAAACCAAAAAGTTCCGAGAACCTTTTGGATGCTTCTTGGTAATTTCCGTTGTTCTTAAACGATATCGCACGATCATATTTTCCCTTCTTCTCTTTCTCAATCGCTGCTTTGTCAGAGGCTATGTTTTCGAGAATCGAAGCGCGCAAATTTTCAATGTTTTTCTTTTCATCGTCGCTAGCAAGTTTCAAAGCCATCGCATAATGAGGCTCATCAGCGATGTCCTTATGAAGCGAGGCGAGTCCAGCAAGGTCCCACTTGCCTAGTTCTATACAAAGAAGTCCCATATATGCGAGAGCCTTATCGGCATAGCTAAGCGACTCCTCAAAGAGTTTTTTTGCTTGTTCAGCATTGCCTTTTTTCAAAAAATCGAAACCTCTGAGGATCATCTGTCCCGCCATTTCGTCGAGACTACCCGAGGCGATAACGGTTTTTTCTCTAACGATTTCTTTCTCTTTCTTGATGACTTTCTTCAAACCAATGCTAAGGTCTTGCATCCAGCCTAACTTCGAAGCATCAATACCCTGAAGCCTCCTTAGTTCTTTTGGCAAATCATAGGGGTCAACGCCTTTATAACAAGGAATCAAGACTTTATTCTTTTCTTTCTGCATCATGAAAAGATAACGCTGCCACTCGTTCTTCACCCAAACTGCATTAACGTAGTCAGCGTTACAAGCAACCAAAATCATAGCTTTAGCCGTGTAAAGAGCAGAATAGATATATGGTTCGTACTCATGACCGACAATTGAGGATAAACTAACCCTGGAAAAGAAAACACGATAACCCTCATCCGTCAATTTGTCGTAGATTTCCTGAGCAAGAACGGAATCCTCCGTGCGGGAGTTGAATTCATCCGTTTCCTTATAGGAAATAAAAATATCATAAGGGCTTTCCTTTTGGACAATTTGGAGAATAGAATCTTGAATATTGGCTATCTTAGAGGCTTCTTCCTCGTATTGTTGTTTGGAAACAAAATCCGCCAAGGAGAGAGTCTTTTTGTATTCCTCATCGTCTAAGATAGAGGACATGGACATCCTGTTAATCGTGGGTTTCTTATTTCCATCGTAATCATCGACATAGGTTATGCCATATTTGCAAAGGAGTAAATTCCAATGGTTCTCTGCATCCTCGGTCTCGCCATCGAGAAGTTTCGCAAAGGTTGCATAGGCTTTCTCAAATTCCCCTTGAGAACGGAGTAAATTGCCCCTTGCATATACATTTAAAATGTTCACATCCTGGCTATCAGGAATAGTTTGAGTGGAACCGCAATAAACACAGGTAACGATTTTATCCCCTTCTTTGACCTGCAGATCCGCCCCGCAGCATTTGCATTTGAATAATGACATGAGTTACCCCCTTAAGGATTTTTTTAGCCCAAGACTTTTTCGATTTTCTTAAAAACACGTTTATAAAAAGCACGATACCCGTTCTTTTTGACAGCTGAGCCTTCGTAAATTATATGAAAGCCTCCGTAATATTTTTTGAGCGCCGGTGCCTTTTTCTTTTGCTCCCCACCACAGGCATCATAAAAAACAATGGTGTTCGGTTTTCCTCCTGGCGCCTTTTTATATACGCCCAGCCTTATGAGCTCCTTCCGTATCGTCAAAAGGTTCCACAAGACAAGCTCGCATTCACTGAGGCCAAAGCCGACGATGTAGATATCATCTATGAAAAGGCGGAACAAGCTCTCGGGCAAAGCCTTCTTTAGTTCCGAGAACGGATCGTCTAGTTCGATGTAGCGTTTCAAATCCTGCTTGAGGTTCGAAACGCTTGAGCGCAAATACTTTTGGTAGCCGAAGAACCCCAAGCAAAGATTCTTCGCGTGTTGTTCATAAATATCTCCATGGATATGGTAAATCGGAGGCGGAGAGGAATACTCCTTACAAGAGACATAACCTCGGTTTTTCCCCAAAGCTTTGGTTTTAAACGTATCACCTTTATATAGGTAATGTTCCAATGCGAAATCATAATTCGTTGTTAGGATAGCATCCACTTTCTCTAAAGTGGGCCTAACGCTCAGAAGAACTCTATTATTGGTTTTATTTAGGCATTTCAGTTTCCGCTCAAGCGCCTTAAAACCTTCTTTAACATCATCACTTTTTCCAGTACACGAAAATATTGCCTCGAACTGAAGTGGGAACGCTTTTTTCGTTTTTGAGATCAACCCGCCTGAATTAGGGCTGAATTCTTTCTCCAACTCTTGAATCAGATTGTCTGCGGCAACGTCTTCATTCTCGCAACGATTCAAACCGTTTCCAATCAATAGACTTATGCCCATATTATTTACCCAATTTGCAAAGGGCGTTCCTCTCCTTGAGTGCGGACGCCACTTTGTTAACCAAAACGATTTCTTCCTCCGGCGAGTTTTCTTCGTGAGAGTTTTTTAATTCGTTAACGAGTTCGTCAATCTTCCTCTCTGCCTCCAATGATTTCTCGTTCCCAATCGGATCGCTTCCCCTGGCAAGATCATAAAGATCCTCGTACGCCTCACCGATTTCCCCTTTTTTCTTGGGAAAAGCAAGAATCTTAATTTCCGCGCGAAGCAAGTCCATCCAATCGGTGTTTGCCTTATTCTCGTGATATTCCTCGTTCCTTGCCTTGAAGAAGAAACCTAAGGCGAGTTGAATCGTCACAAAGCAATAAAGGACAGACTCGATGACGATCGGAATCCAAAGTGCAATCAAAACAAATGCATTGGCGACGTAAAATGCAATTGTCACAATAAGTTGCATGATTACACCAGTAAAACACGAATACACAATAGGAAGTCCCAAAATCTTCTGATTTCGGTTTCCTTTACCAAAAATCAGTCCATTCGTAAGTCCGCATTCAATGAGAAAAAAAGCAGCAGAACAAATATATACGACAAGCAACACTTTCCAGTCGATTTTATTGAAAGGTACAGCGAATGTAAGGACACTCAAAACAATGATGAGCAAAATAGTTATGACAGAGGTAATAAGCACACCACTCTTAGTAGTTTTGTTTTCCATATCTCTTACCCCCTCTTATGTCCGCATTCCTTACAAAATTTTCCGTCATTTGCGGCGCCACATTCTGGGCACACCCACAAACCTTCCTCACGTTTATGGCCGCATTCCTTACAAAATTTTCCGTCGTTGCCTCCGGTACCGCATTCGGGACATGTCCAACCAGCAACGGAAGGCGACGTCGGCACGGGGTTCACAATATCTTGGGCAATAGCTGATACGTTTCCCGCCACTTGTTTGGCAACACCGACCCCCACACCGATTCCTATGCCCGTCTTAACTACGTCGTTTGTTATTCCGCTTACGTTACCACCGCTTTCATTCTCCATTGCAGCTTTGCCGACAACCCTAGATGTTTCCATCTGGTAATTGCCTCCCATTGCTTTAAGGGCATCCGCGTGAGCAAGACCTTGTGCCCTTTCTTTCTCAGCCTCGGCATAAGCCATTCTTCTGACGGCTTCTTCCTCCGCTTTGACACCGATAATCTTGATTTCCGCATTTGTCTCGGCCTCTACGACCACTCTATCCCTCCTAGCCTCTGCTTCAGCTTTTTTAATTCTTTCCTCTTGAACTTTCAAATATCTCTCCGCATGTTGAGTTTTGAGTCTCCTGAAATTTGGGTCGTCATCTGGAGTGACAATATTAGTCACGTAGAACTCAGGCAAATAGAGTCCATAAGATTCGAACGTGGTGTTCAATCGACTTCTGATTTGTTCACCAATCTCATCGAGATGTTCGTCGACTTCAAGGATGTCGATGTTATTTTCCCTGATGATTTTTGGGAGAAAAGATTTGACTTTGCTCATCACCAGCGCCCTGAACTTGCCTGAAACGGAAGAAGAGTAGTAACCACTGCCATCAATCAAGTCCTCTTTTTTCAATCCAAGTTCCGTACCCACTATTTTGAGAAGAACCTTGCCGGCATCCTCAACGCGGACATTGAACTCGCCGTGGGCGCCAATCTCGAGATGCATTCCTGAGACGGGGTCAAACATCCTAACTTTCGAATCAGTCCCCCACTTCAGGCCCATAATAGTTACGAGGTTAACGAAATAGACCTCTGCATGAAATTGGCTCGTGCCACCAACAATCTTCTTAAAAAAGCCTTTCATCAACGGAAGAGATTCGGTATCCAATGTGTACTTGCCAGCGGCAAAATGGTCCATGGCTTTGCCGTCCCTAAAAAAAACAGCTTCCTGCGACTCGTGCACGATTAATTGGCTACCAGCGTTGAAATCCTCGGCTGGATATTTGTAAACGAAAACATCATTCCCGCCTTCGTACTTAATGACGTCATACAACCCCATGTTTAATAATCCTTTCTAACAAGAACGTTTCTTTTTAAGGCATTATATATATATATATAGGAAAGCAAGCGGTAAGTTGGCGCCCTCGGATTGCGTGGTTTTTTCGTTTGAGGACTTCGTTTCATGCTACTTGAAATAGGGCGCTTTTAGTTGCATGAAATGTAAAATTTAGCATCCAAAATAGTTAAAAGTGTGATTTCATCGAAACATTTTTAGTTAACAGTTGGTTAACAGTTGGTTGCATTTATAATCAAATGCATTAAAATTTAACAGGAGGTATTAACATGACAAAAGAATGGAAATGGATGCTTTTGATAAAGAGGCTCGCAAATGAAAGGAAAGAAAGCGAAGTTGTTGAGTTTAAGCATAATAATGACAATCCAAGTATGATTGGAGAAGATATCTCGGCTTTGGCCAACATGGCGACGATTCTTAACGAAGAGAAAGCCTATATCGTTTGGGGCGTTTCGGACAAAGAATTCGAATTGGTTGGAACCACGTTTGACCCGGACAATACAAAAGCGGGCAATGAGGATATTGGAAATTGGCTTTCAACCCAATTGCAGCCACGCCTTTTCGTTGATTTTCATAAGACAAGCGAAGATGGAAAGAACTATGTCATTTTGGAAATTGAGAAATCTCGTGGGCTTGTTACATCTTTCAAAAAAACGTCATACTGCAGAATTGGCAGTTACACCAAACCCCTAAAAGATTACCCTCTTATCGAGAAGAAACTTTGGGCAAAATTGAACAATCCAGTTCCAGAGGAGCGTCTGGTCGCCTTCGACCTCTCCGAAAACGAGGTTGCCTCAAAGCTCTCTTTCAGTACTTATTTTAAAGTGTTAGGAACTCCAATCCCTTCGACATTGGAGGAAATGCTTCGAAGACTCTCTAACGACGGCATGGTGAAGAAACAAAACGATGGGTTATATTCAATCACATTGATGGGTGCGGTGTTGTTAGCAAACAACTTAGATGATTTCTCGTCTTTGGGTAGAAAAGAAATAACGATTACCCTATTTGAGGGCGAAACGAAAATTCAGAATCGCGAAAGTAAAGAATTCAAATCCGGATATCTTCTATCTTTTGAAGACGCAATATCCTACTTGAAATCATTCACGCTCCAAAGGACTTTCGTTAACGAAAAGGGTCACACAACTTCTTCTTACTATTATCCAGACATCGTTCTCCGCGAAGGCCTCACTAACGCGATTATCCATCAGGATTTGCTGGAACGAGGCACCGGACCAATGGTTAACATCACGAGTTCATATATTGAATTCGTTAACCCTGGTACTCTAAAAATCAGTCCAGAACACATAATAGATGCCGAACCAATCGCGGAAAACGAAAAACTATCATCATTCTTAAGAAGGGCCGGGATCGGTGATGCTAGAGGAACTGGCTTTGACAAAATGGAAAACGCATTGGAAGAGGCACGAATGCTTTCCCCTTCAGTCCATGAGCTAAGTTCCAGTGTCAGTGTCTATGTCTATGCCTCCAAGCCTTTTTCAAAATGGAGTCTAGAAGAGAAACTTAACGCAGCTTATTACCACGCATGCCTTTTCTATTATTCAGCTGGCAAGGCTATGACCAACGAGACGCTAAGGAATCGTTATGGCCTCAGCGCAAAGGACAAGAGCATCGTTTCAAGAATTATTCGTATAGCAGTTGAACGTGGATTGTTAAAAATGCAAAGCGAGACAGCCTCTGACAAGAACCGTTCTTATGTTCCATATTGGGCTTAATTTCGTTGCATAAAGTTTGATTTAAAGCATTAAAATTCAATAAGATTGCGATTCCATCGAAATATTTCTAGTTAACATTTAGTTAACATTTGGTTAACAGTTGGTTGCAAACGGCATTTGACGACCCAGGAATAAAACACTGCAAGGCGTTTATTAGGCCTAAAATTCAAGCGAATCCTTATGCGGGAGTTTTCTTGTATAAACAACCATCATGATAACGCTCAATATCATCGTAATAAATTCAGCACATGGAAGAGCGAGCCATAAAGCATTTGAACCGAATAGATAAGGCAAAAGGAAGATTAAGGCAACACTGAAAACGAAGCCACGCAATATCGAGACGATGAAGGCCGTCCCGCTTCTCAAGATTGACTGAAAATAATAAGTTGAGAAGATGTTGAAAGGCAAAATAAAGAAGCCAATCGCGTATAGTCTTACGGCGGTTTCTGATATTGAGAACAAATCCTCAGCATTTGATACGAACAAGCGAACATAAAGATTTGGGAAACCGAGGGAGAAAATGCCCCATATTGCGGAGATGATGGCGACAGCAACAAGCGAATAGCGAAGCGCCATCTTGACCCTGCCCCCTTCTTTTGCGCCAAAATTAGCGCTCACAATAGGCTGAGCAGCCTGCCCTACCCCATAAGCGCAGCATTGCACAAAAGTATTCACATTTAAGATGACTCCATAGACGGAAAGGGCATCCGCTCCCATATATTTCATAACCTGCTGATTGAAGAAAACCGTGACAATCCCCATCGCGAAATCAACGAAGAAGCTAGAGAATCCGCTACGAAGAATTTGCCAAGAACGCAAGAAGAACCCTTTTGCGAAAGAGAAACCCAAGGTATTCTTCTTTTTGAAGAAATGAATCAGCATGATGAGTAACGTGAACACGCTTCCGATTGCCGTGGCTAATCCAGCGCCAAACATTCCCAGATTGAAAACAAAGACAAAGACGTAATCACCGACTATATTGAACACTCCTCCACCAAGAACAGCACCCATAGCCAAATTAGGATCATCGTCATTGCGGAGGAAGGCTGCCAAAAATTGATTGACCCCAAAGGTCGGCAAGACAAATAGGATCGGGAGAATGTATTTCTCGCAGAGTGGAAGAAGATTTTCGCTTGCCCCAAAGAAAGTGAAGATTTGCGTTTTAAAAAACAGGAAAACGCAAGAAAAAGCCAGTAGAATGGCCAAAGTTACGATTAAACTGGTCGTGAAAAAACGGTTCCTTTCGCTTTTATCACAACCTCTGCCCTTGGCTTCACTATAAAGGACGGAGCCTCCAATCCCTCCCCATAAGCCGATGCTATAGACAATATTCCACAGAGGAGCCACTGCCGCCAAAGCCGCCGTGCCATTGCTTCCCTGATATTGGCCGACCATCGCCAAATCGACAAGAGAATATACAGATGAGATAATGGCCGAGCCAAAAGCCGGGAATAAGAAACGCAAGAAAAGTTTCTTTACGTTGTCACTTGTGATATTCATGAAAAAAGGACCTCCAACCAGAAGCGCTGCCCATTCTTTTCGTTCTTTGCCCAAGTTCGTACGCAAACAAGGACTCCCGAAGCGATCAGCGGACATCTTTTCCGGTCTTCGAATACGTTCGAGGGCCTCCGATGCGGATGGTATTGTAACACATATATTATGTCAAACAAGAGATTAGAAAACGTTATGCTAATTGAAAAAAATAAATGCAAAAATCCACACAGCACATTGCCTTCGTCCTTATATCTAAAATAAGTAACGGTGTTTTTGAAATGATTGCCATCTAAATACAGCAAAAAAGCTTGGCCTTTTTAGATTAGATAAGCCAAGCGTGAGAGATGACTAAAGATTGATAGTCAAAGCTGGACGGACACCGCCAAAGGTACTATTGACTTCTTTATCGAGGAAATCGCCATCGGTGGCAAAAGTACGTGCGCAATTGGAATAACCGCCATTAGGCGAACGGGTCCAATACCATCCATTGTTTAGATAGGCCGAGATTGTGGAATAATTTGCACCACCCGCTCTCGCGTAGTCTGTTGGCTTACACTGTCTCGAAGCGTTATCGGTAAAATAACTTGTGTTTACGTAATCCTTGTAGCTCAGCAAATACACCTTGTCATCAGTGTTGGCGCAGGCATAGCTGTTCGAGTTTAAACCAGTGGTCGAACCTGAGTTATCCACCGTAGTGGTTTGAACAAACGAATTATCAAGCGAGAAAGCGGAATTATAGAAGTCACCTTTCAGCCATTCCCTGATTTCGGAATTCTTGTAGTTGTTCAATGAGTCATCGTATCGATGCGCATCCAGGACAACGGTCGAGACCAAGGAATATTTGCCATTGTCAGAAGAGAGGATTTTCCACTCAATAGGCTCACATTTGAACCAATAGGTCGCCCCAGAGACGATTTTCGTCCCGTTTCTGAACACATAATTATTTTTGTATGGGCTGGCGGTTTTCTTGGCATAATACTCATCGTTGAGAAAATACCATCCATTAGTATCCGGTGATGTCAGCGAATCCAAGGTCGAAATTGTTTCTGAATCGTTAACGAGGGTTTGAGGGTACAAGCCATATGTAACGGTTTCACTTGTCTCATCAACTGTCGGTACGATGGCGAGGTTTTTGTTACGGTCCTCTTCATCTGCTGTTTTTTCTAGTTTCGTGTAGAAACGTGCCGTCAATGAATAATCGCTAGTCGGCATCGTGAACGTGTACGTCTCACTGATGCTGACTTTTGCGGTTCCGTTGTACCAGCCTTTAAACGCATAATCGCCACTCGGGGAGGCCACAACGGTTATCGATTCTCCGGAATAACCGGAGCCAGACATTACGGAAACCGTCCCTCTTGACTCATCCTCGCTAGTCACCGAGAGATTGTTCTTGTTCGCATCCCACCTCGCTTCGATGGAGATGTCGCCGGTAGAGCCTTTTTCGATTGAATCGATTTTTTCACCGTTCTCGTACCAGCCCAGGAACGCGTAACCGGTTCTTGATGGCTCGGCAAACGTGATTGTGTCGTCCTCGACTGTGTAACTCGTCGGGTTCGAAGATGGATTGGTTCCGCCATTTAGGTTGTATGTGATCGAATAGGCCACGATATCCCATTTTGCGTAAACGTCCAAATCGCCGGTAGAGCCCTTCTCTATCGTTGTGAATTTCTCGTTGAACGAAGAGTCGCTGTACCACCCTGCGAAGGTGTAGCCTTCCTTTGATGGCTCAGCAAGCGTGATTGCGTCGTCCTCGATGTCGTATGAAATTGGGTTTGATGAAGAATTCTCGCCCCCATTTAGGTGATAAGTTATCGAATACGAAGTCGCCTCCCACACCGCTTCTAGAGTCACGTCGTCAGTCCATTGGGGGTCGATTGACGTTACGAAGGCATCGTTGAGCTTCCAACCCAAGAATGTATAACCTTTTTTCTCAGGATCTAGCAGTGCAAACGGCTCGTCGTCGATTGTGTAACTCGTCGGGTTGAGCGGGTTCTGGGTACCGCCATTTAGGTTGTAGGAGACCGTGAAGTGGTTCCACTTGGCCTCCAGGCTGTAATCGTGGCTTGGCATTACGAATTTGTAGACGACATTCGTTGAGACAAGCCCGCTGTCGTCGTACCAGCCAAGGAATCTGACGTCAGTCAACGAAGAGGCAGCGACGGCCGTCTCGGTCATGTAATCAAGATCCTCGGTGTAGGAATCCTTGTATTCGGAGTATTTGTCGGATTTCAGGATGACGAGGCCATATGTGGGGTTGCTTGTTTTTACCTCAAGCGTGAACGAATCCAATTCGAACCTCGCCTCGATGTCGACGTCTTGGTCCCATACCATGTATTCAAAATCCTCATCGTCGGACAGCAGGTTCCCTTGGCGGAACCACCCAATGAACTTGTACCCAGGGTCCGGGCAGGCTGAGAGGTTGACGATTGTGTTGTATGCGTATTCTCCATCCCCTGTAACGGTTCCAGCATCAGCCAGATTAGTCGATATGCTCAGCTTGGAGGTGTTCGCGTACATCGCGGTGAAGACCATCTTTGGTGCCATCATCGGGTTGGCGAGCTGGTTGCCCTTCTCGTCGAATATCTTCGTGCCATTGTATTCCCAGCCTCTGAAATTGACACCTTCCTTGACGCAGTCGAAGAAGAACACGTCCTTCGTGAACGACTCAACGTTCTGAGGACCTTCGTATGATGGCGAAGTGCCGCCGTTCAGGTCAAACTCGATGGTGTAGGTTATCTTGTCCGACGTGTATATGGCCGTGTAGGTTTGGTCGGATGTGGCTGCCACGACTTCCGGATTCCAACCGTTGAACGTGTATGTGTAATGTTCATCGCTCGGCTTCTTTGGCGTTGCCCCATCGTAGGTCGGGATCGTCCCCTCCTCGACGTTTGGGTCGACTTCTAATATCGTGTCATCGTAGTTCTTCCAGGTGATGGTGTACTCGTTCTTGTTTGCTTCACTGGACGTATTACCAGTATCAGTGGTTACCTTCCCGCAACTAGCCAGCAACATCGGGGCGATAAGCCCTACGGCAAAATGTTTGAATTTCATTTGCAACCTCCTTGTAGAAAATGCGATTTTATCTATCTTTCTATAGAAAGACTAATCAAAAAAACAAAAAACTACAATGGCCAGTTGAAATATGCGCTTAATGATAGGCAAAAAAGGCGTTGCTGAAATATCAATTCGGTGACACCGCAAAATGTAAACGCAAGCGAATCTCATTCGTGTGGGATAATAAAAACACCTCAACTACCGCATCCAAGTTCGGGTAAAATGCATGCCACAATTCCTAAAACTTACCAGTCTCTTCTCATTGTTTTTTGTCGATTGGATGTATAACCTTGCAAGGGTTGCCAACTGCAACAACGTTCGCAGGGATATCTTTGACTACAACGCTTCCCGCACCAATGACGGAGTTATCTCCGATTGTGACGCCTGGGATGATGATGACTCCCGCTCCAATCCAGACATTTTCTCCGATATGGACCGGCTTATTTATCTCTATTGAGTGTTTCCTTTTCTCTGGATCGATAGGATGCCCGGCCGAGGCAACCACCACATTTGGCCCGAACATCGTGTGAGAGCCAACATATATATCCGCATCATCCACTAAAGTAAGCCCGGAATTTGCATAGATTCCATTGCCGAAATGGACATGGTGTCCACCCCAATTGGCGTGGAACGGGGATTCGATATAGTTATCCTCGCCGCATTCAGCAAAGACTTCGTGCATGTATTTCTGCTTTTCTTCGATTTGGTCTGGACCCAATTGGTTATATTCCCAAAGCTTTCTTCTATAAACATGTTGGATTTCACCGATCTCTGGATCCGTGCAATCGTATTCTAAGCCTAAGTTAAATTTCTCTAATTCTGTCATATCATCACCTCGCATAATATTTAAAATCAAAT
Organism: Faecalibacillus sp.; assembly: GCA_963588175.1. Lineage (GTDB taxonomy): Bacteria > Bacillota_I > Bacilli_A > RFN20 > CAG-826 > UBA4951. The sequence goes on along the minus strand of CAVAGP010000011.1, from coordinate 36,846 downwards.
TCGCCTAATTTGCATATGTTTTTAGGAGAATAGTCAAACGATTAGGAGAAAGAATTGATTTACGGAAGAACGTGGCCCGTTCCTTTATAGATACGGTACCAGTCTTCTTTGGATAGTTCTACCTTCTCGCCTTGGATTGATTCTTTGATGTGTTCAATGTCCGTTGAACCGGTTATCACCAATAAGCGCTTATCCAGCTTTAAGAGGAAGGCGGTTGCAATCGCACATGGGGTTGCGCCATATTTTTTCGCGTATTTATTGAGGCACTGATTGATTTTCCTATGCTTCCATTTATTGAAGATTGAACCTCCGAATAAACCATACTGATATGGGCTCCAGCATTGGATGGCGATGTCGTTTCTCTTTAGATAAAAGAATAAATCATCAGGTCCTTTGGATACGTTTTTATGAGGCATATTGGTATACATGGTCTGGTCAATCATGTCAGTGTTGCCAATACCCAATTGGACTTGATCATATTTTATGGGGCATGGCAATCTTTCTTGGAGGTATTCAATCTCAGAGGCGGAGAAATTGGAAACGCCAAAATCCTTGATAGCGCCTTTGCCTAAAAGATAGTTGATTGCTTTGGCAACCTCACCAGCATCCATAAAGATATCTGGGCGGTGAATAAGATAGCAGTCAAGATAATCGCAATGAAGTCTTTCTATGGCTTCTTCCACTGATTTGACGATATAGTCATATGAAGAATCATATCCGCATGTTTCAAAAGCAATCCCCGTTTTGGTTTGAAGATAGATCTTCTTCCTTAATTCTGGATGTTCTTTTAGGACATTGCCTAATTTCTTTTCACATTTCTTGTGGCCATAGATATCCGCGATATCGAATTTAGTCACTCCATTATCCAGGCAATCCTTAATGAGTTTGTAGAGTTTCTCTTCGCTTAAGAAGCCGATTCTCATTAATCCAAGCATTATTCTTGATGACATACGCACACCCCACAATTTTCAACGTGGGTATTATATCAGTTTCTCAAAAAGAAAAAGGCTTGTGGCCCTCTTCTTTTAAATTGTTTATTCGTCCGAACCTTCTGTATAGAAGATATCAACGAATTCCCTGGGCGATACGATTCTTGCACTCTTTGGGAAATGCTTAAGGTTGCCTGTTACCAGATACGAATCTTTTTCCGATAGGGTTAGATAGTAGAACGGCAAATCTTTAGGGTCTGCTATTTCTACATCGAATTTTTCCTCCTCGACCAGCGTCCAATCGTTCTGGATGGAAGATAAAATCTTCTCCACAACTTCGGGGGAGATATTGAACTTCGGTCTTGATAGGACTTCTTTATATTCGGAAAAGATAGTATTGGTATAGACTATCGTGGCGTTGTCGTTATCAATGATTTTTCTCAGAAAAGTTATAGGACTATCTGATCTTTTTGACAGGACAAAAGACACAATAACATTTGTATCAAGAATTATTGTGAATTTCACTTTCCTTCTCGACACAAGCGGATTTCTTCATTGATTTCATCCATGGACATGCCCATCGTTCCGTTTTTTTCAGCATCTTTCCTGGCGGCTTCAATCGCGTCATGGAATCCCCGTTTTTCGGGGCCTAGACGTGTAGTCGGCCTAAAAGGTAATCCACCCTCAAGGACAACTTGCTTGGCAAACATGTTGAATGCTGCGGCAGATGTGATACCCATCTGATTGCAAATCGAGTCGAACTCACGTTTTGTTTCTGAATCCATACGTATGCTAAATATAGCTTGTTTCCTTTCTTTCATAAAATGGTCCCCCATATATGTTGCCTATGAAATGCAACAACCACATATAATGTAACTCATTTAATACACTTTAACAATCTTTTTGATAGCTTTTTATAATTATTACACAATTAGATTCTAGACGATTATTCCGTTAATTGTTTCTGATTAATCGCCACTGCTACACCATTATCAAAAGCAAGGATGGCAAAAAAATAAAAAGCATCATCCAGGCAATTGGAGTGCATATGTTCCAAAAAGAAAATTGTTTACTCAAGAAAATAAAGGTATCGTCGAAATTTTTCATCTCTTTTTGGTGTTTCTTGCACCAAAATTCAAGGGAGTTTTGCTAATGGATATCAAATAAGCCTAAAATCAAGAGAATAGAGCTTTCAAAAATGCGACAACAAAAACCCACTCCAATTTGAGGAGCGGGTTTCCTTGATTTAAATTTCGGTTTAGGAGAATGTTAATTCCTAAGAAACTCACCTAAATCTACATATATTCAAGAGGATTTTAACGATAAAACTCAATGAATAAGCCTATCAATTGTCGGTGTATGAGTAGGTTCCGGCAACCCTAGTCCCAGTATCATCTGTGCTTGTGTTTCCAGCATAAGCTCCGACATTAACATGAGTGAGGATATTGCCGTTGCTCGTTGCTCCCTCATTTAAGCCAAAATAGACATTGCTAAAGTTGAGTTTCCTGGATCCGTTAGCAGTATAATCACCACGGATAGCAGCGGAATTACCATCTTTTGTCTGGTTATTTCCGTTAACATAGCTTCCGCTATTAACGCCCCAAGAATTGATTTTGGTGTCTTTGATCGTAATGTTTCCAGTGGTTCCGTAAAGTTGAATCGCGTTGCCACGAACACCAGTAATATCGCAGTTCTCGATGCTTACCGTCCCAAGAGATCCACCGGCTGAATCGCCTCCTGCGATAGCGTCCAAAGCAATTGCGTGAGCGCGTTTCTTGTAAGCGTCAGCCACACTGCCATCAGCGTTGTACTTGTCACCATAAACAGGTAACGCGGCATCATTCTCGCCAACAAAAGTGCAATCTTTAATGACGTAGTTCACGTTGGTTGCCGCTTTCTTTTCGAGATTAAGGCACATGCCACTTCCGCTATTAGTCAAAGAGTTGTTGGTCGTATAAGTAAGTTTGCTTTGATCGCAAGCATAGAAAGTGCATCCCTCAAGAGTGACTGTCACGCCATCTTTAAGGACGTTGAATACGGCACCATTAAGAAAACTTACATTTTTGATGGTTGTATCAGCTGTGATGTATGCATCGGTCCATTTTTCAATGGAGATTTGGTTTTTGCCATCTAAGCTTATGGCTTCAGTGTTCGTTGAATCAGAACCGAAGGTACCTGCGGTTAAAGAGAATGCGTTTTCAAGCGTATCAGAAACGGTGTTGTTGATTACAGTAACATTGTCTTGAGTGTTGTCGTCTGTTAAGGTGCAGGTGCTAGTTTGTTCGCCAACAATTTCATGAACATCAAAGGCGTCAACTGTATTGTAACCATTATAATTATGTGTATGATCTGAGGTCACTGTTGTGTTGGATACTTTGTTGTTGGAAATGGTTATGCCGCCAGCGTATCCAACCAAGCCACCTAAATCTCTATAACCGTTGATTTGACAGTTATCGACAGTACAACCGTCTAATTTGGCGCCGTTTGAGCCTTCGTTAAATTGACCAACGATTCCGCCAACTTTGTCGCCATTGTCATATTTGCCGTCATTATCATAATCTTCGGTATTTGAGGTTATTGACGAATTCTTTACAGTACAATTGATAATGTTGGAGGAATAAAGGGCTTGACCAACGATTCCGCCTGCATAATGTGTTCCAGTAATTGTTGCTTTATCAATGTTTAAGTTCTGAACTGTCATGCCAGTCAGTCGGCCAAAGAAACCTGAAAAATAATTTTTTTCATTATAGACTTCGTCTGCGGTTAAATTGCTGATTGTATACCCATTTCCGTCGAACGTTAATTCGCCGTACGTTAATTCGCCGTACGTTAATGGATTGCCAGCATTATATCTAGACATGATAGGGGTCCATTCAACGCCTTCCATATCGACATCGTTCATCAATTCAATTGTGGTATATCCGGCAATTGTTGATGTAGTATCCGCGCATGCAGCTTCCAATTTTCCGTAATTGACAAGGTCGGTTGCTGAATAAAGCTGCAAGCTGCCATCTTCTTGGTCTGCTACAACAGTATTTCCCTGAACCGCTTCAACTTTGCAAGAAATTGAGCATGTTTTTCCGCTATATGCGTTTCCGGCTGCTGCTGGAAGCTCAACGCTAACCTTAATCACTTTGTCTGCGCTTGATGGGTCAATTGATACGTATTTTGAAATAGACGTGATGCCTGAAACGTTTTGGGCAAAATCAATATCGCCAGCATCAAATGAGACATTCAACCCTGCGAACAATCCATCATCTTTTTCGCATCCAATGACGATACGATATAAGGCTTTGACAGTGCTGTTATTCTTAACAGTGATGTTGAATGTTGCTTTATCCCCTGGTGTGACCTTTGATAAAGTTAATTCGTTATCTTTTAATAATGCGCTTCCGCCATTTGCAAATGTCTTCTCATCATTTTCGTTGTTCGCTGAATTGGTAGCATCTGCAACTGTGCCATCAATTGAGATGCTCTTTGGGGAATACGCTTCCAATGCATCCATGGTTGCAGTTACATCAACCTTACCTGAAGTGATTGCGACGTTGACCTTTGCCTCAGATGTGAAGAGTGCGTAGGTTGAGCCCGCGATGACCGCCGTGCATCCTAAGATGGAAAGCAAGGCAGGCACTATAATTTTTCTTTTTTTCATTTGTTTTTCCTTTCAAGAAATTTTCTTTTTTAAACTTTTTTGGTTGTTGCTTGTGTTGCATCAATTGTTATGTCAAAGTTGGCTTTCTGGTCCATGGCGGAGTTGTTCGCCTCCAGATCCTCGAATTGAACTTTGATTGTGAATTCCTTGGCCGAATCTTCTTTTCCCATCTGACCGGTGGTTATATCGAATTTGCCATTGTTGTTCTCGTTGTAGAGATAATCTGAGGCCGTTCCGTCGATATAGACCCTGAGTTGGGAAGCAAGAGCATCCGGATTTTCATCGGAAAGAGCAAGCTTGACCGTGTAATCGAAGGCAACGGATCCAACGTTGGATAACTTGAGGGTCGCCTCGTAGTAGCTTCCCGGCACAACCAATTCCCCTGATTCGATATCGAATATGTTCGAATCGGCGGTCGTTGTGTTCGTGAAGTCCTTGACTTGGGTATCCGTTGATGTCACCAAATAGCCGGTGTCGTTGCTGAGATTGCATTTGCTCAGCTTTGTCCTTTCAAGCTTAAGCGCCAGATTTCCCGATGTAAGGTGGTTCTGCACGCTGGTCTTGGCGGACCAGAGGGAATATGTCGCGCCTATGGATATGGACGCGGCCAGCAGGATCCCGAACGACGCTGCCATCACGATTCCTAATGTTTTCTTCTTCATCATTGTTCTCCTCCTTTCTTTGTTATGCCTTTGCCAGGTTTTCAGCTGGCAATAGAAACCCTTTTTTTCTTTTTCGCCTTGGCGCTTTTCGCCGCCATTGAGGCGTTTTATCTTCTTTTTATCCTCACGAGCTTCTCGTCGATGTCGCAGCCCCCAGCATTATCGACGCTGATGCGGTTGGCGCTCTTGGCCGGAGCATCCGACTTAACGATACAGAGGCGGCGTCTCTTGCGTTCGCGGGGTGGGGATATGGTTTTGTCTTCATGGGCCGATACTTTTGCATCGGTGTAGACATTTGGCTGTGTAGCTGGCATTTCCGAGATGCTTTTCTCAACAATTGTCGGTGTTTCCTCTGCTGCAAGCGATTCTTGAACGGAAGTGCTTGCAGATTCGGTCTCCTTCGCCTTCTTGTTCTTTCTTTCCTTCACGGTCTCCTTGATGACCGCGATGCCTATGAGGACAGCTACGAAGCCTTCTAATCCTATTAATATATAGATAAGGATTTTCATCACGTCCATCAGCGATCATCCCCTTCCTTTTCCTTGTTCATCTCTTCTATTTGCCTCTTCAGCTTCTCTATCTCCGCGTCTTTCTCCTGCCCTACGGCCAAGGCCTTCTCTTTCTTTTCGGATGAGAACGCCCTGATGATGCGGATTACCTCCCAGACGATGATGAGGGTGCACGGGATGATGAAGATGCAGACGATCCCGACCGGCGTCTTTATGGCATACACCAGGAGCCCAAGGGCGTAGGATTGGCCCACGACCTTCCCGATGACGTAGTTGCTCGAATCGGCCAATGAGGTGTCGATTATCTGGGTTGACGCCCCGTCTTCGGAGCTGCGGTTGTCGCCCTGCAGCATGATGGTGTACCCATCGTTGCTGTCGTTAGGCGTTATCTTCGTGATCCTGTGGGTGATCGTCTCTTGTTTGGTGTAGACATATTTGAAGGTGAGGACGTCGCCCACTTCAAGGGATGAGTACCACTCCTTGGCCTCGGGTTCCTCCGTCGGGACAACCTCGATGAACACGCATGACTTAACCGGGATGTCCTTTATCTTGTAACCGGAGACGTCGACGAGGTCGCATTTCTCCATCGAGGAGGATCTGACGAATCTCAGCTGATGCCCGAAGGCGGTCACCGTGCCGTCGCTGTCCTTCTTGGAGGCTATGGTGATCGAGATCGAGAATATCGCCAAGGCGGCGATTAATCCCGCAAAGATGTATTCAATGACCTTCAGGATTGTTTTCAGTGTGTTTTTCTTGGGTTTTATCGTGTCTTCCATACCTATTGCTTTCTTTTGGTGATCAGATCAACGTAGAAGGAGGTTGACTGATTCTGCGTGGCGTTGCCGGCCGTCTCGGGCAGGGCATACGAAAAGGAAACGCTTCTGACGTTGTCACCGACCAGGATTCTCCCTTTGCCCAAAACGTCTTTGAGGCCGGTTGTAAGCGCATAGTCGTCATTGGTTTTGATCGAGACGACGAGATAATCGTTCAGGATCGCGTCCTTGTCCTTTTCCCTGAACGCGATCGAGAGAGAGTAATCGCCCTTGTTCTTCACATCGTAATTGATCTCTTCTTGTTTGCCTGGGTAAAAGTCATCGATGTTGGTCACAAGTTCTTCAATCTTCTCGCCGTTAACCCAAATGTCATTCCTGCTGTTAATGTATAAATAGCAAAGAATCACGGTTGCGGACAGGAAGCCGAGTAGCACAAAATTGGTCAGCAAATAAGTCAGTTTCTTCGTCATATCTTTCTTCTGCTGGTATTTTTATCGCATATATATATATATATAGCAAGTGGAAAAGTGGTTTTTGCACCTTTTTAGGAACATATTATGAGCAAACCACACGCATAGAGATGCCAAAAATAAAAGAATTGATAGTCAATTTAAAACTCATTTTCAATTAAGATGGCGATTCCAAAATACTAAATCAGGCACACCAAAGATCTGCAGATATGTAATCACCAAACCCGTGTGATACCGCGTAATATAAAGAAAAAGGGAAGGGATTTATTAGCCACATTATGGGTTTGCGAACGCCTAAGTTAATCATTTGGATGCCCAGTAAAGATAACGTTAATGTCAAAATAATCAACCACTCCATGAAGGATGATTTGCAACATTGTCCACCTAAATGCAGTTTAATCAGTTAAATGTAAGCCCTATCTTTTTTAAAATAATTCCAACAAAACTTGAAAGAGGGACAAATTATGAAAAAACGCACTATTGCATCTTTAGGAGCTTTGATTATAAGTACCGCATTATTGCCAAGCTGCGGAAAAGCAAGCGATAAAATTCAGATATCCATAGGTATGTGGCCTCAGTCACAACTCATCAGCGATGTGAATATGTACAAGGAATGGAAGAAGCGTTTTGAAACGGATTATCTACAATATGAGATTGTCGGGGATAACTATGAATATTCCGTCGCCACAGTCCAGGCTAAAGCGCAGGCGCATAAATTACCAACCATCTTCCAAACTTGGTTCACCGAGCCTAATATGCTCGTATCTAAAGGATATGTTAAGGATATTACTAGTCAATTAACAGAGCTTGGATGGCTAGATAAGATGGACACTTCCATGAAAGAAGCCCTCACATTCGACGGCAAGACATATGGAGTCCCAAGAGACGGTTATGGCCTTGGCTTGTTGTTAAACACAAAGGCATTAGGCGAAGCCGGTCTACTCCCCGACAACGATGGTGATGGCACCTACGAGATTTACAACAAAGATGGCACTCCAGCTTATCCGACAACATTTGAAAAAATAATAGAAGTATCTACGAAAAAGTTGGTGAGGAATATCGATAAAATCAGTATTTTCTCTTAAAAGTAGCCTTCATCTGGAAGCATATACGCACCAATTCGTCGATTTTCTGGTCGATTTTGCCGCCCTTGAGGCGGCCTTTGAATGCGATCCATGGGAGGTAAAAGCCGAGCTTCTCGGTGTCGATCCCGGTATGGACCTTCATGAAGTGCTCTATCTCGGCGATGAAGGAGTTCACCGGCTGGAGCATCGCGTGGGCTTCCTTGGCCGTAGACTTGTAGACCTCCGATTGGCCCCCTATGAAGTTCACCAGCCTGTCGTGGCTGAAGACCCCGTCATGGATTATCGCCGAGCCTTTGGCTATGTGGCCCCCATACGTCTTGACGCATTGGGCCGACGTGATGTGGCCCTTGCCGGCGATCTCCGCGTAGCGATTCCCGTACGTGTCCACGGCGCAGGCGACGCAGACCTGGTTGCGGGAGACGCCCCTCGGCTTGCTGCCGTCGGGGAACCTGAACTCCAGCCTGCAGTTGACGGGTATGAGCTTCTCGTCGATCCAGGCTTGCCCCGACAGCATCGCGTCTTTCTGGATCTCCGCGCAGGCCGAATAGACCTTCATCCTCCACAGATAGGCGGTGTTCGCGGCCACGCCGACCGCGTCCATTATCGCCTTGAGCTTCTCGTCGTTGGCCATCAGATTGACCATGAGGATGAGCTTCTCGCGGCTTATCTCGGCGGAGGACATTACGGTGCCGGTCGTCCCGACGTAAACCTTGCCGCACGATTTGCATCTCCTTCTCGGCGAGCCGTTCGCGGCCCTGCCGTAGGAGATCGTAAGAGGGGACCCGCATCTGGGGCAAACCTTCCCTATGCACATGAAAAAACTCCTTCCCACGGAGCAAAGGTAGCCCCTGGGGGAAAGAGTATTGCTAGATGAACATTCCCGGCGGCTACCTTTGCCGTTTATCTAGCGCCGCCATTATACCATGGTTGGAGTGAGACCGGATTCACCAACTTTTTCGTAGATACTTCTAAAATGTTAAAACAACCGATGGTTTATAAGATGTCCCCATCTGACTTTTAATAACAATTAATTCATCAATGTATAGATAATACTTTGTTAAGCTTTTTTGAAAGGTCAAGATTGTATTGTTTGGCAATTAGACTCAATTCTTCATTCATCGCTTCGGCAAGAAGAGAAAAGCCTTTTTCATTTAGATGAAGGTCATCGGATTGCCATATTTCTTTATTAACGTTTTCGTTCTCATCGGTCAATAATTCCAAAACCGAATAATATTCAAAATGATCATGTGCTGAACAATATTCTTCGATTTTCTCATCAACGTAAACCATGCCATCATGGTAATTTCCAAAATAGCGGAGAGGGTTCGGTATCTGAGAAAGAATAACGAAGACGCAATTTGGCAATTTCTCGGACAATTCATCAAAGAATTCCATCTTGTACTCTTCCACAGCTTCTTTGCTAGAACCATCGGTCCAATCATTGGAACTGGTCTGGAAAACAATTACATCCGGGTTGGAATTATAAATTAAATCGTTGGCATAATAACGCAGCAAGAAATCGTTGGATCCGCCAAAAGCCTTATTCATAACATCATATTCTCCCAAGTCTTCTTCCATGGTTGTCCATTTGACGAAATTGGATGCGCCATAGAATATAACTCCGCCCGTTCTATCCTTATACTTCTTCCTCAAATTGTTTACAGTGTACTGATAAAGGGAAACTAGCGCATAGGTATTGCCGCCACGTTCGAAGTCATTAGACATCGTTATATCGATTTGAATTTCGCCAATCGTGGTGTGGAAAACGAAAGAATAGGAACCATTCTCATCTTTTTCCATCGAATAATCCACGCCAGCAATGGTCATGAAAATCTTCGAATTTTCCCCTCTGCTCCAAGTTCCGGTATAAGTTTCAGAAGTCTCTAGTTCTAAAGAAAAATCCTCATTAAGGGATAGTTGGGCATTGACCACGGTCTCTAAATCATCACTCACATATCTTCCTATAAGTTGATAGGAATTAGGCTCCGTTTCAACGCTACCATCTTCAACTGATGAAGTGTCAACATCATCAACATTGGCATCGGTTTTATTATCTATACCCCCTCCACATGCCACTAAGGCGATACATAAAACGGGCAAACTAAACCATTTAAAAACATTTTTCGATTTCATAATTTATTCTCCTGAAGTCCACTAATGTTAATTTGAAGAGTTAGGGGTTTGAAGGCAAACTTCGTATTTTGACGTTTTTCTAGCACACTCTGCATATTTTTGAAAAGAAGAAAAAAAGACCATCGGTCAAGGAGTAACCGATGGTCTTCCCAGGAAGGACAATAATTAGTCTCTATCCATGAAGGAGCTCGCGACTGAGGCAAGCATCGCAACAGCGAATAGAACGACGAATATTGTGTAAATTGTGGATACGACCGAGGCGAGAGCGCCATTATTGACGAAGAACGGGACGCCTGTGGACATATCGGCCCATGGATAGCAGGACATTGAGAGATGCTGCCCAAGAGCTACGCCAAGGAGAATTGATCCTGCTAAATCAAGCAACCAAATGCCGGTGAAAGCATTCGCAGCAAGCAGAAGTGCTCCAACGATGGCAGATGGAACAACGACATACGTATAATCGCCAAATGAGATGTTTCCTTTGACGATTGTCAAATCGACGATGAGATAGGCGATTGCAACAACCAAGGCTAACGTGGCTGCTACAATTCTTAAATAGAAGCCAATCTTTCTATTTTTGAAGGAGAAATTGAATTTCATCTTATTTGCCCTCCTTCTTGACGAATTCGAAGTATACATACCCACCGAGCGATAAGACCGTTAAGCCACCGATGACTGAGTCAAGGGCGATGATTGCCGTCTTCCACCATGGAGTTGTGGTTGTAACCACCGTTTCAGCAGTCAAACCATTGATTAAGAACGAACGTGAGTAAGCATAGAAGAAGTGTTTAGCGACTTCTCTGCATTTCTTCCAGATGTAGTAATCGCGCTGAGTGACAATGTACGCCTTAATATCGGTACATCTTCCAGCATCATTGTTGAACTGGTCAGTTCCAGCATCAAGAGCAGCACCGGTGAAGATATAGGTCTGAGCGTCTTTGGATGAATCGGTCATCGAGATTCCTTTGAATCCCCATTCATCTCTTAAGACCGTGGTCATAAGAGCTTTATAGGAAGCAGTTGGCATGACGCCAAGCCTATTATAAGCGGACATGTTTCCGAGAGATCCGCCCTTTCCGAGAGCACCTTCGAAACCACGAAGGTCGCCATGACGGAGAGTCTGCTCGGTCATAAATGTTGCAACGCCGTGTCTATTTGTTTCCTGATCGTTACCGCAGAAATGCTTGAAGCAGGAGATGATGCCTTTGCTGGACATCGCCTTAGCCTGTTCCATGCCCATGATATAGGACATGTTGGCATCCTCTGAATAGTATTCGAAATTACGTCCTCCGTATGGTGTACGATGTAAGTTTGCTCCACCAGCATAAACGCAATTCATTCCGTTATATAATCCGTCTTCAGCAAGGAATTCTCCTCTTTGCTTGATGAGGTCGGTGTTGTATGTGCAAGCGGCAAGAGTCTCTGCGACATGTAGTTTGCCACCAGACTGAAGTCCATCCGGTCCATCGCCTGATGAATTTGCAGGATAGCCAATATAAGGGATAGCATCATTTGCCATCTTCTCGCCTGGAATGGTGTAGAGTTCGGCAATTGTTAGCTGGTCGATGAACGTTTCCCATTTTTCATCATCGTAATCAACATCGTGCATCTCGTAGAACTTGATGGCAGCGGTTTCCCCATCCGCTCTATTCTTTGAGAAGTTAAAGCCTGAAGTTGGAGCATCAGTTGGTTTGGTGTAAGGGTCGGCCTTATTGACCATGTTGGATTTGATGAATCCGCTGCTGTCTTTGGCGGTTGTCAAAGAATCATATGATTTAGGGAATGTTGACCAATCGCCTCTTGTCATATAGGTGACTTCATTTTTTTCATAGTTGTTGATATCAACTTCTGGGAACTGATTGGAGACAGTTGTACCAGTAAAAGATGTGGCGTAGGTTGTGTTATCAAGAGCATCGACTTCAAATGTCTTTGCCATTGATGGGTTACCACTAACTGTATTGCCATTTCCATCTGTTAAGGTGTATTTACCAGCGGCATCTCTTAATGAGATAACGTTGTTCAATGCATCGTGGGCATTCTCGCCAACTGCGATGGTGTAGGTTCCTTTATCGAATGTGTAGCAACCTTTCTTTGATGAATCAGCGCCGTTTGTGGCGTTCTCATCATATGTTGCCATGAGGTAATCTTCTGCTTCAATCGTGACTTCGGCCTTCTCGCCAGGGGCAAGAGCTTTGGTCTTAGCGAATCCGATAAGTTGGATAGCGGACTTCTCAGCCTGTCCTTCCTCCCATGGGAGAGCGGCATATAGTTGAACCGTATCCTTAACTGGAGTTGTATAGTTTGAACCGGTGTTCGTTACTTCAACTGTCGCTGTAACCTTCTTTGCGCTTCTATCCCATTTGATTTCTTTTACTTCTTGTTTGAATGATGTGTAGGTGAGTCCGTATCCGAATGGATAGGTGACTTCTGCATCATATGACCACTTGCCACCTTCGGAAGCATAGCATCCGTAGTTGCCATCGGCGTTTCTTCTACCGAAAACCAAATCTTCGTAACGCGATTCGTAATATTTGTAGCCGACATAGATATCTTCAGCATAAACAAGGTATTCTTTGTGATACTGTCCGATTCCTTCTGCTTCAAGGTCGGTGAAATTGAAATCGCCGAAGTTCTGCATAGCGGCGCTGGAGAATGAATGCTCAGCATATGTATCGACTAGACGACCGGTTGGAGAAGCTGTTCCTTTGAGCATATTGGCAACTCCGTACATTCCGGATTCGCCAGGGAATCCAATCCAAAGGCAGGCATCGACATTATAATCGTCGAGCCATCCAACCTCCATTGCGTAGCCGGTGTTAAGTAAGACGATAACTTTACCGAATCCCTGAGATTTGACGAATTCGAGCATCTCTTTCTCAACCGGATGGAGAGCGAGTTCTCTTTCTCCGTCCGCATCAACCGGGTTCATGTCATTAGCTTCACCGCCATATCTGCAAAGGACAACGATTGCGGCATCTTTGTAGCCATTCATGTCGGAAGCGGAATATGTTGAGGCTGGAACCTCACCGATATGACCATCTGATCTATGGGTCTTGCTGGCGGTCAATGTCTTGTAGGCATTGCCGATTTTGTTGTAGACGGTTTCATTGATTGAATAACCTGCTTCAGTTAGTGCAGTCTTCAAGTCTGTGCCGGTGTTAGATGGGCCGCCTGAACCACCATGATAGGCGGGTGTATAAGCGGCTGAGCCAAAAAGGGTGACATTCTTAATGTTAGACGCAAAAGGAAGAGCCCCGTTGTTCTTCAAGAGAACGGAACCTTCCTCTTCACACTGAATTGTGTAATTCTTCTCGGCTTCGAGCATCTCGGCTTTGGAATCATAAGCAGATGGGTAAGCACCTTCTGTGGATACATCTTCTTCGGATTTTTTGTTTATTCCAAGATGAGAATTGATATCACCGGCTCTATCCCAAGCGAGGGCCGTCATGAAGAGACAGACTGCAGCTAACGATCCGAATGTTGTGGCTAAACCTTTGAATAAGTTAGTTTTTTTCATGGATCTTTAACTCCTTAAATTGTTTTATTGATTTTTATTTAACGACTGCGTAATCAAGAGTGTATGAGCCAACGTTGACAGTTAAGGCTGTCTCTTTGATATTGTGAACGGCAAGATATTCGGCGCCTGTTGCATATTCGGTCTTGCCAACGACTGTTTGTGATTGAGTCGCTTCATCATAGCCATATTCGAGGTCAGCCGCTTTTGTTTTCATATCATCCGTCCAGTTGGCTGTATCAATGTACCAGCCCTCATCAGATGTAGCGATGAGTCTAGTTGCTACCGAGATTGTGTAAACATATGTATTTGGATCAAGGTCATCCTGAACAGATGTAAATGTTCCATAATATTTATAAAGTGAGTTGGACCTCTCGTTGCCCTGAGCATCGTTGCCGGTCTCTGGGAGGATAAGCGCAGAGAATGTTGAGCTGGAAAGCGTTAAGCAATATGTGTTGTCATCATAAACGTCTAAGACCTCAAAGTCATAAGTTGTGAGGTAGTAGTTGTAAGTTGGTCTCATATTGTTGTATGTGAGCTTGGCCGGGGAGATAAAGCTTGCGACAAGCTTTGCTTCCTTGGCTGTAGAACCGCATGCTGCAAGTCCTAAAACTGCGCAGCTTAGAGCTGCAAATTTCATAACCTTTAGTGATTTCATTTGTGTTTCTCCTTGTCTAAAAGTTTATTTTTGTGGCGTTCATAAAGAACCGCCTTGATTTGAGAAGATGATAAACGCAAAACCGCTGCTGAACGTTCAATTAGGCATTATTTGAATGTTTTTACGCATACTTTGTAAATGTCAAGGTGTTGTATGGTTGACAATCCAAACGGGAATGGCAAAATATAGCCAATGATACGCGTAGCAATCATTGAAGACGAAGAAGAACACGCAAAAACGCTTCAAAATTTTTTGAAGCAATTCGAGGCTGAGGCAAACAAGGAATTGGACATTGTTTGGCATCAGTCTTCTTTGTCGTTCATGGAAGAATACAAATGCCAATATGACGTCCTTTTCTGCGACATCAAGATGCCTGGGATTGACGGCATGAAATTAACGAAACAGATTAGGGAGATTGACCCTAATGTCGTAATCGTCTTCACCACTTCTTTAGCCCAGTATGCGATTGAAGGCTATACGGTCAATGCGGTCGATTACATCCTGAAACCATTCTCTTATGGGGAATTCAAACTCAAGATGACAAGGATTTTCACCAAATTCCTGAAATGTGATAGCAAGTATGTCCTTTGTCAAAAAGATAGGGCAAAATACAAAATAAATGTTGAAGACATCTATTATATTGAAACCAATATCCATCAGGTGATCATCCACTGCGAAAGGGATGTTTATAACCGTTATTGCTCAATGAATGAGATTGAAAAAGACCTGAGTGGCCTTGGGTTCATAAAGATAAATTCCTGTTATCTAGTCAACACCAAAATCATTGAATCAGTCCATAAAGATGAATGTCGTTTGAAAAACGGGAAATCGCTTAAGATATCCCGTTCTCACGTTAAAGAAATCAATGAAATGTTCAAATAGCCTTAGACGTTAAAAGTGGAAGGGGCAACATTTATTCTTAACCTAACTTCCAAGAAGAACATATCCCCTGTTTTGCGAATTGATACGTTTCCCTTATATCTCTCAGCTATGTAGTTAATGGATTTGATTCCATAACCATGGCTGTTTTTGTTTTGCTTGGTCGTATGCTCAGTGTTGGATTTAGCAGGATCGAAATAGTTGTAGCATTCGATATTTAGGTATTCATCATCTGGATAGATCGATAATCCAATCTCTTTTTTAGAAGGATCATCCAGTTGTTCCACCGCTTCAATCGCGTTACCTAGGGCGTTGTTTAGCAAAGCGTAAAGATGGTAGTTCTGCATGAAGGAGGCCGCTTGGCCATTGGCGTTGCAGGTCAAGGTTATGCCTTTTGTCCTGCAATACATCTCTTTTTCATAAACAACCGTGTCGATAACATCGTTTCCTGTTTTAAGAAGTGAGTCATAACCTTCCACCGCCTCTCGTAAGGACTTCACTTCCTCTTCGGTGATTCTATCTTGGAAGTTCTCAATTTGATGTTTGAGATCGTGGGTCATCATATTGATGGTTTTCATGTTCTCGGAAAGAGTTTCATACTGTGTTTTCTCATTCTTTAGCATCAAATGAATCGTTCTTTTCTCGTTTCTGTCGTTATTTGATTTAAGTATCGCATCTCTGAAGAATAGAAGTATGAATGTCAAGATGAGGATGGTTCCAAGGCTTGCCATATAGATGGTTCTGTTCTCGGGGGTGTAAAAGTATATGAGAGTGTTTTTTATAACGATTGTCACCACTGAGACAACAACAGACATGGTCATAACCAAAACGATATGCTGAGTATCTCTTTCCTGGTGGTCATTCTTGGCAAAGAAGAAGGTTAATAAGAACATGAACGCAGCGTGAATGATGTCGCTTAAGGCACCGTTGACAATTGTAGACCAATCGCCACTTATCCCACGGATGACTTCAATGCTGGTTTTAGAGTCGACGCCAATCGCCGCCATTAGATAGACATATAAGATATCGGTGGCTTCGCGAATGAGAATAACGGTTGTCCAAGAAAGAACCGTGTCAATCCAAGTTTCATCGAAGCAAAGGAAGAAATATCCAAGAATTGCACCATATAAAAACATGGTCAGCATAATTCTTACAAATAATGATGACGGCCAAAGGCCTTTTATATAAACTGTTAAGAAAAATTGACAAACATAGCCTAAAAGCCAAGATATGGTTCTAAGACAGAAAAAACTCCTTTTCTTTAAAGATGGGATAATCATGGCTGAACATATCAAAACTTCCGCAAAAACCGGAATGAACGTCATCATATTGTAACCCATCGTCCCACCAAGTGCGTGCACTATGGCGACGATTATTCCCATTAGGAGCATATCTTAACCTTTATTATAAATAAATTGACGAAGAAAGGGGAGAATATTTCTACTCTCCCCTACTGGAATTAAGCCTGTTTCTTTTTGCCTTTGACAATTGAGAGGACAAGCATTGTGCCACATCCTACAATTGCAACGGATGACACTGCCATCAACGCGATGAGAGCGATTTCGAATGGAGTGTAGGCTTTTACAACCTTATCAGCTCCAGCGATGCCATTCATACGGTGCGAATTGACAATGGAGTAAGCGTTTCTGTGGATTGATTCACGAAGCGCTGTGCAGATAGCTGCATTGTTGTTGAGGCCTTCTAAGCCTTTGCCACATGAGCCATCCCAGAGGTTTTGTCCGGCGAGTAAGCCAAGTCTGACATCCATGTATCCGCAGTAAACACCGCAGTCAGTGATTGCCATGCCGACTCCGCCCCACTCATTTCTCAAGACTTCTGTCATGAGTCCGTAGTGAGCGCCAGCCCAGACAACGCCAAGTCTGTTGAAGGAAGACATGACGCCACCTTTTGAGTTGGTAACTGAGCCTTCAAATGGCTCGAGATAGATTTCTCTGATTGCCTGTTCATTGCACCATGTGCTTAAGCCATAACGCCCTTCTTCTGTCTCATTGAGAGCGAAGTGTTTGGTCAAGACATAAACGCCACGGGATTCGATTGCGGCAACTTCAACTCCGACGCACTTCTTGGCGACGAATCCGTCTTCTGAATAATATTCGAAATTACGTCCATCGTACTGGGATCTATGGGTATTGCAGCCTGGGCCATATAATCCATGGACACCGGCGACTAAGCAGTCTTCACCGATTGATTCGCCCATATCTTTGATGAGGTCGAGGTTGTAAGTTGAGGCCATGACGTCTTCGGATGTGTAAGCCATACCGTTGATGCCGTTTTCGCCTTGTGTTAAGGCTGATGTACAGCCCTGAGGCCCGTTCTGATCGTTGGTGTTAGGAAGCTGGATTGAAACGATTTCGGCTGTAAGGTGGAAGCCATTGTAGATGTGTTTGACCGCCTGGTTATAATCGAGCTGGTCAAGAAGCGCATCCCATCCTTCATCAAGGAAGGCTTTGCCCTTCATTTCGATGGCCTTCTTGCCGTTATCGGCGTTGAAGGTTGGCATCTTGGCATCCTTATAATATTTATCAACCATCTCGTTCATTGTCTCAACACGGTCTTCTTCAACATTTGTTAAGCCGTCTTTCCACATCTTGTCGGTGACTGCCCAAGTTGGTGCGCTAGTTGGGAAGGTTGCGCTCCAGTCGGAACGGGAGAGCCATGTTACTTTGCCAGGTGTGCCGTCGTATTTATTTGGATCAGCATTATCGAACTGGTTGGTGATTGTGTAATCGGAATTGAATTGTGACTTTGCGAATATTTCAGTATCTGGAGAAGTCTCGGCGTTTGTTGTCTGCCATTTAGCGGTGACTGTCTTATCGCCTTCTGCATCCATGCCATCAGACTTTGTGTATCCGCGTGTTGCAAGAACGTTGTTGATTGCGTCGTGAGCGTCACGACCGATTGTGAAGTAATAATCTCCACCATCTAAGATATAGCCTTTGGCTTTGTTGGCATCATATGTTCTAAGCTCATGCTTATCTACCGTGATGTTGACTGTTTCAGATGCGCCTGGAGCAAGTTCTGCGGTCTTGGCAAATCCGCAAAGTTCTATAGCAGCTTTCTCAATTCCATTTGCCTTGTCATAGCTGGTGTATGGGGACTGGAAGTAGGTCTGAACAGTGTGTTTACCGGCAACCGAGCCTGAGTTCGTGACTTTGACAGAGATTTCGAACGAATCGTCTTTTGGAGTCATCTTGAAGTCGCTGTAATCAAATGTTGTGTAGGATAAGCCAGATCCAAATGGATAAGCAACTGAGTTTGCGTATGACCATGAGCCTGAATTGCCCTGGTTCATGACTGAATCTGCGTATCTGGTCTCGTAGTATCTATATCCAACATAGATGCCTTCTTGATAGACCATATACTGGGAATTGCACTTATTGACAGCATCTCCTGGGGTATTGGCCTGAACTTTATCAAGTCCACGCGCATCCTTATCGGTGAATTCGAAGTCGCCAAGCATTGAGTAGGCAGGAGACGATGCGTTATCGGCAAGGAATGTGTCAACGATTCTTCCTGATGGGTTAGCTGTGCCAGCAAGGAGTTTTGCGACTGCTTTTAAGCCTGTCTGGCCTGGGTCACCAATCCACATTGCGGCATCAACGCCGTATGTGTCGAGCCAATCGAGCTGCAAGGTATTGGATCCGTTTAAGAGAACGACGATTTTCTTGAACACTCCGCTATCCTTATATTCTTTGATGTGCTGGAGCATGTCTTTCTCCTCTTGGCTGAGGACAAGATAATCGCTTGTGGACCATGTGCCCTTAGAGGTCGTGATGGTGTAATCATGGCTTGGAAGGTCTGCGCCTTCGCCACCTGATCTAGAGATGACTACTATTGCGGCGTCTCCATATTCGTTGAATGATTGCTTGACCTCATCAGTATATTCTGACCAAGGAACTTCGTTTACTGCATACTGAGCAATGTTACCGCCGGTAGTTTCAGCATTTGTTCTCCTGTATTGTGTCAACCCTGTGTAGAATTTTCTTAAGGTTGAGTTATTGGTGAAGCCTGCCTCTTTAAGGGAGACCGATAATGATGGAGCAGTTGCGGCAGAAACTTGTCCTGAACCGGTTCCACCATAGACGATGTCAACTGAAGAATGCGAGAAGCAAGAGACTTTTGAGCCTGAGGCCAATGGAAGGGCATTGTTGTTGTTCATTAAAAGGGCTGCACCTTCTTTTTCAAGGTTTTCGCAAAGTTCCTCTTCGTGTGCGGTTTGATCTTCAATATTGGCATATTTTTTTGTGAAGTATTCCGTATTTTCATCGCCACTTCCTTTGACAACTTTTGTGGTTGAGAAGTTGAAATAGGAATTGATCTGAGAAGAATAGGTTGTTGTGATGAGCTGATATGCAACAGCTGAGACAACGAGTAATGGAACGGCGACGCAGAGTCCGACGATCCAAGGTGTCTTTTTGAATAGTTTCATACTATTTCTCCTTATTTAACTGTAAAGACGTAATGTCCTTTATTGAGGCTATAGGCCTTGTAATCTGATGCGGTTCCGTCGACTAAGGCACTGTCACCTTCATCGACTGTGATATTTTCGCCATAACAAGAATCAATCTTGATAGTGCCATTTGCTTCGATTGTATCCAAGGTGATAGTTGTTGTATCTCCTTCGGTGACAACCTTCATTGAAATATTGCCTTTTTCAGTACAAGTGACTGTTTCAAGGTTTCCAAGCGTATCGTTTGGGGCAATCTCGTATGTTGAGAAATTGGCGTCTTTTGGCTGAATTCCCGCAACATATTTGGAGCAAAGAAGTATTGGGGCGCCTGACCAACCATGGTTGAAGGAACCATTGATTCCCCACTGCTCCCAGAGTGTTGTCATATCGTCTTCGAGCATTGGCTCATAACGTTTGACCATTCTAGAGGTAGCGATGTCATATTCGCCTTCATAACAAAGGGCTTCTAAGACATATCTTTCCATGTATGTTGAGGCGGTGTATGTGTTCTCCATGATATCCGTTGCCTGTTCCCAATCTTCAGTTGGAATCAGTCCGGTGAGAATACCTAGAGCAGAGACTCTTTCATCTGGGCTTCTGGTATCTGAGGAAACATATCCTTTGTCCGTTTTATAGACTTTAGCGAAGTTGGTTTTGATGGAATTCATCCTTCCTTCTAAGAAGGAAACGTCTTCCGTGTGCCCTAACTTGTTAGCAAGATAGAGCATATCTTCGCAGGCGATGTAATAGAACTCATCGTATAGTGGGTTGGCATCTGGAGTCGTGCCCCAGTCAATCCATTTGAAGGTTCCGAGTCTCTTTTCTGGTAAACCATTGTCTTCCATATTCCACAGCTTGAGATAGTTGAGGGCAATAGGATAGACGAGTTCGAGAGATTCTGCATCGCTGGTCCAATTGTAGTAATCCTCAAATGAGCCGATGAATGCAAGGTCTTGAATTGTGATTTCGTTGTTGGCTGCGGATGGCCATCTTGACGGGATGATATCATCCTGCTCGACCCAACCAGGAAGAGATCTTAATGTCTTTTTGGAGAGGGTCTCTGCGCTTGGACCGAATGCGTAATGGGCGAAGGCGAACTGATTTGCGGAGTCTCCTGAATAAGGAGAACGTTCTCTATCAGGGCAGTCCATGTATGAATCTCTCATGCAGATTTGCACTGTGTTTCTTGCCTCATTCCAAAGCTGATTCGCGTCAGCGTTATCGGAAACGAATTTCGCGGTTCTCTCAACTGGATATCCATTGTCGCGGTATCCAACTTCAAGGATTGTCACTCCAGCTGGAACATCGATGATGATCTGAGAGCCTGTTCTCCATGGATAGGATTCGAATTCCTGAACACCGTCTTTAGCGATGTAGTCATCGATGAAGTTATGGGCTATTCCATTATCGGTTTCGTAGGTATTGGAATAATAGAGTAAGTGAGCACCTGCTTCCGCTTCAATTTTGAAATATGGAGAGAACTGCTTATTTTCTCCAATGTCAAAGTGAACGGTTGTAGCTTCAGTAATCTTTTTGCCGATGACTCCATCAGTATCAACACAATCAATAATCTCTTTGGAGAATTTGTTGATTGGGCTATCCGAGAAATAGGTATCGCCATATGGAAGATATCCAACTTTTCCGGTAATAACGGCATTTGACCATGATGAATCATCAAATGATGGATTTGTGTAATCTCCATTAGATTCTCTGGCGTCATAATAGACGTCCCATTCGGATGTATAGGATGATGATGGGTGGTTTGGCCAGTCATCCTTTAAAAGGGATTGATTTTTAAATTCCTTTAATCTTTTCTCTTTCCATGTTGTATCCGAGATAACTTTGGTTGAGCCAGCATCCATCTCGAAGAGGAATCCGGCTTTGCCTGGATCAACGTAAGAGTTTGAGCTTGCACCAACATAAGTGACTAAGGCGACGATTGTGTTATCGCCTTTCTTCAAGTATTGTGCCAAATCGGCATCTTCATAGAAGCCGTCAACTGGCGTGGCTCCTCTTTTTGGCGATCCATCATAGATGGCAAGTTCTCCATTGACCCACATGTAATATTTGGTTACAGCGGATATATGAGCGATCGCGCTAGTTGGGGTTTCGCTTAAAGTGAATGTTTTTCTGAAGGCAACATAGCTATTCTGGATTGATTTCTCATCCCAAATCCATGAAGCTTTCCAATCTGTCTTTTTGTATTTGTCAATCGAAGATACGTATTTGAGATTGGATTTGTCAGGAGCCACCAATTGTTCTTCTTCACTCTTCGTCGTATCAGCCGCAGAACTTGATGGTTCTTCGGTAGATTGCGTTGGCTTTTCGTTTCCGCAAGAAGCGAGTAAACCAGCTGCAACAACAAGCAAAGAAAGGGATTTAATTGCTTTATTCTTCATAAAGTCTCCTTGTTAGCAATAATAAGGGCAGTCCCAATATGAGGCTGCCCTAATTTGTTTTTTAATTAAGGCAAGAGGCCTTGATTACATCAATTTTGACCAAATGGAGTAGCCACCGGAGAATTCATAATCTACATCTCCTCTATTACCTGCGTTGTAAGTGTATTTCCAGGTTGCTGTTGTCTGCTCGGCACTGACAGCATTTGAAGCAAAGACTTTGTCTTCAGAGACAGTTACGGTGAAGATTCCACCTTCAAACTTCCAAGTGCTGTTTTCTTTTAAATCACCAGTCTTGCCTCCGTATTCATAGTGGAAATAGAAGATGCCTGAGTGATCGTCGTAGCACTCGTATTTGTGGCCACCTTCTGCTGTTGTCCATGTAGCCAAAACTTTTGGTTCAGCTGGAACATCACTTGCCTGATCAACCGGGACATTTGTGATATCGCCAGTGAATGTAGCCTTGATAGCTTCTGAATATCCTGAAGTTGCATCGTAAGTTAATGTGACTGTTGCAGTTTTCTCTGAAATTGTTGCAGCTTTTTCTTCGCTACCGAACTTGAGAGTGAATGCACCATCAACATTTGACCATGTGCCTGATGTGAAATCAGAATAAGCAGTAACATTTGTGGATGAACCGCCATGGACCCACTGTGCGACGTGGTCTGGTAAGACGTAGATTCTGCATCCGTTGGTGTCATCATCGAGATGTGCATATGCATTTGTTGGTTCTGTGAATGTGTACTTATGGGCCTGAATGAACGCGTTGTAATCAGCATACTGGACAGTGCCATCTGAAACCATCTGTGCCTGACGGCCGGAAACGATTGGAAGGTCGCATGTGAAGGAAGCCGATCCGTTTGACTTTGGATAAACGGAATACCTATATGTGCCAACATTTGGCTTTCCTGTCATGACGTTTGTCTGGTCGTCACCATAAGTGTAAGAGATGATTGTGGCATCTTCGCCTTCTTCATCCTGTCCGACTTTCCATTTACCATGTCCCCAGTCATAGGAGAAGCCTTTGTTATCCTTATAATCGGATACGTCTTTCTTGAGTGAGTCATAGCCTGAGAGCTGGACTGTGCCATCGCTATAGAGGTTGAGGATTGCGTAGTAATCCATACCATAGGATGCTAAATCTCCATAGTGAGCGATAAACTGCTGTGAGATTGTTACGTCAGCTGGTGCGACTGATGCGCCATCATCTTGACCCGCGGAGCTTGTTGCTGAAGTTCCGCCGCATGATGCTAAGAATAGAGCAGAGCACGCAAGAAGAATTGTCTGTTTTTTCATGGGTATAAAACCCTCCTTGTTGAAATTTGAGCAAAATATAACCGACAAGGGGATAAACGGCAGTGTTTCCTACACAAATTGCATTTTTTAACGCAAGATTTGTACAAAATTTACCATTTTTGACCTTTTTATAACCGATTGTTGCAAGAATTCAGCCTCTTATATTCCTTATATATAAAATACGGGCAAGGAGATGCTTATGGATATCGGGATACAGCAATTGATGATTGGCAAAACACTTAAAGACAAAGGTGAGGCAATACGTGTTTTAAATATGCTTAAAGAGAACCACTACAACTCCATTGAGTTAGATGGTTTCATGATTAGAAAAGTGCCGTTCATCGTGAAGTTATTGACGGATATGTCAGGTATGCCAACCGGCAATTCCAATAAATTAAATTGGATAGATATAATCAAAGAAACTGGATTGAAAGTAATATCCGTCCATGAGGATTTAGGCACGATTGAAGATTCATTCGATATGGTTGTTGATGAATGCTCAACCTATCAATGCAAATACGTTGTTATCACCGGAATGTATCAATATGACTACGACTCAAAAGAATCGTTGGATTCCTTGGTGGATAGACTCAATAAAGCTGGCGAGAAATTCAAAGAAAAAGGAATAAGTCTCCTCTACCACAACCACAATGTTGAATTCTCCAGGATGAAAGACGGCTTAACATCTTATGAATATATCGTTAACAACACGAACCCGGAATTCGTCAACTTTGAATTCGATGGCTATTGGGCAACCGATGCTGGCATAAATGTCATTAAAATAATAGATAAATTAGGCGCAAGGCTGAAACTTTATCATATAAATGATAGGCAGAAGAAAACTAAGGGGAAATCAATTACCCCAATCGTTAAATTCGATGCGGCCGAATTAGGAACCGGTGTTATGGATATCGAAGGCATAATCGAAGCGTTAGGGAGAAACGGATGCGAAGCCGTAATTCTAGAAACACATCGAAATTGGGTGGATGGAGACCCGCTTAAGAGCGCTTTAATATCCAGTGAGTTCCTGCAAAAGGTGATTAAATAATTGCAAATCTTGATTAATAGCCACCGCCTGGTGGTTATTTTTTTATCATATTGTCAATTTAGGAGACATACTATGCAGAAGAAACAAAAGATTGTTCTTGGCATATGGGCCGGCGTAAGCGCAGTACTTATCGGTGTTTTGGCAGCTGGAAATGCATATGCCGCTTCATGGGATCAGATACTCGGAGAATATTTCGGGATCGTCGGAGAGAAAACATCCGGAACCGGAAATAAGAAATTCGTCAGCGAGTACTCGAGCCAAGAAGAAGTCGTTGAGGCGATTAGGGCCAACAACAGGGAAACGACAGGAGAAGGCGCGGTTCTTATTCGTAACGAGAAAAACGCGTTGCCATTATCCTCAGGAAACAATGTTTCCGTGTTTGGAATCACCTCATCCATGTGGATGGAACTTGATAGATTGTCAGACAAGAAAAGTTCCCCAATCAACGCTCAATTAAAAGAAAACGGAATCAACGTAAATAGAGAGTTATCGCTTTTCTATAAGACAAATAGCCACACCAAATGGGGTGATGCGGACCCTAAAGGCGACGGCGATGGAGAAGGCGCATGGAAAATAGACGAAGTTCCATATTCTGAATACACAGATGACGTCAAGAACTCTTACAAGGATTATAACGATGCCGCAATAATCGTTATCTCAAGATCTTGCGGCGAAGGCGCAGACCTTCCAAGAGCAACCGACAGATGGGGCGGGTCAAAGGATAAGCACTATCTAGAATTGTCAGATGAGGAGGAACAGTTGTTCCAAGCCGTCAAGGATGCGGATTTCAAGAAGAGAATAGTCGTGGTCCACGCTGACAACGCTTTTGAATTAAGTTTCATTGATAAATACGACATCGATGCAGTGTTGTGGGTAGCAGGAACTGGCGTAGATGGTGGCACCCCAGTCGGAGATATCCTCGCAGGAAAAATCAACCCTTCTGGAAGAGCAGTAGATACATTCACAACCGACAATCTATCCTCCCCTACCATGCAGAATTTCGGTGACTATAGATTCGTTGATTCTTCAGGCAACGAAACGGGCTACACATATGTCAACTGCGCAGAAGGCATATACGTTGGCTATAAATACTACGAGACTAGATACGAAGATACTTTGACTAATAGAGGAGGTGTCGGCTCCTTCGATTACGATTCATTGGTTGTTGCATCGATGGGCCATGGATTAAGCTACACAGATTTCACTTGGAGCGATTATACCTGCACATATGACGAATCTACTGACAAATTCGATATCAGCGTGAACGTTAAAAACACCGGAAGCCAATATGCCGGCAAGGATGTTGTTGAAATCTATTCGCAGAGTGAATATACGGATTACGACATCGCAAAAGGAATCGAGAAATCCTCCGTTAATCTCGTCGGGTTCGCCAAGACTGGATTATTGCAGCCTGGGGATACCGAGAACATCAAAATCAGCGTCGATAGAAAAGAACTAACGTCATATGATTCATCAACCGGCAAATACCTGCTTGAGAAAGGAAATAATTATCTTGCCGCAGGAAGAAACGCACATGATGCACTAAATAACATTCTCACAGTAAGAAATGTAATCTCTACCGGAAATAGTTCACTTGTCAGCAAATACGTAGTTGAAGCAGATGACTTCAACACCTACTCAAATAAAGTCAGCAACAAATTTGAAGATTGCAAACTTGATGACGCCAAATATCTATCAAGAAACAATTGGTCTCTTATGGATGAGAAGGGAAACGTTGATACATGGGTGAGCGGGGCTAAAACCGCCTTACTTTACGCCGATGGAATCAAGTCCGGAATCTCAAATACCACAAATGGAGACAAAGAAGTTAACTACAAAGTGGTTAGCAATGAGAGACTCGCTAGATTATCGGCAACTGGTTGGGCAGCATCAGGTAATCCAAATGACCCTAATGACAAGAGTGTTTATCCAGATGTCAAATTTGATCAAAGCGGTGATGCCGTTTTAGCCGATGTCATCGGTAAAAGTTATGACGATCCAACCTGGGAGGAAGTGTTGGACAAAGTTAAATTCGAAGACGCGAGACACATCTATGAATTCGGATGCTACAACATCCCAGAGATGCCTGCCATCGTTAAACCTGCGTTGCATGCCGCAGACGGTCCTGAAGGAGTCGGCCAGAAAAACGGATGCGCTCAAGTATTGATTGCGGCCACATGGAATAAGGACTTGATGGAGAAGTACGGCAGATTGCAGGGCGAATACGGATTATATTCCGGCGCTCAAGGCTGGTACGCTCCAGGCATGAACCTCCACCGCTCACCATTCTCTGGACGTAACTATGAATATTCTTCAGAAGATCCATTCATGACCGGATACACCGCCACGATGATTATCAGAGGCGCCGCCTCAAAAGGTTTAGCAACCGTTGCAAAGCACATGGCATTGAACGGGCAGGAAACCAATAGGCAAGCAAATGGGGCCGTTGCAACATACGCAACCGAGCAATGCATGAGAGAGACATACCTTAAAGCGTTCGAGATGATTATCAAAGACGGAAATACGTACGGCATCATGCAGTCAATGAATAGAATCGGCGACATAAGAGCAAGATCTTGCTATGAACTGAATGTCAAATACGCCGAAGAAGAACTTGGATATACAGGTTACTTATTAACCGACTATAACAATATTCCAGATTCACAAGAAGTCTTGGCCTGCTTAGCAGGCGGATGTAACGCACAACTCTACGGAAGCGGAAACAAATTGTCCGATGAGGACATAAATTTGAATGGCGTCAGATATCTCTTGAGGGATGGCGCCAAGAGAATCCTCAATTACTCTATCCATTCCAGTGTGATGGACGGATTCACCAAAGATTCAACATACAGCTCAGGCGTACCTGTTTATGTCCTTATGTTGGTGGGTCTTGATGTCGTAGTCGTTGCAATACTAGCCTTAGGCATATTGCTACAATTAAAGACGTTCGCATTGGCAAACCACAACGTCACCGACGTGAAGGTTTTGAAGACAAATAAGATTCTTAGGATCGTTTACTGGTCAGTTGTTGGAGCCTTAGTCATTGCAGCGATTGTCATATTCTTCTCTTGGGGACTGCCACTACTCAAACAAGCGTTTGAAATCGTTTAACCAAACGTAATAAAAACCGGCCATATGGTCGGTTTTTCATTTGAAGATTTCACTCATTGATATGAGGCTGGCTGATGTATAAAACCTATCATCCGCGTGTTTATAATGTTTCTTTAAATCCAGTACAACCTCGCCTGTTGTGTGGCTTTTGATTTTCTCTTCGAATGCTGCGCTTTGAAGATACGGTACGGTGATGTCTGAAGTACCATGGGCTATATAAATATTGAAGTCGTATTGTGAATTTTGGGCGATTCTAGACAGCGGGTTGATTTCGGATAACTTATCATCCGAAATATCCTTAACTTTCTCTCCAAAGAACTTGCGCATGAGGGAATCATCGGAATTGTTGTTCATGTCATTCCCCACAAGCGTGGTCAGCCAATTTGGAATATCTAGTTGTTTATACTGTTCAGGGAATGACTCTATTTGAAGTGGGCCGTAATAATCTAGGAGCGTCCCTATATCATAATGGATAGGTTCCTCCGTTTTATCCTCCCCAATAAATGCAACATCGTTATATTCACTTTCAGGAGATAGTGTCGCCATTGCGGCTAAATATCCTCCTGCGGATTCTCCCCAGATGATTAAATCGTTCGCATCATATCCATATGTTGTTGAATTGTATGTCGGGAATCTTAAAGCGGATTTGACATCTTGAATAGCTGCGGGGAATTGAGCCTCGCTTGATAGACGATAATTGATTGAGGCAACCGCATATTCATTTGAGAAATGCTCATACATGAAACGGGCTTGCCTGCTTCTAGAATCGTTGTAATAGAAACCACCGCCATGGATAAGTACCATGAGTTTTGGGTTCTTAATATCTTTTGGAATATATAAATCCAGGGTGTCCGCCTCGGATATATCGGAATACTGAACATCTAAGTAGGTAGTTCCCGTATACGTTTCTTTGGAATATGACATTGTCGATATTCTCATGTTGTCAAAAATGACGCCTGCTAAGCCTTTGTGAGGCAAGACCATGATCGACAATGTCAAAAGAGCGGTAGCCACTACCGCGGATAGACTAATCAATGTGACCTTAAGCTTTTTTTCATCTTATTCGTCTTCTAATTCTTTTTGGACAGCCTCTAAAGCGTCATACCATTTGGAGTCTTTGACATCTTCTAGTTCTTCGTAATGCTCGAGGATATCTTCTTTTTCCACTTGTCTAACAGGTTCGATGATTGGGGTTTTGCAAACAATTAATTCATCATTATTCAAGGCGTTATAAGAGATGAACACAACTTCTCCATCATCACTCTCGAATTTGCCTTGGCTACATTCATATGAATGTTTGGAATTTCCTTCCCTGACTTCGTATATTTCAATGTCTTCTAAAATTTTCATAGCTCTATTTTACCAATGTTGTTTCTTGTTGTGTCATTATTCATGCGATATGCCAAAATAATCAAGATATTTGATTATGGTATCTTGGCAATGTTTGCAAGTATCTATTAAATAACCAGGTTCATTGTAATATTCCTTTAGGCCCCGATAATAGAATAGTTTTACATCGTCTGTTATTAGTATTGGCACGATATTATTCGCAAGGCATTCCTTAAGCATTATCAAACGACCGACTCTGCCGTTGCCATCTTGGAAGGGGTGAATATCTTCGAATCTTTTGTGGAACTCCACAATATCTTCAAGCGTCTTACTTCCTTTTTGATTGTATTCTTTGAGTAATGCCCTAATTTCTTGTTTTACCAAAGATGGGCCGGTTGTTTCTTTGCCACCGACTTCGTTTGGCATCATTTTATAATCGCCGACCATAAACCAAGAATTAAAGGCATCGCTTGTGCTGCTTTTAAGGATGAAGTGCAATTGCTTGATAAAAGACTCTGTGAGTTTTAACTTCGCGTTATCTATAACGTAATCAATGCATCTGAAATGATTTGTGGTTTCTATGATGTCGTCAACATTAATTGGCGTATCATTTGTTCCAAGTGTTTTTGTCTCGAAGATAAAACGAGTTTGATCGTGAGTCAGCTTACTTCCTTCCATATGGTTGGAATTATAGGTCATCTCTATTTGAATCTTATGGTAGATGCCACCACTTGTTTTAGATTCCTTCTCCCTTTTCAGGACCTGCAGCAAAAGAGGCTTTTTTCTTGAATGCCTATGTTGCCGAGTTGGTTTGGTTGCGTTTTCGGGTATCATCCAGGTTTTTCCTTTCATGAATGAGCCCACCACTCTTCCTTTTATGCAGTAGTTTCTCACTGATCTTTCAGAGATTCCCCATTTTTTTGCTATTTGAAAGACGTTTAAGTAATCCATAGATAGATTTTATATCGGCAATTTAAATTTTTAAATATTTGTTAATAATATGTTGTTTATTTTGCCATTAATTCAAAACTTAGTAAAACGGTAATTGGCTTGATGTAACACCCTTTTAATGCTGCATAAATGTACGTTTGACAGTCTAAGGTGGCCAACGGAAAAAATATATTCGGGCAAGATTTAGGCTGAATTATACATATTTTCCCCAAATAATTCCCCGAATTCCCTAAATAATTCCCCGAATTCCCCAAATCGGATAATTAGCTATTGTTTATCGGTTTTTTTCATTTTTGATAATGGCTTAATTAATAATTCATCATAATTATGAAATTCCAACAATTCATTAAAACGGGTTTCATAAGACGTCATCATTCGTAAGAGAAACACTAATACCATTAGAGCCAACAGTTAAATTGCACTCATCCCCGATTATGGCGACACTATGATTATGGGCAGTTTCGAAATCAATATATAACGATGTAGTAGAAATCAATAAAGATGCAAGCAAAGTCCAGATCATAAAGCCTCCTTTAAGCCCACCAGCGATATTCAACATTCGCTATAGAAAAATGGGTATTAGAAATTGTTGCTGCTACAACAAATTTCCTGTTAATGATTGTTGTCGCCCCATCGTTGGAAATTTGAGTATATGAGATCAAGAAGCAAAGATCGCCGATTGTTTTTTCACCATTTTCTTCATTTAACAACAATGTTCTTAAATTGAATGCATAAGATAACTTGAAATCACTGGGCTTAGCGTTTTTTTGCATTTTCTCTTAAAATTCCATATTCTTGGCTATTGTATTTATCCATATCAACGGAATATTTAGCGTCTTCCAAAAGGAATCATTCTCCAAAACACCCATCGAGATTTCGATTGATGCAAAATCATGATAAA
>CAVAGP010000011.1:0-6039 GCA_963588175.1 Faecalibacillus sp. | reverse complement strand
ATGATAAACAAGCTGATGAATTTCGCCATTATATGCCGTTTACTCCAATAGAAAATGGCGGAATTTCCCGCCATTTTCTATTTCTTAAATCGGATATCAAGGGACATCGATAATCCTTCAGCAAGTTTAGCCATTGTTTCTAATGAAGAATTGCATTGGGCTCGCTCTATCTTGGAAATATCCGGTTGTCCTATGCCTGTAATTTTAGCAAGCTCAGATTGGGTTAGGCCCCTCTCTTTTCTGGCTTTGATAAGAGCATTGGCAAGAATCTGTCTAGGATTTGTAACCTTTTCAGTTCCAATCAGGACTGAATCCTCATAAAGAGCATCGCTAGGAACATCAATTTCATCATTCCAATAGATACCAGTTCCTTGTGGAAGTAATTTCCCGGATTCATAAAGTGCTCTGTCTTTTAAAAGAGGGCATAATTCTGGATAATTCTCACAATTGTCTCTTATGGAAAATTGCTTGGTAGTTCCGTTAGAAAAAGAAATTTCCATGACATACTCTTCATTAAATTTAACTTGCTTAATTTGATACATATTATTCGATTGGATCTAATTTTTTATAGATACCTGTGTCCCACATTTCTTGAAGTTCCTTTCGGTAGTATTCAATGAACTCTTTTACCATTTTTGTTCCATTTTTTTGGGAATGATCCTTTTGCAAGTTCACCATTACTAATTAAGAACTCGGCTTCATCATCTCCATAATAAGCGTGGATATGTGGCGGATTGTGTTCCTTTGTTCTTTGGAACATCAAGATCAAGATTCCGTAGAATCTAGATATTGTAGGGATAACCTCTTCGTCCTTTCAAAATATATTATATGGTTTATATTCCATATTTCAACCATGAGAAAAAGGATAGCAGGCCGCTACCCTTATATCTTTATTAATAATTAGCCAAGGTATCCGATGTGGATTGTATTGTTAACCTTGATTAAGCCAACTACCTCGTCCATGAATGGAGCAAGTGTCGCCATACGGTTGGATGGGACGACGATTGAGAGCTGGATATTCAAGTCCTTGTAGAAGTTCATCAAAGCATTGATACGGCTCTCATCCATGTTGTTGAAGGCTTCATCGAACATGACTGGGCAAGCAGAGACTCCGTTTGTCTTGGACATGAGCTGATCGAAGCATGCTGCGACAACGACATAGAATGGGGTTTGTCCTTCACCGCCAGATACGCCTCTATTGGTTTTGGAGAAGAGCTGGACATTGCCGTTTCTATCGGTGATCTTGATGTCGTATTTCATGTAATTGCGGTAATCAAGATACTTATCGAGGTTCTTCTCGGAGGCGGAGCCATCCATCTCATCGACGATTCTGTCGAAGAGTTTGCGCATGATGGCTAGTTCCTTCTCGTCGAGAACTTCGGTGAAGAGGTCTTTGGCGTCCATGTCTCTGCCGGAGGTGATGATGCGATAATAATCTTTCATCTCATCGTCGTCTGGAGCGCCGCATGTGAACTCATAGATTTCATCTTCGTAGCCAAATGGGTGAGCCTTGAGGGATTTGTTGATGTTCTTGATAACTTCTTTTGCCTCATCGATTCTGCCATGGAGTTTGGAGATGAAGTCGGCTTCAAAGCCTTCTCTGCATCTGTTGAAGGCCGCTTCGGCTTTCTCTTTGTACTCAACAAGCGATCTGTTCTTGATCTTGTAGTATTCGATGATGAAGTCATTGATGTTCTCGATGGTCGGAGAGAAGGCGAGGGAATATTTGTTCACATATTCTCTCATGCCCTTTTCGACTTCGATTCTGACACCGTTGTTGAAGCTTGAGGCTTTCTTGAAATCATTCAAGATGGCATCAATATCATAACCGTTCTTGGTTTGATATCTCTTGGTGAATTCGGTGAAATCGACTTCATCAAAGGATTTTGTGATTGTTTTGTAGGAAACCTCGTGGTTGTCTTTGGATTGGAGGGCATAGTCTCTATGGGTTGCTTTTGCGCCTTTCTCCATGACGAGTTTCTTATTCTCTTCCTTCTTGTCATGCAAGTTGGAATTGACTTCAGCAATTTGCTTAGCAACGCCTTTGATTTCATCTTGGAGGGAGAAGAGGTCTTGCTCTTTCTCGGCGATGGCGATGCTATCTTCGAGTTCATGGATTTCTTTGTTGATCTTGCCCAATCTTTCCCAGACGTTATCGTATTCCAATAGTTTGGAGACGTGGGTTGATGCGAGGAATTGGTTAGATTGTTTGATTCCGTCGATCTGCTCCTCAATCTCATCCTTGAATGATCCGAGGTAAGCAATCTGGTCTGCGAGGATCTCTCTTCTTGTTGAGAAGGAATCATTTCCTAAATATGGGTATCTATAGACTTCAGGGTTGATGTTTCTGACTGTTCTATTTCTATAGACCATGCAGGTTCTAGTGATTGCGAGGTCGTAGTTCTTCAAGTCACGGACATCTTCCGCGCAGTGAACGCGACCAAGAATCATCCAAGCAGCGTATGCGGCATATGGGTTTGTGACATCGATCTTGGAATAAAGAGTTCCTGGCTCTGCCTCTGGAATCTCGTTCTTTGAATGGATGATACCGATGCCATAGATCTTCTGCTCCATCTTGATATCCTCATAGATTGAGGCAGCATCATCGAAATAGACCGGGTCAACGAGCAAATCGAATCTCTGGGTGTTGAGATAGCCTTCGATGGCGTTTGTCCATTTGGAGTCATTGATATCGAGGTATTCGCATAACGGCTTGACTTCGATTTCCTTGCCATATTTCTCTTTTAAGCCGTTTCTAACCGCGGTGAGTAAGCGCATGACCTGTGGAGAATAGGTGTTCTGTCCTCTATCGAGAGTGGAGAGTTCAACCTTCTTGGCGT
Organism: Faecalibacillus sp.; assembly: GCA_963588175.1. Lineage (GTDB taxonomy): Bacteria > Bacillota_I > Bacilli_A > RFN20 > CAG-826 > UBA4951. The sequence continues at coordinate 3,199 of CAVAGP010000011.1, read as the reverse complement.
TGATTTCCTTCTTCTTCTCTTCGAGCGCATTCTGCTTCTGAGCGATAAGCTGGTTATTATTCTCCCTGCATTTCTCGATTTCCTGCTGATAGGAACGGAGATGGTCTTTATATAAAGGATAGTTACCGCGATCGATGTCGGCTTGGAAGTTGTATTTCATCCCGCATTTGGAGACGATGTCGTTTTCTCTTTCGAGGAATAGGTTGATATTGGAGATGATTTGTTGCGTCTTGTTCTCTTCCTGCGTTAAGTATTCGAGTCTCTCCTTCTTATCCTTTAAGGCGTTGTATGTCTCATCGGATTCAAGCTGCTTCTTCTGGTCCTGAAGGTATTTGAGTTTATCCTCAATGGATGAGATATCGGCATCTAAATTGGAGATCTTGTCGTCGATTTTGGAGATTTCGACGTCAAATTTGGCGATATCCTTATCAGCTTTGGCGATTTCCACCATTTCATTGAGGGCGCGGTAGTAGGAGATGGAATTGATGTTGTTCTGGTACTTCTCGCCTTTTGGAACGAATGTCTCGAGGAGCTTTTCTTTCTCTTCCTCTTTTTGGAGTTCGTTGTTGATTTCGCGATACTGGCGGATTTCATCCATGAGGGTTTCGATCTCAATGTTGTTTTCCTTAAGGAGGAAGTCATTGACGAAGGATGAGACCTCATAGATTGGGCGGAACGCCATGGCTTTTCTCAAAAGCTCGGCATATCTATCGCCTGATTCAAGCTTCAAGACATCAGATGATATCATCTTCTTTCTTCTATAGATTGAATCTTCGAGTTTGGTCCATTCGTAGCCTTTCTCTTTGAAATAAACCTCAAGTGCTTTGTAGTCTTTGATGTTTGTTCCATCGAGCAAATCCTCGTCGGTGATTGAATGGTTCTGGATTGTGTAGAACTTCACTCTTGGCTTTCCAAAGTCAACAATTTCGATGACGCAGCCCAAGACATTGTTCTTGCCTGTGACACCATCGTTGAATTCAAGGACGAGGTGAGAGATGATGTCGTTCTCGTTTCTTAAGAATTCTTTGCCTTCGCCTTCGTTACCGACACGTCCGCGAACATAGGTTGTAACGGAACGTCTAGCTTCGGCGTTGGCGGCGTTGTTGAAGCATGATTCATCACCGCCGGATAATACGTAATATATAGCGTCCATCAATGTTGATTTTCCGCAGCCGTTTTCACCGGTGATGAGGAAATTGCCATTGAGGTTAATGGTCTCGTTTCTGAAGAGGTGCCAATTAACGAGCTTAATCTTCGTCAGTTTCATCGTCGTTCTCCTTCTGTGTGAATGATTCAATCCTTGCGTTTAAGGCCGCAATATCGTCTGTTGTGACGATTAAGGCGACGGTTGGGTAGATTTCTATGATGTTGCTGATTTCGCCCTGATTGACGTCAAAATTGATGAGTTTGTTTCTCTTTAATGTCTTCAACGCCTCGATGAGCTCGGTTTTTACGAGATTGCCTTTGACGATTCCGGTGTTCTGAAGCTCTGAGATGACATCATATGAGTCAACGGACACGTTTGTGTTGGCGTCGATTGCTTTGGATTTCTTGTAATATTCAAGTCTCAAGATAAGAAGCAAGACGGTCTCAAGCTTCTTGAGTTTGATCCTGTTTCTTTCGGTCTCGCTATAGAGATAGAAAATCTTCTGGGTGTCTTTGTGAATTAGCTCAAATCCCGCCATAAGGAGGAAATCCCTGATGGCTTCCCTGTTCTCGAGGATGGCGTAATAGTCGTTGCGGTCATCCTGAATCTGTCCGTAGATAAAGTTCTCGGTCAAAAGCTTATTTATTAAACGTGCGAGGGCGTTTTTCTTTGTTTCGTTAAGAGTCGTGTAGATTGCCGCGAATCTCTCACAGGCTGCAGTTTTTGTGATCTCTGCCATTATTTCTTCCTTTCCGCGATGAAGTTAGACATCTTGTATTGCTTAGCACCGCTATCCCAAGTGAATACATCACCGGTGAATTCAATTTTATAAGCGACGGTTCTTGATTGGCTGTATAAGCAGGCGAGGAACATTTTAACAAGGTCATCGAACGCCTTGATGTTCATGTCTTTGGCTTCCATCTTATCTCTAGTGCCTAACTGGTTGAGGATGTAAGCGCTGATTGAGCGATGGGAGTAAGACGCCTCATTTTTGAGTCTTGATCTGGCTTCTTTGAGGACTTCCTCATCAACAACGATGTTTGAGGTGTCGTCAATGATTGAAGCCGGTTTTCTATATTTGGCCCTTTGATTGTAGAGGGAGTTCTCGGTGAGCCTTCCTAATTCAAAGAGGTCGAATGCCCCATAGCCATCCACTGCCTCATCATCGGAGTTGGCGATGTTTCGCAAGAGGGTGACGATTGAGCCTTCGATATCCACTTCCTCATTGAGCAAGAAACGGATTCTTGAGTTAGCGGTCTCCGCATAAGCGGCATTCCTCTTATAAAGGACTTCGATATTGTCTTCGATGTATTTGAACTGCTCATCGATGTAAAGGAGCCTGGAGACAAAGAATTCCTTTGCCTCAGCGAGGTTAGATGGGGATTTGATGCCATCTCTCTTCTTGTTGATGTAATCATCCATCATCTTGTTGAGATTATCCTCGGTTAGGAGATTATCGATTCTGCTGATGATGAAATTCTGGTATTTAGCAGGATTGTCTTTGATACGGAGGTTGTTGAATGTCTTCAAAATGACCTTGTCCTGATATTCGACAAGGAACTGATCGAGAATCTCTTTAGGTGAAAGATTAGGGTTGTTCACCAACTTCTGGAGATATTTCTTAATCGAAACGTTGAGTCCTCTTAATCTTGCGGTAAGGTCGCGGGAATTGGAGTACATGGACTCGACAAGTTCCAAAGCGTGATCGTACTTGAAGTTGTACAAAGAGTTATAGATGTTATACACATAGCTTGTGTACTCGCTAGGAGATGAGTCTTCATCAACAACATCTTGCATTGCTTTCAATAAAGTAATTGCAGCGGAATCCATCTGATACGTTACCTTGAGGGTACGTGTGTCGTTCTCATCCACGAGCCAGCCGCAGTTGACGAAATAGCGAAGCTTATTGGAAGCGATTCTCCTATAATCTTTGCCCTCATCGACGTTTGTCTCATCATCATAGAATTCGATTGGGCAATTGGAGATATAGTCGATGATCCACTCGAGAACGTTCTCGCGTGGCCATTGGCCAAGTTCTCCGCCCATCTGTTC
>CAVAGP010000010.1:0-53283 GCA_963588175.1 Faecalibacillus sp. | reverse complement strand
GGTAATAAAGAAGTGTTGCACTTTCACGTTTAAAATAAATTTTTGAATCGCCGGTCGCAACAGCGGTGGAAATTACAAACAAAATGTCTGTGTAACTTGTTGTGCTAGTATTTAACGGTATTTCATGTACATAACGCACGTTATTAAGATTGTAAGTGGTTGGGGTTGTGTCACCGCCGTCAGAACTGCTGGCGTTAGCACCAATGTCCAGATAAAGAATATTAGCTCCAGCGCATTTCTCTTCATTATAAGTTTTTTCATTAATTTGAACTGTATCTATCGATTTTCCAATTGCATAATCTCCAGCATTTACGGGAATTTCGAAATAATACAGTGCTTTTGCCCTCGTCAAATAATTGGTCTTACTTGCAACTTGCTCAAAATCAAAAAGCAAAGTCATATTTGTAGTGTCAGAAGGATCATATACATAGTTTCCATTAGAATCTTTATAAATTCGCTTTATACGTTCTACGGACGAAATTTTATTGTTGGAATCCCTATTTAGTTTAAATAAATCAAACATGGCATCATACGAACTGTAGCTACTTGCTAAGATGGTTGTGATAATTCCCTTGGATTTGGTTGTAAAATTCAATGTCCCTTTCAAAAACTGATAGGACTTATATTCTTGACCAAAAATTTTAGCTTTCACCATATCCGATTTGAAATCATCATCACCTTCAGTCATGGGATAGAAATGAAATCCGTACATTGTGGTTTTCCCATTGTGATTTGAGTCAAAATTATTTTTCACAGTATCAAATTTTGAGTAGCCAAAGCTCGTTGAATAATTGCTTGTCGTTATTTCATTGGTTGTGTTGCCGTTTCTGGTATCTACCGAGTAAAAATTTGCGTTAGTTCCATCGTATGTTGAAGCCGAAGTTGAACCTGATAACCAATTTGTTACATTTTGGAAACGAAGCGTTACATAGCCGCGGCCTTTGGAGTTGCTATTGTCTAATCCGCCAGTGCTTGTCAAAGACCCACCGCCGACCAAATATCCAGCATTATTATTCGTGATAATACTGTATTCGCCCCCTTTTTCAGATGAGTTATTATCAACATAGAATTGAGTTGTATGAAACGAATTCCCATTTCCAGAAGTGTTTGTAATCTCGGTTGTAAAAGCTTGGCTTTCATCAATCGATAGAGGAAGATAAGTACCGCTTATCATTTGGTAGTATCTAGTTTGAACGGTATCCCATTTGCCTTCAGTTGCAGTGGATTTATCATAAAGGTGATATATATCGGAGTAGAAGACAGTATTTGACGAGGTCCCCTGTTTAGCTACTGCCTGAATATAATTTACTCTTCTGGTTAATGTCATCATATCGATTGAACTACCCCAATCGGTTCCAGTGCCGCCGCCACTTCCATCACCAGAAGCGTATGCGCTTTTCCAGTTCGTATCCTCCGTGTCGCCAATAAGACTAAACTTGGAGATGACAGAGCCATATTGACAGTCCTTTGACGCACTAGAGTTGTTCAATCCAGTCGCGCCATTAGCGACCTCAATGGAACCGTTTTTGACGCCAATATCCTTAACGCTGCCACCACTTCCAACATATCCTGCAACGACGCCGATAAGAGTGTTCGACGTGGTTGATTCCACGGCGACATTCTCTAGGTAGAAATTGGAGATAGAAGACTTTGAGTAGACTAGATTGCTATCCTTTGAAAAATTAGTAAGGGCAAGATTGGTAGGGTCGCCGACTATACCGAAGAAACCGATGACAGAGCAACCCGTAACCGAAGTCACCGTATTAGGCTTTATCGAAATATCGCCGTTCTTGTCCGTGGTATTATCCGAAACGATGAGGTTGGAGATGGTATGTCCCCCCCCGTCGAAAACACCAATGAATGGTTCGCTTTCTGTGCCAATAGGAGGAAGCGCGCTCCCAAAAGAGCTCATATCGATATCGTCTCCCAATTTGAAATAAATACGAGCCTCCTTCGTGTTGAACTGGCCAAGGTACTGGAGCCACGCCAGGTTGTATAAATGAATCGGAAGGGTAATCTCATAAGGGGTTTTCTCGGAACCATCGCCACTTGCAAAATATGATGCGGCAGTAGATCCGGAACCACTATCTAACCTAACATCAGTATTAGGCTCAAACCACGCAACCGAAGCGGTAATTAACGATAAAAAACACGCGGTGACCGCAATGAGGGAAGCAATTGATTTTGCAATGTTTTTTCTCATATACCCCTCCTTGCCGTCACCATTTATTATGGTGATTTTTGTATTATACATAAAATGCAATTATTTGCACGACAAAATAAAATGATGAACTACAGCCTAAGATTATATTCAGTTCGTTATATAACGAATCTCCTTTGCTGAATTAAGCTATCATAGACTCGAAAACGACTACGAAATTTACCAGTGATATTTTGGTACAAACTCAAGCAAGAACAACGATTAAAAGGATACTTATCATCAGCCTTCTACCGAGAAAAACGTATATCTGTATCTTGCTTAGTGAATATTCTTATTGATCAGTTCTTTAAGTTCTTTCCTTCCGGACACTCCTAGTTTTGAATATATGGTGCCTAAATAATGCTTGATGGTTTCAGGAGATAAATACATCTTATCTGCAATTTCTTTTGTGCCATAATCCAGTCTTGCGTAATTTATTATCTCAACTTCGCGGAAGGATAAGTCTTTAGTAGGGTTCTTCTCGATAAGAACCTCATATATCTTTGAATACCCTTCATTCAGTGTTTTAAGAAGTTCATCGGTCTTCTCTATTAACCCCTCATGTTTCTCTAAATATGAATCAAATACACCCCCTAAAGGCTTCTTCATCTCGGTTAGAGGCGTTAACCATCCGTGTTTTAAGCAGGTCTTAATCGCCCCATTAATGTGCTCGCTTAAATACTTATCATTCCCGGAATAGTGATATGACATCGCTAGATATAAATCCATATACACCTGAGCAATATCGATATGATGAATAGACGCTTCAGAGCAAAGAGGTTCTAATAATCTAGGTTCAACAGGCGGGGTTTCTTTTAAGGTGTGGGCCACGAATAGGAGATTTGCTAAAGACCTAGCCTCTTTCCTCAGTTCATAGAACCTGCCTTCTGATAACCAAGATGGACAATTCTCTTGGCTGCCTAGGGCACCAGTTAGGAAATGCGCCATAAGCTCTTTCTCCATCTTCTCACTGATGGTCTTTGATTGGTACTTGATCATTAAGATGAAGAAATCCTTCCACGCATTAACATCACCTGTATACATAGCGCACCAGCACAATGTGAGTTTTGCGCCAAATAAGATATTGTCATCTTTTGATGTCTCCAAAAGACGTTTAGATTGTTCTTCTGCCAAAAGATATTCACCTTTGAGGTAATTATCCTGGGCTTCCAAAAGCGTTCTCTCATCATCATCTAGTCTATCGATGTTATAGGCAGCATCCGTCATTACGAGGAATGGGTAGTTATAACGCAATACGTGTTCTTCTTTTTGATCTATGAGTTTTATTTGTTTAAAGGAACCATTATCTAAAAGGCCTCTGTCTTTAAGGCGATCGATATCGGAATGAACAAGCGATAAGGTTGAGTAGCCACACTCATCCTTTATATTTCTATATGTTGGGCAAACACCGTGCGCGGTGTAATATGCCTTTATATATGAATAGGCATTCTGGATTCTAGTTTCGTTAATCGGTTTCATAATTTAAAAGAACATTTGTTCTCTTTAATATTATGTATAAATACATAAAATAACAAGTAATTATGAATTATTCTTTTAAACTCATTATAATAGCCTCAAATAATTACCCATTTTGGATAGGTAATGGGCGATGTTTGGATAAATGCAGGGGCTTAACATATGGGTGTCACCAAAAGGAGACAGGAATTTATGAAGCAGAGAATTGATATTAAAGATGAAAGGAAGGCTATAAGGCAAGATGAAGTTATAAGCAATGAACTTCACTTGACAGCAATCACGCGATAGCCTATTAATCAAAAGGAGGAAAAAGAAAATGAAAAAGAAATTCACATTATTCTTCGCTAGTGCCTTGACAGTTCTCTCACTTGCAGCTTGCGGAGGAACTAAACAAGAAGACTCTTCACAAACAGACGGCTTCAACACAACCTTGAAAAGCGGAGCCGAACAACAACTGGAATTCGAAGAAAACTACATAAGCAAGAGCATGACATATGAGACCGGCGGCAAATTCGCCATGTCAATCCTCACAAACATCGGTGCTATTGCAGCAGGCGGAGCGTTCTCTTCCCCAACTTCAGTCGTCAGCGGAATATTCGGAATATTAAACGCAGTTGGAGATAACTTCGCCACCTCAAAAGGCCCCACGATCAAAGATGTCATGGATAAGCTCAACGAGATGGATGGCAAGCTTGATACCATCACCGCCACCCTCAACGAGAACTATAGCCAATTGATGACAGAATCAGTCAGAACAGAGGCGGCCGTTGATAAGGTATTACTTGAAGAACAGAACAGCGCAATCGAATCATTCTACACAAACTACGTGATGCCAATCGAAAATCACGAAAGAAATTATTCCGATTACGTTGAGCAATCCCTTAAGACTTATGTCTCAAAAGAAGAAACATCTGACTTCTACATTCATAAGGATTCAGATAACGAATGGGTCCTCAACTCATTGGTGGATGTTGAATCCGCCAAAGAGTACGAATTCACAGTCACAATCAAAGACTTCGCGAATTCCCTTAACTTCTTGGATAAGAACTACGGCACAGTCACAACCGGCTTCACGGATAGATTAAGCGAAGACGTTGAAAGCGCACTTCTAACCGCAACCTTACCGGAAGGATTGGATAAAGAGACAGCCCGTGATTACGTCGTTGGCAACATCTTCGAGACAATCACAAAGAAATATTACGAAGATAACCACGATAAGGCCCTTGAACTTAGGAACCAAGTCATCAACTACGCTAAGCAAATCAGCGGCAAGAACACCAAGAGCGTCATCGATAGATACACATCAAGACTCGAATACATGTACAACTTCGGCGGAGAGATCAAAGACACAGTCACAGACCTCTACTCCAACATCATGTATAACTTGGACAACAACGTGGCCTTAGCCGCCCAGGCTTGCAGCTACGCTAGCGTCAACCCAGATGAAATCAGATCTGAATACATCGATGCAACAAAGACCATTCAGAACTACTATTCATCAATCAAGGAGCTTAAGGACAACTACTGTTTCTTGACAAACACATTGATCAGCGGTGGATTCTATAGAGCCTACTTCGAGACAGGCTACACAGATAAGGGAAACCACTGCAGCTTCCACTCAAGTTTCAAGTTCGAACACGTCAAAACGAATAGATGGGGAATGCCTGAAACTACAGCAGACGACGTCTACAAACACAGCTACTTAAATGAAACCGATCACTTAAGAATCGCTGCCAGAATGAAACTCATGAGAGAATTGGGACTCGTCAATCCTGATAACTACATCAAGTACTTAGTCGACGCCAAGATTCTTGCTGAGGACGAATACAACAGCTACGAAGCCCTTCACACAAGCGGATGGATATCAGATGACGCACTCAGATTCTTCACAGGTCTCAACATCAGAGATATGACAAGCAGCGATACCGGATTCACACTCACATGTAACGAAGCCGGCAACCCTGGAGGAGACTACTTCAACGTCGGATGGACCGGAACATTCAGATCGGCTAGAACATCTAGCTCCTGGAGCGGCAAGATCGGCGAAACAACATACATCGACGCCATAAGTGGCACAATCCAGACAAACAAGAGAGTAGCAGCCTATGCAACATACGCGGAAAGTAACTGGTACTGGATCAATGATGAATACTGGTCATTCGTCGATAACCTTGCAGGAAACTACTTCTTCATCCTTGAAAACGTATCTGAGTAACAGATATTCATATAAAAGAATGCCCAACCGAAAGGAAGGGCATTTTCATTATCTAGAATAGGTCCAGCATGTTATCTAGATACACCGCTTCTCGAACGTTTATCTGATATTCAGGTTTGACCATGTAATATAGGAGCATCTCGAACACCAGAGCACTTCCAAGGCCTCTGCCTTCTATTTTAAAGTTGGTGAATCCCATCGGAAGGTACTTGGTTTTTATATCAGTAACGCTGATGAACATCGGGTTTTGGATCGCATAAGAGAAACGATAGCCATTCTCTCCGCCTGGCGCGGTGCATATGTGTTCAGGATAGTTATCTCCAAGGTTCTTGTGACTTACGCTTTCATAGCATGCCTTCCTATCTTTGCAGCCTACCCAACAACACTCATTGCAAAGGAATTCCACTTTTTCTTTTTTGGTAGCAGATAAAGTGCTTAATTTATCAAAACTCTTATTGAGCCTGAAATCAGGAACTACATAAGAAAAACCACGATCATCCAATTCTTCTACAAATTTATCAAAAGCAGTTATGACTTTTGTTGTGGACGAGACTAAATATAAATCTTGATATGTATTCTTTAAATAATCCTTAAGTAAGTCAGAATGGACTATCACCCCGTTCTTCGGATTATTGAACAATTTGCAAAGTGAGTTGCACTTCTTGTCTTTTAGATGCTCTTCGGCGAGCAATGAGTTTGAGAATGTCAATCTAGCAGAGATGTTGTATTTATCCAGTAGGGATAGGACATCTTTTGGATTGGCGTCCCCATTTTCGGTTCTGCCACCACCCCACAAACAGTCATCAGGAGAACCGTATATTGAACCTATATCACACCACGGATAAAAGTATTCCCTATGTTCAGCGTACACTCTAAGAAATATGCGATATAGATCATAGAATTCGAATAATCCCGGCAAATGATAATGGGCAATGCGTTCCATACGCTAAATATAATACTTTCTGAATCACCTCTATTTAAGAGGGGAAATCTTTTTCATATACTTAATGCATGAACGAGAAAAAGCAAAAGATACTTGGTGCGGTGAAAACGGCATTGAAAGTAACGGATAAGTACGCTCCGATTGTGGCGTATGAGGCCATATTCAAACGCTACAAAAGGCCAGACTATACTCTATATCCTGGCGAGTACTGCATTGAGCGTTATAAAGGAAGGCTCACTAGAGAAGAATTCTTTGTCCCATCCGATGAAGTAAAACTCGCTTCTTATTATTACGAATCAAGACAAAACAAGGGTTTAGTCATTGTCTGTCATGGACTGCATTCAGGATCAGATGACTATTTGCCGATAATCGAATATATGGTCAATAGAGGCTTTAATGTCCTGGGTTTTAACTACAAAGGGACCTATGAATCAGGCGGAGATAACTGCGTTGGAATGTCAGAATCCCTAGTGGATTTGGACCATGTGCTGGATTATATAGACAAAACACCAAGATTTAATAAGCAGCCATTATTCCTGATTGGACATAGCTGTGGAGGTTTTGCCGTCACATCTATCAACGCAATTAAGAAGAACGTTAAAGCGGTCGCTGCCTTAGCCCCAATGAATGACGCATATAACATGATGGTAGATAAATGCGGGGAATACGTATCTAGCCTCGCTTATTCACATAGACAAGCGTTCGATGAATACCAAAGAAAATTATTTGGCAAGTACTGCGATTATAACGGTGTTAAAGGCATCAACGCCAGATTCATCCCATATTTAATCGCACAAGGCTATTCTGATAAAGTCATAACGGTGAAAGGGACCTCTATTACCGCTCACGAAGATGAAATAATCAATCCATTTGTCCAATACGTCTTTAAAGATGGAGATGAGGGTGGGCACGACAATATCTGGCATTCATCTAGAGCGGTTCTGTACCGCAAAGAAGTCGATAATATGATGAAAGAATATAATAAGGATAAGAACTTGCTTAGATCATATGTTGCTAGCGTTGACCACCACTTATATAGCGAGGTTGATTCGGAATTGATGAATGAAATCGCAACCATGTTTGAACGGTGCCTGTAAATCCACGGAAAAAAACCGAAATGAAATACGGAAAAAAACCGAAATGACATTGATAAAGTATCGATATATTCTTTATAATATCAATGTGAGGTCATATTATGAGCGATGAGGTCTATTACAAAAGAATAGTTGATGAGCAATTGGATTTAAAATTGCGAGCATTCGGGGCGACAAATATCGTTGGGCCAAAATGGTGTGGCAAAACCATGACCGCCGCTCAAAAAGCAAAGAGCAAGATATTCCTCCAAAGAGAAAGCGATCATGAATCATTGGAATATACGGCCAAAATAAATCCATCTTTACTCCTAGATGGAGCACAGCCACGTTTAATAGATGAATGGCAAGATGCCCCCGCTCTTTGGGACGCTGTTAGAGCATATTGTGACGAGCATCATGGTCAGGGTCACTTCATTCTGACCGGTTCTACTTCAAAAAAAGTAGAGACTAAACACACCGGAACCGGAAGAATATCCGAATTAAAAATGTATCCGATGAGCCTTTATGAGTCAAAAGAATCAAACGGAAAAGTCTCATTAATGGATTTATTTGATAAGAAAGATTCACTCGAAAACGGATGTGTCTCAGAACTCTCAGTTGAAGATTTGGTATTCGCAGCCTGCCGTGGCGGATGGCCAGAAAGTGTTTTGCTTGATGATAAGGAAGCCCAGCTGGCAATACCAAAAGATTATTTTAATCAGATATACAGCAAAGATATGTTTTCTATCGATGGCGTAAAAAGAAATCCTCAAACAATGAAAGCCGTATTGAAGAGTTATGCCCGAAATATCTCAACCTTAGCAAAGAAAAATAGCATTCTCGAAGATGTTAATTCGACAAATTCAATGAGCGATGCGACATTGGACGATTACATATCTGTACTAGAAAAACTATATGTTATTGAAGACATATATGGTTGGTGCCCAAACATTAGGTCAAAAGCCAGCATGCGAAGCGGAAGGAAAAGGGAATTCGTTGATCCATCGATTGCGGTTGCAGCAATGGGTTGTTCGCCAAAATTATATAATACAGACCTCAAATCGTTCGGATTCATCTTTGAGAATTTATGCATAAGAGATTTAAAAGTGTATTCTCGGGCTAGCGATGGAGAAATTTCTTACTATCACGATAAATATGGTCTAGAGGCTGATTGTGTCCTGCATTTAAGCGATGGTAGATATGCCTTGATAGAATTCAAGCTTGGTTCATTTGAAATAGATGAAGGCGCAAAACATCTTCTGAAAATAGAACGCTTGATAGTCGAGCACAACAAAACGAAGGAACAAGAACAGCTTCGATTGCCAGACCTAAAATTAATAATTACCGGTACAAAATACGGGTACAAAAGGGATGACGGAGTAATAGTTGTTCCAATAGGTTGTTTAAAAGATTGAAAAAATCCGCTCAGTTTTGGGCGGATTTTAATTAAAGCCTTCTAGCGATTGCTTCAAGGAATTCCTTGGAATTGAGTTTCTTAACTGTGACGCCTTCTTTTTTGAACAATCCAACGAGGTCACCGGTCATTTCTCCACCTTCAATCGTGTCGATTGTGGCCTTTTCAAGCTTTTTGGCGAACGCCATAAGGTCAGGGAGATTATCTAACTCACCACGCTTATAAAGCGCTCCAGTCCAAGCGAATATCGTCGCAACCGAATTAGTGGAGGTCTCCTCGCCCTTAAGGTGTTTGTAATAATGTCTAGTAACTGTGCCATGCGCGGCTTCGTACTCATATTTGCCATCAGGTGAAACTAGAACCGATGACATCATGCCAAGCGATCCGTATGCGGTTGCAACCATGTCAGACATTACGTCTCCATCATAGTTCTTGCAGGCCCATAAGAGATTGCCATCGCTTTTGACAACACGTGCCACCGCATCATCAATCAACGTGTATAAGAATGATATTCCTGCCCCTTCGAATTTATTTTTGTATTCGTTGGAATAAATATCGTTGAAGATATCCTTAAACCTATGGTCATAAGTCTTGGAAATCGTGTCTTTTGCGGCGAAAATCATATTAACTTTGTTCTCTAAAGCATAAGAGAAACAGCTTCTCGCGAATGATGAAATAGACGCATCAAGGTTATGCTGCCCCTGAACAACACCCTCGCCTTTAGCGAAGTCGTGAATCAATTGTCTTCTTACTTCGTTTCCATCTTTATCGGTAATGAGGAGGTATGCTTGTTCTCCTGCGTTCACTCTTTCTTCAACTGAATTATAGATATCGCCATATGCGTGTCTTGCTAGAGCGATTGGGTGAGTCCATGTTGGGATATAAGGTTTGATCCCGTCAACCAAAATCGGTTTGCGGAACACGGTGCCATCCAACACTCTTCTAATCGTGCCGTTAGGAGATTTCCACATCTTCTTAAGACGGTATTCATCCACTCTTTGGGCGTTTGGGGTGATTGTTGCGCATTTAACGGCAACACCATATTTTTTTGTGGCTAATGCGGAATCCATTGTAACCTGGTCATTTGTCTCATCTCTATAAGGCAAACCCAAGTCGTAATATTCGGTTTTCAAATCAACATATGGGGTGATCAAAATATCTTTAATCCAACCCCATAAAATTCTTGTCATCTCATCGCCATCCATCTCAACAAGCGGCGTGACCATCTTTATTTTGTCCATAGCATAAACTCCATCGATCCGTTAAGGATAATAACAATTGAGTGATATATTTCAAGTTCAATAAGACAAAAGGGCGGGATTTTGTCCCGCCCAGTTGTTTTATAGATCAGATGGTTTCTTTGGTTTTGTATTTATCTGGATTCTTCTTTTCGTCAAATGCCCTAAGGACAATCCAAGCAACAACTCCAGCGACCACGCATCCGATTACGACATCACCAGTGATTAATCCGATTCTCCATGGCGACATATCATACGAAACGGTCGATCCAGGTGCAACGCCCTGCATTGCAGAAGAGTTGGCAACTGTGTAGCAGAAATCTTTGATTGCTCTTCTCATGACTCCGTGAGCGGTTGGCGATGTTGTGTCGATGAATCCGCCGAATGTGGAGTATGACAAGAACGCATCGCATCCTGAACGGAAGGAGAGTTCATACATATTGGCTTTGCCGCTCCAGATGTACATATCAGAGATGACAACTCCTTCAAAGCCCCATTCCTCACGGAGAATATCAGTAAGCAATGCTTTGTTTCCGTGTCCGATACAACCACCGATATCATTCTGGGAAGCCATACAAGCGGTTGCCGCTCTCATGACGCGGCTGGTCATCTCACCAGTTTCACTATCGTAGTATTTGACAGTCATCGTTGCTTCTTTATATGGGATTTCGAAAGCTTTTAAGTAGATTTCTCTGGTAGCCTGCTCACTTGCCCATGTGTGCACTAAGTTCTGACGTTGTGTCTCTTGATCATTCAAAGCGAAGTGCTTGATGAATGTGTACATTCCAGCGTTGCCCGCACCACTCACTATGGCGGATGCTAGTTTACCTGTTAATAACGGATCTTCTGAATAGTATTCATAGACGCGGCCCGAGAACTGTGAACGATGGATGTTGATTGCAGGTGAATACCAACCATTAACGCCAGTCTCCATAGCTTCTTTACCAAGCATATTGCCCATCTCTTCAAGAAGTTCGGTATTCCATGTGCTTGCGATAAGAGGAGCATAGCCATATGTCGCTGTCATGTTCATGCCATCATTATCTTTAACGGCCTTAATTCCGTTAGCGCCATCAGCGTCTATTTGCTGTGGAAGGCCTACGGCATCGAGTTGAGAGTTGACATAGCACGCGCCCTTCATCAGTTCTTGAATCTGATTCATTGTTGTAGAATCTGAGTAATCGACCTGATCAAGAATCTCATCCCATTTAGAATCGGTGTATGGGATGCCACGCATATCGGAAACTTTAAGATTTCCCGCTTTAACCTCTCTATCCTCAGCCTGATAGATTTCGCTGCCCTCAACGTTGCCAAGGGTCTTATCGGTTAATGGATCAAATGTCTCTTCGATTCCGAGGAGTTTCAATCCATCTTCGGATAATGCTTTCTTGCGGTCAGTGTCTGTAGTTGGTTTTGTTCCGGCCCAGTCTTTACGAGATAGTCTATGGCTCACATTGTTCATGTACCATTCCATGTCATCAAAACGGTTGGATGCGGTGACATATGATGTCTTAGCCTCATTAGTGACTGTACCGTCTTTTTCAAGTTTTGACTGAGCGTCATGCTCCGATTTTCTTGCGTTATCTCCGCTATACCAGACCTGATCAATGCGTGTTGTCTTTGTTTCGATAACATCATGGCTATTTTCACGGAGAGAGATTTCGTAATCTCCACCTTCGAGGAAGTATGAGCCATATGTTCCATTGCCATTATCGTGAGATGCGCAATAAGACGCCATACTCTCTTTTGTGAAGGTTATTTCAACATCCTGGTCCTCATTTGGCTGAAGAACCTTCGTTTTGGAGAATCCTGCCAAATTGACAACTGATTTCTCAATTCCGTTAGCGGCATCAAATTCCGTATATGGGGCTGTGTAATAAACCTCAACCACTTCTTTGCCGGCTTTAGCACCATCATTCTTGACGTTGACTGTGACTTTGATTTCATCACCACTATCTTCATAGGACTTGATGCTCTTTGTGTAGTGCGTGTAAGAGAGACCATGTCCGAACGGGAAGTTAACAGCCTCGGAATATTTAAACGATGTATCCATTACAGCGGCTGTCTCGTAATAACGATATCCGACATAAATGTCTTCTTGATACTCGATATACCAGCGATTGTGAGCCTTTTCACCCACACATACCTGGTTGTACATAGCATTTGTGTAATTGAATTCGCCAAAATTCGCAGTAGACGGGTCATTCAAGAGATTGCTCGCCCAAGTATCAACTGTTCTGCCGGATGGGTTAACATCACCTGATAAAACACTGCCAAGAACGTCATATCCTTTTTCACCAAGATGTCCAACTTGAAGTATTGCGTCAACTTCAAGTTCTCCGCTCATAAGAGGGGTGACTTCCATTACGGCAGAGCTTGCCAGTAAGACAACGACTTTATCGCAATTTGCTTTAGCGAGCTTAATCAAGTCTTTTTCGTTTTTAGAAAGCGCTAAATAATGAGGTGTACCATCATCATAAGCATCATATTTCTTATCAGAACCTTCCGATCCAGTTCTAGCGAGCATGATTAGAGCTGTAGTGCCTTTTAAATCACTAGCATATTGCGAATAGAATGATTCTGGGTATTCATAGATTTTGGAATCTCCGCCCATCGCGGAATTTAAAGAGCCTTCACTTACGGTTCCTGGAGCAGCGGCAGGCGATTGTGGGGTGCCTGTGGTCTTCATGTCTCTAGATACAAGATTTTTAACGTTCGTAAAAACCTGTTTCAACCCATTGTAAGGCGTTGTGGGCTCAACTGTCCATTTAGCTGAACCAGCGGATCCCGTTTGGCCATAAACCGGGGTGAAGAATCTGTAACCAAGAGGGGCCACTGCCGTGTCTTTTGCTAAAGGCAATGTGTTGTCCTTATTTTTAAGAAGGACCATTCCTTCCTCAGCCGTTTGCTTAGCGACTTTGTATCCGTCGACTTTGCTTTCTTCGTAGCCGTTGTAATTATCTTCGTAGTAATCGGCTTTGAGTTTGCTGCCAGATTCACCACTAACGACATGAGAGGCACCGCGCCCTAGGTAATCATCGAGTGCGGTCGAGAAAATGTTTGCGGCCACCGTTGCAACCACGGCAATAAGCGCAGCCGCGGAAATAATCGGGATTGTAATCGCTCTAAAACGGCGATTGCTCATCTTTTTTTTAGTTTTTTCCATATTGTTCCTTTTGGGTCTAAGCCCATTTTATATGGCTGAATGATAATCGAGCGTCTCCCAGTAAAAAATTAATGTCGCCTAAAATGCCGTTTTCAATTCCCCATCGTTTGGAATTGGCATCAGAATATCTAAGTAGAAGATGCCGTTTTCAGTGTAACAATTAAGGTTTCCACCATACTTTTCCGAGATGAGTTTCATAGACCTCATTCCATAACCATGGTCTTTGGCGTTTTTCTTAGTAAGCGGAAGACCATCGGAGCCAAAAGAGATATCTTTGCAAGGATTTTCAACGTGAATCATGAGCATCTTACCTTGGGTCTGCACTTTTAATTTGAGGATTCTTTGCGTTTCATCAATTGACGTCATAGCCTCAATCGCATTGGATATGGCGTTACCAAATAAGGAGTAAATATCACTCTTATGCATGAAGGATAGTTTTGAACCATCCGCGATAACGGAGAACTTGATCTTGTTGTTAATCATCTGGATGCTGTTTTCGGCGAGAATCAAATCAAGTGTCTCATTGCCAGTTCTAACTGAGTTGTCATAGATGTTTATGGAGTGTTCCAATTCTTTTAGGTAATTGTCATCGATTTGGTCTGATGGCACACCTTTGAGTTTTCTGATTTGATGCTTAAGGTCATGGCATTTGATATTGATCAATTCGATATTCTTCTTTGACTGCTCATAACGTTTCTTATCCTCTGCCCAAAGAAGCTCGACTTTCTCAAGTTCGTTCTGTGCTTGATGCTTTTTAAGCGTGTTATATAGGACTACGAACACCAAAAGGCAGGTGGATAGTTTATAGGCGTATAAGACAATCCTTCCGGATATAGATATATCTTTGAATGCGTATGTCGCAATAGAGCTGACGATGACATCCACCGCCAAAATGGTCGTAAAAGATATAATCAGGATTGGTTCGATATAAAGCTTATCTTGTTCCCTGATTTTATGTTCAACGAATGCCCACACAAACCAATATATCACAACATATGAGATGACATAGAACAAGGCCATGAACAAATAGTTGTGCTCTGCGGTTATTTGCACGTTTCCATAGATATTGAATGAAGAGACGCCGGTCACGCCAATCAAGAAATCGGATGTGGAGTAGGCAAGATGCTGAGTCGTATAAGAGATGACGCCGCAGAAGAACAAAGTGATGAATTTCTCATCATAGATGAACTTAAGCAATCCCACACTGGCCATGAAGAAAGAAAGAAACATGACTGAATTGCTTATTTCATTAACAACATCAGAGACAAAGAATAACGGAAACAAGAACGCAAAAGCGTATAAAGCCAAGGCAGATATGAGGACACGCCAAACGAAATGACTTCTTTTCTTGAATGTGTATGTCGCTAAGCCTTCCGCGATTATCAACTCTGTGATAAACACGAGCTTGTACCAAAATAACGGGGCAGAAAAATCAAAGAAGCTCATTTATTTCTCCCAAAATATCTCATCAAATCCGCCATGAATTCTTTTCTTCTCGTTCTAGCGATTACCAATTCATCTTTGCCGATATGGACTATGTCCTTATCGATATAATCCACATACTTAAGATTGAGGAGGAATGAATTGCTGCACTTGGCGAATGTGTTTTCAGGCAACTGCTTCTGTATCTCAGATAAAGAACACCAGGCTTCATAATCACCATCTACTGCGTGAATGATCGATTTGTGCCTAAATACCTCAACATACCTGATTTTGTCTGATGATAAGTGCCTGGTCACTCTGCCGGATATGAATAGAACATCTTTATCCTCGCGGAGCAAAAGAACGTTTCTGATTTTGTTCATCATAGTCGAGAATTCAAAATAAGAAACCGGCTTAATGATGAAATCGAGAGCATTAACCGCATAACCCTTAACCGCGAATTGGCGCATATTGGTGACGAATACAAGAGGGACGTCTTTATCTTTTTCCCTTAGCTTTTCCGCACCTTCCAGTCCATTCATCATCGGCATTTCGATATCCAATAAGACAAGATCAAAATCAGGACGGTAATTATCGATGAATTCTAAAGCGTTGCTAAAATGCGAGGTAGCAATCTCGATGCTATTTTCGGAGGCATATTTGGAAATATATTCCAAAAGGGTATTTACGTCGGAAGAATCATCTTCCACTATGGCGATTCTCATGCGTATAAGTGTAATCTCTAATCCGATAAATCGTGAAATATTTTTTATTCAGACCGATTTTTAAACTCTTGTTATCTAGACTCTATTATCCACAAAGGGTCAACATAAAAGTCATTCTTTTTTAAGCCTAAATCTTCAGGGAATTTTAGGTGATAGGCATTAAGATACATTCTCTTTGCAGCATTATGAGAATAACGTTTATCACCTAACAAGGTTAGTCCAAGAGATGCAATGGCAAGACGTATCTGGTTCTTTCTCCCTGTTGAGATGGTTACCTTGCATGCGGAGCCAATCTGAATGTAATTTATGCATTCAATATCAGTGATGGCTAGCTTACCACCATCATCCACTTCTTTCACGTTACATTTAGAAATATCTAGGTTTTGCTCAACGTGGAATTTTTGGTGAATATCCAACTTTTCTTGTACAACACACTCATATTCCCTCAAAACCTGCCTGTTTTTGAAACAAGTTTGAAGTTTTTGCTTCATAACACCGGTTTTAGGGAAAACCAAAAGACCACTGGTTTCATAATCCAAGCGATGAGCGATATATAAATTCTCACCCTTCTTCCTGAGATACATCTTTAAATAATGATAAAGATTACGCGCGAATGTTTTCTTGTCCTCGGTTCTGATAGTTAAAACATCTCTTTTCTTATAGACAACGATAATCTCATCATCTTCATAGATTATTTCGTATGGTGCTTTAGAATCTTTCATATTACTTAATTTAGTATCCGCTTTAAGTTCTTAAATAGCCATATTGTTGTGAAAGATTTTACGTTTGAGGTCTGCACGCGATGTTAGGTAAGAAGGACTCTGTTCTTAATTGAAGGCATGGCACTCTACACTTAAAGATATGCATCTATAAAAACGGACGATGTAAGGTTCGTTATTTCATATTCTTTCATCTGCATAAATGGACATTTTAGAAAAACTAGAAATTTTTTGAGTTTTTATAAATTCATTGAAATCTTCACGGTGCAACTGCTTTTTTTCGCAAATATGGCATGGTAAATTCTGAATTTAAAACGCTATCTTTAGCGAAAATGATAATTTTTTTGTTATTTTCGCTAAAAATAAATCAATCAAATAAGGCTTCGATAGGAACGATTGATTGCATTTCACTTGAATAGGCGTTCTCTTCAATACCGTTTAGGGCAATCATTGAAAGATGGACAGCAGACTTTGTTTTTGTCGCCGCTATAAAATCGTGTTTCTTTTTATTTAAGCATTCTATATCTTTGCCATTTAAGCAAAATGGTGAATCGTAATATTTGATTTCGAATAGGTTAACGATTCCATCTTTCCTTTCGATAATCATATCTATCTGAGAACCATAAATTCCATTGTCCAAATTCTTCTGTATGGACCATGGATAAATGGCGGTTCTCACTCCAGAAATTCCCAATTCCTTTTTTATTTTACTTGCATGCAATAGGCATATCCTTTCAAAGGCAAGCCCTTTCCATGTGTTTAAGAGAGGGGTGTTTAATTGGTTCGTCCAATATGCCTCATCATTGACACTCTTTGTGAGGAAATGAAAATGGAATATTGTAAACGGATCTATCAATTGGTATAAAACCGTCGTTTTTTTATACTTCAAAGGTGAATATTCACGAATAAAACCGCAATTGATAAGATCCTCTAATTTACTTGTAAAAGAACCGTTGTCGATTTCTTTTGTACACTCCAACAACTCCCTTTTTGTTAGCCCACAATTCTTTTTCGACAACGTTTCTATTATTTTCATATATCCATCAGGATTACTAAACAACGAAGCAAAGATGTACTTCAATTCATTTTTTAACGGAGCGTTGCTAGTGAAAAAACAATTATCGATAAATTGCGGGATTGATTGCCCTTTTGCAAGGAATTTCCAGTAATATGGTACCCCTCCAATAACCATATAAGCGTCGATAATCTGCTTTTTTGTGAGAGAAAGTTTCCTCGATAAACAATATTGTTCGCATTCCCCTAACGTGAATGGTTCTAGATAAATTTGAGCCGTAACACGATTGTAAAGACCGCCCTTGCTATGAATGATGTTGTTAATAATCCAAGATGTGGCCGATGAGCAGATTATTAACATCACATCGTGCCTAGCCGATGCCCAGCCATTCCAGAAATTTTCTAACGCTTTAACAAAATTAGATTTACGAGTGTACATCCACGCGACTTCATCAAGGAAAATAACTTTCTTTTGCTCATTGGACTGAGTTATGAATCGTTTTAAACAATCGAAAGCGGCAAACCAATCGTTGACCGGTTCATCCTCTACATACCCAAAATCCTTTAGTGAACTCATAAAGGAATTGACTTGTTCCTTAAGCGTTCCGTTATATATTCCAGCATGACGCAAAAAGATTCTATCTTCGAATGCCGTGTTAATAAGATAGGTTTTACCGATTCTTCGCCTTCCATAAACCGCTACAAAAGAAGATTCTTCCGAGTCGTATATTTCATTTAGCTCTTTTAGTTCTTTTTCTCTTCCGACAAGCATATGTATTCACTCCTATCTTTAGCGAAAATCAAAAATTATTGTATGTTCTCGCTAAAAATATAGCAAAAATGTCAAGTTTCATCAATCATCTTTAGCGAAAATGATTACTTTTCCGCCATTTTCGCAAAAGATAATTTTTTATGAACTATATCTTAACGATAAATTCAAGCCTCTTTACCGAAAATTAATAACCATATATTGCCGGAGTATCCAGCCACATTATATGAAAACCCCTCCCTGATTTTATCCAGGAAGGGGCGAATCTGATTATGAATTATCTAATTAGATGAAGTTATTTAGTTACTTTCTTTTCTTTTGCTCTAGCAACCAAGCCACGGATTAATGCGATTAACGGGGTGAGGATAATCATTAACCCATAAACATATGTTACAGCATTGAAACTTGCGGTGAAATCGATGGCAAGAATTCCATACCAGGCTTCGCTTGGAGCAGCAACGTCATTAGAGAAAGCAACAATATAAAGGGTGAAAACAATTATGTTAAGCACCAAGAATGAGGCGCTTGCCAAGATTTGGAATGAGTTCTTTTCTTCTTTCTTAAGTGGGCAATAGACGAACTTATAGACACATGCCATTCCAACCATTATCAAAAGAATGAGCTCAAGCATCAATGAGTAGAAGATATGCCCATGCGACCAATCAACAACCCAGAAGCTGTAGATAAATGAGGCAAAGGCATATAGAGTCCCCATATACTGGATTGTACGAAGCACTCCGAAGAATCCATTTGATTTGTGATCCTGATAAGGGAGGTCTAGCTTAATCTTCTTGCCGAAGACCAATAAGGACACGCCTAAAGCAAGATATGCAAGTCCTGCGATTAGAAGGTCTAATGGGAATAAAGCGGTTGGATAACCCTCCACCAAACCATGGTAGAGACCGGCAATTGCACCAACGATGACATAAAGAACGATAACCGCGCCGATAACAACGCAGATGATTCCGTTCTTTTTTACGTTCTTGTTGAACTTCTCTTCTGTTTTTGGAGCAGTCCAGTTGTGGATGAATGCAGCAACGTAAATTAAGGCGCATTCTGCAATGATTATTGGGCAAACGCGGATGAATTCATGAATTGCAGCCTTTGGTGTGCCGGAAACAATTGAGCCAATCATATTGCAGAATTTGTATAAGGATGAGAAGACTGCAAATGACCCAAGAACAAATAAGGCGATAGATATAAGATTGAGGATTAAGAAACTCTTCTTGCCTTTTTTTGAATAAGAAGAGACCATGCACAAATCTTTAGAAAGGTAGTTTTTCATAATTATTTGTAGCTGACCCATTTAACGAAGTCAGTTGTGCTCCTTTCGTTTAAATAGACGTGTTCGAGATCGAATGTCCCACCATCGTGGAGTTTGACGCAGCTAGCGCCGATAAGGTCAAATCCTTCATCGTTTCCTTCAGCATCGACTGAACCATAATAAAGCTCAATGTTGGACTTAACGCCGAATCCGAGTGTTACTCCCTCATAATCAACCGTCCAATCGTTAGCGTGGCAGTGACCCATGAATGTGGCCTTTAGACCGTTGTCTTTTGCGATTTCAAAGAACGGGGCTTTCTCAGAGGCGGCTTTAAGGCTGGAGTTTGCAAAACCTTCAAGCTTGTAATACTTATTGTTTAGGGCATCCTTCTTCTCCCAAGCATCCGCAACTTCCTTCTGAGCGATATGGTAATAAGCAATCGTTGGAACATTCACGCCAACCTTATCATGCTCATACTTCCACCAATCAGCCTGGTCTTGCCTGATATAGTCATATGATCTAGTTGGCTTAACGGCAGAATCGGTTAGGGATGCTCCTGAATCAAGGTTAACGATTTGCCAAGCGACGCTATTGTCATCATTCAGAAGATTGATGACGTAATTTGAGCGGCCATGAACATTATCGTTATCCACTTCGGTGTATAAGGAGTGCTCGGCTTTCATAAATTGCTCGGAAAGCCAATTTGGATTGTATGTCCCCTCAATATCGTGGTTGCCCCAGACTGTTGCGTATGGAATATCAAGCGTTTCTGCCCAGGCAAGAAAGTCCTTGACCGTTGAGGCATTGGAAAGCATGAATTGATCACCTGTGAATTCAATCAAATCAATCTTCCCGTAATGGTTTTTAATCTCGGAAATCAATTTGTTCATGTAGTTGCGAGAATCAACCCCGTCTGTGCCTGTTGACCAGTGCACATCGGTGAGTTGGGCGATGATGAAACCATCTGAGTAATTCATCGTCTGAACATATTCATCAGAACATTCTTTGTAGTCTCTTGTCGTATTGCCGCAGCTCGTTATCAAGCAAGTGGATAAGACAAACAAAGAGACTTTGCCTATGTTTTTCATTGTGTAGTCTCCCTTCGTTCGAAAATGATTATATATTCCTGCTAAATCCATGTAATCTCTTTAAATACCGCATGTTCGTAGAGATATAAAAAGCCCTGTAGATTTGGCGTTTACAAGGCTTTTGCATCTATTTCATTACCAAATTCTGACTCTCTTATTTGGGGCGAGGTACATCTTGTCTTTGCTTGTGACGTGGAAGGTTGCGTACCATTCATCAAAGTTACGAGGCTGCATATTCGCTCTTAGGATAGTTGGAGAGTGAACATCCATTGCAAGAAGCATTGCGGAATATTCCGGCTTAGCCTTCTGGCACCAAATGCGTCCCCAGTTCTTGAAGTATTCCTCATAATTTGCGCCTTCTAAGTGAGACATGATTTCAAGGGTGCAAGCCATACCGCCGTTATCGGCGATGTTCTCTGAAACTACAAGCGTGCCGTTGACCTTGCCGAACGGGAGTTCGATACCATCAAATTCCTTGATCATGGCTTTGGTCTTGGCTTTGAATTTCTTGAAGTCTTCCTTCTCCCACCAATCTTTCATGTTTCCATGCTCATCGAATTTAGCACCATTGTTATCGAATGCGTGTGAGATTTCATGTCCGATGACCGCGCCGATACCGCCTAGGTTCTCGGATCTAGACTGCTTGATTGAATAGAATGGAGGCTGGAGGATAGCGGCCGGGAAGGTGATGTCGTTACTCATTGGGTTGTAGCAAGCGTTGACCATATGTCCTGGCATAACCCACTTCTTGTGATCTGTTGGCTTATAGAGGTCGGCAAATGAGTTTGCCTGCCTCTTCTTGCTTAATTCACATACAGCTGCGTACAAGGAGTCATTAGGGTTAACGATTAATGTGTCATAGAATGGATCGACTTTATCTGGATATCCCATCTTAATCTCCATTGTGGAGAGCTTTAAGATGGCTTTGTCTTTAGTTGAATCGGAGAGGATGTCGTTCTTTCTGACGCGGACTTTATATGTCTCAATGATTTCCTTAACCATATCAACAACGTCCTTCTTGGCCTCTTCGCCAAAATACTTCTCGCCGTAATATAGTCCAAGAGGCTCGGAGAAGATTTGGGACACTAAGCTATAAGCGTGTTTCTCTGTGCTTGGAGATTTGGCAACTCCCATCAATGCGCGGCGATATGTTCCTCCGAGTTCTCTTAATTCTTCGCTTAAAAGCGGGCAGGAATTGATGAGTTCATTGACATAAGCCCAGTGTTTGTACTGCTCAAATGTGTCAGCATTGAAGATTGTCTTGAATCCTTTTAACCAACGAGGTTCTGCAACAATAACGGTTTCAGGAGCCTTGCCGAAGACTTTCTCAATGGCTTTCTTGAATTTAATCGGTTTTAAAAGTGTTCCGACTCTTCTAATGGTCATTGGATTATATACTTTAGCGTATTCAGACCACTCCTCTGAGCTCTTGACGAGTGTTGCGATTAAGGAGTCGAATACAAGTGCGTCTTCAACGTACTTAGCCTGTTCTTCTTTAGCAATTGGAGTGTAGGCCATCAAAGCAGTTGCCATCTGTGACCACATCCCGAGAATCGCAGCCTTCTGCTGCTCCATGCCTTCTTTGTAATATGAGACATCTGGCATGATGATTGATGGGCCTTGAATCATCAAGCAATTGTGGGATGTATCCATCATGTCCTCTGAAACGCTTATAACAAACGGGAGAGGCAAACCATCATTGATGAATTCAGCCAAATGACGGTTGAGAGATGAACAATCCTTTAGGCTATCGATCTTCTTCAATGTCTTAAGGGCTGGTTTGATGCCAAGCCTATTCTTCTTTTTTACGTTTTTGGCAATCGCATAAAGCGTGCATGCGTTCTTTAGATAATCATTTGGATAATTTCCGGATTTGACCATTTCGTTTAAGTCGTTGATCATCTTCTCTTCAACGCCTTTAGCGAGTTCTGCAAATCCACCCGCGGTTGGTTTATCATCCGGGATTACCAGCGCTTCCAACTTCTCGCCGTTGACGTACTGGAACAAATCGTCTTGAATTCTTACGTTTTCCATAAGGTCTCCTTTCAAAATAATCGATCGGTTGCATTGTAGTTAAAAATGGCTAACTTTTAAATACTTATCATCAAAAAACACGGGTTTTTCTAAGATTTCCACATAAAAACGGCCATTCTGATAAGTGTTGGCAATTAGGCCAAACGGAATCTTAGATTAATTGACCGCAATATGCTCAAAGCCTACAATATTCATGTTCTTTGAGTGATGTTTAGCCCCTCGGGTCTAATCATAAAATGAGGGTTATTTATGAAAATTAGGATTTTGGATAAAGACTCTATAGCTGAGGAGATATCAGAGAGGATCGTTTCGCTCATTAAAGAAAAACCAAACGCGGTGTTGGGCTTAGCAACAGGCTCAAGCCCTCTAGGCGTATATCAAAAACTCATTGAGAAATATCGTTCTCATAAGGTTAGTTTTAAGAATTGTGTCGCCATCAATCTAGATGAATATGAAGGACTAGATGGTTCCAACCGCCAGTCATATCGTTATTTTATGAACGTGAACTTGCTTGATGATATCGATATCAACAAGAAGAACACTTATGTTCCATCTGGGATTGGAGATTTAGAAGGAAATTGCAAAGCCTATGAAAGATTAATCGGGGAGAATCCCATTGATTTTCAAATACTGGGCATTGGCAGTGATGGCCATATCGCCTTCAATGAACCAGGCACGTCATTCTCATCTCTAACTCATGTAACAACTTTAAAAGAGAAGACAATCAAAGATAATTCCCGTTTCTTCCCCTCAATTGATGAAGTGCCAACTAAAGCGATCACAGAGGGATTATCCACAATCATGAAGGCAAAGGAGATTGTCTTAATTGCAACAGGCAAAAATAAAGAGACTGCAATTAGGGGATTAATCTACGGCCAGCCAAGCGAGAATAACCCCTGCTCCATATTGCAAAGTCATCCAAATGTCACAATTTATGTGGATGAGGACGCATTCCCTAAGGAAGATTTAATGGGTATCAGAAATGAAATGAGAATCGATAAGGAATTTATTCCAGCTATCATCGCCATAAGAAACTTTGAACACGATGTCATTAATGAAGGTGAAACAGATCACATCGGAATCTCAATTGAAAGAAACAACGGATACGTCTATCGCAAGGAATACGACATATTCAAAGAAGGCGTAGATGATGAAAGAAACATCTTTATGACTGAAAGAATCATCAAAACGATTCTGTGGATAGTCGGTGGCTATAAGATTTATATCTCTGGACCACACTACATCTATCAGTACATCAGAGATACATACCGCAAAGGTGGGCTTCGTGAATTTGATTACGATTTCATGTCCACCGTCTATGAAAACGAGATGGAAGTCATAGAATGCAGTTACGATGAATTGCCAAAAGAGAAAGGTACATCGCTCCCTTATGGCGGTCACCTTAAGGGCAGACGCATCGGATTTGATGCCGGAGGCAGTGATCGTAAGGTTTCTGCGGTACTTAACGGCAATGTCATCTTCTCAAATGAAACGGTCTGGTTCCCTAAAGATAACTCAGATCCCCACTACCACATCAATGGAATATATGAATCCATGAAGATGGCGATAGATAAACTTGGCGGGGATGTTGATGCGATAGGTATATCTAGTGCAGGAGTATACGTTAACAATAAGGCGATGGTTGCGTCCTTGTTCCGCAAGGTCGAAAAAGAAGATTATGAGAAATATATCAAGAATATCTATAGAGATATTGTAGCTAGACTTGAAAAAGAACTTGGGCATCATATTCCATACGCAGTTGCAAATGATGGGGATGTCACCGCTTTAGCGGGGTCACTAGATTTTCGTTCAGGCAATGTCCTTGGCATCGCCATGGGCACAAGCGAGGCAGCTGGATATGTTGATGAAAAAGGCAACATCAACGGATGGTTAAGCGAAGATGCATTCGCCCCGGTTGATTTTAATAAGAATAGCCAAAGAGACGATTGGAGCATGGATTTCGGAGTTGGGGCAACCTACTTCAGCCAAGATGCGGTCATCAAACTCGCAAAAATGGGCGGCATTGAATTAGATGAATCATTATCGCCAGCTGAAAAATTAGAGGTTGTACAAAAATTAAACGAAGAAGGCAACCCGATTGCAAATGATATATTTACCGATATTGGAACATATCTAGCCTATGCTTTAGCGTATTATGACCAGTACTATTCGATTAGACACGTGATACTTATGGGTAGAGTTGTCTCGGGAAAAGGCGGAGAGACAATCTTAGCTAGATGCAAAGAAGTGTTAAAACAAGATTTCCCGGAATTGAGTTATATTGAGGTTGGCATGCCTAGCGAACACCTTAGAAGAGTCGGGCAATCTATTGCCGCTTCAAGCCTTGCTGAATAGGAGACATCATGATCATCAAAAACATTAAAATAGTCACGCCAACCAAGGTTATTGAGAACGGTTATATGGAAATCATTGATGGCAAGATTGCGTCCATCAACGAGGGAACATGCTCTAAAGATGGAATAGATGGACATGGAGATATCGCAATGCCTGGATTTATCGATATACACATCCACGGCTCTAACAACATCGATTTCTTGACCGCGGATAAAGAAGATATCAAAAAAGCCGCGGATTCCTTGTATAGCGAAGGGGTTACCACATTCTTGGCTACATCTTTAACCGCAGATTATGGAACTCTGGAGAAATTCTGCGTAACAATCAAAGAAGCGATGAAAATCGCCCCAAATCTTGGCGGAATCCACTTCGAAGGACCATTTATTTCCGCTAAATATAAAGGAGCCCAGAACCATGAATATATCGTTGACCCAGATTCTAAAGAACTAGACAAATGGATTGAATTGAGCGGGAATAATGTACGCTTAATCACAATCGCGCCAGAAAAGAATGGTTCCATGGAATTCATTGAACACGCAACATCTAGAGGGATCACTTGTTCTGCCGGGCATAGTGACGCTTCATTCAAAGATATTGAAGAGGCAATCAAACACGGATTAACCAACACAACACATACCCACAACGCGATGAGCCCACACCACCACCGCAATCCAGGCATTGTTACTGCGGCCTTCTATTTTGATTCACTTAACTGTGAGTGCATATGCGATGGTATACATGTTTCACTCGATACGATTAAGGCCTTCTATAAGATTATTGGTCCAGACCGTTTCATGATCATCACCGATGCATTGAAGATAAAACACTCGGATGTGAATGAATTTGAGTTGTTTGGCCTGCCTTGTGAAAGAAAAAATGGGTCGGCCTATCTAAAGACTGGCCCCTTAGCGGGCTCGCTTCTAACGTTAGATCAAGGCGTCCGTAATATGAGAGGCTGGGTTGGGGCTGATTTAATATCCTTAGCCAAAATTTCCAGCACAAATGCGGCAAGAAGTATCCACATGAATGACCGCGGAAGCCTTGAAATAGGTAAATTGGCGGACTTTGTGCTGCTTGATGAGGAATTAAACGTTAAAGCCACTTACAAGGCTGGGAGCCTCGTTTATTCAAAGTAACCCATATACCTAGGAAACCACTGATAAACGTCGTGGCTTCTTTTTTTAGTGTCCGCGGTAGTAAACATGATGGTTACATAAAAAACCTGCCGGTTTTAAGTGACGGCAGGTAATGTACTATAAGTTTTACTTACTTGGCTTTCGGTTACTATAGTTGAACTGTTATAAATAATCGAATATTTATATAAGAAATCAGTCGTGGAGTCCCTATCATCGTCATTCAGCAATACAGAGAACTCTAATCCATCAGGATTGCTGTTAGTAATGGTAATTGTGTATAAGTGCTTTAATGAATCGTAGGACACAATGATGCAGAATTCAGATGTCGTTCCTGCAGCAGCGTCATATTGGATGTTGAGGATGGAATTTTTAACTGTTGCACCACTATCTCTATAATCGACATCGGTGAATAAAGGGTCGTCTTCGTTAATCGTTGCTTCGCTGCCACCGTCAGAAGAACCACCACCATCGGAACCAACATCGATGTATGTTATGAAAATAGACGGGCTCATAGATTGATAACCAAACATCGTAATGGCAAACTCAACACCATTATTAATGTCATCATCAGTGATTGGAGTGCCATAATAATAGGCCATATATGGAGAAGAAGCCGGATAAACCTGCATACCAACGACTTCCGCAGATGAATCGCTGCTGAAATTTGTTGCCTGATTATTAATGTCAGGTGTACTTAATGACGTCGAATAATCTTTTGGCGTAGATCTTTTTAACTTCCAAATATATAAATATGAAGCTTTCGCGTTTTCTGTCGTACACACAAATTCAAATGTACCGGCTTTGATAGGAGCAACCCAAATGCAATTGTTCGGAACCAAAATATTACCTGAATATGAACCAACTTTACCATTTTCAATGCCATAATAACCAGAATCACTAGTCATGGTCGTTGACAATGTGTTAGGTGTTCCCATTCTAATAACTGAGTATCCTTGTTGAACGTCGCCACTAATTGTTTTCTGCAAATATGTTTTGACTCTGTCAGGGACCGTTTTTACATCCGAATTAGTAGAAGCCTGAATGTCATCATAATTAATTGTCTCCGATGTGTAATGATCCTTAAATACGCGCATGGCTGCAACTGTATCGACATTCGAGGCAACCGTTCCACCAACATAATAACCGATATTTGTTGCTGTAGTGCTGACAGATACAGTAGAAGCGTTTGTGACTGTTTTACCACCAACAGTTAATGTCCCCGATTTGGTAACAAATGATGCGTCAGAGGCTTCTTGGAAAGGAATTGCAACACCGGCTTTGATAACGCCGTTGCCGTTATCCGACTGGCCATAGGAGATAAGATTATCGTTAAGATTGCGGATATTGACCGAAGTGTTGTAGCCTGCATCGCCACCACTACTGCTACCACTCATAGATTTAATTTTCTCCTTTGTAGTCACAGCGACATCGCCAACATGGCCATAATAACCATATTCATTTCTAGCAATGGTTCCTGATGCTGGTGCACCATTCAGGCTACAGTTGTTGACGTAGACATTGTTAAAAGACGATGCTGTCTTAAGGTGGCCAACGAGGTATCCGTTATAGCAGCAGGTTTCATCGTGTGATACATGTGTTGAATCGGCTGTCTCTGCAGAAGTTGATTCTCCGTTTGTTAATATAGTCGGGCTATCAAAATAGAGATTTGTTACTGTTCCAGTTGATACATATCCAAAGATACCAACATCCATATGACCTTCACCTTTAATGGTGAGATTTGAAATTGTTAATCCATTACCATTGAATATTGATTGGAACGGATGGGCTACAGTGCCCATCGGGTCAAGACCATCAGAGTAATAACTCATATTAAGACTTGTGGAATATTCGCCTTCTACGATAGAACCATCGTCTTTGTATTTATAGAATTCCGGTGAACCATCATCATTTAGGTCGGTTCCGAATTGGAAATAGAATCCCTGTGAGCTGAAAGCATCCAATTCTTCCTGAAGAGCGATGAAGTTATATAAATGAACAGGTCTTGTGATGATAAATGGATTTTCTGATGTGCCATTGCCAGAATGGAAATAGGACTTGATCAATCCGCCTTTGACATCATCTGTGACAATAGAACTCGGTGTATAAAACCACGCTAAAGAACATCCGATCGCGGATACGCATGCCATAATCAAAGTGGAGAATACTGCAACGATCTTTTTATTCATAATCATGCATCTCCTATCCCAACCATCATAGATGATAAATCGCTGCTAAAAGACACCTGGTTACCTGAGGTAATCAAATCCAGGCTTGAGCCTTCGGTGGAATAAGTATCCACATCCAAGTAATGCTGAATGAGCTTTGGATTGTAATCAAGTTCAAGGTACAACACGCAAGAATCGCAGTTTTCAGCAAATGCATCTGATGAGAGTATCTGTAACTTAGTTGATGGCTTTGTGTATGTGTAGGTTGTTGTGTCGCCGGATGTTGTAGATGCGATGTTAACAAATGAATCATACGAGCTAACAGTGTCAAAATAAGTGCTAGCGGTGCTATAGATAGTGGCAGCACTCGATTCATCAATGGAGGTAATATCCACTGTGGTAGTGTCTCCAACTGTGTGGCTATAAACCGCGCATTTGAATTGAATGACATTGGAAATCTTATCAATTACAGATGTTGTTGTTTTGCCATCATCGTCGGTCTCTGTTTTCGTATAGTCGGTAGAATCGCAGTTAACCGTAAGGGAGTACGTTTTTATTGGCAGTTGATGCCGAAAAATCGATTTCAACACGAACCAAGATGTTTGTGTATTTGTTTCTTGAGGAAATGAATGCGTCGTAATCGGTTAACGCAAGAGGATCAGGAAAGTTTTCAGGGTCGTCAGTCTTGCACACACCCGCCTGGGCATTTGTTTCGTCATACCCATAAACCTTGTAATCAATCGAAAGGGCGGAGGCATCCACTGCCGTTATTTCATCTACAGCGTTATCAACCGTTTGCTTTGCCGTGAACCAGGCTACGCTTAAAGCAACCAAACAGAATATGTTGGTTGCAACCAAAGATATTAATGAGATAAGTTGGGTCTTTTTCACGTGCTTAGTTCCTTTTACAAGCAACTGGCTATCTATCGCTAGACCCTTTAGCTTTGCGTCGCTAGATTACTCTAGCTTTGCTTTTAATTGTCGATTAATTATCTTCTGCCATTTACTAAAAGTAAAGAAAAAATTCTTATAAGCTAGATATTGGACAGCATAACGTCATAAAGACGACAAATCATTACCAAAAATATCAAACTCCATCCATTATTTGCGCCAATATCTAGTTTTTTCTTAATTTTTGGTATATTTTGTTAAAGATGCAAATTATGCAAAAGGATTAATGCCATATGTTATTCAAAGATAAGGTCCTATATGTGAGGGCAACGCTAAATTTATCCCAAACGGAGCTTGCCAAAGAATTAAATGTGTCGTTTACAACTGTTTCAAGATGGGAAAACGGCA
The DNA here is from genome assembly GCA_963588175.1 of Faecalibacillus sp. Taxonomy (GTDB): domain Bacteria; phylum Bacillota_I; class Bacilli_A; order RFN20; family CAG-826; genus UBA4951. Next base: position 23,568 of record CAVAGP010000010.1, on the reverse strand, counting down.
AGGTCGAGCCAACAAGAAAAGCACGCTTTGTATTTGACCGGTTTTGCAAGAAAAACAATATTGGTTTTGAGGGGGAATAAAAGTATGGCAAAAATTATTTTATATCACGGCTCACCGAACAAGATCGTGACTCCTACTTTCGGACTTGGCGACGAAAAACGTGATTACGGAAAGGGCTTTTATCTCACCGAAAATATAGAACTTGCCAAAGAATGGGCCGTTTGTCGCCCTAATGAACATAACGGCTGGCTGCACAAATACGAATTTGACACAAAAGGGCTTAAAACTTTCGATTTCGAAAAAATAAACGTCCTTTCTTGGCTTGCGGAACTTATGAAGCATAGGGACGCGGCAGACTCAAAACGTTATCGCGTGCTTGCAAAAAAATTCATCGATAAATACGGCGTTGACACAGGCGAATATGATGTAATTAAGGGCTGGCGAGCAAATGCGTCCTACTTCTTTATCGCAAAAGAGTTCGTTCGTGACAATATTGATTTGGATATTCTCGAAAAATTGCTGTCGCTCGGCGGTTTGGGCATTCAGTATTGCATCAAGACCGAGAAGGCATATACAAGGTTGAAAGAGATTCCCGATTCCGTCCAATCCGTAGAATATGCGGAGTTTAACGAAAAATATAATTCCCGCGACATAGAAGCTCGCAAAAATATGCGTGAATTAGTGGATTCAGACGAAAACAAAGTTGAAAAAGTGTTCAGCACACTTTTCGAGGAGTGATTATGAGAGCGTACGCAGAAGAATACTTGAACGACGTGGTAGACAATCAAGGCAAACTCTTTGATTACGTTGCTTTCTCTTACCCTGAGTGTGATACGGAAGATTTTATCACTTGTTATATGTCAAGCAGCACAAGGAAAGCCATTGACGAAGGGAAGGCATACGTCAACACAATGGACTATAAAACATTGTGGGAGTATTTCATTAAAAATGATGGTTACACTCTTAAAAAAGGTAAGGCGTTAGAAGGCTTCTTGCCTGAATGGATAGGCGAATTTTATGCTTATTACCAATGGTATTACAACATTCCGAGCAGCGAACTTGTAAAAAGGATTTCGGTTGATTTTATGAAAAAGGCTTATGCCGGACTGCGTGATCTTGAATTGGAGTTGGCAGTCAAAAAGGTTGGTGAAGCGTTATGAATATTGTTTGTTTCCACAATCCAAATGAAGAGAATGGCTTTTTAGCCAACTGGTATCTTTCGTCTTTTACGATTGATGGTGTCGAGTTTTCCTCGGTTGAGCAATATATGATGTACCAGAAGGCCATTTGCTTCCACGATACCTCTATTGCAACTAAGATTATGGAAACAAATGACGTTGCTACCATAAAATCGTTTGGAAGAGCAGTTTCCAATTATGATGACAATATTTGGAGTAGAACTCGTGAGAAAGTTGTTTTTGATGCCTTAATGGCAAAGTTTTCGCAAAACGACAACCTTAAAAAGTTGTTATTAGATACCGGTGACTCTATTTTGGCGGAATGCGCCGTAAAAGACGTGATTTGGGGCATTGGATTGTCAATGAAAGATCAAGACCGTTTCTCTCCTAATAAATGGAGAGGCAAAAACCTGCTCGGCTACACCCTTATGAAAGTAAGAGAAGAGCTTAAATAAAAGTTTAAATCAAATAAATGAATTTCCTGGAGGCATCCGCCGGAGGGTGGAGGCCCACCACAACAAAGGCTTGCGCCCTTATGTGGCCAGGTTATAATTAATGTGCGTTGTTGGTTTCCACTCAGTTTACGCTGAGGGAAACTTTTTTTAACGCAACCTAACTACTATCGTGATAAGCAACACAGCCGCGATTGCGACTAGCAGCATATCCGTTCCTTTCCCCTGTCCGGCGGATGGCGATGTAAGAGCGCATAATTAATGCCCTCCATTATATTAGTAGACGAGTTTTCGGGATTTTTTCCCAAAAACCGTGAATTTTTTATAAAAAAGCGTTGTTTTTCGGTACAACAGCCCCATTAAAGCGATTAGATATAGTTGCTAACCATAATATAGGCGACGAAAAAAGAGATACGTTTTGACGCGTACCCCTTCTTTATCAAAATTGTGAGGTTTGTTATGGTTGCTTGTGTTTTTTATTTTTTCAATATGTTAATCAATGCGTTTACATCCTCTTCTGTCATGCCTCCTTCCATTAAATATTGTTTAGCAGCCTCAGCAAGGCTGGTATTGGTTGAGTAGAAGACTCCGCCTTCTTTAGACGCTCTTTCGCCAAGGTAGGAGCCATCGTGGGTTGGAGTTAGGAAGTTTATGAAGTCTTTGAATCTAAGATCCACGATGGCGTCATACTTTTCCTTGGTTTCCTCTTTGTTGATTCCATAGTAGTTATCGTAGGTTACCATGTAATCATGTTCGAGTTCGTCATATTCAGCGCCGGTTAAGGCTTCAAGTAGATAACAGACGAATCCTGTTCTATCTTTGCCTTCGGTGCAATGAATGTAATATGTTCCATCATGCTTGATGAGCTCAGTTAGCCCGGTTGCAAGTTTCTGTTGGAATATTGGTGCGGTGAAGTCAGATCCCATAGATAGGAACGCTATATCTTCATAATTGTAGAGTTCTGATGCATATGGAGAGTTATATCCCGCTCTATTTAGATATGACTTCATGTCGTTCGCACTGTCGGCGAGGTCGAGAATGAATCCCACTCCCGCTTCTTCAATAAGTGGATCGACATATGAGGCTCTGTTATGCTGATTATCAACCGGAGATGCACCTCTATAGAAGATGTTCTCCTTCATGGTTGAGAGGTTCATCGCCCTGAAGTTGGCGAATTCCTCGTTGCTTGTGTATTGTTCTCTATCATCTGAATAGGTGGTTGAGAATGTCTCTTGCTCTGTCAGGTATTTTCCCTTTTGGTTTAGGGTAATCGTCATTGTGTCGCCATCTTTTAATCCAAGATTCTGATAGCATTCACCTTTGTTGTTTGTTGCAAAGTCGATGTGTGGGTAACCTGGATATCCAACGATCAATGGGGCACCGGCTTTGACGTAGTAGCCATCGTAGAACGGGATGTCTTCGAATGTGAAGCCCGATGAGAATGTGACATTGACGCTATCGCCGAATGCGAATCCCGCATCCTTGAACTGGCTAATCGTATATTCACCATAGACGGAATCGAATTTCGTCTCATGGATGACCTTCATTGTGACGCTTGCTTGCTGATCGTTATTCAACAAGGGCTTTGATTGCTCGCTTGTTGTATTAGCAGTTGTTGTTCCGCAGCCCGTCAGAGTTAACAAGGCGGCTGCGAGGACCATAGATAATTTATTTTTCATAAACTTCAACTCCTTACTTTCTTCTTAATTAGTATGTCATCTTGCGAGGACCATTGTTAGATATTCCACCAAATATTTTGTAGATGATATCCATTACCTTTGACAGGAACCCATCTTTCACATCGTTGTTGGATTCCAAGTCTTCATAATGTTCTTTGCAGGCCATTCTTTCTTCGTTGACCTCGTTTGTTGTTAAATCCATTGTTTTCATGTTTTCCTGTCTCCTTTCTGGTTGACACCCATATGTTATGCCATCCATATATGCAGTACATCGCCCATAAGATAAGAAAAACAGGTAATTATTAATGGCTTATAAATGAATAATTCATATAAAAGTCAATATTTTATGTATAAATACATAATATCAAAGAGAACAATTGTTCTTTTATAATAATGGTTAAAAGATAAATTACATGCGCGCGAGCGCATATTTTTAAGTGTGGATGCGCAGGAGAAACACATAGGTCTTGAGTGTCTGAAGAAATAAATATGTGGCTTTCTTAACTCCATTTGCCACCGACGTTTAGAAATTCAAACGGCTCTGATATTTATGGATGACACATTACAGTCGTGATGGTAAAAAATCGAAACCAACACAACATCGGATTTTCTGATCACACACCAAAAGTATTAAATAAAATTGAGCAAAAGTATTAAATAAAATCCACCAAAAGTATTAAAAAGGTAAAAAAGAATCCGAATATATCTATCTTTTTCAAAAAGAGATTAAAACGACAAAAATTGGGTTTGATTTTCGTGGTCCTTAATGCAATTAACATCATTTAGTCTAGAGAGTGCAGGAAACAATAACAGCTAAACAGAGAGCACAAAAGGTTTTCGAGCTATTAAAGACAACACTGCTCTCAAACTACTAGTTTTAGTTTTTCTATCATAGATAGAGTTTTCGAGCTATTAAAGACAACACTGCTCTCAAACCTACCCTCTATGTTACCCCTTGGAGCGTTCGTTTTCGAGCTATTAAAGACAACACTGCTCTCAAACCATCTCGGTTACTGGCACGTTGATACGAGGGTTTTCGAGCTATTAAAGACAACACTGCTCTCAAACGACAAAATCGAATTCAATCAGGAGAGGAGCGTTTTCGAGCTATTAAAGACAACACTGCTCTCAAACACCGTTTTCGGTGATTCTAAGGAATTTAATGTTTTCGAGCTATTAAAGACAACACTGCTCTCAAACCTATTTGAAAACGATTAGCATAGACAGGGTGTTTTCGAGCTATTAAAGACAACACTGCTCTCAAACGCTCATCGATTGCGAATACGCAGTTGAATTGTTTTCGAGCTATTAAAGACAACACTGCTCTCAAACCGCTTATGACCCAGAAGGTAAAAATGCATTAGTTTTCGAGCTATTAAAGACAACACTGCTCTCAAACCATATTCATTGCATTATTCAAACAGATACTGTTTTCGAGCTATTAAAGACAACACTGCTCTCAAACATTTACGTCTAAACCGAGCACGCGTTTCAAGTTTTCGAGCTATTAAAGACAACACTGCTCTCAAACTTCGGCATCGACTTCTGACGTTAATTTTCTGTTTTCGAGCTATTAAAGACAACACTGCTCTCAAACGATGAAGATGGCTACACGACCACTCTCACAGTTTTCGAGCTATTAAAGACAACACTGCTCTCAAACATCCTCCGAAATTTGTAACAATCTTGCAATGTTTTCGAGCTATTAAAGACAACACTGCTCTCAAACCTCAAAATATTTGGGGTTTTAGGGGTTATCTTTGGGCATATTATACATCATTGGATTGTGCAAAAGTCATTATCAATTATCAAAATTTCTTCGGTTTCAGTCTTGGATAATGGTTTTGTTGTTTCCAAATTTATCAAAGTTATGCCTTTGTACTGGATTTCTTTGATGAAAGACTCAATATTATTGTCTTCTAAATAGTCGTGCAGGTGATTTACGAACACTATAGACACATTTCTCAGTTCTCTAGTAACACATACATATCTCGAAAGTTGCTCTAAAAGACCATCTTCTTCCGTTTCAAGAAATTGAAGACCGCCAATTTTGAAAATATCATCAATCTTGATGGAACCATCCATTGTTAATTCAGCATCAAAATCCAAACGTATTTCCTTGCAAATCTTGGTTAATTGAGATTGGATTTCTTCTACGCCAACGCTTAGTTCTTGGAAATATGTTTTCTTGAGAATTTTATACAAAGCATTGAGGTTTGGCTTGGAATTTAAGCTTAGGTCCAAGAGGTTACTTATGTATAAACCAACCTCATCCATTTTAACTTCGCTGCCATTATGCATTAAAGAGCAGTAATTAAGATGGTCTGGGAAGTCATCATATAAATATCTTGAGAATTTCCAATAGAACGGTTTGCTCTCTATTACAAGAGTAACGAATTTTGGGTCAGTTATATCTATGTTAAATAGATTGGGGTTGATACTTAATTTTTTCATAAGACTATGGTTTTATCTGAACTTAGCACGACATCTGTTTCCATTTCGCCTAAAATGACATCAATGGAGGCGAATTGTTTTTCAGTGATTGTTAGACAAGAGATGTAGCCCTCTGGCGGCAACGACTTTTTCAAGTCTCTCATCGTTGCATCAACAACAGATTCGTTAATTGATAGTTTTGTATAAACGCTTTCTTGGAGCATTGCAAAGCCTTTTTGCTTTAATAACTTCACAAACCTGGTGTATTCTCGATGATCTTTCTTCGTTACAGATGGGAGATCAAAGAAAAGGATTGTACGCATAAATCTACCTCCCAGTTCCATAATCAATAAAAGATATCTTGGTTAAATCACCAGTGTTTAAGGCGGTAAAAATTGAGCTGCAGTAGATGTTAATTGCATTTGCAAGCGTTTGGGTTTTGCCGCACTGAACAACTTCGCTTTCTAAGAGTTTTATCATTTCACCCTTAAAATCGTCTTCTTGTTTCAAGGCGCTCGCTTTACGATCAACGACAAAACGGAAAGATTCCATGAAATCACACGATAAGTTAAAGTCATTAAAATCGTTTTTGTGATGAATCCCGAGCTGAGTTAGATATCCAGCAGACACAATCGCTCTATTAAATTCAGAAAGCAAAATGGTGTAGCCATAGTCCAAGCAAGCGTTTATAAAACACGGCGTATCTCTGGTAAAGCCATCAAAAAACGCATGGTTAAAATACACTTTTGCGGCGTGGCCTTCGCGGTTCGTCAAATCGCCCACATTCACTTGATTAGCGAATTCTACCAGTTGATTGGCATATTCAATTTTCCCCAATTCTTTAAGAAAAAAGGCTTGGTTCATTATCTTTTCTTTGATTATATATTGCCACACGGTTGCCATGGATTCGGGAGTCCAGGCAAGTTGTTCTTTTATACGCCTCGATGAATTGGAATTCCCATAAAATGGAGATAACTCTGAAGATGGATTGTGTTTTTCGTCACAAAAAATAACCTTAATTTTTCTTTTTGCGCATTCATTCAACAAACCAGTCGTAATTGATACAGACGTCGAAGATATCATCAATGTATGTATCTCATCCAACAGAATCTTCTTTGTCACATCTGGCGTTCTGAAAACGAGATACGCCAAAGAGTATTCAAGTTTTGAATGCGTATCCACAACAACGGTTCTGAATGCCATTAAAGTTTCCTTTCTGTGTGGTAAAGACCGGTAATAGAATCGGAACAAATTATAATGTCATCCGAACCGATGCACCCTCTTGACTTTAAGAAATTAGTATCCGTTAATATTTCCGATTTTCTTCCAAAAACACCCAGGCTTTCAAGAATCACATTTAACTGATCCGATAAGCAGGCGTTGGAAAGTTCATCAAAAGTTTTTTCTCTTAAAGAAGCAATCATAGGACAGTAATCAAATTTGCTTTCTTTAGCTTTTTCTACAAGATTTAAAAGAACTTGTTTCGTTAATGAAGGATTTAAAACTACTGCGTCGTTTCCTTTATCTTTTGCAAAACTATATTCATTGGACTTTGCAAATATTTCAGGATACTTTTCTCTGTATTTCAACATATTATTTAAATATGTTTCATCTGCTCTATCTAAGAAAATTGGAGAGATTGGTTCTAGTTTTACCTGATTTTTATTCTTTGATTTGCAAATATAAAGAACGCCACCTTTCCTAAGGGTAACCGCCAGAGAAACGGTTTGCGATAAATTAATCGAAACACATTCTCCTTTTTTGTGTGGAACGAGTGCAATCAAATCATCATTAATATCCTTTCCGGTTCTATATTTCTCCATCAAAAGATGCGGTACACCCAATAAATAACGTTTCGTCTTTTTCCCCGTGATTGTTGCAATGCAATTAAACTCAATAGACATAGAAGAATATCCACCATACCTAGATGTATCCATATTATCGTGAAGCGGAATTAAAGAAGTTTCATTCTTGTTGTAAATAGTTTGGTCATAGAAAGAATTGTCATTGTAATCAAACCTATATGTAAGCAAGAAATCATGTCTCCTAGAATTCTCATCAATAAGTTGGCCCAACTCTGTAAGATTTCCGTCTTTAGAACAAATCAATCTCGAGATGTAATTCTCCATATTCAATGAGAATTCTTGGTTTCCATTTTCTCTCGCCTTAATAAGTCTCATATCACCAAATTTATTTGTTAGTTCAACGCCGGTCACGATATTTAGATATGCGTCGACCGCATGGTGTGTGTCGTTTAAATCTCTAAGTTTTGGAATTTGTAACTCTTTACGAATTTGAGATGGATATTTAGCTTTGGAGAAGATTAATTTCGTGTTCGGATAAAGAATATTCAAGACGTCTCTAATAACAACGTTAGAACGATTGACAACATTGATTTGAGCCGCAACGAAATCAGATAATTCATTGTCAGTCAATTGGGTGCCTCTCACCAAATTGTTATATTTCTTCTCGGACATCATCTTCGCTTTCTTCAAACGTTTCCAGAGTAATGTAACGCTTGGGTTATTACGAATTTCAGCAGGAATTGGATATTGGTTAGAACGATGTTGATTAACTTCTTTTTTCACCAAAACCAAGTTATCTAACGAGTCATCCTTCATCAAACTTTGAGGGATTATATGGTCGGTATCGTATTTTGTGCCATTAATAACATCATTAATGTCGATTGGTTCGCCTGAATACGCATCACGACCATTTTGCATGAAGTATAAATACAGATGCTTGCCGTTTAGTCGTTTTGGATCATCAGCAGCGATGTGTTCGAGTTCTTTATCAAGTTCTTGTGCTCTATCTTTTTCGGCAGGATCATTTTTAACAAGATTATTCAAAAATTCTTTAATTTGATCTCGACGAGAGGTGGCTTTTTTCGTTAATTCTGTGCGTTTTTCTTTGCCATTTTCTTCTCTTGTGACTTCAATTGAAATTGCATCAGGGTCCTGCTTAGCGACTTTCGTAAGTTCTTGAACGATGCGGACCGCTTGAATGACAGGCCTTCTCATCTTCGGAGGCATCTCGTCAATAAGTTCTTTGACAATCTGTTTCTTGGTTTTAGAGCCGAATATTTGCCTATTATGCTCATCGATGATTTTGTAGAAGTCATAATTTTGGAGGATTTGCATCAAATTGCCCTTGCCTTCCTCTAATAAATCAAGGATGGCTGGAGTAGTGATTTCGCCATTCTGATCATATCCTCTCAACTCGAGGAATTCTTTAGAGAACGGTGACCATTCTTTGCAAGATAAAGAATTAGCTATCTTTAGCTGTTCCTCGGATAAAGCAGAAAATTCGTCATGGACCGCCTCGTTCGCATCTTTCTTGGAATCGCAATAGATCGTTTTTAAGAATATAATTCTTTCAGCTATTTCAAAATCTTTTGTATTCCTATGGTTCAAATCAAACACTTTAGATAACGCGCATCTAGAAGAACACACAATCGAATCATTATCATTCCATCCCGAAACGGTAACATCCTGATTCTTATTACCCTTTTGCTTAACAAGATATTGCTTAATGTCTTTCATTGTCGTTTTAGACCTAGTTGAGACGTAGTTGTCGAATAAGTCTTTCAACTCTTCCGGAGTCGGTTTCTCGCCGTTGATCCTTAAGTTGTTGAGTTTGTTCCAAGTATCATAATCTTGATATGTTAAAGACTGCTTCGGTAAAACATCCTTATCTTTTAAATATGTGCATTTATTCGTGAGACCGTTCATGAATTTTTTCTTTGTCTCTTTCAAATCGATAACATCGTCAAAATTCCATGGAGTAATTCTTTCAAATTTGTCGCCTTTAAAAGCAACATTCGAATAGCCGCTTCTTGTTGTTAAAGGTCCGCAATAATATGGAATCTTGAAGGAGAACAACTTTATAAGCCTATCTTTGAAAGACTGATCGAAGCCTGTGATGCCTTTTGAAATTGCATTGTCCAATATTTTCTCGAGTTCTTGCTTGTGCAACTGCATCGGAATAACGCTTGTGGAACGCAAGGCAATCGTCTGCAATAAGTTAGAGTTATTAGCAAAGCTCTCCAAACCAATCCAATTCTTTTTGTCTTCCCCATCAAGCAAATCGGCATAAGGGCTTATTTCCTTGATTACATATTTGTTGAAATCCTCAAGGCTACATCTTTTTTTATTGCCGTTATGAGTAAACGCAACGTAATTCTTTTCATTATCCTTGTCGTTGAACATTTTGACATAGAGAGAATTTTCTCCGATAAAACCATTCTTGGCATCGATTGTTTTGCAAATATCTTTCAAAGCGCGGAGCTGTTGCTTATGCGATTCAAACAAATTAACAAAAGCATAAGATAGCCATTTGTTTTCTCCCAAAATGTTAGATAGATCGGCGTAGTCAAAAACTTCCTTAGCCAAATCGACAATATCAAAGGCCTCGCCCAAAGCATCTTGGTAAGTTGAGACTTCGTCATCGTATTTGGAATTGAATGATATTTTTACATCGCCATACGCTGCTTCATCGCCCTTTTTGTTCAATTTCGATGTTGAGTACTCGCCACCGCTGCATAGAGTGCAGTACATCTCTAAAAAATTCTTGGATTCATCAGTTTTTTCCATCAAAGAAAGAAGTTTTTTCTTCTTCTCGCCCTTACCTAGCGACCTGTCCTTAACGGTGTTGATAAATTCAGCGTAATTAGATTCTGGTAGTCCCGCAAACAGTCCGTCCTCAACCGTTTCTTCGCTTTCTTGACCATTTATAAGATTAGAGATCACCTTATTTAATTTTCCGAAATTAGAGTAGTCAAATTCGCCAATCTTTTTATCTCCATCAGTTAAGAAGTTGCCTCTATATTTGATGATATGATGGATGGCCAAATAGATTAACCTGATGTCAGAATAAGCGTCGTCTTCATTGTCGATTAACGCTTTCCTTAAATGCCAAATGGTCGGATATTTTTTGTAATATGCCTTTTCTTCTGCTTTTGAAATAAATAAAGGGCAATCCGTTCTTAACTCTGATGGTTTTTGATTGTCATCATTTTGGAATGCCGAGAATTCTAAACGACGTAAAAATGTCGGATCCTTTGGCACGATAAGAGAGTCAAATTCCGCATTTAATAAACGAATTCTCTCCTTGCGTCTAGCGAGCCTCCTCCCTGAAGTTCTAAATTGACGTCTTGTTTTCGCATCTGAAGCTTCGCCAAAAATACGAGCACCCCATGCGGTTTTGCCTTTCATTCTCCAGAGTTTGTAATTTTCATCCGTCGTAGCCCAACCAACAGAATCAGTGCCTACGTCAAGGCCAATAAATAGTTTCTTTGCCATAGCGGTTCCTTTTTTAAATGAGTTTTGACCATTATAGCAATATAAGCTTTTCATAAAAACCATGAATGAAAATGTGTACCTTAAGGTATACATTCGTGATGTTTTGACAAGACTAAGCAAAGAAAAAAGCCAGTTGCCTGGCGTTTTCCGACCCAATGGTCATCCTTTCGGACCTTGTAGCAATATGCTTATTTGAACTTAGCAGTGTTGTCTACATTGCTTTTTCATTATAAAGCCGTTTTTGAGTTTTAACACTACTTTTTTGTGCTGCAAATTCTCAAAGCAATTCCGGCATCTTTTATTTTCCGGATTTTGCCCGATATTAGGCGTATACATCAATTTACTATATTTAGATTATAATTTAGATTATAATAATCGCAATTAAGTAAAAATAAGTTAGTTGACAGAGCAATTGTAACAAATCAAAAAGCGGGCTTTCCTCTTGTGGGCCCGCTTCTTTGCTGTTTTAACTTAGCAATCTAGTAGAGACATTCTCTTCTCAACTGATGAGTATTTACTGGCTTTTTTAGTGTATATGCGGCCGTGTTTGATTGTTACATATGGGTCTTTTAAGACACCTAAATCATCCAAAGGATTTGCATCATACACAACCATATCCGCTTCCTTACCTTCTTCAATGCTTCCGATTGTTTCATCAAGGCCTAGTATTTTGGCGTTACCTAGCGTTGCGGAATATATCGCGAATTCTTTGGAAATACCTGGAACGTACTCATGGAAATACACCGGTTCACGCCAGAAGTCATAATGAGGAACCAAAGGGCATCCAGCATCATTGCCTAATCCAACGGGAATTCCCATTTTTAGGCAAGTTAAGGCGTTTGCAACCATCTTATCCATAAAGACTTGAGAGTTGTATTTGACCTCCTCAGAATAACCAGTAACGCCTGGTGATAATTTAACTAAAGGAATGGCTGGAGATAACGTTAACACTATAACGCCTCCTCTATCATGGAACATTTTCAGGTGTTCTTCATCGGCATACGATCCATGCTCAATGGTATCAACGCCATTTTCAATGGCAACAATCATGCCTTCCTCGCCTTCGACATGAGCGGCAACCTTAAGTCCTTTTGAATGGGCGTAATCGCAGCAGGCCTTAACCATGTCTGCCGGCATTTTAAGAATGCCTATATGTCCTTTTTCTTTGGTGTCTAGGATACCACCGGTAATCATCAATTTGATGAAGTCCGCTCCCTTGGCGATTTGTTTCTCAACGTATGCCACCGCTTCTTCATTTGTTTTGGCTGAAACTGAAACAGTTCCCTCCATGTGAGAATGCACCGGTCCTACGGCATAGTTAGCCACAATTAAGCGAGGCCCGATTGCCTTGCCGGAATTGATCTTGTCACGCAAGATGGCGTCAAAATTATCGATACCGCCGACCAAACGTACCGTTGTCACGCCGGAATAGAGATTCTGTTTGGCATGAGCCTCACAGATTTTCAATCCTGCAGCACGTCCAAGATGAGTATTGACAACAAAAGATACCAAACCGGTTCTTTTTGCGACTTGTTTCTTGGTGATCCTTCCAGATCCAGGAATGTGAGAATGTAAGTTGATTAAACCCGGAATCACATATTTTCCCGACAAATCAACCACTTTTGCAGATTTGTCTTCAATGTTTTTGCCGATTTTTTTGATGAGTCCGTTTTCAATTAGAATATCAACGTTGTTTAAGATGGTGGACTCTGCTTTGCCATCAAAAACATTCACGTTTTTCAAGATAGTGTTTTTCATACGACTATTTTAAGCACGTTGATAAAGCGTTTGTAAAAGAAATACGAAATCGGGTTGAAATAGGTGATAAGTTGCTGGTTTTAGACAACACGCAATAGTTGAAACCACTTTTATTGTCTTTAGAGTATAAGAGAGTTTATTAATAATTGTTTTTTGATACAATTATTCACTGATATTTAAATGTTGAAGGGGGAATATTCTTATGAAGCATCTATCAAGATTGCTGTCATCCCTGATGGTACTGACCTTGGCCTCATGTGGCACAGGCACAGAACACAGCGTTTCAGGCAGATACACGTTTCAGCTTGGCTCTGATAAGGATACTCACATCGGTATCTATATGGAATTAACCGACAATGATTACGTCGGCAAAGTCGATGGAGTTGAGAGGGTACTTGGAAAAGAATTTGATTTGACCGCGGATTTATCTAGCGCATTAGAAGGCGGGGAGAACTCCGAGACCGCTGCGCTTTCAGAACTGGAAGACCAGGATTTTAAAATCAAAGGCTACTACACGGTCGGGGATGACGAAAACAAGAATAGACTGACCCTTGGAACCACGATCCTTGATGATTTCTTTGATTTCAATTCATCAATCCAGGTTCCTGATAAATTCATCAAGAACATCATCTATGCGACAATCTCCAAAGGCGTATTGAATGTTTATGTCCCGGTATCCATGAAAGATTTGGCGTTCCAGCTTTATTGGTATGGCTACCGCATCAACACCAACAGCCTCATGGATCCGGAATCGTATGAGGAGCTTCCAGCTGAACAGCATCACTCGATTGGCACACACCCAACAAAGGAAGATGTTGAAACTATTGTTGCGGCAGAAAAAGCCAAAGGTGAGCAGGATAATCTCTTTGAATCTTTCCGCGACTACCACACCTTATCGATGGGACTTGTTAAATAATTTATGGAAAACCCAGATTTCAAAGGACAGGATGTCATCATAAACGTTGACCACCTAACCAAAGATTATGGTTATGGCCGCGGAGTTTTCGATGTATCCATCAAAGTTCATAAAGGAGAATGCTATGGTTATTTAGGCCCTAATGGAGCCGGAAAATCCACTACAATCCGCCATATAATGGGCTTTTGCAAAGCAACAACAGGCACAGTTGAGATATTCGGATTGCCATCATTCGGGAACTCCGAGAAAATACTTGGAAAAGTCGGTTATCTTCCAGGCGAACCATCCATCCCTCAAGGATTGAATGGATGGGGATTCATCCACATGATGCAAGGCATGAGGGGCGAGGCTAACGAAGAAAGGCTCCAATATCTATTGAAGAAATTCGCTTTTGATCCATCACCAATGGTCAAAGAAATGTCTTTAGGCGATAAGCGCAAATTAGCAGTAGTCACCGCATTCATGAATGACCCAGATGTTCTCATCCTTGATGAACCAACATCAGGCTTAGACCCAGTCATGCAGAAAGTCTTCATTGATTTCATCGTCGATGAGAAGAAACGCGGCAAAACGATTCTTCTATCATCCCACATCTTCTCAGAAGTCGACGCCACATGCGATACCATTTCAATCATAAAAGACGGCAAGCACGTATCCACATTCAACGCTAAAGACGTCAAAAATGCGCCAGACGCCATATTTGTTTTAACCTTCAAAGAGAAGGGAAAGATGGATGAATACGCCGCATCAACAAAATACGAGATTATAGATAAAGGCAAGAATTCGCCTGTTTTGGTTGTTAAATTCCCTAAGACTGAATATAAAGAGTTCTTAAATGGGCTCGTTGGCTATAGTTTACTCAGCATGGAGGAAAGAGGCTTTTCCCTTCAGGATTACTTCATGTCTTTCTATAAAGAGCACAAGAAGTTCGGTGGGCTTGACGGTGTTGTTACCTCAAGCGAGGCAACCGATCAGAAAAAGAAAGGCAAGAAAACCCGCAAAGAATTCTATGATGATTTGCAGAAGAAAAAATCGGAAAAGACACATGTTGTTGATACCGCCATATGGATTATATACGCCTTATCCGTTGCCGCGGTCATCACATCAGGCATAGTCTTCTCCAATGCCTGGGTTTTAAGACTGGCAGCCATATGGATTGCCCCAGGCCTCTTGTACTGGCTCTTTAAGCTGCTTGATATGTTCGTCAGCAGGAAGCGGGCAAAGAAAAAGGAGGGAAAGAAGAAATGATGGAAGAACTTAAGAAACGCTATCCAAATTCCGGTTCCCTCTTCGATACAAAAGAGGAAGATATCGCCATCAAAATTGAGAACCTTACCAAGGATTATGGCAAAGGCCGTGGAATCTTCGATATCAATTTTATCGTCCCTAAAGGAAAGACATTTGGTTATTGCGGGACAAATGGAGCGGGCAAGACCACTACGCTCCGTCATATAATGGGTTTCCTCAAACAGAAGACAGGTAAGGTAACGGTTCTAGGAATGGATGCTTGGAAGGATGCCGAGGCCATCAAGCCATATATCGGATATCTTCCGGGAGAAATCGCCTTCCCACCGTTAGAAAGTGGAACGGATTTTCTCAAACTCCAGGCCGAGATGCTCGGAATGAAGGATATGGGAAATGCCGAGAAATACATCAACGCTCTTCAGCTTGACCCAACAGCCAACCTCAAAAGAATGTCAAAGGGCATGAAACAGAAGACAGCGATGGTCGCAGCCTTTATGGCTAGCCCGCAAATATTGATTCTTGATGAGCCGACAACCGGACTTGATCCTCTTGTTAGAGAAGTGTTCATCGATATGATCAAAGCGGAAAAAGAGAAAGGCACCACCATTATCATGTCCAACCACATGTTCGATGAACTTGAGGGCACATGCGATTATGTCGGATTCATCAAAGACGGACATCTAATCGATATCGTCGACATGGATAAAATCAAAAATCGTCCAACGAGAAAATACGCGATTAGATTCAAAGACAAAGAGGAATTCGATGCAGCCAACGTCCCTGCGGTCAATGTCGTATATAAGGATGACAGCACCCTTACGTATGTCATTGAGATAGGAATCGAGCATACGGATGAAATGGTTGCAGGATTCTCTACTTGCAAAATCGCCGAATTCCACGAAATCCCATATTCACTAGAACGTTACTTTATGGAAGAGGTCGTCAAAGGAGAATAACTATGGAAAAAACAGTTACGAAAAAGAAATCGGGTCGCCTATTCTCGGCTTCCCTCTTCAAGCAGTCCTTCAAATCAAATTGGCCGTTGTGGCTGATTATGAGTTTAGGATGTGCCGCGATATTCGTTGTCATCAATGTCGTTCTTGGCTCTAAGAGCGTCTTCACAAAGATCGATATGAGCCAGGCTAGCACATACGTCAAAGATGAAGGCTTATCGTGGCTTCAGATTTTGGGATTGCTTGAGAACATGGGTTTCTCTTTAACTAGAATCCAAACTATGTCCCGCATGGATTTAAACGCCGTCATGAACGATTTAGTCTATAAGATTGCTGGTGTTTTACTCCCGATGATTTATGTCATGATTACGTCCAACAAACTCATCGCTAGCCAGGTAAGCGATGGATCAATGGCTTATGTCTTATCCACCCCAACCAACCGCAAGAAAGTCATATTCACTCAGTTGGTATTCCTTTTAGGTTCAGTCTTCGCGATGTATATCATCATCACGGTATTCGCCATTTCATCTCAAGCGGTTTCGGCTTGGATTATCAAGATGAACACCGGAAATTCCGTTGATAAAATGTATTTCCGAACCTTCTTATATTGCCTTGCATCACTATGTGCGATGATTGGATTATCAGGGCTTTGCTTTGGCGCTTCAGCCTACTTCAACAAATCCGCTCAGTCAGTCGCAGTTGGCGGTGGAATCTGCGTTATCTCATTCCTTTGCTGCATCTTGGGATTATTCGGAACAGAAGCCTTCGTCTCAACGGGCATCGGTGTTCAGGCAATGGGCATCTTCAACTACGCTTCAATCTTCACGCTTATCGACACAGCATCAATCAACAACTTTGCTAAGGCAATCGCCGGCATGGACGCTACAATCTCTTTTAACTGGATTTGGAAGAATGCCATTTTAATCGGAATAGGCATTGTTGGAATCGTAATTGGCGCCATTAAATTTGAGCACAAAGATTTGCCACTTTAACCGGAAAAACATTGTAGAAGCCCATCATTTGATGGGTTTTTCTTATAATTTATATTGGATCAACTAAAATAATGGTCGTTGTTTTAGCACAACGGCCATTAAAGGTATATGTTCAAAGAATAATACTAATCGCCAATTGTAACTTCGTTATTCTGGACTTGCTTTGCAAGGAGTTCTTCTTTTTTATCTTGAAGCTCATCGGTTTTCTTTTTGTTAAGACCATAAAGGAAAATAAGTACCAAACCAAGCAAAAGGAAGAGACCAGCCGGTATGGCAGTAGCCATATAGTACATGGAATTAAGAGTAGCGTCGGCTTGAGCACCGGTGGCTCCTGATTCATAGCCAGTTATGATAAGAGCAGCGTTAACGCAAACGGCCGCAAGAACCTGGCCCATCTTGCGGAAGAACATAAATGTAGAATATGAGGAGCCATCGTTACGGACACCGGTTTTGACCTCAACATCATCAATTGCGTCGGTGGCTAAAGCCCATATTTCTAAAGTGATGATAGAAATGCCGATTCCACTAATTAAACAGAACGGCAAGAAAAGGACTGGCGTAACGATAATCGCGTCTTTTAAGAAGATAAGAATTGCATTTGGCAAAGCTGCCATCAAACCTCCAATCGCGCATATTTCCTTTTTGCCGAACTTTTTGACGAGTTTGCCGGCAAAGAACATAAGCACAACCATCGGGCCATAAGAACAAGCTTGAGAGGCAAGATTCATCCAGTTCGCCGAGAAAAGATCGTTGAAGAGATAAGTGTAGAAAGACTGCGTGAACATCTGTGCCGCAAGGAGCAGAAGCCCGACCAAGCAAATCGCCACAAAATTGCGGTTTTTAAGGAGATTCTTCGCAATTTGCCAAGTCTCGCCCTTCTTATGTTCTGCAGGCTTTGCAATAACTCTTTCTTTGGTGTTGCGGTAAGCAACAAATAGCAAAACACAACCAACTATTGCGAGAACCGAAACTCCGATAATAATAGGCAAGTACTGGACTTTTGATACCATATTGCCGTTGCCATCGTCGACTTTTTTGGCATAGAACATCGTGAGGATAAGAATCGGCATCGAGCCAAGCGCAGCGCCGGCAGAACGGAAAACCGAGAGCTTATTTCTTTCTTTGGCATCAGTTGTAACAACGCTAGCAAGCGATCCATAAGGAATTTGGTGAATGGTATAAACCATGCCGAAAATGATATAGGTGACGGTAGCATAAACGGCAATGCCAACCTTGCCCATGGCGTTTGCCATTCCTGACCAAGGAAGGAACATCAAGATGGTTGCAAGACATAGAGGTATAGCCACCCACTTCATCCAAGGGCGATAACGTCCATCCTTCCCCGGACGTCTAATATCAACGATTCGCCCCATCATTGGATCGTTGATTGCATCCCACACACGGGCAACAATGAACATGATCATGATGAACAATGGCGCTAAGCCCAAGATATCCGTGTAGTACTTCTGTAGAATTGTCGTGACTGTTGAAAAGCAAAGGCAACCGGCAAAATCGCCTAAAGCGTAGCCGATATAGTCTTTTCCTTGCAGCCCGGAAGTTTGGGAAATATAAGAACGTTCGGTCCTAATTCCCGTTGTTGTTTCTTCTTCCATATGTAAAAACCTTTCGTTTCGATAAGTATAAACAACCCGGAAGCGCTTTCCTAGATGTTTTTAACCAACCTTAAAAGATTGGTTGTCGTTAACTAACGTCGGCAATTTTTAAAATGTTTTGCTATTTATAGATTGTTTACCGACCCAACCATCAAAGGTATGCCTTGATAACAGGATGCGAAGATAAAAGGATGATCAACGGTGAATTTAAATTCGAATGACGGATCGGCTGCAGTTGGTCCTTTGGCGGCCACACTCTTGCCTTTTACGCCCTCTTTAGTGAATTCGAATTGATTGACCTGATAGATTGGGTCATCAACGTTGTAGCAAATTTGTGAGTTAACGCTGAATTGAGGAATCTCGAATTCAACGATGCCGGTCTTTTCGCTAGAAAGATTATAAATATTGTTTGCGTTAATCTCTTTAAGACTATGGCCTTCTTTTGCCATTATTATGGTAAGGGTTGTGTGATAAATAGTCATTGTGGCAGCGGTATAAACGTCATTGTCCACAATAGATGATTCGCTTTTTCTTAAGTAGAAGGTCGTGTTAACCTCTGCTGTACCATGGAAAATATCTTTTTTCGATTTCTCAAGAGGAGTCGAGAATGAATCCTTAAATGACAAAATATTAAGGTCTAAGAACTCGGTTTCACCGAAATCGCAATCATCCCCGTAAATTTTACTTACGTATTTAGATATTTGACTAGGACTACCTTCAAATGTAGAGATGTAGTTGTTGTTAAGTTTTTTCTCCAAATCGTCATCTATAGTTTCTGCTGCCACCAAAGCGTTGGACTCGTAGAAAAACTTATCCACCTCAACGTTAAACATCTCTGATAGTGTCTTATATTGAGTCAACGCAGATTCATCTCCTTCGTACGCTTTGCCAATAAGATTGACTGCAGCATCGGTAAGAGGAGAATAGATTGCGTTCTTCTCTACATTGATAATATCGTTCGTCTTTGATTCAGACTCTAAGATAAGTTTTTTTATTTCCTCATTGGGTTGTTGAGCACTTTTAAGCTTTTCCCTTTTGGCATTTAAAGAAGCACCGTTTGAACAGGAAAATAAAAGAAACGGGATTGCAAACAAGAATCTAGATTTTTTCATTTGATGGCCTCCATGTTCTTGCAGATTACGTCTCTAGTATGTACTGCGTTTTATCTAACAAGTTCGCATATTTTTATGTAACCATATACGCTAATAACTTCAACGTTTTTTTCGGACGTCATTAAAATAAACGCACCCTGTACCTTTATAGGTTTAAATTTGGGATCAAATATATACTTTGATTAACTAATAATTATTCACGAACTGCGGAAGACCACCACCTTTGTAGTTCGAAAACTCAAATTTTCCGGATGGAGAAAATCTCAATGGTCTCCATGTGTCGCCGTAGGAGATGCATCCGAATTTCAAATTAAACGGCGGCTTGAAATCTTTTGATGAAATGATTTTTGCCTGGTAATACCCAAATCTGTCACTATTGGACCACGGCAGAAGGCTAGTTTTCCATTTTTTACCTGCGTAGTCGCATTGAATTAACTGTTTATCTATACCTCTAGCCACTTTTCTACGGAAAACCGAATAATACGTAAGATATGGTAAAATAAGCTCCCTTGGGGATTTGATGTATACTTTCTTATCTGATATATATCTTTCTAGGTTATCCGCCATGCCAATTGAAAAACAAGGCGACACGCTTGGGGATGATAAAACTCTAGTCGCATATCTAGAAAATGTAATCGACAAAGAGTGATATATATAAGAGCCCAATTGGATATTGGTTCCACGCAAGTCGCCAATTTTAAATTGATAATCGAACGGTCTGCCGTAATTGAGACCAATTATCTGCCCATCTCCATCAGATATCGGATAGCTTTCAAAATAATTCGAGTCGCTTTCACTTTGTCGGATTACTTGGCGCGCAGCCAAGGATCCGTTTGTAAAATATTCATATGATGAGGGCTCCTCAACCTCATCAAATGGACTATCGTAATTGATTGATGAATCATAAAATCCACTATAATCTCGGTAAGCGTTCGCTGAAAATTGGGTAATCCGTCCATCGCACTCCATCAGCAAGTACATGACATTGTTGTATTCCAAACTACCTATTGCCTCATCACAATATCTGACCGTCCCAAATCCGAGAACACAATTTACCTTTTTGTCGAGATAATATGGGTGAGGGGCAAATCCCGCTCCGGCAAAATCAACCTGGAAAATATAATTAAAGACCGGGGTGAAAACCCTTGCATCATCTATTGTTCCAGAACTGAATATCGGGATGAAATGAAGGTAGGAATACGTCGTTCTTGCATATTCATCAAATTCAATTGGAGAATCATATCCAATTGCCTTTTCAACATGCATGTCTTCGGGGGTGGAGGCATTCCAAAGATCCTTATATACATCTAGATATGATTGTACCTTGCCGGAATAATACCCGTTTGTATATGTGGATATATTATATCCATCACCTATGTGGGTAAGATAGATGTGAACCGCCCCAACCGCCATAACTGCAACAGCGATGACCGATGGTATAGTGAACAACAATATTTTGGTTATCTTCTTCATAATCTTTGCCCCATCATTCCGGAATAACTATTCCGATACCATTCGAATACACACCATTGCAAAGAATACATCTTCTATATGTTTTTGCCCCACTAGTCCAACTTTGTCCAAATGTGTGAGCCATCAAAACACTGGCTCCGCATGAGCAATACGCTCTGTGTTTTGTGTTCGACATATTGGTGTACATATAAGTGTATTCATGGTTGATGTGAATAAGAGGTGATATTTTTCCTTGGTTAATGCTTAGAGACCCGCCTGAATATTCGTTATTATTAAGACCGGTTACCCTGATATAAACGGTCTCGCCAGACTGAAGATCCGCAACTAAACACTTGTCTCCGTTGTATGTGTAATCAGCAATGGCTATCGGGTCGGTTTGTGGTTCTTCCCCCATGAACGTGTTCGCAAACAATTTTAGGTCTCCCCCCTTTGAACTGTCCCTATCGTCTAACACGAAACTGTATTCGCCATCGGAGCGAGGGGTAAAAGAGAACCATTTTTCGTATCCTTCTGGTAAGGCATCTACAAATGCCGAGCCCTGTGTGGTTATACGTGACACTTGTACGTTGTTTTCAAACAAATCTGGAGTAGCCAATATACATCTATCATCACATTTTTTTAGACAATAAACCCTTCCCGCTGCGTAACCTGATTCGGATGGCGAGACAGAAAAAATATCAGATGAGTATAAAACATTAGTAGGAGAAGCGGTATTCGAATCTAAAAATTCCTTATTATATGAATATGTAAGGCTCTTGCGCGTAGTTAAAACTCCTTCAACGGAAATCGATGCAAAACATGGTATGGAAAACGGTTGAAGTAACGTTCCTCCAAGAACATTAGTAGTCAAACTCAAATAAAGAAAAAGAGAATTTAACATACCTATATAGTTTTCTAGACTTTGGGGGGTTGGCGGGAAAATACATGGTATGATTGCGGCAAGCGCATCTACCACCAATTCACTAATCGTCGATCCGATATCTATCGGCGTAGAATTAGGTATAAAAGTCGTGATAATGGACAATGCCCCGAGAACGTTATCAAAAACAACGTGGAAATCGTTAAAAGAAACATTAATCGCATTGTTATTGGCATAACTTTCATCAAGGGCTTCCAGCTCATCTTTCATAATTTCGATAGCAGTTTTAAAACCATTGAGAATATCTTGGTCCCAAATAATAATCTTGCTTAGCAGAAAGGGGTTGTCGCCGACCAAAGATCCGATTGCATCCAATGCGTAATCCCTCCAGTTGCTAAGACCGAGCATGGCAGGTGCGTAATACCTAATATCACCGCCTCCATACAGGTAGTGTGGCAAATTCTCATATGCCATGTCAGAAATCCACAGCGCAGCACCACATTGCTTATAGAGTCTTGCATCTCTAATATTCAAGGTGTTTTGTCTGCCGATAACAGAAACGGACATGTCAAAATTATAATCAAACGCAAACGAAGAATCGTTTACAAGCACAGCATAATAAGTTCCGGCTCTTAAAGAGAAAGAGCAGTGTTTATTAAGTTCATCAGACGGGTCATCAAAAATGGTATTGCGTACTTGAACTGCGTCCCCGTCATCGGCTCCAGAATAATCAATACCGATTAATTGAAAGGAATAAGTCCCACCATCGGACGATATGCTGATGGTTACATGACTATCGGATAATAATGTAACAGCGTAATAATCAACATCACCATACTCGACAACGTAATTTAAATTGGCTGAAAAACGTGTGCGATATTCACTTAGCGTGTAAAAGTTCGATGGCGAAATTACAGTGGCGTCGTCTGGGTTGTCGTTTGGTTCATAATTATCCGATCCAACCGCAGCACCAGCACCAAGCGTATTTAGGGGTGTAAAAAAATTAGTTTCAACAACATGTTCCGTAGCGTTTTCCCACCTAGAAACATAAATAGAATCCATATCACTAGAAAAATAGGAATATTGATTTGCTTCCGCCCCAGGGATAGAAGCAATCGTGCTGGCAAAAATGGCAATATACGTAGCAAATAATGACATATTTAAATTTTCACTAACCGAATATAAAAGTCAATAAAAGTTTCGAGAAAAATAATACGGGGAAAACGGCGGTTAGTTTACCGAACGGACTACCAGCTACAAATCCGCAATCTCAGACGAATATGTGTGATCCAAATACAATTCTAAAATTACCCATAAGGGATGCTAGCCATCTTGTTATTTTTGTGGGCAGGTTCAACACAATCGATTTTTTGCAAATGATATAAAAGGATGGCGGCAATTCGAAAGAGTTAAATAACGCAAGGTAATGGAAACCATTTGTTGCACTCCTCTTCGTGTCTTAACTCACGATTGAGGGCACAATCAAATTGGCATCACCCTTTCATTTACAGTATAAAACTCTTATTTGCACGTAAGGGATGGAATAACCATCCGCAGATAGGTTTGGTATAATTGTCTCGTCGCAGTTCAAGCTGCGGCGAGATT
>CAVAGP010000009.1:0-57197 GCA_963588175.1 Faecalibacillus sp. | reverse complement strand
CCGCGCTTCCTCTTCGCGCATTTGTAGTAGCGGTAGACCTTCGCCCCGTGGTGCTTCTGCCCCGATTCACCGATCATGATGGATCCGCATACGCCGCATCTGAGCTTGCCCGAGAGGATGTATTCCTCCCTCGCCACGAACCTCTGGGAGCCGCCCCCGTTCCGCTTGAGCTTCTTCTGAACCCTGTCGAAGACGTCCTTGTCCACGATGGGCGGGATGCAGTCGTTCTTCACCTCTCCCCAGCGGTACTCGCCGATGTATTTGCGGTTCGATAGGATGTGTCCGACGGATGCGTGTGGGATCGGGTTCCCCTTCTTGTTGTACATCCCCTTCTTCCTGAGCAGCTGGACGAGGCCGTTCACGGTGATGTCGGTGTTGGCGTACATGTCGAACATGTAGCGCACCGTCTTGGCCTCACCCTCATCGATGACGAGGCGGTTCTTTTCCGAACGATAACCCAATGGGGCGGTTCCCCCGTTCGTCTTGCCCTCCAGAACGTTCTCCTTCTCGCCCCTCCTCATCTTCACCTTCATCTCGGAGACGTAGTACTCGTTGTATCCGTCGCTCATCGACTCGAAGAGGATGCCCGCAGGACCTTCTATGTTCGGCTCGGTCGCCGACAAAAGCCTGACCTTATTCTCCTTGAGGATCTCCCTATATGAGATGGCTTGTTTCCTGTTCCTTGAGAATCGGTCAGATTTCCAGATGAGGACCGCGTCGAACCTGTTGAGATATGAATCCGAGATCATCCTCCGGAACTCCGGCCTGTTGTCGTTCGTGGCGGACATCGCCCTGTCTATGTAGGTATTAATGACGTCGATGCCGTTGTTCCTCGCGAACTCCTTGCATTCCCTGATCTGCCCTTCGATGGATTCCTCCCTTTGCTTGTTGCAGGAGTATCTGGCGTAGATAACTCCCCTCAGCCTTTTCTTGCTTCCCTCTTCCATGAACAAAACCTCCTTGTGGATTGGGTATGGAGGTTCAGCCCCATTGGGCTCGGATACGCGTCCTTCCGACTCCTTTGGCCATAGAGCGGGCCAACGCGCTTCTCGCCTTCTAATGTCGCGTGGGTTTCCCACCGCCCAACTCGCTTGGGAATGGGGCGTGGCGCATTTTGCGCCAGATCCCTTATCCTGTTACGCAAGAAAGGCAAGAAAAAACCTTGTTTTGCATGGTGATCGACTTCGTTAACAAATCCTCCTTTCTCAGCAAGGGGAGGGGGCTCTAAGAACGAAAAAGAGCCTTCTTCCCGGAGAGGGCTCAGATTGGGTTGGGGGCTGTAGAAGTTCATGACATCAGCTGGATCTAACGAATCCACGCTGCCCCGCCTCGGGCAAAGCCGATAAATGAGTCGACTAAATTATAGGGGGCGGATGGGTTCCGTTCCAGGATTTCATAAGAACGTGAAAAACATCCCCCCATATATAGACCTTCTCAAAACGGCGAAAGTTGAGAAAAAAGGTGAAAGTTTGTGCATGAGGGCAAAATTCAAGTCAATCAAGGTCGCGTCCCAAAGCTTACGCTGATGAAGGGTGATAAGGGAATCTAAGTTATCAAATAAATTAGATATTTTTTCTTCTTCCGCTTTCTTATATGTCAGCTTAAAATTTCTATCTTTTAAAATTGTTGAATATCTCTTATAACCTTCATTTTTAGGAAGATTAACACTCAACAAATGATAAAAATAATTACCGCTCACGCTTTCTAAAAAATAGGCTTTTACGCCATCAGAAGCGACCAAAAATGGGCTTTTAGGCTTATAAAGAGATAAAGTATGATCTCCAAATAAAACAATTGGTTCAAATTTTTGAAATGGCTCGTTATTAGTGTATCCAGCTATTGGTTCATTGCCTTGTTGAATTACTTCATACTTACCAAATTCACTTGGTTCTAAATCGATGTTTATTGACTGCGATTTTAATATATCACCTATCTTACGCTGTTCCCAAGAATTAAACTAAGCGAGAAAAGAAAAATGATATGCATGCTATATGTATGCTATAATCATTAAGAGAGGGCAAAACACATGGATTATGCGTCGCTGTTAAAGAACTTACGAAAAGAGCTTTTGGTAAGCCAAACTGAACTTGCCAATATGCTCGGGGTCTCGTTCGCTTCCGTCAATAGATGGGAAAACAACCGAACTGAGCCGACCATCAGGGCAAAGAGGAAAATAAAGGAAATTTGCATCAAAAACAAAATTGATATGAAAGGGTACGAACATGAATAAGCAAGAATTAGCGTCTAAGATTTGGGCCTTGGCGAACGAACTTCGCGGGAAGGTCTCGGCGGCAACATATAAGGACTACATGCTCGGATTCATCTTTTACAAGTTTCTTTCCGACAAAGAGGAGAAATACCTCGTCGATCAGTATTACTACGAGAAAAACGAGCTAAAAACCGAGCTGACGGAAGAAAACGGCAGATTAAAAAACAACTGCATGGTCAACCTAGGCTATTACATCACCTACAAAAACCTATTTTCCACGTGGGCCAACGATATGGATAATTTCTCCATCGGCAACGTCACGGAGGCCTTAAGCGCTTTCGACAGGAATATCGGCGATGGTCACAAGAAGGTGTTCGAAAACATATTTAACACCCTTTCTACGAGACTTACTGAGCTGGGTACCACCGACCCAGAGAAGACGAAGAACAGCAAATCTATAATCAAGCTGGTCTGGAAAATTCCTACCGAGAGCAAGGAGGATTATGACGTTCTCGGGTTCATCTACGAATATCTTCTTAAGAATTTCGCGGCGAACGCCGGCAAGGCCGGAGAATTCTACACCCCACACGAGGTTTCCATCGTCATGGCCGAAATAATCGCGTTCAACCTTAAGGGAAAAGAAGAAATCTCGATTTACGATCCGACGTCGGGATCCGGGTCGCTCTTGATAAACATCGGCAAAGCCGTCTCGAAGTATCTCGGAGATCGCAACAAAGTAAAGTACTACGCCCAAGAGCTGATACCGGAAACTTACAACCTCACCAAGATGAATCTCGTCATGAGGGACATCTTGCCAAGCAACATAGTCGCAAGACAAGGCGACACGCTTGATAAAGACTGGCCTTATTTCGACGCAAGCGACCCCGACAATACTTACGATTACCTCACCGTTGACGCCTGCTGCTCGAACCCGCCGTATTCCCAAGCTTGGGAGCCGAAGGTCGGACCAAGGTTCAATGAGTACGGATTGGCGCCAAAATCGAAGGCCGACTACGCCTTTTTGCTGCACAACCTATATCATCTCAACAAAGACGGGATCATGACCATCGTCCTCCCTCATGGCGTTTTGTTCAGAGGCGGCGAAGAAGCGACGATCAGGGAGAATCTCGGAAAAAAGCACAACATCGACACGATAATCGGGCTGCCCGCCAATCTTTTCTACGGCACGGGCATCCCAACAATCATCATGATTTTGAGGAAGAACCGCGTTTCCGACGACATTCTGTTCATCGACGCGTCAAAAGGCTTCGTCAAAGATGGCAACAAAAACAAGCTTAGGCAGCGCGATATCAGGAAAATCGTCGATACAGTGATCGAAAGAAAATCGATCGACCATTATTCGCGCGTCGTTCCATTCCAAGAAATATTGTCCAACGAATTCAATCTCAACATCCCCAGATACGTCGATTCCAATATCACGGAGCCCGTCCATGATCTATACGCCTCGATGTTCGGCGGAATCCCCAATAAGGAAATAAACGGGGACAAGTTCTCCGATGTGTGGAGGGCATTCCCATCCCTCAAAGGCGAGCTTTTCGAGCCAATCAATGATGAATATTCCAGGATAAAAAGTGACGATGCCAGAGCGCTGATTGAAAGCAACGGGGAAATTAAGCAATTCGTCAAAAATCATAAGGAAAGATTCGCCTATCTCCACGATTATCTTGACTCGGAGCTGTTGGCCAGCCCAGATAGGATTCTCATAAATTCCGAAGAGCAGAAAATTGCTGAAACAATTAAATCCAAAATCAAAGAAAACGATTTGCTCGACTATTACGATTGCTACGAAGCGTTAGATAATGCATGGCAAAGCATCTCAATGGATTTGGAAACAGTCAAGGAACAAGGCTTTGAAGCGGCCCGATTTGTCGACGAAGTGAAGGTCCTTAAGAAAGACTCCAAGACCAAAAAACTCGAGGAGAAGGTCGAGGGCTACGAAGGAAGGCTTATCCCGTTCGCCTTGATTAGAAAAACGTATTTCGTCGAAGAAACGATCAAAATGACGGATTTGGAGGCCGAGCTCGCAACATTCACTTCCGAAAAAGACGAGCTGCTTGATTCCATAGACCCCAACGACAAGTCTTCTCTTTTGAAGGATGACAGCGAGGACATCGAAACCAAGAAGCTGAACGCCAAAATCAGTGAAATTAAAAAAGAGATGAAACGCGGGGCCGAATTTGAGGAAGGCTCTTACGAAGACATAGTCCTCAAGATCGACGCAGCCAACACAAAAATCAAAAAGGCCAAAGCGTCTTTGAAAGAGCTGAAATCGAATCTCGACAAAAAAACCGAAGACAAGCTCAATTCCCTGACCGACGCCGAGATTCATGATTTGCTTGTGACCAAATGGATTGACCCGATTTGCCAAGGCATTGACGGTCTGAGCACAAAACTCATTAAAAATCTTGAGAAAAGCATAAAGAATCTTTGCAAAAAATATTCGATCACATACGTCGATTTAGATTCCGAGATTTCAAAGACGGAAGCCTCACTTTCGGCCATGATTGACAATCTCGATGCCAGTGAATTTGACAAAAAGGGCCTTGCTGAACTTCAAAAGTTGTTGAGAGGTGAATGATATGGAAGAAAATTCATTAAAACCATCCATTCGCTTCAAAGGTTTCACTGACGCTTGGGAACAGCGTAAGCTTTCAAGTTTGGCGTCGATGCACGCACGTATTGGTTGGCAAAACTTGAGGACCAGTGAATTTTTGGATAGCGGAAAATACATGCTTATAACCGGCACCGATTTTGAAAATGGTTTGGTGAATTATGAGACATGCCACTATGTCGAAAAGGACCGATACGATCAGGATAAAAATATTCAACTCCACAACGGCAGTATTCTTATTACGAAAGATGGAACGCTTGGAAAAGTGGCTTATGTGCAGGATTTATGCAAACCTGCGACCCTAAACGCAGGGGTGTTTAATGTCGAGGTTAAAGATGTTTCATTAACAGACGGCAAATACCTTTATCAATACCTCAAGGCGCCATTTTTAATGGACTACGTCGATGAAAAATCCACGGGTGGCACAATTAAACACCTTAACCAAAACATCCTTGTAGATTTCCAAATCGCGATGCCAGGAGTCGCCGAGCAAAAGTTAATCGGCTCTTTCTTCTCGAATCTAGATTCCCTTATCACCCTTCATCAGCGTAAGTTTGAGAAATTAAGCCAGATCAAGCAGTCTCTGCTGCAAAGCATGTTCCCCGGCGAAGGCGAGGTTGCTCCTAAGATTCGCTTCAAAGGTTTCACTGACGCTTGGGAACAGCGTAAGCTCAATGAAGTTTTATCGTTTTTAAAAGACGGAACACACGGAACGCACAAGGACGCTGATTCCGGCCCTTTGCTTTTGAGCGCAAAAAACATAAAAAATGGTATGGTCCAATGGGATGAATCGGATCGAAGAATTTCGGAGGAGGAATATAAAACCATCCATTCTAATTTCAAATTGCAAAGCGGTGATGTCCTTTTAACAATCGTTGGTTCTATTGGCTCCGTTGCAATTTTGCGGGATTCTGCAGGAATAACTTTTCAAAGAAGCGTGGCTTTTTTGCGGCCGAACAGCCGTTTGACTTCAGAATATCTTTACACCGAATTACAGGGGACCGATTTCCAAAAGAATCTTGACGGCAGAAAATCAACATCCGCGCAACCTGGAGTCTATCTGGGCGACCTCGGCGACATCTATATTAATATCCCGCCGAAAATCGCCGAGCAGAAGCTAATCGGCTCGCTCTTCTCAAATCTAGATTCCCTTATCACCCTTCATCAGCGTAAGTGCGAATTGCTCAAAAACATTAAAAATTCACTGCTGAGCAAGATGTTTCCTAACTAAGGAGGTAATTTATGCCATATAACGATGAGTTGCTTTTCGAAAAAGATCTTGTCAAATTTCTTTACACGCAATGTGGTTGGGAGAAGGATGTCATACAATACCCGACCGAAGAAGATTTAATAAAAAACTGGGCTCAGATATTATTCGAAAGCAACAACGATGTCGATCATTTGAACAATTGCCCGCTCACCGACGGCGAAATGAGGCAAATTCTCACCATCGTGAACGAGCTTAAAAGCCCTTATGAGCTAAACAGCAAATTCATTAACGGGAAAAGCGTCACGATAATCAGGGATAACACTACTGACACGCTTCATTTCGGCAAGCCCGTGACCCTTAAAATCTACGACAAAACGGAGATTGCCAGCGGGAGAAGCAGATACCAGATAGTCGAGCAGCCGCAATTCAAAACAACCAATCCGGTCTATCCGACCCGCCGCGGAGACGTGATGCTTCTGATCAACGGGATGCCCGTCTATCACATCGAGCTCAAGAAGAGTAACGTAGATATCTCTCACGCCGAGCGCCAAATCGAGAAATACATGGCAAACAAGGCCTTTACGGGCATTTTTTCGCTGGTGCAGATATTCATCGCGATGAACCCGGAGGATGCGGTCTATTACGCGAATCCCGGGCCGGATGGGAAATTCAATCCCCTCTACTATTTCCATTGGACGAACTCGCAAAACGAGTACATCAGGAAATGGAACGAATTCGCCCACACTTTGCTGATGATTCCTCGCGCCCACGAGATGATCGGCTTCTACACCGTCCCGGACGCCTCAGACGGCGTCTTGAAGGTCCTACGCCCATACCAGGTTTATGCTGCGCTGGACATCTTCGACAAGGTTTCGCGTTCGCATTGGACAAAAGCGGAGCAGAAGGGCGGATACGTCTGGCACACAACCGGAAGCGGCAAGACGCTGACCTCCTTCAAAACGGCCCAATTGATCGCTAACATGGGCGTCGCCGACAAAGTCGTATTCCTTATCGATAGAGTCGAATTGGGCGAGCAATCCTACATCGACTACAAATCCTTCGCAAATATCGACGATTCTATTTACGATACCACCAACACCGACGCGCTGATAAGGCTCCTTAAAAGCGACGACAGGGACGAGAAAGTCATCGTCTCATCTATACAAAAGATGGCGAGGATTAACCCCAATGAGGTCCCGCACACCGTCATAGACAAGATCAAGTCCAAGAAGATTGTGTTCATCGTTGATGAGTGCCACCGTGACCAAAACGGCGATATGCATCAAAGCATCGAGCATACATTCCCGAATGCCATGTTCTTCGGCTTCACGGGAACGCCAGATCACCAGGAAACCGTGGACATCTTTGGGGACGAGCTCCATAGATACACGATTGCCCAAGCCGTAAGGCCTGACGACCACAACGTCCTCGGGTTCGACCCGTACAAAATATGTATCTTCAAAGACAAAGACCTGCGGGAGAGAGTCGCTTTGAAAAAGGCGAATGCCTCCAGCGTTGAGGAAGCTTTGAGCGATCCTTCAAGGCGCGAGATATTCAACGCGTACATGAACCTGGGGTCCGAAGAATGGCCAATGGCCAAGATAGAGGATTATGTCCCTCTCAGCCAATATCAGACCGATGCATATAGAAGGGCCGTTGTAAGCGACATAATCGAAAATTGGCAGATCAGAAGTTCCAATTCGCTCTTTCACGCAATATTCGCGACAAGCAGCATACCGGAGGCCATCGAATACTATAAGCTTTTTTCGGAAGCCAAGGCCGAAGGCAAGCATTCGCTCAAGATAACCGCCCTGTTCGACCCAAGCGACAACAATGGAACGACTTCGTTGGCAAAAATGGAGGGCATCACCCAGATATTGACGGACTATTACGAGATGTTTGGGACGTTCTACGACCATGGGTCATACGCCAAATTCAAAAAGGATCTGTGCAGGAGGCTGGCGCACAAAGAGCCATATAAATCTATTCCTGTCGAGAAACAAATAAACATCGTCATCGTCGTCGATCAGCTGCTGACTGGATTCGACTCAAAATGGATCAACACCGTATATTTGGACAAAGTCCTAAGAGGGAAAAATTTTATTCAGGCCGCCTCAAGGACCAATCGTTTGTTTGGACCAGAAAAAAGGCATGGGACCATCGTTTGGTATCGCTACCCGAACAAGACGGAGCAATATTTCAAAGAGGCCGTAGATGAATATTCCGGGAACCGTCCTTTTGGTGTGTTTGTCGACAGACTTGAGAAAAACCTAACCGCTATGAACGAGTTATTCGAGGAGATAAAGGAACACTTCGACTCTGCCGGCATATCGAATTTCGAAAGGAACAGCGATGATGTCGAGTGGGGAAGGAAATTCGCCAGACTATTCGGAATGTTCAACGATAAACTGGATTCAGCGAAGCTCCAGGGGTTTTATTGGGGCCAAAAGCACTATTCCTTGAATCGTGACGACGGAACATTATGCGAAATAGATGTTAAATTCGACAAAAATACTTATTTAACCTTGGTGCAAAGATATAGAGAACTCTTCTCTAAAAAGACCAACGGCCAAGAAGAGCCTCCGTACGCAATAAACCCTTACATAACCGAAGTTCAGGGCGAGAGAATCGATTCGAACTACATGAATTCGAGGTTTAAGCAATACGTCAAGAACCTGAATAACGGCGATTTGGAAGCGAAAAAGAAAGCACTAAGCGATTTGCACAAGCTCTTCGCTTCTTTGTCACAGGAAGATCAAACGTTCGCACGCCAGTTTCTGAACGACGTCGAAAATGGCCTGACGGTTGAAGATGGCAAAGAATTTACGGATTATATCGCCGAATACAAATCCAATGCCTATAACGACGAAATTCGCAATATAGCAGAAGGTCTCGGCATAAACGAATCGAAGTTGAAAGAATTGATTGCTCTGCACCCAACTGAGTCAAATATCAACGCTTTCAATAGGTACAGCGAGCTTTTTGACGATTTGGACATCGTGAAAGCCCAAAGATATTTAGAAGCTAGGCTGAATAAGCATTTTGCAAACAAAAGAGAGGCAAAACTGGAGGCCGATTCTTTCCTACGAAACGTCATCATAAACGGCATTTAACCATTAATTCTTGGGAACAGCGTAAAGCAAAAGAACTTTGCTCAATAACAACCGGGAAGAGCAACACGCAGGATCAAGTTGAAGACGGGGCGTATCCTTTCTACATTAGGTCCGATGTTCCTGTTCGCAGCAATAAATATCTATATGACGAGGAAGCCGTTATAACGATTGGCGACGGTAATATTGGCAAAGTTTTCCATTACGTCGACGGTAAGTTCGATTTGCACCAGAGATGCTACAAAATGTCCGATTTTACGGAGCTGAATGCCAAATATTTCTATTGGTATTTTTCGACTAAATTTTACAAAAGAGCCATGTCGATGACCGCGAAAGCCACGGTCGATTCTGTGCGATTGGAAATGATCGCAGACATGGACATTAGGTACCCATCGAAAAAGGACGAACAAATTAAAATTAGCACGCTCCTTTTTAATCTAGATTCCCTTATCACCCTTCATCAGCGTAAGTGAAAACGATGAAGGAGAAAACATGTCTAAAAATAAAAAAGAACTATTCTCAAGCTATTTTGAGAGATGGATCAAAGTCTATAAGGAGGGTGCGATCAGAAAAGTCACATTACAAAAGTACTGGCTTTCGCTAAGCTGGGTAAAGAAACTGGCGCCGAAACTTAGACTCAACATCATTGATAGGGTTACCTATCAGCAGCTACTCAATGATTATGCCAAAGATCATGAAAGGCAAACCACGATGGATTTTCACCATCATTTGAAGGCAGCAATTTTAGATGCGGTCGACGAAGGACTTATTGAGAGAGATCCAACCAGGAAAGTCATCATAAAAGGCAAAACTCCTGGCGAGAAAAAGAAGAAATACCTAAACCAATTTGAACTTCACGCGCTTTTGAAGGATCTGGATTTGTCCAATGAAATAAACTATGACTGGCTTATCCTTTTGATTGCCAAAACTGGAGTTAGGTTTTCGGAGGCCGTCGCGCTTACTCCGTCTGATTTCGATTTTGTGCATCAAACGTTGTCGATTTCGAAAACGTGGAACTACAAAGACGGCGGAGGGTTCCAACCGACGAAGAACAAATCGTCGGTCAGGAAAATCCAAATCGACTGGATGATAGTTTCGCAGTTTTCCTCTCTGACCAAAGATTTGCCACCAAACGAGCCAATTTTCATCAAAAACAAGATATTTAACTCGACGATCAACGGCGTTCTTGCGAGGCATTGTAAGAAACTTTCCATCCCAATGATTACCATTCACGGTCTGCGCCACACCCATGCTTCCTTACTGCTTTTTGGCGGCGTTTCAATCGCTTCCGTGGCAAAGCGATTAGGGCATTCGAGTATGAACACCACAGAGAAAACTTACCTTCATATCATTAGGGAATTGGAAAACAAGGACGTTGATTTGGTGATGAGGTCATTGTCGGGACTTTGCTAGAAAAAGAAAACTTACGCTGATGAAGATTATACGCAAAGCGGGCAATGGCCTTTTTTATTTGGTAAATTGTGGCTCTAAAACGAGGAATCAAAAAAAGCCATGCGTAATCAATGCGTCGTCTTCGGATTTTCATTCCATTTTGACGATTGCTCTATTGCAGCGGCCCATCGCCGACAAAATGCCAAGTTCCTATGGTCGTTTCCCAAACGAAAATAACCCCCAAAATTCCTTGAATTAGAAAACACGTAGTAAGAATGGCGAACGATTATCAAGGGCGGCAACACGATCTTTCCGCTATTCATAACGCATCCATCATCCACGGCATTATGCTTCCCGTCCTTTGTCATTGGCTAATGCAGGGGAATCAGACAGCGTTGCATCATGCGTTTTCATTTTTTCGTACTCTTTTACCACAATCGGTTCAAATAACATTGCCAACACCTTATACACGTTGGGATCATCATCAATCGTCCTCTTTTCTTTCTCTTCCAAATAATTTCCTCCTCGATTTTGGGCAAGCGCCTAGAAAGCGGCATCCCATTAAAGACCTTAGAGAATCAGCCAAAGTTGAATCTTTGATTCCAAAACCGCTTCACTGTGTCTCCCACTTATAGACCTTCCCAAAAGGACGAAACTTAAGGAAATTCGTGGTTTTTGCACGAAAAAAGCAGACCCTTTCGAATCTGCCTGATATGCGGTCATCGCTTGAGAATATCTCTCGCATCTAACCTTATGCCGAACGTTCCGTTATAGAGATACATCTCCAATAACCCGGTTCGACTGTCGTCCAAGATGGTGGAGCGTACCGGGATCGAACCGGCGACCTCGTACTTGCGAAGCACGCGCTCTCCCAACTGAGCTAACGCCCCAACGTTCAGTTATTATAGAGAGAGATTATCTCTTTTACAAGTTCCGATAGAATCAGCACTTTATAAAAGTGACGTAGATTGTATCGAGTATTTTCCTTTCTATTTTTTGCAATGTAACAAATGAATGGAAAAAGAATTAGATTCCATCGGGCAAATAGCAAAACAAGACTGCAATATAACTTTTTTCACAAATAGAATATGGCTTCCTAAGAAGGAGCAGATATGGAGAAGGTTATAGCCGTGATTGACCTAAAAAGTTTTTATGCCTCATGCGAGTGTGCCGTAAGACATCTCGATATTTTCACTACACCCCTAGTCTGCTGCGACCCTTATAGGGCGGGTTCATCTGTAGTGATGTCCGTTACCCCATATCTTAAGAAGAAATATGGGATACCAAACGTTTGCAGGAAAAGAGATTTGCCAAATGTTCCGGGAATGATTTATGCCGTTCCCCGCATGTCTTATTACTTGCGAATGTCCGCAAAAGTCAACTCAATATTCTTAGATTATGTCGCAGAAGAAGACCTGCATGTCTATTCGGTAGATGAAAGCTTTTTAAACCTTGGGCCATATCTCAACTACTACAACTGCACCGCAATTGAGCTTGTGGAAAGAATAAAAAAGGATATATGGGATAAGCTTGGTTTAGTGGCAACGGCAGGAATAGGACCAAATATGTTTCTGGCAAAATGCGCTTTAGATAACGAAGGAAAGAAAAAAGAGCCATATTACGCCGTATGGGGCATGGAAGATGTGCAAACTAAGCTATGGTCAATCCCTTCTCTAACAGACGTCTGGGGAATCGGAAATGGCATTTCTAGTCATCTTAAGAGAATAGGAATACACACTATGAGGGATCTAGCAACAGCGGATATATCTTTGCTAAAAGACGAATTCGGCATCATAGGTTATCAACTGCACGATTTAGCAAACGGAATTGACGGTGCGAATATAGATGAGAAATATATCCCCAAAGAAAACTCTTTATCAAATGGCCAAACATTGAAAAGAGGATATAAACCAGATGAGGCAATTTTGGTCATAAGAGAAATGAATGACGAACTATGCTATAGACTGAGGAAAGAAGGCAAATTTGCGGGTAAGGTTGCTCTATATATTGGTTATGAAAGCAAATCATTTATGAAGCAAAGAGCCCTGGATATAGCAACAGATGACACAAACTCCTTATTTGAATCAATTATGGAAGTGTTTGAGGAAGGAAGAGAAGAATTGCCTATTAGGGGTCTCTGCATCTCTTTTGGAAAATTAACAAACCCAGAAGCAGAGCAATTATCAATTTTTGAGAATACTGAATTTAGAGACGAAAGAAGAATGCTTGATAACGCAATAGACACGATTAAATCAGTGTTCGGCAAAAACAGCGTTCTTAGATGTTCGGCCCTAACAAGCAACTCCACGATAATTTGGAGGAACGGAATGATTGGAGGTCATAAGCAATGAATGAGAGAGGCATGAAAAAATGGGCTCCGTATAAGAGCCTTATAGAGCAAGATGAATTTATGAAAAACATGAAAGCAAATAAGAAAAAAGTTGAAAAGCCCAAGATTTGCGAGGAAAAAGCAGAAGAAATAAACAATTTGTTAGTCAATTATCAAGGCCAAATGATTGTGATGGATTATTATCTTGACGGTTTTATCAAGAAGATAGAGGGCATTATAAGGTACATAAGCAGTGAATTTAAATGCCTGTATATCAATGAAACGCGTTATGAATTCAGGAACATCGTTGGACTAAAAATTAAATAGTTAAAAAGGATTACTCAAAAAATCTACATATTTTCTATAGCAAGACACTTCGTAATGGTTAAAATAATCGCGGAGGAAATCTTATATGGAAGAGAGAAAAGAATATAAACCATTGAGCTTCGCAAAAGGATCGCTCATCTCAACAATCATTGGAATCATTCAAGCCGTCATCTTGGTCGGTGTTGGAGTCGTCTGTATCGCATGTTCAAAAATGGATTGGCTAAGACAAGGCATATTCCTTGCGGTCGGCATCATTGTTACGTTATTCGGAATCCTTAAACTCGTGATGAATGCGATTCCGGTTTTCAAAGCCAAGAGTCTATCTGATGAAGACAAGATTTTGTTCAAAGGATATTTTGAGACAGACATGATCATGACTGGTGCAATCGAATTGATCATAGGAATACTGCTTATCGTCTTATATGCAATTAATAAAGACTTACTAGGAAATCTCATGGCGTTCATTGGCTACGCAATCGCAATCGCGTTGTTCGTCGTTGCTGGAACACTCATGATTTTCGCAACAGGGTTCCTCGTTTCAAGAATCTATAAAGTCTTTGCAGCAGTAATTTATTACTTCTTCTCCGCTGTCTTAATCGGCTTAGGAGTTCTCATCTGCGTATTCCTTAGCCAGAATTCCGATTTCACAATCGTCGTCCTCATTTCAGCAGGAATCGTCCTTTGCTGTATCGGACTCGTAATTCTTGGCATCACAATCAAAGATGCGGTTGTTGCTAAGAAAGAAAAGAAAGAGAAAGAAGATAAGGCTCCGGTTCAGGTTGAAGCAGTCGAAGTCAAGGTTGTTGACGTTGAAGACAAAAACGAAATTGTCAAAAAATAAGCACAGTCAAAAATAGGTCCTCATATTAAAAATGTGCCCAAATCTTGGATAAAACAAGAAATTGGCACATTAAATGAGGACTTTTTATTTTGCCTTCTTAGCGTCTAAAACGTTTTCTATAAGCGCTAATCTGGTAAGAAGTCCAACGCCTCCAGGAACAGGAGTTTGCCTTGCAACTTTCAGTCCCGGAACACAATCGCCATGAAGTTTTCCGTCTTCGCCTCTATTGATCCCGACATCGACAATCCAAGCGCTGTTTTTAAGTTCATAAGATTCGTCGATGAATCCAAGTTTGCCAATCGCAACCACTATTAAATCAGCATGGGCAAGATACCATCTCTTCTCGGAATCAGGCGTCTTGCTATGCACAACTGTTACCGTGCAATCTTTACCAAGGAGAAGCTTGGCCATTGGGCGGCCAACGATATTGGATCGGCCAACCACCACCGCATTCTTGCCTTTGAAATCAAAACCTTCTCTAGAAAGATAATCAATGATGCCTTTAGGTGTACATGAGATATATGGGGAATCCAGTCTAAATCCATCAACATCTTTTTCCCTGGCGATTGTATTGATAATCGCCTGTTCGCTGATTCCTTTTGGTACCGGGAGCTGAACAATGATTCCATCAATTGATGAATCGCAGTTCTCTTTTCTGATCAAATCAAGAAGCTGGTCTTCAGTTGTGTCGTCAGGCAGTCTAGTCACTAAGGCATTTATTCCAACTTCTGATGAATCTTTGCATTTGCCTCTCATATAAGCCTCTGAGGCAGGGTTATCGCCAACGGAGATGATGGATAGGACAGGCGCTCTATCAAGAACGGAGATTTCCTCCTTCATCTCGCTTTTTTTCTTAAGTGTGTATTCTTTGATTTTCATAGGTAAAAAGATATCATTTTAGAACTCTAAAATCACTATATAAAAAGAAAACCGAGGCAATGCCTCGGCTAAATTTTTCTTTAGTTAGAAGAGCTTCATCAAATTGAGGATAGCCTCTGTTGCTGAAGATGATGTATCAGTTGAGCTTGAACCCTTCTGGGAGAGAATCATAATCAAGAGAGCTAAGAACAAGAAGACGATTGCAAATCCGAATGTAAGGACGGAGATAACTTTCTCGGAACCACGTTCCTTTGTCTTAACGAAGACGTTAAGTCCACCACCGGTGATAGCACCAGAAGCACCTTCTGATTTACCACCTTGGAGTAAGCTCAAAACAATGACGATAAGTGCAACGATTATGAAGATAATGTCATACCATTTCATAGTTTTTTACTCCTTTTGCGCAAATGCGCTTTATAAATATAGTGTAGTTGAGCCGTTTTGGCAATCAAAGATTGATAACTAAAGGGTAAGTAAATCCCACAAAGTGGATAATTTAGGGGCATTCACGTTTGCGTACTCGTTATTTCTATCAAGCAAATACCCGTCAATTCCGGCATTTAACGCACATTCATAGTCGTGAATTGAATCCCCGACATAACAAGCGTCTTTTGGATCGA
Organism: Faecalibacillus sp.; assembly: GCA_963588175.1. Lineage (GTDB taxonomy): Bacteria > Bacillota_I > Bacilli_A > RFN20 > CAG-826 > UBA4951. The sequence continues at coordinate 41,648 of CAVAGP010000009.1, read as the reverse complement.
TATCTTTAAACATGTCCAACACTTTATAAATTGGGTCGGGATTTGGTTTTGGGACTTTGCAGGTATCACTTCCAACAAGGCAATCAAAGTAATCCATCATGTTGTTGTTTTTTAGAACCTCGACAATATGGGATACATTGTTTCCTGAGACAATTGCGTTCTTAGCCCCTTTTGCAACAAGCCTATCTAGCACGTCCGCCACATCAAAATAGACTTTGGTTTTCTTGTTGAATTCCTTATTGGCAAGACCAGCCATAATCGCGCCTACGAATAAATTTGACTGGGAATCGTTCAATCCTCTCTCGGAGATGCAAGCGATTAGGGAACCACGCATATAATGCATAACCTGATCAGATGTGCAATCCTGCCCGATGGTTTTGAAAGCGGAGCCAAAGATATCTAACATGGTTGGATATGAGTCCACCAATGTTCCGTCGAAGTCGAATATGTATAACTTGTACTGTTTCATGACTATAAGTTTCCCTTCAATTCAAATATTATGTCGCGCAACTCTGCAGCCCTTTCGAAATCGAAGGCTTTGGCTGCGGCACGCATCTCTTTATCAAGGTCTTTGATTTTGCGCTCAATTTCACTTTTTGAGGCCTTTCCTTTGATAATCTTGGTATCTTCATCATCACCTGCGTTGGACATCGGCGCGCGAATCTCTTTTATGATTGTTGTAGGAATGATTCCGTACTCTTCGTTATAAGCCATCTGAATGCTTCTGCGCCTGTTGGTTTCGGTGATTGCCTCATTCATTGAATCAGTCATCTTATCCGCATACATGATGACTTTGCCATTCGCGTTTCTAGCAGCACGTCCAATCACCTGAATAAGCGATCTGGTATTTCTTAGGAAACCTTCCTTGTCAGCATCCAAGATGCAGATAAGCGACACTTCTGGAATATCTAACCCTTCTCTTAAAAGGTTGATGCCAACAAGAACATCATATTTGCCTTTCCTCAATTGATAAACAATCTCGGTTCTTTCAAGGGTCTTGGTTTCACTGTGGAGGTAGGTGACTTTTATGCCTTCACTCTTGAGATAACTCGTCAAATCCTCGGCCATTTTGATGGTTAAGGTGACAATCATGACTCTTTCGTGTTTCTCAATCCGCTGTTTGATTTCGTTCATTATGTCATCGATTTGACCCAATGGTTTTCTCACCTCGATAATAGGATCCAAAAGTCCTGTTGGTCTAATGATCTGCTCGGCAACATCATGCCCGCACATTTCAAGTTCATAATCTCCCGGCGTAGCGGATGTGCAGATGATGTTGCTAGGCATCTTCTCTTCGAATTCCTCAAACTTCATAGGCCTGTTGTCTAAAGCGGATGGAAGCCTAAAACCATATTCAACAAGGGTCTCTTTCCTGGACCTGTCCCCGTTATACATTCCATGCAATTGAGGGAATGTCGCATGAGATTCATCCACCAGCAAAAGGTAGTCATCAGGAAAATAATCCATGAGAGTCCAAGGCCTTTGTCCAGGTTTTCTCTTATCGATGTGACGAGAATAGTTCTCAATGCCTGGGCAACGCCCGAATTCCTTCATCGAGTCCATGTCTTGTCTAGTTCTTAATTCAAGCCTTTCAGCCTCAAGAAGTTTTCCGTTTTCCCTAAAATATTTGAGCCTTTCCTCAAGTTCCTCAGAGATAGTGACGCAAGCCTCTTCAATGCGTTTTCTAGTGGAAGCGTGATCGTAGGCTGGATAGATAGGATAAGATTTGAATGACTGCCTAATTCCGCCAGTGACCTTATCCACTATTAGAATTCTTTCTAGCTCATCTCCAAAACAATCGAGCCGGATGTAATATTCATTTGTGGTTATTGGGGCGATATCGATGATATCTCCGTGAACCCTGAAGTTTCCCGGGTTCAAATCGAAGTTGTTTCTGATGTATTGGGATTCGATTAACTTTGCAAAAAGGGCTTTTCTGTCAAGCGTTTCGCCTGTTCTAAGTTCAAACACCAAGCCACGGTATTCATCCGGGTCGCTTAAGCCGTAAATGGCCGCAACAGAGGCAACAACAATCGTGTCTCTTCTCTCTAGTACCGAGTTGACTGCGCTTGTGCGCATCATCTCTATCTCATCGTTCATGACTGCGTTCTTCTCGATATACGTATCGGTTTTAGGAACATAAGCCTCTGGCTGATAGAAATCGAAGTTAGAGACGAAATATTCAACCCTGTTATCAGGGAAAAGTTCCTTGAACTCGCCATATAGCTGGGACGCCAAAGTCTTGTTGTGAACAAGCACCAAAGTAGGCCTATTCAATTTCTCGATTATATTGGCGGCGGTAAAGGTTTTTCCGGTACCGGTGGCACCTAAAATAACCTGGAGTTTCTTTCCTTCTTTAACGCCTTCCACTATTTTCCTGATGGCTTCTGGCTGATCTCCAGTCGGTTTGTATTTAGAAACGATTTTGAATGGGTGCGAATCGTCTAGCATTATTTGTTTTTCTTTCTAGCTGAATAAGTCAAAGGATCGAATCCTTCGCCCTTGATTGCGTTTGCGGTTGTTATGACAACGAATGCATGGGGATCATTGCGGGCGATAACGCGTTTGAGCTCTTCGGTCTCTCTATAATAAACGACGCATCTTAACATGACTTTCCCTTTGCCTGTGTAACCGCCTGTTATATCTACAAGCGTTGTGGCATGAGCCATCGTTTGCTCAACGTATTCTTTAATAGGCTGGTAATTCTCGGAGATAATGTCGAAAACAACATGCGCATGACCTTCGACATAAATGAATTTGATGGCGATTGCGCAAATAACCGCGCAAAGAACGCCTTCTAATCCGCTTACAATATCCCTGAAAACGAAAATACCGACAAGAACCAATGTTCCATCAATCAAGAAGCTAGCAACGCTTTCCTTGACGCTGGTGTATTTGCCAATGATTGAAATAAAAACATCAACTCCGCCGGTTGAGCCATTTCCATAATAAGAAACGGCTACGCCTGCTCCGGTCAAAATCCCGCCAAATACCGCAACTAAAGTCAACGAACCAACATCGGTTGCGCTCGTTAGGACATCCAATCCGATATAAGGAACTACAAACCTATAAAGCAACGTATTAAATAAAGGATACAGAAGCGTTGCCATCAAAGTGTTCAAAGCAAACTTTTTACCAAGGACAATCAAACCGATAACCCAGAACACGATTTCAACCACCCAAACTATAATGTCAACGCAGTCAAAACCGACTAATGGCTCAATTACGCTGTTGAGAAGCAATGCAATTGATGTGACACCTCCAACAACTAAGTTGGCTGGTTCAATGAACAAGGCCGAACCGGCGGCAACAAGAAAACAGCCTAATGCGACAAACAATAAGTCAATGACAGCGAGTTTTACCTGTTTTTTATCGGCAAAATATTTATTCAGCGCCATGGTTCTTTGCCTCCGTCTCTAAATAAGAGAATAAGAGTCTATCCAAGTCACCGTCCATAACACCATATACATCAGATGTTTCGTAATTTGATCTGTTGTCTTTAACCATCGTATAAGGGCAGAAGACATAAGATCTGATCTGGGAGCCCCACTCAATGTTCTTCTGCTCACCGACGATTGATTTCATCTTAGCTTCACGCTCCTCTATTTTTCTTTGCATGAGCTTATCGGCAAGCATTTCCATACAAGTGGCTTTATTGAAAAGTTGTGAACGTTCAATCTCACATGAGACAACAATACCGGTAGGAATATGGGTAATACGGACAGCGGAAGAGACTTTATTGACGTTCTGTCCACCGGCACCACCGCTTCGGAATGTATCGACTCTTAAATCCTTAGGGTCGATGACAACGTCTGAGATAGCGCCGAACTCGGGAACGACGTTGATGGAGGCAAATGATGTGTGTCTTCTTGCGTTAGCGTCGAATGGAGAGATGCGAACAAGACGATGTACGCCTTTTTCCCCTTTCAGCATTCCATATGCATTATGTCCTGAAATTCTGACGGAGGCGGATTTGCATCCTGCTTCTTCGCCTGGTTCATATGATAAAACCTGCCATTTGAAATTATGGCGTTCTGTCCATCTCTGATACATTCTCAAGAGCATTTCTGCCCAATCCATAGCTTCGGTTCCACCGGCACCTGGATGAATTTCAAGAGTGACATTTAAAGCGTCGTATTCACCGCTAAAAAGCAAAATATTGCGCAAATCGGCTATATTTTTGTTTAAATCATTTTCTGTTGATTCAATTAATTCCATCATTTCAGTATCTGATGGATCAAGCATTTCGAAAAGATCGCAAAGGTCTTTATAGTCCTGTGAAATCTTATTATATGAAGTTATCTTGCTCTTAGCTTCGTTTAATTTATCAACAACTGCGATAGCGGCTTTCTGATCTGACCAAAAGCCTTCTTCATTTTGTTTTTCTTCCAACTCGGAGACTATCTTATTTAGCTTATCGAGGTCAAAGAGAATCACCGAGCTGGGTAACAAGTTTCCCAATGTTTTGAGAGTCTTGTTTCAATTCCCATAGCTCTTTCATTCTATTCCCTTCCTATTTGTTTTCTTCTGGTTTGGTGGCAGGCTCTTGCTCCTGCTTTGCCATTTCAGCCTGGCCTTCCTTGATTTCAGCGGCATGAGCGGCAATGACATCTTGAGGTTTGTCAGCTAAGACATTTGAGACATCATTCTCTTTATGGGCAACGATTGTCTCAGGCTTTGGCTGAGCCTGAGGTTGTGGCTGTTGCTGTGGATTTGGCGCGGCTTTTCTTTGGATTCTGACATTTAAGAGGTTCAAGCATGTATCATGAGCGACCTTATCGTTCATCTGCTTGAATTGGTCATAGCCTTCATTAACGTAATCCTGAAGCGGATTTGTCTGAGCGTATGAACGAAGTGAGATACCATCACGTAAATGAGACATTGTGTCGATGTGCATCTGCCAGTTCTGGTCAATGACTCTTAAAGCGACATATCTTTCAACTTGGTCAGCTTCCTGTGATGACCAGCCTTTTCTCTTTTCGAGGTAGAGGTTATAAAGCGCTTCGCCCAAATCTTCTCCAGCTTCCTCAATTGAAGCACCATCAAATGCCTGGGCATTAATTGTGCCTGGAGCCATAAATGCAGGTTCTACGTTCTTTTTTAGAAGCTCGCCAGATATTAGCTGCTCGGAAGTGGTTGTATCAATTGATCTGTTGGCGATATACATACCGCAAGTCTTGAAGAAATCGTGGATGAGGTCGACGATATCTTCTGCATAGAGAATTGAGTCTCTCTTCTTATAGATGATGTCACGCTGCTTGGCTAAGACGTCATCGTAATCCTTTAAGTTCTTACGTGTATCGAAGTTTCTGCCTTCAATCTGCTTCTGAGCATTTGTGACAGCGTTCATGAGCATCTTGTTCTCATACGATTCATCCTGTAACTGTTCAGTGAATAATTTGCGGATATTCTCTGGAGCGAATCTTCTCATGAGATCATCATCGAATGAGACAAAGAATCTTGAATAGCCGACGTTGCCTTGACGTCCTGAACGTCCACGTAACTGGTTATCGATACGGCGGGATTCATGTCTTTCAGTGCCAAATACGCACAATCCGCCGAGTTTTTCAACTTCTGGTGTAATCTTGATATCGGTACCACGGCCTGCCATGTTTGTTGCGAGTGTGACTGCTCCAACCTCACCTGCGTGAGAGATAATTTCAGCTTCACGTGCCTGGTTTTTAGCGTTCAAGACTTCATGTGGAACTCCTGCTGCAGTCAAAAGAGCGGAAATCTCTTCGTTTGATTCAACGGAAACTGTACCGATAAGGACTGGCTGTCCTTTTTCATGTCTTTCTTTGACAGCCGCAACAAGCGCTTTTAATTTCGCGTCGTGCGTAGCAAAGATAAGGTCGACATCGTCAACACGCTGAATTGGCTTATTGGTTGGAATGACAATAACCTTCATGTTGAAGATTGTGATGAATTCCTCTTCCTCCGTCTTAGCGGTACCGGTCATACCGGCAAGTTTTGTGTAAAGACGGAAGAAGTTCTGATAGGTGATTGTTGCCATGACAACAGTCTCCTGTTTAATTTCAACGCCTTCCTTAGCCTGGATTGCCTGCTGAAGTCCATCGTTATATTCGCGGCCTGGCATAACACGGCCTGTGAACTGGTCGATCAATTGGATTTGGTGATCTTTATCAACCATGTATTCGACATCGCGAGCCATGATGTAATTCGCTTTTAAGGCCTGATGGATACGGTGAACGAGGTCATTGTTCTCTGGGTCATACAAATTATTGACACCGAACAATCTCTCGGCCTTATCGTTTCCTGATTCGGTCAATGAGCAAGCCTTGTCTTTGATATCGATTGTGAAGTCGACATCTTTCTTTAACATTTTGCAGAAACGGTCTGCGACCTGATACTGCGATGCCGCAGAACGGGAGCCACCGGAAATAATCAATGGTGTTCTTGATTCATCAACCAAGACTGAGTCAGCTTCATCGACAACTGCAAAATTAAGTCCTCTTAAGACACGGCCATCAAGGCTTGGCGCCATGTTATCACGGAGGTAATCAAATCCTAACTCGGAGTTCGTGGTGTAAGTGATATCGCACTTGTATGCTTCTCTTTTCTCACGTGTGGATTTGGAAGCAAGGTTAACGCCGACTGTGAGTCCTAACCAGCGATATATCTGACCCATCCATTCAGCGTCACGAGATGCTAAGTATTCGTTGACGGTGATGACGTGAACGCCCTTGCCCTCCAATGCATTTAGATAAACCGCCATGGTTGCGGTCAATGTCTTACCCTCACCAGTTCTCATTTCGGCAACATTGCCGCCATGAAGAACGAGCGATCCGATGATCTGAACCTTGAATGGCTTTTGTTTTAAAACCCTCCATGCAGCTTCTCTAGCAACGGCAAATGCCTCGTACTTGATGTCATCGACTGTTTCGCCGTTTGCGAGTCTTTCTTTGAATTCAACTGTCTTGTGCTTTAATTCATCATCGCTTAAAGCTGTCATGGTTTCGTCATAGGCGATAACTCTGTCTGCCTCTCTAGCATATTTTTTGAGTTCTCTTTCCTCTAGACGGAATATCTTTTCAATAAAATTAGCCACGATATACTCCTCCTGAAAGTCGTTAAGAATAATACCATTAATTATAATGGTAGGCAACGGACTAACGTTTTAATGGAGCCTTTTGATTCAAAACATCATGGTTTTTGGTGTGCGACATTATTAGAAACTCAACCCTTTTAGCGCCGTTCGATTTAATCAGATTTGTGCAGGCAACCGCGGTAGAACCGGTTGTTAGAACATCATCGACAAAAAGCACGTTCTTGCCTCTAACATCGGTTCTGGAAACCCAATTTAAGTATCTGCCGACTTCTTGTCGTTCATCTCTAGTCAAATCCGCTTGTTTTACATCGCTGGTTTTCTCAATTGCCTTAACGATTGGAAGCCCAAATGAGGAAAACATGGCAACAACATGATTAAATCCTCTTTCTTCGTCTTTGGTTTTGAAACTTGGTGCAGGAACAAGAGTAAATTTCCTGTACTTACGCTTAAAATACCCGGCTTGATAATAGAAAAACACGTCTTTTAGTTCGTAATCAAAACACGCTTTGAAGTTGAATAGCAAAGTTTTTATGTCCTCGTTATATTCGTAGCATGTGATGCCGCTTACGCCATTGCTCAGTTTAACGTTCTCAATTCTAGGGTTGAAATGTCTGAAACACCTGGGACAAACAGGAGGGTCATTATGGAGAAATGAGGCAAAAGTCTCTTCGGTGATCGGTTGGAAACAGACCTTACAAATAGGTGTTGCAATATCTAATTTCATCTATCGCTTCTCTCATGGACTTGGTCTCTTTTTGAGCAAGGAAAAATACCTCACCATATGGAGCGTCAATCTTACGGCCCGCTCTACCCGCTATTTGAATCAGAGTTGCCGAGTTATAAATCTTCTCGTTATCGGCGGTAGTTACAATGACCTGCAAATTCTTTATGGTGACCCCGCGCTCAAGGACTGAGGTTGTGATTAAATAGTTCAAATTGCCTTTTTTGAATTCAGATATAACCTCTTCTCTATTCAGGCATTTGCTATGGACAAAACCGCCTTTATTCACAAACGTTTTGACCTTTGAATAGATTTCCTCGCATTGATTGATCGTTGGAGCAAAAACTAAGCATTTCAGGCCGTTTTTCTTATATTTGATGAGTTTTCTAATCACAAAAGCAAGTTGGAATAGTTCTGAATCAAGCTTGATTTGAGGCACTGGAATATCCTTCTTGTGGAATCTTGTCCTAAGTTCCACTATGCCGTGTTGAGGCTTTGAGAATTCAGCGATTATCTCTTTGCTTGGAGTGGCCGACATTAAAACGCACGGCCCTCTCCTGGCCCTGGTAAACATCGCTTCAAGGACGTCGTTGCCTTTATACGGAAAAGCGTCAATTTCATCCATGACAATGAGGTCAAAATAGTGATTGTAACGATAAAGCTGATGGGTTGTGAGAATTATGATGTCACCTTCTAGTTGATATGAATGGTCTCCATACACCGCGACGACCTTTGAATTTGGGAATGCGTCCTTTAATCTCCAATAAAGTTCGATGACGACATCTCTTCTAGGCAAAGCAAAACCAACCTGCTGCCCCTGTTCCAAAGCATATTTGATAACACCGAATGAAAGCTCCGTTTTACCTGCTCCGCAGACGGCATACACAAGGGTATCTATCTTGTTTTTATAATTCTTGATAATGGTTGAGGAGATGGAACTTTGCTCAGATGTTAACGGATAGTGAAGAGAAAGTTCCACCTCGTGTGGGTTAGCGATTATTTGTTTGGCTGATGCCCCGATAAACGAGATGCATTTACGACAATAGAGTTCACCACCAATTGGTTTGTGTCCTAAATACCTCGGATCGGAATTGCCGCATCTTGGGCAAACAAAATCAATACTTGTATCCACACTAATTAATAGCGTTCAAATTTTGATTTTTTCCCAAGAAATTTTGAACAAATAAAAAAGCAGACATAAGTCTGCTTAAATTTGCTATTTTTCTTCCATCATGTCGACTCTAGCGGCATGTCTGCCACCTTCAAAGTCTGATGTGAGGAAAATATTGGCTCTTCTAATCGCGTCTTCTGGCTTCATGAATCTTTCACCGAACGCGATCATGTTTGCGTTGTTGTGCTTTCTGCAGAGGGCTGTGACCTCATCGTCATAACCGATTCCGCATCTGATGCCTTTTACCTTGTTGGCGGTGATGGAGATGCCTTCTCCTGTTCCGCAGCAGAGAATTCCAAACTGGCAATTGCCATTTATTACTTCCTTAGCGCAAAGTTTGGCATAAACAGGATAATCTGCTCTTTCTGGGCTGTTGGTTCCAACATCGATAACCTCATACCCCTTCTCAATGAGGTCTTTCTTAATCGCCTCTTTTAAATTGAATCCAGCGTGATCGCTTCCAACTGCTACTCTCATTTGCAATTCTCCTTCCAGTAGTTTTCTATTGTTTCAAAACTAATAGGTCCTTCCCTTACCAGTTTTATACCACTATCGCCAACCAAGACAATGGTTGTAGGCACTAAAGATGTGCATTCACCTTTGACGATTGCGCCAACCTGCCCATCAAATTGAGCCTTAACTTCTTCAAAAAATCTAAGGGTTGGCTCACCGGACATATTCGCGGATGTTAACAAACACGGCTTGCCAACTTCATTGAACAATTTGACGCAGAAATCATTTGCAGGGACTCTGATTCCAATTGTGTCTGTCCCCAGTGTGACCCATTTTGGCAAATCAGGTTTTGATTTAACCAAAAAGGTTATTTCTCCTGGTAGAAAGTGCGCCATTAGCTTCTTTGTTCTATCATCAGCAACGATGTATTTGCCCGCCTCTTCAATAGAGCCGCAGGCAAGGGCAAAAGGCTTATTCGGAGGTCTCTTCTTTAAAGCGACCAGTTTATTGAATGCTTCCTCGCTATCATAGACCACTCCCACCCCGTAAACCGTTTCAGTAGGAAAGGCTAGAATATCTTCATTTTGAAGCACTTTTGCTGCGATTTTGTAATCTTTTTCTTCTAATATTGCCATATTTTTATTTGCAGAAGACGATTAGGAATCTTGTCATTCCGTTAAGGTCATTAACGAATTCGTATTCATAATCGCTGAGGTTTTTCTTCATTAAATCTGTTAAGTAACTAACGATATCCGGAGAGATTTCAAAAGCCATGAAGAGGGAGCCCTTCTTAACTTTCTTGTAGTTCTCGAATATCGATTTATAAACGTTCTTGTCCTTATCCATCCACAAAGCGTTAGATGGCTCGTAATCCTTGACGGAATCCTGCGCGTCATCTTTATTAAGAATATAAGGTGGGTTGGATACGATGATATCAAGATTCATCTTTCTCTCGATGAATGGTTCCAGCGCATCGCCAATTAATGGGTCGCATCTAGTCCCTTCTTTTGCGAAATTGATTTTGGCGACCTCCATTGCGTCAGGCGAAATATCGGTTGGATAAAGCATCCAGTTCTTGAATGACTCTTTTAAAGCGATCGTGATGCATCCGCTGCCGGTTCCAATATCGGCAACAACCAAGTATTGCCTTGGCTCATAGTAATTGGAGATTCTTTCGCTTATCAAAGAAACCAGCTCCTCGGTCTCTCCACGCGGAATAAGAACGCGCTTATCAACATAAAGCCTGTGCTGAAGAAATTCGGCTTCTCCGATTATGTATTCAACCGGTTCATTGTTTTTTAAACGGGCGACCTGCTGACGGAAGAGGTCATATTTCTTCATCTCTTTATCTTTATAGAAGATGACATCGATTTGGTCATGGAAACCTTCGTTTGCCATAATCAAAACTCGCAAATCCCTTGCAAGAATGTCATATGGCTTGCACTCGGCATAAGCCTCGGCTAGGGCCTCCCCGATGGTTGGCATTATTTTGCCTCCTCAAGCATCTTCATTTCCTGATCGTAATGAATCAGGGCATCGATGATTGGCTCTAATTCACCTTCCATAACCCTATCAAGTTGGTTGATGGTGAATCCGATACGGTGATCGGTAACGCGGTTTTGCGGGTAATTGTAAGTCCTGATTTTCTCAGATCTCTCACCTGTACCGACTTTGAGCTTTCTTTCGTTTGCTCTCTCATTATCTTGCTGAGCCTGGTAGAAATCATGGACTTTTGCGCGAATCATTCTCATGCAAATCTCTTTATTCTGAAGCTGTGCCTTCTCGGTTTGGCAAGAGACAACTAGACCAGTTGGAATGTGGGTGATACGAACAGCGGATTCGGTTTTGTTGACGTTCTGACCACCTGCACCCTGTGAACGATAAGTATCGATTTTCAAGTCTTCTGGCCTAATCTCAACATCAACTTCCTCTGCTTCCGGCATAACGAGAACCGTAGCGCATGATGTGTGGATACGTCCTTGGGCTTCGGTCTTAGGAACCCTCTGAACACGGTGAGCGCCAGATTCGAACTTGAGTTTTGAGTAAACATTCTCTCCTTTAACCATGAATGAGACATATGAATAGCCGCCACATGCGCCTTCAACACCGTCAAGGAACTGAAGTTTCCAGCCCTGCTCTTCGGCATAACGGGCATACATTCTTAAAAGATCACCAGCAAAAATGTTTGCTTCATCTCCGCCAACTGCGCCTCTGATTTCAACAATGATGTTTTTGCTGTCATTAGGATCGACTGGAATCAAATCAACTTTAAGAGTTTCCTCAAGATTTGCCATCTCGGTCTCAATTGACTTTCTCTCTTCTTTCATCATCTCGGCAAGTTCTTCATCGGCACTTCCGAGCATCTCGATGATATCTTTTAAATCCGATTCCAATTTGAGGTAACGTAAAAATTTCTGATAAGGTGTATCCAAACCCGCTCTTTCTTTAGAAAGGGATGTTAATTTCTGCACGTCATTAGAAATATCTGGAGATGCTAATTCTTGATCGATTTCCTCACATCTTGTTTTGGTGGCTTCAAGCCTTTTGCGCATGCTATCTTCCATAAAAATCTCCTTCGGCGTGGCGATTATATCACGGCAACAACATATAGTCTAAACACAATCACGCCCATTCTCACTAGTGAGAAGGATGATTTTTGAGTATAATCTACTCGAAATATGTCATACAAAGCTCTTTATTTAACTTACAGACCTCAAACATTTGAGGAGGTCGCAGGCCAGAAAGCCATCGTCAGAACCCTTAAGAACGCAATCGCTAGGGATAAGATTGGACACGCTTATCTCTTCGCGGGACCTAGAGGCACCGGCAAAACTTCCATGGCTAGACTTTTCGCCAAAGCCCTCAACTGCGAAAAAGGATTGGGCTGTCAGTGCAACCAATGCTCAAACTGCATTGCAATCACCGAAGGAACCCATCCAGATATCGTCGAGATAGACGCCGCATCAAATAATGGCGTTGATCAGGTTAGGGAACTCATCGAAAAAGTCAGATACGCCCCGTTGAGAGGCAAATACAAAGTTTATATCATCGACGAAGTCCACATGATGTCCACCGGCGCATTCAACGCTTTATTAAAAACGCTTGAAGAGCCTCCGGAAAACGTAATCTTCATCCTTTGCACAACCGAACCGCATAAAGTTCTTCCAACTATCCTCTCCCGTTGCCAAAGATTCGATTTCTCACGCATCAGCGATTCTGAGATGAAAGAGAAAATCGTTGAGGTTCTCAATAAAGAAGGGGCTACCTATGACGAGGAAGGTTTGAAAACGGTCGTATCACTTGCCGATGGCGGTATGCGTGATGCCTACTCAATCATCGATCAAATCCTCGCTTATAGCGGAAACACAATCACAAACGATGATGTCTTAACTATCTATGGCCTAACTAGCGTAGATGAGAAGATTTCACTTCTTAAAGCGATTGCAGAGGGTGATGTTAAAACAGTCGTTTCCAAAAGCGAGATGTATCTCACCGCCGGAATCGATGTCAGAAGATTGCTTAGGGAATTGATTGGGATTCTGAAGGATTTGTTGATTTTCGAGAGAACAAAACTTGCGGATTTGCTTGAGGATATTAACGAGGCAGAGGCTAAGGATTTAGCTTCGAGCATCAGGCCAAGTCTTTGCAACTCAATGGTGTCTTCACTCGTTGATGCCCAGAACAATCTCAAGAACATCAATGACGTTAGATCCCTATTCGAACTCTCATTGCTGAGAATGGCATCATCCAATGTCCACGATGAAGTTGAGGAGAAACCTGCCATTAAGAATGAGTTACCTAGACCTGCAATCCAGGAAGTCGTAAAAGAAACACCGATTCCGGAACCGGAGCCAGTCAGGGCGGAAATAAAGGAACCGGAGCCAATTAAAGTTGTTGAGGAACCTAAAAATGTTGCGCCAGCCCCAGTGCCAGAAAAACCTAAACCAGCCCCGATCGATACCTCAAAAGTCACCGCTCCATCCATTGCAACAGAAGGCGAGACGACCGAGTTAACAATCGATGATGTAATCAAGGTCATGGTTCTAGCGAATAAGGCCGAGAGGGTTGAACTGGTCAAGACTTGGGATAGATTGAATTCCATCAAAGATGACCCAAAACTTGGAAATCTAGCCACCCTCCTTTCGGAAGGACACCCATTCTGCTTAAGCAAAGAGGTTTTGATCTTGGCATATAATTTCTCAAAGCTAAGCAAAAAGGCCAATATCATCCAAAACCAAAAACCTTTGCAGGATTTGGTGGAAACATTGCTCGGAAGAAAAGTCTTCATCTACGCGATTGACCCAAACGAGAAGAACGCGATAATTAGGGACTTCATGAGCAAACAGCAAGTAGGCTTATTGCCAAACAAAAACGATATCACTTTAGATTTTATTAAATAGGAGTTAAAAAATGAATCCAATGCAGCAAATGATGCAGCAAGCACAGCGCATGCAGCGTGAGCTTGCAAAAGCACACGCACAATTAGACGAGCAAGTCTTCACGGTCAAGAAGGCCGGAATCGTCGAAGTAGAGGTCAAAGGCTCTAGAGAAGTAGTATCCATCAAAATCGATGATGCCGCTTTGAACCCAGACGACAAAGACATGGTCGAAGAGACCATCATGATGGCAATCAACGATGCCCTCCAGCAAATCAAGACCGCAAGCGATGCCATCGATGAGAGAATCACCGGACAATCCAAAGGGATGTTCTAATGAAAGAATTGTCCTCCATCACCAAATTAGCCAACTCTTTCTCTAAGCTTCCAGGCATTGGGGTCAAGAGCGCAGAACGCATGGCATATGCGGTTTTAGGCATGGATGATGAGGATGTTGCCGAATTCGCAGACGCAATGGTAAAAGTTAAGGAAAACATCCACAAATGCCCAATTTGCGGGGTTTATACCGAAAATGATGTCTGCGATATCTGCAGCGATGAGACTAGGGACCATTCCCTTATCTGTGTCGTATCAGACCCTAAAGATGTCTTAACCATGGAAAAGATGAATTCCTTCAACGGTGTTTATCATGTTCTAGGCGGGGTCATCGCAATCTCCAAAGGCAAAGGCGCAGATTCATTATCAATCGACGCCTTGCTTGACAGAGTGAAACAAGGCGGGGTGAAAGAAATCATCCTTGCAACGAGTTCAACATTGGATGGCGAGACCACCGCGATGTTCGTAGCTAAGTTATTAGAAGGATTCGACGTTACAGTCACAAGGCTTGGATATGGATTGCCAATGGGCGCATCACTCGACTACGCAGATTCCTTGACGCTAGCCAAAGCGTTTGAGGGAAGAAAGAAGATTTAATATGTTTATCACATTCGAAGGCGGAGAAGGCTCCGGAAAGACAACCGCCATAAAAAGAATCATCGCCGAATTGGAGTCTAGAGGCTATGAGGTCATTTTGACCAGAGAGCCAGGTGGCACTCCAATCGGAGAAGAAATTAGAAACGTCATCTTAGACAAAGCGAATACAGCCATGGATCCAAGAACCGAGGCTCTTTTATATGCGGCATCAAGAAGACAGCATCTTGTCGAAAAGATCATCCCTGCCCTTAAAGAAGGCAAAATCGTCTTATGTGATAGATATCTTGACTCATCCCTTGCCTATCAAGGTGGCGCAAGAGGACTTGGCATCGAAGAGATCCTAAAAGTTAACCTCTATGCTACAGAAGGGTTTGAGCCAGATTTGACATTCCTCTTCGACATCGATCCAAAGGTGGGCTTAGCAAGAATCGCCGCTAACGCCGGAAGAGAAGTCAATAGGCTCGACGTCGAGAAACTTGATTTCCATTACAAAGTCCGCGAATCATTCCACAAAGTAGCGGAGATGTTCCCGAAAAGATTCAGGATAATCGATGCATCACAAGGACCAGATGAGGTCTTTAACGATACATTCAAAGAAATAGAAAAAGCGCTTAAGAAATAATGAAATTCGGAACCTATCTACAAAATCGACAACCAATACTTTGGAGGACATTCTCCAACGCTTTATCCATGGGAAGAATCAACCATGCATATTTGCTGAGTGGCGAATCCGGAGTACCGCTAAAAGAGACGGCATTATTCCTCGCCAAATCGATTTTATGCGCAAATCCCAGCCCTTTAGCGGATGAAGAATGCCGTTTTTGCAAGAGAATCGAGCATGGGACATATTCAGATTTCTTCATGTTGGATGGTTCGAATAATTCCATCAAAAAAGAAGACGTGCAAGAGGTCGTCGCGGGATTCTCCAAGACTCCATTAGAGGAAAAAGGAATCCTGATTTACGTAATTCACTTGGTCGAAAACATGACAGTAGAGTCAATCAACTCATTGCTCAAATTCTTAGAGGAGCCAGGAAAAAACACATACGCAATTCTCACAACCCAAAATGAGGCTAGAATCTTGCCGACCATAATCTCACGTTGCGAGACGATAAGGATGACTCTCGCGCCACGCGAAGTGGTGATTGAGGAGGCGATGAACTGCAATGTACCGCAAGAAGACGCTGAGCTTCTTGCCTACTTCATCAACTCAGGCGAGCTTATCTACCAGCAATATGAAAGCGATGAATATCTAAACGCCAAGCAGTCATTCAAGATTGCCTTGAAATCATTGAACGAAACACCTTCATATACTCTGTATTCATTTGAGAAAGACATCATCCCAATGGTTACTAAAAAAGCCGAAGCCAAATATTTTTTGGATATGTTAACTTTGGCCTTTAAGGATGTTGTCGCCTATAAACAAAATCAGCCTGTGAAATTGGCCCAATATGCTACACTTATTCAACCTCTAGCGAAGAAACTTCGCCATGTGGAGGACTCATTGATTGAAATCATGAAAATCAGGAGTCAGTTGGATTTGAACATCAGCACCGCTCTTGCTCTTGAGCATGTGGCGAATTATATTACGAAAGGAAGGTAGTCCCATGGAAGAAGAAAAACAATACTTCGTCGGCATAAGATTTGCCGGAGCTATAAAATCCTATTATTTCTCCACCACAATCCCGGATTTGAAAATGGGTGATTTGGTGGTTGTCGAAACTGTTGCAGGATACGAAATCGGCACGGTTTGCAGTGATTTGCAGGATATGTCGACTTATAAATCCACCCTTGCGTTGAAACCGATCATCAGACGTCCGAATAAAGACGATATGGCCGCTTACAAACTTGGAATTCAAGAGGCTGCGCAAGCGCTTGAAATCACAAGAAGAGAAGTTGAAAAACTTCGTTTGCCAATGAATCTTATCGAGGCGTTCTATACGCTTGATGGAACAAAGGTCACCATCTCATACACAAGCGAGGGAAGAGTTGATTTTAGAGACCTTCTGAAAGTCTTAGCACCTCAGCTTAAATGCAGAATCGAATTGCACCATATCGCCGCAAGAGACAAAGCCAAGATGGTCGGCGGAATCGGCATCTGCGGGCTACCTCTATGCTGCGCCACATTCCTCAATCAGTTCGATGGAATATCCATCTCCAGAGCAAAGAACCAGATGCTGACCTTAAATATCCCTAAGCTTTCGGGCCACTGCGGCAAACTCATCTGCTGTTTATTATTCGAAGATGACGCATATACCGAAGCGAAGAAAGACTTCCCTAAGTTCGGTTCTGTCCTCACCATTGACGGCGAGGAATATAAAGTCGATGGCTATAACATAATCTCCAGAACCGTCAAACTCGTTAGCAGCGATAATCTCAAATTTATCCCATTAAACGAATACAAGGTTCTTGAGAAAAGAAGTTATAGACCTCAAGCAAGGGAAAACAAACGCGGTTAATTATGGATAGAGAACTGAATTTTCGCGGCAATAGTCCACTGCTTTATCTGATATCCACTCCAATTGGAAACTTGGATGAATTTTCTTCACGCGCCATCGAAGTGTTGAAAGACATTGATTATGTCGCTGCTGAAGACACAAGAAACTCAGGTTCTCTTTTAGCTAAATTCAACATCAAGAAACCATTCATCATGTGCCATGAGCACAACGAGGAAGAAGCATCTATAAAAATCATCTCATTGCTAAAAGAGGGGAAGAAGGTTGCCTATATGTCTGATGCCGGTTACCCGGCAATCTCAGATCCGGGCGAAAGACTTGTGGCGAGGTGCATCGAAGAAGGCGTTAAGGTTTCCTGCGTGAACGGGAGCAATGCGGCATTATGCGCACTCGTATGTTCAGGGCTTCCGACAAACCACTTCTACTTCTATGGCTTTTTGCCATCAAAACCGTCTGAAAGAGATAAAGAATTGTCAAAACTCAAAACCAGAGAAGATACGATGATCTTCTACGAGGCTCCACATAGAATCAGCACCACTCTCAAAGCGATGAAAGAGGCGTTTGGAGGCTCTAGACGCGCCTGCATCGGAAGAGAGCTCACCAAAGCGTTCGAAGAGTTCATAAGAGGCGATTTCAACACCTTATGCGAAATCGATCCGGAAACGCTCAAAGGCGAAATGGTCATCGTTGTGGATAAAGCACAGGAAAATGTAGAAATGATCACCGATGAGCAAATAATCGAATTGCTCAAGGAATACACGAAGGATATGCGCTCAAAAGACGCTATCGCAAAAATCTCAAAAGAAAAAGGCGTAGCTAAGAATAAAGTCTACGACCTTTATCTAAGTATCAAATAAGTTATTAAGAGGCTTGGACTTCAAGCTTCTTTTTATTTTTGCGCCTTATGAAGTAGGAACCGACTTCATATGCCGCCAACATTCCAACGCCTATCGCGAAGAATCCAAATCCGGCGCCTAAATATGGGGTTGTGTATTTGAGGGTATATTCGTATTCTCCTGCGCTGGCAACAAATGAAACCATGCCGCCGTTAGCGCGATAAACGTTAGGGGTTGAGGTGACGCCTGTTTCAACGTTGGTGGCAACTAGTTTCCAGCCAGCGTCATAACCAATGTTTGTGACTACAACTTTCCCTTCTGAGAAATTGGACTTAAACGTGAATTTGTCGGTCTTATAGGTCACATCGGTAAGGTTATATTCTTCAGTAGAGTATTTAGCGACTGAGGCATCTAAATCATCTCTAGTTTGGGCATACAAATTAAACTTGCCAAGTCTAGTTGTGCCTTCTCCTTTAAAACAGCAAACGATGTACTTAACGCGGCCATCAGGATAGAGGCCAAAGACTCCGCCAGCGGTGTTAACGTGGCCATTCTTCCAGTTACGGATGCTCTTATATTCGTAAGCGAGTATGACATTGCTTTCGGTGACTTTATCGGGGTCATCGGGGTCATCATACCTATCGCCAACGAAATAAACCCTAGGTGCTTCACATAAACTATATGTATCGTTTTTAAGCGATGATGCGCCCGTGAAATCCATTACGAAATACGTGCCGTTTTTGGATGAATTGAAGTATGTTCCATATCCAGTTGTAGGATAAAAAACGACTTTACCATAACTCTTAAGGACCGAATCCTTCCAATCGTATCCATCATCCACAGCGGAGATTAACTTAGATGAATCGATCTTGCTGCTATCGGTCATCGCAGAATCGTTTAAGAAATCTGTTGGTGAATACGATTCCTCATCGCTGAGGTGCATATAGAAACCATAATATTTGCCGTCCGAATGGGAGGTCTCAACATATTTCTTTTTGAAACTAACGCTGCTCAATCCGACTGATGCAATAGATGCGTCAGGGCATGCCGCAATTGGGGAGGCCTCTTCATTTTTCTCTTTTAGCTCGTTGTAAACATTAGTGATGACGTCGTCTTCAAAAATAGCGCCGTCAAGATAGGTTCTTTCGTTTCTTAAGAGTTCTTTTGTAGCATTACCGCCAGACCCATAGTCATGGTACCAATCGCTCTGATTCCTGGTAGAGCTGCCATCGACTAAATTCTCGGCGTAAATATTGTCCACTCCATGCCCAAGAGGAATTGCCGAAACATATGGGTTTTTATAAATTGTCCACGTATCGTTCTGCATAACGATTTCTGAACCGAATGGCACATTTGGACGATAATCGTTGTAGTGATAATAACCTTCGTTTTCGATGGCGAAATACTTGTACCCCATGGCAGTATCAAAACCGAATCGCTTGTTATCGTAATATCCAGACCAGGATTTAGCGATGACTCGTTGTCCATAGACGCCATTCCTGTATGATTCGTTGTTTGTCATATAACTATAACGTGTCAAATCAGCAACATCGTAGTTGAATAAAGAGTGGAAAGTCGAAGCGGTGTTATAGCCTAAAGCCATGCCCATATTGCTTTCGAAATCGGAATCTGAATGCATACGGTAATAGCCGCCGTCTTGTTTAGCTAAGGTTTTAAAGGTCTTGGATGTTGTATTTACGTATGAATAACCGCCATTGAACCATGTAACATCGCGAGTCGATCCATAGATGTAAGAAAGATTTCCCGACACAGCCGTTTCGATGGCAATAAATCCAAAGAGGATTTGGTGAAGAATGTTTTTCTTGCTCAAGAACATAATGGCAATGCTCTCTAAGACAACAAGGCCCATTTGATAATAAACAAGCCACAAAAGGGTTCTAGTAACGCCATCCCAAGTGATTTGGGCAGGGACCGAATATTCATTCTTTGTGTATCCATCGACTAGTATGTAATTGATGGTCTTGTTTTTAAGAAGTTTTACCGCAAGAATCCAAGTCACAAAAGTTAGGGTAAGCGTGATTAAAGAACCAACCGGCAACTCCCAGCGAGGAGCATCTTTAATATCATCTAGTTCCTTCATGGCGTAGAAGATAATAGTAGGCACCAAAACAATATACCATCTGCCGTATCCATCACCGGAGAAACAATAGAAGAAATAATACGCAAAGTTGGTAAGGAGAAGATATGAGCATAAAGCAAAGGCAATAAGATGTTGCCACTGTCGCTTCCTACAACTCCTGACAAGCGATGTGAAGAACAAAACGATTACCGGTGTATAACAGAATAGCGATGCAGTCCACGAATCATAAGAATAGGATCCGCCATTAAAGCCGCCTTTAGCGAGTGGTAACCACAGATAGTTGCAAGTCGGGTAGAAGAAACCGAATAAACCCTGCAATTCACGGCCAGTATTGCCTCCAACAGGCATAAACATATACTTGAGGAATTGATACGCGTCAAAAGATTTAAGTGAGCCGATTAATGCGTCTAAATAGGCAGCGCCTCCTGATGTCGTTCTGCCTGATAAAAGGGTTTCTCTAAAGGAGGGAAGAAGAATTGGGCCAGACATTAAAATGCCTGCAGCAAAGGAGCCAACGCCTAAACCTATAACCAGGAAATTTGTCTTGATATCTCTTGTTTTAATTGTCCACAAATAACGCCAGACAGCATATAAAACGCCCCAAACGCATAGAACGATTAAGAAGAAGAATGAAATAATTCCAAGCAAGAACAAAGATACGACCAAGCAAAGAGGTTTTTGCTCTTTGATTACCATTTCTATGCCAAGTAAAATCAACGGTACAGTGCAGGCCATAGACATAAATGATGGGAAACCAACCATAAAATTGATGTATCCGCAAAAAGCAAAAGCGGCAGCACCGACTCTAGACGATTTTTCACTGACGCCCATGTACTTAAGATAGGCCCTTAAGGCAAATGAAGCGAAAACCCCTTTGACCATAGATGCAATCAAGAACAATTGAGGCATCCAGTTTCTAGGGAAGATGAATGTCCAGAGCAGGAACGGATCAAATAATCCATAGTAGGAATTAGAACCAATATTGTCTGTGCCTAAATATGTGTTGGTGCTGTACATCGGGAAATGACCGGTTGTGAAGAACTCGTGCCAGTTGTCCCAGAAGGTGTATGCCATCGAAACATATTGGGAGGAATAATCCCATCCGTAGATTGCCGCACCACCATTGAAGAAGAAAGTATATCCGCACCACAGGAAAGCAACGACGAACATGAATAGTCCGAAGTAGAATAAAGAGTTTATATCGAACAAGAATGGGAAATGCTCCTCAAACCATTGCCTAATGGAGGATTTTGTCTTGTAGTTACGATAGTCTCTTAATGACGTTTTGTTCTCTTCGACTTTTTCTGCCATTTGGCCTCCGTTTTTGGTTTATATGAGGGTTTTGAAGACTTTTTCTTGGCTTCTGCCAACAATTTCTCTTCTTTTTCCTGCTGGTGCGTCTTCCAGAAAAGCTTCTTGAATTCATCAGGCATTGGAGCTTTGAAATCGAATATCTTTCCCGTTAACGGGTCGGTGAATGTGAGCTCATAGGCGTGCAACCCAAGCCTCTTGATTGGATTGATAGGCTCGCCATATTTATCGTCTCCGATGACATGGTGGCCAATATTTCCCAACTGAACACGAATCTGGTTTTTCCTACCTGAATCAATGTGGACGTCAAGTAAGGACATGCCATTCTTGGCGGCCATCTTCTTGTAGTTTGTGACGCAGAGTTTTCCATGAACTCTATCTTTCGTAACATACATGAGCTGGGTGACATCGCTCATGGCTAAATAGTCTTTAAGGTGGCCTTCATCACTGATATCTTCGCCTTCAACGATTGCGTAATATGCTCTATCTTTGATGATATCCTGCCAGTTTTTCTGAAGAAGTTCTTTGGTGGCGTAGTTTTTAGCAAACATCAAAACTCCAGATGTGTCTTCGTCTAATCTATGGACAATGAAGATTCTGGCATTCCTATCGGTCTGATTGATGTATTCTTGGACGATTCTATAGGCGGTTCTGCCCTTTTCCCTATCGCTAGCAACGGACAAAAGTCCTGAAGGCTTGTTTATTACAATCAAATTCTCGTTTTCAAAGATAATTGGAAGGTCTTTTCTTTGCCTCTTTTGGATTCTAGTCCAAGACAAAGTAACTTCATCTTCGGGATATAGGTGAAAACTGAATAACGAAACTGGCGAGCCACCTACCGCAACTTGGTGATTGGCGATAATGCGCTGAACATTATGCCTGGATTGTGCAGGAATTTTCTCACATAAAAAATCAAGCAGGGTCGTCTCGTGGTGAACGACAAAAGTTTTGGTCTTATTAGGATCGATTTTCCCTTTGTTTTTGTTTTCGCGATATCTTCTGGTCTTGGTGTCGTTCTTATTCATGGCCTATATATTATCAAAGATAAACGAAAAAAGTTATATTGTTGTGAGAATAAGACAAAACAAAAAGCGCTTAAGCGCCTTTATGTTTTGATTAAATGCCAAGATAGTGGCTGAGAACTACCCAAACGCCGAGAAGAATAAGAATGCATCCTCCCACGATTCCGGATATTTCGTATTTGCCTTTGAGAAGTTTATCTATCTGCCTTCCAAGGAAAACACCGATAAGCGAGATTGCAAATGTGCAGCACATGATGATAGCGGCATGCAACCAAATTGTGGTTGTTGTAGACATCGCAATTCCTCCAGCGTTTTTATTGTGAAATGCAACGCCTGTAGCAAGGGCGTCAATCGCGGTAGCAATGCCCATAATAAGCACTTCTTTAACTGAAAATTTCTTGAGAACTTTCTCCTCGGCTGGTTTCTTAATATCCTGCAGGGATTCAAGAAGCATTTTGCCACCGATGAACAAGAGCAATGCGAAGGAAACCCAGCAAACGATTGTGGACATGATGTTGCCGGCCTTTTCGCCTCCGGCTTCACCAACGATTATCTCGATTATTTCAACAATCCAGAATCCGGTTAATGGCATAAGTGCCTGCATGACACCAAACGTGCCAGCGATGAAGAAACCTTTTCTCTTGTTGATATCGGTATAAACAAGCCCGTCGGTAATGGAAACGGCAAACGCATCCATCGAGAGAGCGATACCGAATAAGAATATTTGTATAAGAATTTCAAATGTCATAGGGCAAAGTATACTACAACGGTTTAATAACCGTTAGCGTTAAATCAGATGGAAATGCTTTAAGGCCTGTTCAATGCCGTCGGAAGAACAATGTCCAGTAATGTAGGTAGCAACGGCTTTGACTTCATCTTTAGCGTTTTCCATTGCCACAAATTCCCCAACATGTTTCGAGATGGAGATATCTTGTAAGTCATCGCCAAAACCAATCGCCTCGCCCTCTTTATATCCAAAATATTCAAGAACGGAAGCTATGCCATCCCCCTTTTGATAAACAATAGGCAGGATGTCAACTGCGAAAGGCATGTATCTGCTAAATATCAATCCTGGGAAAGCGGCCTTTATATCTTCATCAAATTCACTTGTGCAGAATAAGTGAAACTGGGTTAATTTCTCTTTATGAGTGTCGGTTTCCTCAGGCGCAAAATCTTCAAAAAACGAATAAAATTGATTCGCACAATCATTAAAACCGCCGCAAATCCATCGCGTTTCAAGTCCAATCATCTCAAAACTGATGTTTTTCTGAATTAGATAATCGAAAAAACTTTTAGATAAATCTTCATCGATCGTGGACGATCTTATGTACTTATTCCCAATCTTAACAGTGCCGCCAGAGCTACCAATAACGGCATCCCAATTGATACCAAGTTTAAAGCACCCAAGTTTTTCAATCGAATCATTTGGCCTGGATGTGCAAAGACAAATTTTTAAACCATTTGACTGTGCTTCTTTAAGCGCCGCAACCACACCATCCGAAAAGCGTCTTTTGAAGCCATCGTATATGGTGTTATCAATGTCGAAAAACGCAATTTTAAAACCCATGTTTGGATTATAACAAAGTTACTTGATTTTATCCTTAACAGTTTCTTCGTATGTTTTGTAAAGCAGCGAGTTGCACTCTTGCATGAGACTCATATCTGGTTTGAAAATTGCCCTATCATAAGTCATCAATCCGTTTATCTCATCTTCTACATCTGAAATCTGTGTATAGACTGAGATGGATAGCCCATCTTTTAAAATGGCTTTGATTAGGTCTCGTTTATAGACTTTCTCAATTGCTTTGTTTAATTTCGAATTATCTTTATAAGTGGCATACCCGAAAGTTTTAGCGGTGAACATATGCCCTTTGGAAGGAAGAGAATATCCGCCAAACTCAGATAAGGAAAGAATTCGTTTGTGATCTGTTTTTGGCTTTGGGGCACGGAAGTAAATATGCCTGCTGTTGAAATCGCCTACACCTTTATCATACCAACCAGATGTGGCATCGATTAAGCAATCTCCAACGCATTCCTTCATCTTTTGATGCATTTCTTTTGCCCTGAATTGGCCCCATCCCTCATTAAATAAAGTCCATATGCAAATACATGTTGGTAATGATAGTTGTTTGATGGTTGAATACATATCCATTTCATAACGAATCATCGAATCCGGATTGCCTCTCCCAAGAATCTTGTTGTCAATGTCATTGATGTTGTAGTTAATGAATGGTCTTGTGTTGATTAAAAATTTTGAATATTTGGAGCCCGAATTTACTAAGTCCTGTATAACTAAAACGCCTTTGGAATCGCATTCGTAATACCATCTCATGCTTTCAATCTTTATATGTTTTCTAAGGCAATTGAAACCCGCTTCTTTTATCTTGTCTATATCATAAGATATGGCTTCCCCACATGGGGCAGTTAATCCACCGTCAGGCCAATATCCTTGATCCAATAACGAGGATAAAAAGATTGGTTTGTCGTTTAAGAATAGATATTTAATACCGGATATTTCTTTCCCTTCCAAATGCCTAAATCCAAAATGAGATTTGATTTGATCATCACCCAAATTAAACGTGACATCGTAAAGATTAGGCGTATCAGGAGACCACTCCGCAAAATGGTCTGATAAATCTATTTCGGCAGGTTCATTGGAATTTAGAAAAACATTAGAAATCGTCTCATTTTGCAAAGAAATCGAGCAAGAAACAACTTTTTCTAAATTGCTTTTGGCTGAAATGACCACCTTTTTATCTTTCCAAGACGGTTTAATTGAGACGTCTTCGATATATACCTCTGGAACGAACTCGATATAGACGTCTCCCCATATACCGCTTGTTGGCGTATACCAAATACCGCCTCTCTCGTTGCTTTGCTTTCCTCTAGCGTATATTTCGCTATCGGTATCATCTCTAGCCACAACTTCTATTACGTTATCTTCTAGTATGCCATCTACAACAAAGGAAAAAGAGGTGTAACCGCCTTTATGTTCGCCGAGTTTTTTACCGTTAAAATTCACGATACATTCCTGGTCAACGGCGGTAAAGTGAAGTATAGCTTTTGATCCGATATATTTGGAATCAATTCTGAATGATTTCCGATAATGCATATAGTCATTTGCGTTTATATGCATGCCAACCTGCGAGAGCGGCGTTTCAGGGGCAAACGGAACTACTATTTTCTTAGAATATGCCTCGGTAGTTTCTTGTTGATTAACTTCAAAATCCCACCATCCATCCAGCATCATAAAATTCCTTCTTTCGAAGTAAGGATTCGGATGTTGTTTAAATGGAGAATTTAAATCAACTTCAGATGTAAATATTGAATTCATAAATTAGCCTTATATGTTAATAATGATACAATAAATCACACATTATGAAAAACGCATTAATTATCTCTAAAGAATTAGAAAAGAAACAGGCAGATGCCTGGATCATAGTGGATTATGAGAACCGTAATCCATCCGTCCCACATTTTGTTGGCAAAAAGATGCTAACTAGAAAAATCGTCTTTGTGTTCGAAAAAGACAAGGCATATATAATTTGCCACACAATAGATACAGTGTTTCTAAACGACCCGGAAATAACCAAAGATTTCGAATTAAAAGTCTATAAGACATGGCAAGAAATGCTCGATATAGAAAAAGAACTCGTCAAGGGATTCAAGCGAGTCCTTATGGATATCTCAGAAGATGGTCTCCTTCCAAGAGTTTCATTGGCAGACTATGGCTCTGTTGAGTATGTCAAAAAACAAGGAATCGAGGTTGTATCAAGTGCTGATTTGCTTCAAACAATCAACGCCGCATATGATGACGAGGCGTATGCACTCCAACTGAAGGCATGCGAGACAACACTCAAGATAAAAGATGAGGCATTCCAAAAAATCGGAGAACTCATATCGCAAAAAGGTGAGACTGATGAGTTTGAAATTCAACAATTCATTTGCAACAGATTCCACGAAGAAGGAATGATTTACGATGACGAGGCGATAGTTGCAATAGGACAAAACGCTTCCAACCCACACTATGGCCCCACAGCTAAAAAATCTTCGAAAATTCATGAGGGCGATTTGGTTCTCATTGATATGTGGGCCAAGTATGACAACCCAAAAGGTGTATATGCAGATATAACATGGATGGCCTTTATTGGGGACGATATTCCTGAAGAAATGAAGAGAAGATTCAACGTCCTTAAAACTGCGATCGATAAAGGCTTCAAATTTATTGAAGACACATCAAAAGAGAGACCGGTAATGGGATATGAAGTCGATAGAGTTGTAAGAGACTACATATCGTCAGAAGGGTATGGGGAATATTTCACTCATAGAACAGGCCACAATATTTCTGTCGATTTATCACCTCATGGACCGGGCGCAAATATCGATGACTATGAATCTCACGACACGAGGCAATTAATAGATGGAACCACATTCTCAATGGAACCAGGAATATATGCGCCAGATTATGGAATGAGATCAGAAACGAATGTAGCTATGCGCAATGGCAAACCGGTATTTGTTGCGGGACGACAAAAAGAAATAACAAAAATTACCATCAAATAAGATGGTTTTTTTATATAAGAAAGAATTTGAGATAAGCACATTTAAATATTTTGTGCCATTTTCTATGAAAAAAGACTATTAGCAGTTATTCATTATAAGTGCTAACATTAATTCATATTAAATAAAATACGATTACGTCTATGCATTATTTATACCTAATTCTAGGTTATATAATGTATAAATAATATTTCAATTTAATGTTATTTTTAAAGAAATATTTATATTTTAGACTTTTTTATTGTTTCTATATAAAAGTTTCACAAAATACCGGTTTTATATTTTTTGATGATAATCAAAAAGAAAAAGATGCGGCCCTCAGTCCACACCTTCGAAACAAATAACACTAATAATTAAGCCAGCAAATCGATGAATAACGATTCAACGTATTTGGATAAGTCAATAGGATTCAATTCAACCTGAAGCCCTCTCTTACCGCCAGAAACATATATCGTTTCAAATAGCTGTGCCGTTTCGTCAATGAACGTGGTGAATTTCTTCTTCATTCCAATTGGAGAACAGCCACCATGAACATACCCAGTTAGAGGCAATAGTTCTTTCTGCGGTATTAAATCAATGAACTTTGAGTGAGAGATTTTGGCAGCTTTTTTAAGATCTAAATTGCCGTTTACAGGCACACAAAACACATAATGTTCCTTCTTTTCGTTATAGCAAACCAATGTCTTAAATACAGCGTTTGGGTCTTCTCCGACCGCTTTGGCGACCTCTTCCCCATTCACAATGTTTTCATCGTATTCATGAGGCTCATATTTGATGTTAGCAACATCCAATAAACGCATTACATTTGTCTTGTTCATATCTTTATTATATAAAGAAAAAAGCCTCCGTGAAGGAGGCTAATTCTCTTTTGCTTTTAATTACTTAACGAGAAGTCCGTTAACACCGCTGATAAGTGATGCAACAGCAGCGACCGCTGTGCAAGCTCCACAGGCGATTCCGCCCCAGTATAACGAAGCAGCGAACTGAGCATCGAAGAACATTGGAGCAAGGAAGAAGATTACGGCAGATGCAGCGAATAACAATCCGGAAACAACTGAGAGGAATGAGACGAATTTGTGTGATGTGTTCTCATCGCCTAACAAGTTGAAGATCGTTCCTAAGACTGAGAAGACTCCGCCAACGACTAAGAAGACGAAGACAGCGATGAATGCTGGGAGAGCGTCTCCATCATTCTGACGCATGCCTGCATCGTTTCCGAACATTAAGTCATAGCCGCGGACATATGATTCAAGTCCCTTGCCACCAAAGCAGACGGCTTTAGCAATAAGGAAGAGGAATGTTGCAACGATAGCGACTGCTGCAATAGCTGAGAGTAATGAGTTTAATTTATTCTTTTTCATGTAGTGCACCTCTAAATAACGCTTTAATATCTTACTAGTAACACTCTTCTTTATCAAGAAGAGCAATTTCAAGCTTTCGAAATTGTGACTTTAATCGACTCTCCAGTCATATTCGAGAAGCTTGCAGTGTAGTCAAATGATGTTCCATCATTCATTTTTGAAGACGATGGGAACTGATTGGAAAATTTGCTGAAGGAGAATGTGTCTCCGTTTTGGAATAATGTCGAATTCCCAGCCTGTTTTACCGTCTTGCCATAATTCCTCCCTGAACAATCGATTAACTGGATTAAACGATAGGAAGGATTTAGATAGTTGTATGAATCGGCAGAAGAAGTTTTAGCCGTGTTCGTATGTGCCACAACCGTAAGATCATAGGATGATGATTTCAATGTGTCTGTATATGACATATCGCTCCATGATTTGCGTGTTGTTGAATAATGGGAAGTGGCGAGTCTAGCGTCAACGTGATAGATGCGAACCCCTCTTTCAGTGAATCCCTGAACTCCGGTTGAATACGGAGACGAGGAATCTTTGGCGTTAAGAACATCAGGCGTATAGAATTCCATCATGATGTATTCATCAAACGCAGATCCGCTGAATCCGCCGCTTGTAGGCAAAATAATCGCCTGCCCAGAAGTTGATGATGGCTTCAATATGATTTCGGTTGAATCACTGACTAAATACGGCTCAATCCAGCCAAGAGCAAATTTTGAATAAACGCAGTGGTCGATGACATTGGCGTCCATCATATCAACATACCCCATTGGACTGCAGGTATTGTTGTAATCGTAATAGTCATCCAGTCCCATCAAATGACCGGTTTCGTGAATGAAGGTGTGGGCATCGATTCCGTTTTTGCCATACCCTTCGTCCATAAAATCGTATGAGCCCCAGCAATAATGGTATCCAACAGGAGAATTTATATTTCCCTCCCATTCATAATCGGCAAACGTGTAAGCCCAGAAGACATTGCTATCCATGGACTGGTTAACCGAATAATCAGGGGCGGAATAAACGAGCCAGATTCCATCTATGTATCCGTCACCATCATTGTCGAACTGTTTGCAATCATCGCCGGTTGTCTTTTTATACCAGGCAACGGCTTCCTCAAGAATCGTCCAGGTTGGATCATATTGGCTTGAAAAGTTATAATCGCTTCCATCAAATGAAGCAATTTGGGAAGGAGTGTATCCGCAGGCAAACCAATCCGATACGGTCCCGGCGATATTTAATTTCCCATAGCTTGATTTCTTATAGTAAGAAGATAATGATTCCCATGATGTATCACTAGAATCCCCAAAGAAACATTTCTCGAGTCTAGCCTTGTTTGCGGCAGTAGCATTCCTTTCATAACCCTTAATTGTGACGGGAATTACAAGGATATTTTGGTTTCCTAAAGATTTTAGGGAATGTTCATCCATGGAATCAGTGACATCCGATTGAACAATTGAGGTTGAAACGGCCGAGACGTTCTCGTACTCGGTTTTGCTTGTATCAAAAGAAACGGATTCCTCTCCGCGGTTTGCTGAGCTTTGCCCAGGCAAGAGAATGGCGATATCGCAAGAAGCTAAGGCAAGAACACCCATCAAAGCGGGCATCAATAGATATTTTTTATTCATTTTTATACCTCCGGGGCTTCTAAGGAGAATGTGACTTCAATTCCTGAGGCAGACATCTTTCCGAATGAGATGTACCACGGGAATTCGGATCCATCGTTCATTGTCGTGGTGTTCGGAAATGAGTCTTTATAACCATCAAGTGAGAAGACATCCCCGGTTTGGAAGAGGGATGAATTGCTGGCGATGTTGTTAGGGTTGTTGATCGCAAAGTTTCTCTTTAAATAACAATCCATTTCTTGGATAAGGCAATAACTGTGGTCTTTATCACCATTGAGCCAGTTCCTTGACAAATGATTCTCGTCGAAATACGGGGTATTCGAATGGGCCAAATCAGTATAAGTCGAGAAAGAAGTTTCAATCTCGTCTGTATATACGGTTGCATTCAAGTTGGAAATCTTTGCCAATCTAGCATCAACGTGGTATATGCGAACTCCATATTCGCTAAATCCAAGCGGATATCCCTTATATCTAGTTGTGGAGTCTTTAAGATTAAGGCCGGTTGGAGAATAGTATTCAAGCATGATGTATTCATCAAAAACACTGCCATTCCATCCGTTGCTTGTAGGAATAATGACGCAATCTCCAGTTGATTGTGAGGGTCTTAAAGTCAATGTTGCGCTTTTTGTTTCTTCGTTCAATTTATCTTCGGAAACAAGATACGGAGTAACCCATCCCATTTCAAATTTTGTGAAAGCATTATGGTCGATTATGTTGTAATCAAGCATATCGATGCAGCCCATTGGGCAGGAGTTGCCGTAATAGTCATAATAGTCTTCGGCACCCATCATATGAGCGGTTTCGTGAATATAGGTATGCGCATCCAATTTCCAAATGCCATAGCCGTCAAACATGAAATCATATGACCCCCAGCAGAAAGTGTTGGCAACCGGGCTAGTGGGATCAGCAACGGCATCGTCGTCCCAGAAGGTATACGCCCAAAAAGTCTTTTTTGACAACTGGGCATCATTCGTGTAGTTAGGGCATGAATAAACCATCCATACCCCATCGATATAACCGTCCTGGTCATAATCGAATTCTGAGCAATCAGAGCCGCTTGATGTTTTATAGGCATCAACTGCCGCGTTTAGAATTTTCCTAACGCCTACTGCCTGGCTTTCATCACCTAAAGCGGCAATCTCTTCGGCAGTGTAACCACAGTCATACCAATCAGCCACCGTGCCAGTGATATCTAATTGGCCGTATGAGGACTTGTAATAGAAGCTCGAGACGGAATTCCATGCTGTTTCGCTGGCGTCCCCAAAAAACGTTTTCTCGATGTTTTCTTTGTTTAATTCGGTCGCGTTTTTCTCATAACCCTTGACAGTTATCGGAAGAATTAGGATTTTCTTCTTTCCTTTGGAAAGGAAGGAAGCCTTCCCGCGCGATTCATTCAAATCATCAAGCGTATGCTTGCTTGAGACTTTCTCCAATTCTCCGGTGTTGACAATGGACATCGAAGAACCCCCTCCTCCGAAAGAAAACTCACAGCTGACCGCAAGCAGTGCAACTGTTGTGAATCCTAGAGTTTTGAGAAAAGGGTGTTTTTTCATATAACTTATTTATCGTTATCAATCGGGTTTCCGAACTCATCGATTGCGATAGGGTTCGGGTCATAATCTGAGGAAATAGAAACATAGAAGGCGATGCCTAGATAGATGAGCATCGCGATTCCAAATAATCCACCAAACCAGAAGATTGTTTCTCCTGTGTGGGAATATGCATCCAAGAATGGATAGGCAAAGCAGACGGCGAATAGGCCAAGAACCCCGCAGGCACCACCGCAGATCTTGTATCCGAGCGTTGCATCGCCATCTAGCATTTTCTTAATAAAGAAATAAATCATAACTGCGGCGAAAACCGCGGCAAGAGCATAGAAGAATCCGGCTCCTTCCTCGGATTTGCGGAATTCAACGATTGAGTTGAAGGCGAAATAAATCGTTCCAACCAATGCAGCGGTGATTGTTACGGCGATGTGTGAGACTTCTTTTCTAAGGAGTGTGTCAAAGAAAAGAGCTCCCGCCCCAATTGTGGCAACAGGCAGCATAATCAATGTGACAACAGCCTGCTTAAAGGTATCAACATCACTGAGTTTTGCGTATTCTGAATATGTATAGGTCACCCCTTTATATTCGATTGTAGAACCCAATTGCTTGAAAATCGAAATCCCTCCAACGATGGTTAAGAAGGCAAGGAGGAGGAAGGCAAATAGAGAAAGGCCAGCCAATGTATCAAGTTTCTTGTTCTTATTCATTTGCTTCTCCTTTCATGGAATCGATTCTTGCGATTTCTTCCTGATATTGTTTTTCCTCAGCACCATTGCATAAGACGAAGTGTCCTGGGACAACTTCCCTGAGCGATGGTCCTTCAAGTTTATAGTCATGGGCGGTTGAAGGATTATAAACTTTTCTGATACGGTTCTTCTCACTTCTAGGATCTGGTTTAGGGATGGCAGAGAGAAGCGCTCTCGTATACGGATGTAGCGGGTGAGCGAATAATTCATCGGATGTAGCGAGTTCAACAAGATGACCAAAGTACATGACAGCGATTCTGTCGCAGAAATATTTAACAACGGATAAGTCGTGAGCAATGAATATCATTGTTAATCCCATCTCTTCCTTAACTCCGTTGAGCAAATTAAGAATCTGAGCACGGATGGAAACATCAAGCGCGGAGATAGGCTCATCGCAGATAAGTAGCTTTGGATTCATGATCAAGGCACGAGCAATGCCGATACGCTGTCTCTGACCACCTGAGAACTCATGTGGATAACGGGATGCGTATTCAGGAATTAAGCCAACTTTTTCAAGGATTTCCGCTACTTTCTTGTGGTTTTCAACGGGATTTCTCATCCCACGAATCTTCAATCCCTCTTCGATGATGGATTCAACCGTCATACGAGGGTCGAGGGAATCAACAGGATCCTGGAAAATCATCTGAATCTCAGTTGTGAGTTTAGGGTTTCTATGATGCTTATCGAAATTCGCGGAGGCAATCTGCTTTTGAAGCTCATTAACCCTATCGAGGTTGCCATGTTTCTTGGCTTCCTTGAGTTTTTGCTCAAGGTCATAAGTGCCTGCAGCGACTCTATATCCTTTATAATAAACCGAACCACCGGAGATATCATATAGTCCAATAATGGAACGTCCTGTTGTGGTCTTGCCGCAGCCCGACTCTCCAACGATTCCCAAGCATTCGCCTTCCTGAACCTGGAAGGTGACATCATCGACCGCTTTGGTAACAAAGGATCCAGAGCCGAAATATTGTTTTAAGTGTTCGACTGAGAGAATAGTGTTATTCTCCACTAATTCTGGGCGATATGTGACTTTTGCCATATTACTTACCTGCCTTTCTTAGTGAGTTCTCAATACGGGTAGAGACAATCTTTGGCATAGTGGCCTCAGGCGCTCTATCATCGAGCAACCATGTTGCTGCGTAGTGAGTATCTGATAACTGGTACATCTTAGGCTCTACTTTGAAATCGATGCCTAAAGCGTATTTGGAACGGAGTGCGAATGCGTCTCCCTCTGGCGGGAAGAGCATGTTCGGCGGGGTGCCGGGAATCGCCTCAAGTTTCTCTTTTGAGTCAACATCTGGAATAGATGAAAGCAAAGCCCAAGTGTATGGGTGAGCTGGAGAATAGAAAATATCTTCGGCAGTTCCGTATTCAACGATCTTGCCGGCATACATAACGGCAACTCTATCAGCCATGTTGGCAACAACGCCTAAATCGTGCGTGATGAACATAACGGACATGTGTCTAGCTCTCTTGAGTTTGTTGATAAGTTCGAGGATCTGAGCCTGGATTGTGACGTCAAGAGCGGTTGTTGGCTCATCGCAGATAAGAACATCTGGGTCAGCCGTCAAAGCGATTGCGATGACGATACGCTGTCTCATACCGCCGGAGAATTCGAATGGATATTGGTCATATCTCTTCTCTGGATATGGGATGCCGACTTCCTGCATGATTCTAAGTGCTCTTCTCTTGGCTTCCTTGTTTGTGACTTTGAGTTCGGAGATATAGCGTCTTCTTTCGGAGATGAAGTTGGCGAACTGGTCGATTTGCGGCTTGTATTTCGCATCGATCAAACCCTGCTGATAGGCGTGTTTGCCCCATGCGGTGTCTTTTAGATTAATAAGCTCGGATTCGCGGAGGTTTTTGTTATTCGCTTCAATTGCCTTGATTTCTTCGTTAAATCTGGCTGTTTCTTTTTCGCTAGCCTCTTTATAAGCGGCTTTTGCAGCCTTCATGTTTTTCTCTATAACCGCTTCTTTTTCTTTGTGACGAGCCTTGACGGTCTTCACGAATTCTCCGGTTGTCTTCTTGGCCTCAACTTTTTTGGCTGCTAAAACCTTCTTGTCCTCGGCGATGATTGGAGTCAATCTGGCCTTCTCTGATTTATAGTGTTCGATGGCGGACTTAACGTCTTCAGGCTTAGATGATTTATCTTTCTTCTTAAAGGCAATGTCGTCTTTAGCGATTTGGAGAAGTCTCTGGTCATTTTTCAATTTGATGAGTTCATCGTTGATGATGTTGTCATAGATTCTCTTGACCTTATCACCGTTTGTAATCATGACCTCGGTAATCTGCTTACCGATTTTCTTAATTGGATTCAAAGATGATAATGGGTCTTGGAAGATCATGCCAATCTTTGTGCCACGGATTCTATGGAATTCGTCTTCGGCAATCTTGGTTAAGTCCTCACCTTCATAAGTGATTTCTCCGGAATCGATGTGCGCATTGGCGGCAAGGATTCCCATGACGGCTTTGGATGTGACGGATTTGCCCGAGCCAGACTCGCCGACGATGCAAAGTGTCTCGCCTTTGTATAAATCAAAAGCAACGCCTCTGACGGCCTTGACGGAGCCATCATCGGTTGCAAATGATATAGCAAGGTTTCTAACGGAAAGAACGACTTCCTTTCCTTCTGGAACCGTGCCAACTGTATATGGGTAATCGATTGTACCCACGCTGTGTATACCTTTTTCCATTAGATAGAAGCTCCTTTCGTTGATGGGTCGAATGCATCACGTAAGCCGTTGCCGAAGAGGTTGAAGCAAATCATGATGAGTGACATGACGATTGATGCAGAGACAATCATGTACGGATATAGCTGGATGTATGTTTGTGCGTTTGAAAGAGTCAAACCAAAGGATGTGGCCCCTTGGAAGGAAAGAGCTCCAGGCAATAAGTATGAGATGGATGCTTCCGAGAATATGACGCTAGGAATCATAAGTGCCGCACTGGTGACAATCGTACCGATGCCATTTGGGAGAATGTGCAAGAAGATAAGTCTCCAGTCGCTTGCGCCAAGCGTTCTAGAAGCGAGAACGTATTCACGACCCC
Organism: Faecalibacillus sp.; assembly: GCA_963588175.1. Classification (GTDB taxonomy): domain Bacteria; phylum Bacillota_I; class Bacilli_A; order RFN20; family CAG-826; genus UBA4951. The sequence continues at coordinate 6,316 of CAVAGP010000009.1, read as the reverse complement.
TATATCTATAGAATTGGGAACGAGTGACGCTTGCGGTGCCCATCCATCCGGTTAGGCATAAGCAGAACAGGAATACCCAGAAATTCGATTTTTCGAAGAGCAAGACGATAAGGGTCATCAAAACAATGAACGGCATGCCACCCAAAATCTCGGTTACACGTTCCATGAGCATATCAACCCAACCACCGAAGTAACCGGAGACAGAGCCCCAAATAATACCGATGATGATGTTGATAATAGAAGCGAGAACTCCAAGTTCAAGCGATGTCAGAAGTCCCGCGAATACCACTTTGAAGAAATCGTGTCCTCTCTCGTCGGTGCCGAAGAAGAATTTAATCGGCTTGCATTCAGCAATAAGTCCCGTGTAATAGAAGTATTTATAGCGGCTTCTGGTGCAATGGAGGGAATTAGCCTCATCATCCATGAAGACGGTTCTAGTGACGCTTAAGGCCTTCAAAGCAGGGCATTTCTCTTCACCTAACGCGGTTAATTTGAGTTCTGCCAAATCAAGGGTGTCGATATCGTAATATACGCCATCGATTTCCCAAAGGTCTTTCTTGGTGTATATGACCTCTTCCGTCTTTACGGTGGAAGTTGTCAAAGCCGTATAACCCTTGTACGCGTTATATCTATCGCACTCTTCTTGGGTGTAATAGGTTGCTGGTGTTTTGGTGTCTCCAGGGAAACGGGCTTTTGAGCCGCTGTTCTTTGAGAACCACTGATATTCCTCTTCGAGATAACCTTTGTTGTAGAAATCTTGGAGATCTGTTTCGGTGAAATCAGCCTCATCCTCGCAGTAGGCTGCGGCGTAATAATCATACGTGAAGGAACCTTTTAGAATTTCTGAATGATAAAGGCTGACCGTTGTGCCTTTGACATTTGGTCCATATGGGTTCTTCCATGTGGAAACCGCTGCGGTTGCATCGCTAAATCCGACGTTATGTTCCGTAATTGGATTATCGGTCCAATAAGTGACATCCTCTCCGTCTTTTTTGAGTTCGAGGTTATCGATATATAAAATCTTCTTCTCGTTGCTTGCCTTTAAGCAGAAGCCAACTGCGGCTGATTGGAATGTGAATGATGAAGTGTAGCTAGGATTTGCTTTGATCTGGGCAATCATATCCGTGACGACAATCTCACCATATTTGGAGGATTCCACGCCAACCTCAAAGATCCCAGTGCCATCAGAGGCTTTCTGGTCTGAGAAAACGCAGAAGGAATAAACAGGATTGTTTCCCACGCCCTTGCAATATTCCTCATCGATTGTGTATTTGACTGAATATGTGGCATCAAGATCCAAATTGAAAGTCGGGGATGTTACATAAGCGTCGTAATTGTATGGGTCATCCGCGGTCAAGGAGATGGAGCCACCTCTACCGTATTTCAAAACGATCGCCGAATCGGAATCCTGGTAGGTTTTGGTCACATTGATTGATGAGACATCGTCGATGCCCTCTTTTTTGTATTTGACGTTGCCGTTCTCGTCGGCAGCTGGATATCCGGTATCCGGGTTGAGAGTGACGTCTTTTACTTTGCCTGTGCCATCCATAAATCCGCCATTTGGCTTATCAAACCATTTAGGTGGGAGGAAGGTTGCGAGGTCATTGTTGGTGTCGATGTTGTTTCTATCGGCGTTAGGAACGATGATGGCCATCAAGATGAGGATGCCTAAAATCGAGGCAGCGACGACCGATGACTTATTCTTGATGAATCTCTTGAAAGCGTCCTTCAAGAATGTGGTTGGCTTTGTTTTGAATTTCTGTTCGTAGATAGACGAATCAAGCTGAACGAATTTGAAGTCCTGGGACTCATCAAATTGAACTTTGTTGGAGACATCTTCAGCAACGACGGTCTCTTGTTTTTTCTTCTTAGCCATTATTTGCTTGCCCCCATTCTGATACGTGGGTCGACGATACCATAAGATAAATCGATCACGAGTGTTGCGAGTAATCCGATGACGGTGTAAATGGCCATATCGACCATGACAACGGAATAATCTTTTGCCGTTAAAGCGTTAACGAACAATTGACCGATGCCAGGGATGCCATAAAGCTGTTCAAGGATCATGGAGCCGGAAAGGATGCCGACGAACTCGCTGATAATCATCGGAACAATCGGAACCATGGAGTTTCTAAGCGCGTGTTTGACAACGGCCTGGGCTCTGGTAAGGCCTTTAGTTCTAGCAAGGAGCAAGAACTCAGAGGACATGACTTCACATAGTTCTGCACGAGTGTAACGCGCAAAACTTGCAATTGAGCCAAAACACAAAGCCATAACTGGAATGATGTAACCCTTAAGGGACACAACCCAATTCTGTGCCTGAGAGACAGAAGGCCATTGATAACTCACCCATCCAGTGCCATAAGCAAGCCAGATGAGCAAGAATGAAATGAGAACGAAGGAAGGAACGGAGATGAAGACCATAACCAATGTGGATATGATGTGGTCAGTTAATTTGTTTTTCTTTAAAGCAGCCCAAATACCAAGTCCGATTCCACATGGAACGGAGATGAACATCGCGATGATATTCAATTTCATTGAGACAGGCAATTGTCTCATGATGATTGAGATAGCGGTCGCACCGATTGAAATCTGGGTTGATGTTCCCCAATCCCATTTGGTGACAATGTTCTTCAACCAATTGAAGTATCTTGTCATGATAGGGAGCTGGACATAGAAAACATACTTACCCGAAGTAAGCTGGAACTTATAGTCCGAGTGAAGCACATCAGCAACGTACTGCTGATAGAGATTGCCCATAGATTCATCGATTCGCTTGTAGTAGCCAAGTGATACCTGAGTCTGATAGAACTCAAAAATTGCCGTATCGCTTCCCCTAGGCACCTCAACAGGTAAGCATTGGAGAAGGATGTAGGTCAGAGAGAGGATTATGAATGTTGTGATGAACAATAATCCCAGCCTTTTCAAAACATATTTCCACATAAAAAACACCTCAAGCAATAGCTTGCAAAACAAAATATATCACTATGCTTATGCAAGGTAAACAAAAAGGGTCGGAGACCGACCCTAGTTTTTTGTTTGCCTTATTTAGGAGCGACTTCTTCACAGCCAATCTGCGTGAGTTTGACGGAAACAGTCGCCTGAACCGACTTCTCAACGCCTGACTCGCTGAAGTAGCAATTGAATCCAACGACCAAGATCGCTGTATCGATCTCCATCTTAGCGGAATTAGCGATGTTTTGAGCGCAGCTTTGAATAGTCGCCGTCTTTATCTCGAACAAATAATAGTTGTCGATTGTTTTCTCGATGCTCTCAAAGCTATCTGTACCGAGATTGTAGTAATAACCTGGGTTATTTCCTCCGTTTGCGAATTGCAACCAAATATACTTGATTGTGTAGTCGATTCCACTATCGCCGTCGGCGGTTAAAATATCAGGCGTTTCAAATCCGATGAATGAGCTCTTGCCTTGTGCAAAGCATGCATCTTCAGTTGGCTGATTTGTTGACTTGACCGGCTCGACATTGACGCCTCTTTCAACAACTGCAGCACCGTTAGCGGCAACCTGGAGTGCGTCATATGACCATGCAACACCATCATACATGACTGGATCGGTTGCAGAGACTTCTGCAGTGTTATCGCCCCAGTTGCATGTGAAGCCCTGTGAAAGGCTATCTGTGCAGATAACTGACATGAATGAGAGTGGGTTTAAGACATTACCGGTGATAGCGCCTTCAGCGAAATCGAATTCGCCCTGGTCCATCTTGGAATAAGCGTCTGTGTAAGAGGAACCAGCAACTTCGTTATTGATGACGAGTTTCATGCTGTAGCCAAGTGCGGCAGCTGCAGCGTTGAATGGTGTCTCCATGCAGGTTTTCAGCGTATTGCCGATATTGTTGAGAGCCTCGTCTTTTCTCCACCAGAACTTCAATGTGATTGTTTCGTCCTCATCATAAGTCCCGTCAGCAACCAATGTCTTGATTGCTTTTGTGAAGAGCTGCTGCGCCATAGCCGGGGAGTAGCCTTTGACACCGTTTGTCACGACTGATTCATATTCAGATGTGACGGCCTTTCCTGCGGAAGTGTAGCGATATGCCAAATCGTTTTCTGGATCAATCTTATAGGCGCTTGATAAGTAACCATATGCCGGATTGTGGCCGGTTTTCTCGGCAAGAGTCGCACGGTCGATTGCGAAATATAAACCATTTAAGAAGTCATCGTTGGACATGATTGGCTTGACATCCCAATATGTCTTCTCAGTAGCGTGTGGATAAGCTGTACCATTCTTTCCGAAGTAGCCTTCCCACTGCTCTTGAGTGCATGAGTTGATGTTGATCTTGATGACTGTTGAGCCTTCTGTCTTGCGGGCAAGAGGGTTTGATGCGTACTCAGAAACGTGTTTCGAAGGAACTGTAACTTCATCGAGGACGCCATTTAAGAAGCCCTGGAAAGCTGCTTCTTCATCCTTGTAGCCAGTTTCGACGTAGCCTGGGAATTTGACTCTATCGGCTCTGTTGTAATCATCGTTTTTGACATAAACAGTCTCTTTGTTCTGCTCCCATGCTGTAACGATATATGCACCGCATGAAATGAGGTTGTCGCAGTTCTTCTTTGGGTCGGAAGAATCACCGATTGCACCGAATTTCTTGATTCCGACTTCCTCAATGAATGACTCTGGAATTGGAGAATAAAGGGAGGATGCGGTGTTATACATCGCATAGAACTGAGTGATTGGAGTGATGAACTTGAAATCAACGGAGTTCTCTTTGGTGTTCAATTTGATACCAACGCCATCAAAGTAGTTCTTTTGTGGCTCCGTTCTAGTCTCGCCGCCCCAATCTTTATCCTTATCGGAAGCATAGAGATAGTCTGATGCGCCGTAGAAGCCTGCGGCATCATCGATAAGTCCTGAAGCACGGGATAGCGCGTTATCCAACATTGCTTTGAATGGAGTGAGATAATCCTCGAGTTTGATTTCCAAACCATCGTACTTTGAAGCGTACTTTGAGTCTGGTGAGGTGTGGTAGCAGAATTTTCTTCCGGTTGATGTGCTGTCTGTTCCGACATAGACAGGAACTCTCCAGAATCTTGAGGTTTCGCCTTCTTTCCAGTTGGTGTTGACAGATCCATCTTCGTTAAGAGCGATAGGTGCATCGGTTCTTGCAAGTTCACCTTCCCATTCATAGCCCTTCTTGTCTTCTGTCATTCTCGTTGTGAAGTAGGCAGATGAGATCATCGCGTTCTTGCTAGCGACGTCAGAACCTGTTGAATTCCAATAGTTGTATGTACCTGAATCTTCCGTTGCATATGCCTGGAAGTAAGTTGGGTAAGATACTTTTGAACTATCGATTGGAGCGTTATTGAACATGTTTCCAGCTGGATCGATTGAAGATTCTCCAACGCCGAATCCGTAGTTAGGAACATATGTCTCAGATGCGAGTTTGACACGTGGTGAGAATAACTCATAGCCGGCATCATCATAAAGCGGAATGCCTGCTAAGTGATGCTTCATTGCGTAGCCCTCTAACTGGCCAAGAATCTTGGATCTTTCTTCAACCGACTCATCCAAGTAATTGTAGACACCGTTAGCGACAGGTCCCTCATACTTTGCCTCAGAAGTTTCTGAGGTTTTTTCGCCAGATGGGTTGCTGCTAGTGGACTTTGTTTCGCCACACGAAGCGAGCATGAAGAGAGCAAACATTGAACTTAGAATTACGTTCTTTTTATTCATATTTTGTTGTCCTTTCCTATATGCGCGTTTAAAAACGACCTAATAACTATCCACTTATCGCGAATAATGTCAATTATTAATTTCGCGTATGCACACCAAAGCAAGATTTAATCGGTCTAAATTTTTATTTAGAGAGCGTTTGGATGCTTAAAACCATGAAAATGACAGCGATAATTAAACCCACCCCGCCGATGATCCAATATGGCCAAAGGAACGGTTTGTTGACGTTTCTTTTTTCTTGTCTTTGCGTTTTGTAGTCGTATGCATCTTTGTATTTGTGGGTTGCGTTGCGTTTCAGATTCTCTCCCAGCACCACAAAACCGAAGGCGGCAGTATCAAAGAAACCGCTTCTGCCAACAAGCCTTAGGAGTGCAACGAAAACAACCGTTGAAGAACCAGCAAAAAACCCATCTGATAATGCTTTTAATACTATGTATTTGCTAAGATTTGAAGGTATCAGCTCAATTAGCAAAACCGCACCCAAAATTATTGTCAATATTAGCGATGCGACCAACCAATTTGCCAATCTTTTTTTCCCTTCATTTAACATGGCGATAAGTGTATACGATTATCAAAAACAATGATACAAAAAAATAAGGATTAGCAAACCAACAAACGCAATATCT
>CAVAGP010000008.1:0-58828 GCA_963588175.1 Faecalibacillus sp. | reverse complement strand
TGTGAAGGAGAGATTTATGGTATTCAACAGAAGCTCATATCTCAAGAAAATGATTGATTCAATAGGCAACGGCATGGTCAAGATTATCACCGGTCCTAGAAGGTGCGGAAAATCCTATCTTTTATTTAAAATCTTCAAAGATTGGCTTTTAAAGTCCGGGATTGATGAGGATCACATTGTCGAACTTAAACTCGATCAAAACGTAAATATCAAATATCGCAATCTAGATGAATTTACCTCTTATTTTAGAGCCAAGAACGCTTCCGATGGCAAAAAGAAATTCTTTTTGATAGATGAAATTCAACTTGTTGGTAAGAAGGAAAATCCTTATGTTCAAGGGCTAACAATCGGTTTTTATGATTCTTTAAACGAGTTTCTGAGTTACGATGATGTCGAAATTTTCGTCACCGGAAGCAATTCGCATATGCTTTCGAGTGATATTGCTACTGAATTTAGAGGGAGGGGATGGCAAATTCGCATTAACCCTTTGTCATTCAGAGAAATCCGAGAAGCCATGCCGACGGTAGATATATACACTTTATGGGACGATTATTGGAAATATGGAGGATTGCCTAACTGCGTTTCTTTAGATGGAGAAGAGATGAAACGACAATATTTAAGTGATATTTTCTCCGTAACCTATCTTAGAGATATCGCTGACAGAAATGGGCTTAGAAACGATGTCTCCTTAAACGAAATCACCTCTCTTTTGGCATCGTCCGTAGGTTCTTTGCTCAACCCAACAAAAATTTCGAACGCCTTCAAGACGAAAGAGGGGCGGGATATTTCGCCGAACACGGTGAGGAAATATATATCCCATTTAGAAGATGCTTTCGTGCTTTCGTCTGCAAAAAGATATGATTTAAAAGGAAAAGAAATTATTGGTGGATCCGAGAAATATTATTTCGTGGATATGGGGATTAGAAATGCCGCCGGTGGTTATAGGGGATTGGATCAAGAGCCGCATTTTATGGAGAACGTAATATTTAATGAGTTGCTGATGCGTGGATATTTAGTAAATGTTGGTGCACTAACCTCGGTTGAGCAGGTCGATGGAAGACCAACAAAAGTAACGCGTGAAGTGGATTTCGTTTGCGAAAAACAAGGTAGGAGATTCTACGTCCAATCGGCCTTTCTAATAGATAACAATGAGAAACTTGCCAAAGAAAAAGGATGTTTTGAAAGAATAAAGGATAGTTTTCAAAGAATAATTATCAGCAAATTTACATCAGGCGTTTCTTATGATGATGACGGAACGATAAGAATGGGATTATTTGATTTTCTGCTAAACAAAGATGGAATCCTCAACTGAGGACTATCCCGGCAAAACACCAAGGAATATAATTTGTTCATGAAATGTGATGAACTGGATATTCGCTACCAAGGTATGGTCTATTTAACCATTGGAAACGAAGAAAACCACGTTCCAGCAATCCTTTGCAGAACCAATTATTATTACCATTACCCAACTATAGATTACGAATTTGAATCTTGCTACCTTGGCTTTTTAAATGAGAATAAGGATTGTGGGAACTTCGCCTCATTTGAAGGCCATTATCTTTCTGATACCTTGAGAGAATTAAGAGAACAATACGAAAAGGCTAGTTCATTGGATTACTTCAATTCTTTAAATGGTTTATCGAAAGAATATAAGAACCTCAAAGATAGTTATGATAAACTCAAGTCTAGCTCTTCGAAAATTGATTACAGGAAAGAACCTGCTAAAAGTTATCTTGGCTTTGTCCGCAGCCATCGTGAGATTATCAACGACTTTGATATACGTTTCTCTCATTTAGGGTATTCCATTACTTATGAGAATTCTCAGGATGGAGTGGTAGGGAAACTTGTAACCTTTGAACCTAAGCCTGAAACCAACTATGAGGAATATTTAGGCTTCCTCAAGGAATTTTATAAGAACAAAGAAAACGAGATCCGCATAAACTGCAATGACGAACTAGGAAGCATTAAAACAGATTATCAGTAGTTTATTGAGGAATTGAAGAAACTCTTATCTGGATATGAGGAAGTTGGAATTGTATATCTTTCCCTTCCCGTCCCTAAAAGACTTATCAGTCAAGAAGTGGGAATAGTGGACGAACTCGATATAGATGCATATTTGAAAATGCAGGCAAATCGAATATATTGGGTGAAAAGAGACTAAATTTGCTAGGTTTTCTTCTCTCTCCCTCTTTTTACTCCTACATCAACTTTTAGGTTACCAGTGCATTCTTGCTTGTGTAAATTTTGGAAAACAAATAAAAAACGATAGAAATTTCTTTAGAAAACAAACAATTATGCAAGCAATATATTTTGGAAAACCAATAAAATGATGCTATTATTTCTTTGGAAAACCAATAAATTATGTTTTATAGAAAAATTGAAACGACATTAAATGAATATTATAAAAGCCCATCTGATCCAATATTGATTTTGACGGGAGCTAGGCAGATTGGCAAAAGTTTCATCATCAGAGAAACAGCAAATAAATTCTTCCCCAATTATATTGAACTCAACATGCAAGATGATTTGGATGGCGACAACAATTTTAAGAACGTAAAAACGACTAGGGATTTTTATTTGCAACTAAGCGCTCTATACGGGGATAAATTAAATGATGCGAAAGACACCATTGTCTTCATTGATGAAATACAGGTTTATCCGCATCTGATATCTTTATTGAAACCATTAAAACAAGATGGCAAATATAGATATATCGCAAGTGGTTCTATGCTTGGTATAGCGTTAAAACATCAATTCATTCCGATGGGCAGCATTTCAGAAGTGAAAATGTATCCGATGGATTTTGAAGAATTCTTATTAGCCTCGGGAGTTGGACGCACTGTTTTAGATTATCTGAGAGATTGTTTTAATAATCTTTCACCTGTTAACGATTCAATTCATTCCAATATGTTAAATAAGTTCAAAGAATATTTGATTTGTGGCGGCCTTCCGGCTGCCGTTAAGGAATTTCTTGATGGAAATGTTTCGAAAACGAGGAACATCCAATCGACAATCTACAACTATTACAAAGACGATGCCTCGAAGTATGATGAGTCAAATAAATTGAAAATATGCAGGATTTACGACTATTTGCCGAGTTATATGGAAAACAAGGTTAAAAGAATAAAGTTCAAAGATATTGAAAACAAAGTAAACGCGAATCTTTTGACATATCAAGATGAATTTGAATACCTTATGGCGTCTGGAATATCCCTTGGTGTGAAGGCGGTTTCTAATCCCGTTTTCCCTTTGCTAGAGGCGTCAAGCAAGAATCTTATTAAACTTTACTATAATGATGTTGGGATCTTGTCTAATATTCTCTATAAGAACAACATTAATGCAATTTTGATTTCCGATTCAGGCATTAATCTCGGCAGCGTTTATGAGACGGCGTGTGCAACCGAACTCAAAGCTCATGGGCATGATTTATATTATTTTGACAGCAAAAAAGTCGGGGAAGTCGATTTTCTGATTAACGACTATGATTCATTATCCGTTTTGCCAATCGAGGTGAAATCGGGGAATGACCAATATAATTTCAGGGCAATCCCGAAACTGGTAAAAGAACCTTATAACTTGAAAAAAGGCTATGTATTTGGCAATGAAAACACAATCTGCATGAAAGACAATCTTGTGACATGTCCTATTTACATGATTATGTTTATATGAAAAATTGAGAGACCGTTTCGATTTAATTTTGAGTTCGAGCCTTTTTTTGCAAAGAAAAACCTCTTGTCGTTGCTATGCGATAAGAGGCTATTTTTTCTTTTGAGGCAATCGAATGCGGTGGCCGGTTGGTCTAAATATGAATCATTCTTCAATGGTTGGTAGTGTTACTGAGACTTCTCCGAAGTTTTCGAACGCTGATGTGTTTTCAACACTTGTCCACCATAGAATTTTGTTGAGTTCCTTCCCATTGAAAATCACTCGTGCATCTCTAAAATCAGGGTCATCAATGTCGGAATTTTGGATGGCATAGCCTTTAAGCGCATCGCTGTAAGCGAATTCGTCATAATCTTCTGAGAAAAGCATGATGGCAGTAGAGATGGCCTCAAAGTCCTTTTTAACATCTTGGCTTTCGGCTTTTGTCCACTTTGAATCGCTTTCCGAATAAAGATAATATGCATCTCCAACTTTGGATTCATAAATGGTAGTTATAGTATAACCGCCGGTATGTAAATCGAGGTTGTAGATTTCCTTTTCAATTGCGTCTCCCGAAACATTAAGGACATAGTTGACGGTATTATCATTTTCATCGGCGTAGGAATATTTGAAGTTTTGCGAGACGGCAGCCTCCAAGAACGCATTCTCCCAGGTTTCCTTCTTAACTTTTCCTTCCTTATAAAGATCATCGTCAGTTGGATGTGTGACACTTTGAGTTCCCAATCCATCGATTACATATGAATTTGAATTCAAAGTGTATTCAATCTTCTTCAGAGAAGCGCCTTCGAATGTTACTGAAACATCGCTATAGGTGGATTCATTGATTGCAAGAGAAGAAGCGGTGTATGCGCTAGTGCTTATATCGAAAATGAAATCAGAGAAATTATTCTCAAAAGCCCCAATGTATTTCTTCATAAGAGAGAAACGATTGGAAGAAGCTGGATTATCCTCATCATCAGCCGTCTTGGTCCAGAAATCGCCTTGTGGTTCGTAGGTGTAATAAGTTGTGTCCTCAAGAGAATAATAGCTGTGTTTGCTAGTGGAATCTTCGTTTTCGGAGACTGAATCGTATGTATATTCAATCGTATCTCCGTTGCATAGGTATACGCTTTCTGAAAGACTTGAAGACGAATCCTCGGATTCTTCTTTAAGACGGAAGTTAAACATGGATTTTGCACTATTTATTGCAGTCTTCCATTCGTTCTCGGTAACCTTCCCTTCCCTGTATATCTCGTTCTCGCTAGGGAGGGTCACTTCCATGCAGGTGAATGCGCTGATTTCATATTGATAGCCATCTAGCGTATAGGTAATTCTATCAATGGCTTCTCCATAAAAATTCAGGAAGACATTCCCATATGTCTTTCCGTTGATTGTTATTGAGGCGACCCCGTACGTACCTGGATTGTTGCCAATCGTGGATTCGTAGAATGTGAAACTATCGTAGTAATCGTGGAAAAGAAGTATTGCGTCTTGGATATCTTTGAAATAGTCGTCGCACGATTCTCTTATATACCAATCACCATTTTTTGAATATTTGTAGCAAGACTCTTCTTCTTTTGAATAGTAGCAATCAGTGCTGTAATTGTTGCTTGTGTTCTTATGATCTTCATATCTTGAATTGTATTTCATCACATCCCCTGTGACATCGTAGACGTCTTCAAGATAATATGAATAATTGTCGTCATCATATGAATAGGAGATTCTATATTCGCAATTGAGTGTTTTTGACATCTCTAAAAGGATGCTTTCCCAACTGGTTTTACTTACCTTACCAGGGATATAGATCTCATCGTCGCTAGGCAATGTGACCTTGGTGCTATCAATATCGCTGAATCTAAAGTAGGAACCATTATAGCAACCAACGATTGATGAGAGTTTCCCGTAAGAGAATTTCACCGTCACGTCTACCATTTTATGGTCATCGTCTTCGATAGAAAGCTCGCTAGCTTTATAGGAATTGCTCTCTAGGTCATATGCGAAAGAGGAGAAAGACGCAGCGAAAAAGTTAGCAAGTGAATCGTAAGTATACCAAGGTGACTCGACGCTATTCTGAATTAAGCTTCTTTTGTATTGGCCATCGCCATTAGGCGTATACATATAGATTTCATCGCCACTGCGGGAATAATAATATTCGCTTGCAAGATCGGATTCGATGTCAAAACCGCTAGGATTAGAATTTTTACCAATATCCAAATGAGCGGCATCTCCATCGAAAAGCGTTTTTGAATGGAAGAGGCTGGAAGAATCGACGTTGTCTACGCTGTCATAGATGAAAAACGTTGCGTTATAATTCTTTGCAAAAGTGGCAAAAACCTCTCCCCATTCCTTATCGTTCGTCTCATAAGGATCATGTTCCGGTATAGAAGATTCGCTGGATGAAGACTCGCTAGAAACGGTAGTTTCGCTAGAGACGGTTTCTTTGCTGGACTCCGAATCTTTTGATTCCGATGTCCTTGTTGTGGTCTTCCCGCAGGCACATAAGATCAATAATGGTAAGGCTAATGTAAATAATGCTTTATTCTTATTCATATTCTCTCCTTCTTTTTTTCGAGTTGATTTTAGCATATAGAACCTTAAAATACAGCGAGGATATACATGGTATGAAATTAATAATCAAACACTTCAACGAACTGAGCGGAGCTGAACTTGTAGATATCTACAAATTGAGAGTAGCCGTGTTTGTGGTTGAGCAAAACTGTCCATATCAGGAAGTGGATGATACCGACAAAGTCTCATATCACCTTTGGCTTGAAGACGAGGATGGAATAGAGGCCTACGCTAGAGTGGTGCCGCCAGGCGTCAAATTCGAAGAGGCCTCCATCGGCAGGATTATCGCCAAGAAAAGAAGATGCGGATTAGGGACTGAGATTGTAAAAGAAGCGATCAAAGTTGCTAAGGGCAAATTCAATGAGGAAACATTGAAGATTGAAGCGCAGGTTTATGCCAAATCGCTATATGAAAAGTGCGGATTCGTTCAGATTTCCGAGCCGTTCTTAGAAGATGGCATCCCTCATATCCATATGCTTTATAAAGGAGCAAAATAAAAAGGAGGCAATCGCCTCCTTTTTTTGAATTTTGGACTGATTTAGATGGCTTCTGCAAACATTATTGTAGAGCCATCGAGTATGTAGATATAGAAGGAAAGAGTGATCCGGCAGGCTTCATTGTCGATTCTGTAATCGAGCATATATCCATCAATGAATTCCTCATCGTCTTCGCTCACTCGGATATCACAGCTCTTCCATTCGCTATCTTCAGGAAGCTCAAATCCTTCAGGCACGAAGTTCTCAGTTACCAATTTCTCGACTTCCTCAACGCTTAAGTCTCCAAAGTCCACGGTTACTCTTGGGAAGGCAATTTCCTCATCACTAGCGATGTACTTGGTAGTGGTGGCATAGCCTTTGGCCTTAATCAAAGCATCAACGCTTTCAATAGCGGAATTCTCGGTGTAAGAGAGAATCTTCTTAGCGGTGATGACGCAGGTTGCCTCATACACCTTTCCGGCTGAATCGGTTACTGAAGCCGTGATGGTGGCCTTTAAGCCGTCTTCAGCATCTTCTGCAACCTTGACAAGCCCTTTTGTATCAACGGTTATCTTCCCGGTTGTATCGGAAGATGAATAAGTTACTTTGTATGGGAGCATCTTGGCAATGATATAGAGATCCTTTTCTCCGCCAAGCGCTACAGTTGCCTCATTCTCTTCGAAGTAAAGCTCAGGAGAATGTGCTTCCCCGGAACCCGGCATGATGGAAATTGTTGTTTTGCCTGCCTCCTCGTTTTCAAGGTCGAGGACAATAGCTATCTGTCCGGTAGGATCTTCGTAGGCCACATCTCCGGTTGACGGGGTGAATTCATACCAGCACGCTTCTTCAAGGTTTTCACGATATGAACTGTATGCCAGACTGCCCACGTCAAATATGGAGACGTCAATGCCTTCTTTTTCTCTCGCCAATTGAGATGCTAAAGCCTTTATTTCATCTTCGGTTGAATATTCATTAATTCCGTAATATTCGTATATTCCATAGTTGACCTTGATGTCTTCATAGTAATATTCAAAATACTCGTTATAGACATCTTCGCCATTAATTGAATATTTGAGGTCGTATCCAGAATCTGAAAAAACCTCAGAATCAAGTGTAGGAATGCTTACACCATCAACTCCCAAAACATTTGAGACAGTGTCATCTATTGCCTTGCTTGGCCAATCTTTTACGAAAGTGCTGGTAGGCGTTGTGACCTCAACCGCAATCTGGAAACCCACCATTACATCCACGATGTCTCCGTCTTCATCTTCGCCTTCTTCTGTGAAGTCGGTGACTGCGATGGAAATCGTTTCGTTCCAAGTGAGTTCGGTATTTCTTAATTCGGAGTACGTGTATTCGTCGTAGTCAAATTCGTCGTTTAAATCATAGGTGAGGATATAATAGGTGTTGTTCTTCTTGAAGTAAGAGTATTTGCCGCCATCAGCAATCTCAAATTCAGGAATCTCAATGCCAGACCTATCTTCGATTTCATCGATGATATCGGTTGGCCAGGAACTGTAATCTGCCATATTAGGGGTGTAATAGACATAGATTCCGTTGCCGGCATAATAATAGATTTGCACCTCGATCAATGAGCCATCTTCCAATGTTTTGCTTAAGATGTATGAATCGTATTTAGTGCTGAGTTTTTTCTCGAGCGTAAAACCGCTCTCCTGCAGCAAGTCGGAATATTCCTCGGATAAATCTTCAACGCAAGTGTCGATGATCTGCATTTGATTGTAATTCACTTTTGTTACGGCGTTTGTGGAGCCTAATTTGATGAAAGGAAGCTCCATATTGGCGACATCCTTTATCGTCTTAAGTTCTTTTGCGTTCCAAGATGTTTCTGTTGTTCTAGTTGCGCAAAGGTCGGCGTAGCATCTGATGACATTGGATGAATAAGTTTTATCTTCCTCGTAGTCGTAATAGCTATCGGTATGGAAATACATCATGTCATATCCAATAGTTTTATCTTTGTTAGAATAAGTAAGCTCGACAAAATCGTTTTCCGAACTGTCTAATTGGAATATGTTTCCGTTGTATGTTTTAATGACATTCCATCCGATGCAATTTAATATCTCGTAATAATCCGCCAAAGAGAATTTTTCGGATTTATCCGTAATCTGAAGATAAGATAATTCACCGTCGCTATCGTAGGCCTCCTCGAATTTGATGTCTCCGCCGAACATGTCTTCGGAATATGGCAAGACGCAGCCACACCATTTCTCCATCAAGGCCTTTTCTTCATCACTCCATTGGTCGAAGCTATAATTAGGCAATGGCTCACAATCATCAACGCTGGATGAAGTTGACTTATCGCTTGCTGAACTATTATCGGTTTTGCCGCAGGAAGTTAAGTTTCCCACTAAACCAAGCGTTGCCAATGCTGAGAGCGCTAGCATACCAAATTTATTTTTCATTTCCGTTTCTCCTCATAAACAAGCCAAAAGCATACAATAGTTTCGATGGAATGTCACATATTTTCTATTTAGGGTAGGCAATGTTTCGCTAAGCAAACCGAAAAAGGTACAAAATGATATTTAGCGGTCGTGAATCTTGATTAATTTTCCTTTTTTCTTTATAAGAATATTAAGTGGAAAGGAGGGCATCATGAAGAACTTGTTTTCGTATTTGAAGACTTATTCGGATATTCCTTTCGAAGAACTCCCGTTTAACGACGTTGACGCTCTCATTCTCATCGAGCTTTCCTATCTAAACCTAGAAGGCGTTATGAATGAAAATGATGAATATTCTTTCTGGGATGTCATTTCATTAGAAAACAGGAAGACTCTTTTAAAAGATACCTTCGCGCCTTCCTTGGATTCTAAATTAATCACCGCACTTTCTAAGGCAGAAAGATACAAAGAATTAAGATTTTCCGACGCTTTATTGAGAGAACTCCCGGAAAACATGATGCAATATTTTTCTGTCAAACTAAGCGATTCAGGCAAACGGAATTATTTTCTTTTCCGCGGCACCAATAAAACCGTTTTTGGCAGCCTTGAGGATCTTCTATTTTCGCTAAAGAAAGGCCCAGATTCCCTGGGAATTGCCACGGATTATTTGACAAGATTACTTAAAGACGATGGTTCCGAGAATTATATTATCGGACATTCTAAAGGAGGAACGATTGGCGAATGCTCCTATCTTCGATTAAGCGAGGAAAACAAAAGGAAAATCACGAGGATTTATAACTTTGACGGGCCTGGCATGACCGATATTCCAGTAGGGGAGTGTTTATTAGACTTATCATCAAAGACTAGAAAATTCATCACTAAACGCACTATTTTCGGCCTTCTACTAAAGAATCCTCACGATTATATCGTTGCCGATGGGAAGGGCTATTGGCTGCTTCATCACATGGTCTTTTCCTGGCGAATCGATGGTGTATCAATCGCGGTCGTTCCATCAATTACCAAAGCTTCTTTTAGAAAAGCCAAGAGAATGAATGACTTCGTATTTAAAATCGGTGAGGATGGAGCAGAGAGGATTATCTCTTCCTGCAAGTACCTAATGACTGAAAGCGGGCTTTTTCGAATCAATGACCTCACTTTAATGAGAATCATCAAGTTCCTGATAATCTATCACCGAGCGAGGAAGAAGAAATTGCTTAGCCCGGATTTCAAAGAATTTTTGCTTGTGTGCAAAGATGTTTTCCTATAAGCAAGCCATTATGGTTTGTTTTGTTCCCATGATGAAACAATTTGAATTCATTGACGTTTATGCTATGCGATTTTGCTAAAGCATTTGTTTCAAATTCGTTTCTAATATATCTCCATAAACTGCCAATATATTGTCTTTATTCAAAGCATTAAGCAAAAATTACCCATATATTGGCAATTAATAAGAAAAACATTTTTTTACAAGGAAGAGGTTTAATGGCTGCCTTTGATTTGAAAAAACTCTGTTTATCTTAATGAGCATATTGCCTTCTTATGCAAAATGGTATTTCCTCAATGTAAGCATTTTCTTTTATAGACGAACGCGATGTAAGCAATTTCACTTAATATTTTTCTTGATTACATGAGAGACTATGCTCGTTGGAGGAACACATACTATGAGTGGTTATTTCGGTGTTGTTAGCGAGAACGATTGCGTTTTCGACTTGTTCTTTGGCGTTGATTATCATTCCCATCTCGGAACTAGAAGAGCGGGCATGGCGGTTTATAGTAAGGAAAAAGGCTTCACAAGAGTCATCCATAAGATTGAGAATGCCCCATTTAGAACCAAATTCGAAAAAGATATTCAGGAGATGAAGGGCACGATGGGAATCGGATGCATATCCGATTATGAATCCCAGCCATTGATCATCCGTTCGCATCATGGCTCATACGCCATCTCAACGGTCGGAAGAATCAATAACATCGCTGAAATCGAAGAAAGCTATTTCAAAAGCAATGCTCATTTCCTTGAAATGTCCGGTGGCGACATCAATGCAACGGAAGTGGTTGCAACCCTCATCAACCAGAAAGAGAACTTGATCGAAGGCATCCAATATGCCCAAGAAGTGATAGATGGCTCTATCACAATCGTTCTTTTAAACGAAAAAGGAATATATGTAGCTAGAGACAAATATGGTAGAACGCCTGCAATCATTGGCAAGAGAGATAAAGATTACTGCGTTACCTTTGAATCGTTCGCCTTCTTGAATCTCGGTTTCACTCAGTATAAAGAATTGGGACCTGGAGAAATTTGCATCATGTCTCCTCATACCGGAGTCAAAACGCTTGTTGAGCCTGGGAGAAAGATGAGAATCTGCACATTCCTTTGGGTATATTACGGCTATCCTTCAGCATCATACGAAGGCGTATCCGTTGAGAAGGCTAGATGCAACTGCGGCAAATACATCGCCAAAAGGGATACCGTTAAAGCTGATTCCATCGCGGGAATTCCTGACTCAGGCATCGCCCATGCAGTTGGTTACTCAATCGAATCGGGTATCCCGTTCCAACGCCCATTCGTCAAATACACCCCAACTTGGCCACGTTCCTTTATGCCGACCATGCAGGAGAAGAGGAACCTCATCGCTCACATGAAGCTGATTCCAATCAAAGATTTGATCGAAGGAAAGAGATTGATGCTTATCGACGATTCAATCGTTAGAGGCACCCAAATGAGAGAAACCACTGAATTCTTATATAAAAGTGGGGCTAAAGAAGTGCACATCCGTTCGGCTTGCCCGCCAATCCTTTATGGCTGCAAATACCTGAATTTCTCCCGTTCAACCTCCGAAATGGAATTAATCGCTAGGAAAGCCATCCTTGAAATGGAAGGCAATACCGACCCTGACACAATCAAGAAATATGTCGACCCAGATTCGAAAGAATACGCCGCAATGGTGGAATGGATTAGAGATAAGCTTCACTTCACATCCCTTCAGTACAATAGAATCGATGACCTCAAGAAAGCTTGTGAAATCGATCCCGAAAAGCTCTGTACCTATTGCTGGGACGGAAAAGAATAAGATATTAAGGCTGATTATTCGGCCTTTTTATTATGAGAGTTGTATAATACTTGCACATCAAGGAGGATTGGTTATGGCAAAGAAAATCGTTGGACTATCTTTCTTCGGTCTTGGCAGCGCCTCTATTGGCGCATTCATATTCGTTTATTATTTCGGCATGAAAGCAACAGGGGATGACATTGGGTATATACTCCCGTTTTTCGCTTTTTTAGGGTTGTTTGTTGCTTTGGCTATTGTTTCCATCATTTA
The DNA here is from genome assembly GCA_963588175.1 of Faecalibacillus sp. Classification (GTDB taxonomy): domain Bacteria; phylum Bacillota_I; class Bacilli_A; order RFN20; family CAG-826; genus UBA4951. The sequence goes on along the minus strand of CAVAGP010000008.1, from coordinate 46,429 downwards.
TCTCATAAAACACTTAAAGAGGAAAGAGAAAACGTTCTTCGTTCCGTTAACCATGCTTGTTGCGTGTTTAGCTATTCCTTCTGGAGTGTGCGGCATTGACTATGCATGCTCAGACAAGGCTACATTTGGCGTTCCTGAAAGATACCAGACATTGTTATCTTACTCGACATTCATGGAGGAAAAGATTTTATCGGTTTCCTATTATGATGGCATAAGCGAAATTGAAATAACGGATAATGACAACAAGATCCAAGGTCTCCTTGAAGGAATCTCCACATCCGGATTTGTCGTTGCTCCGGATGATGCATATTCGAGTGAATATATAACAATCACCTATGGCACAGATGATTTTTATGGCATGAACATATATAAAACAGGATATATATCCGCTAAATATCATGCCGATTTATTTGGTCCTTCCTACGATTTATATTACACATACGATTCGTCAAATTTCGAAAAACTCAGCACATTAATCGTCGATTTAAGCAAATAATAAAAATCGCATTTTGTCGTGTGAAATGAAGAAAATATCATCCTTTTGCAAGGAAAATCCCTCATTTTGCAGGGAATTCTTGAATGTTTTTTTGATTAGAGGGCGGTCAAAAGGGCCTTAAATGCGGAAGCCCATAAGCAAATATGTGAATCTATTTCGTTTAATCCACGTTGGTTTTTCTTCTACGTCATTGAAAATATTGTTATTTATAATATATAAAAACGATGAGGTCACATATGGATTATAAAAAAGCGCAATCGTATTGGGATGAGAAAGATAAAAACAACATAGTCATGCCAAAAGATAAACTATTAACGTGGCTTGATTCTTTCTTGAAAGCCCACAACACTTTATCGCTTGCGACATTCAAAGAGGATTATGTCGATAACACCCCGCTTGAATACAATTACCTCAATGGGAAGATTTACATCCTTACTGAAGGAGGACATAAGTTCATTGGACTAGAGAAGAACAAGAATGTCGCTGTTTCGATATATGATCCATACAAAGGTTTTGGTGCCATCCAAAGCGTGCAGATCTACGCCAATTGCGAAATCGTTGAGCAATTCAGCGATGAGTATTATCAGATGACCGATTACAAGAAGATGCCTAGGGATGTTCTATCTAAATTTAATCTCTATCTTCTGAGAATTGACCCAAATAAGGTCAATATCCTCTCGTCCGATTTCAAAAAAGACGGCTATTCCAATCGTCAGGAAATAGTCTTCTGACTTCAAAAATCAATTTTTACAGGCCTTTTTATTCGTTTTACAAAGAATTTACAACGAACCTAGCTTCCTTACTATTAAAATTATATTGGAGAAAAAGAATGATTTACTGCGTTGAAGACGATGAGAACATCAGAAACCTCATAACCTACACCCTTAATGCCTCGGGATTTGAATCCACGGGATTTTCCTGCGCTAACGAATTCTGGAAAGCGATGGAAGCGGAGGATAAGCCGCAGTTGATACTTTTAGATATAATGCTACCGGGAGAAGATGGGTTATCAATCCTCCGCAAATTGAAGAATGTCGATAAAACCAAAGGCATCCCGGTTATTATGACAACCGCCAAAGGCACCGAATATGATAAAGTCATAGGCTTGGATTTAGGCGCAGATGACTACCTTGCTAAACCATTCGGCATGATGGAGATGGTCGCTAGATGCAAAGCAGTCTTAAGAAGATTCAGTGACGACACCAAAAAAGAAGAATTGACCAACGGGACAATCCGCGTTGATGAAATTAGGCATGTCGCCTATTCAAATAACAGGCCACTTGAGCTTACATTAAAGGAATACGACCTTCTGTCCTTATTTCTCAACAACCTTGATAAGGTTTTTACTCGCGATCAATTATTGCTTAAGGTTTGGGGTTTGAATTTTGTTGGAGAATCTAGAACTGTTGATGTCCACGTAGGCACTCTAAGAACCAAACTTGGCGATAACGGAACTCTAATTGAAACCGTCCGTGGAGTTGGCTATAAGATGGTAAAAGGACATGAAAAAGAGGATATTTAGCGCAATTTTCCTGGTTGCAGTTGCCATCATCGTTGCCATTACCGCCATTACGACGATCAATTTCTATCAATACACCAAATCCGGTGTCACCAAGCAGTTGCAGAACGAATCCACATTGGTAATGCGTGGAGTTGAGAATGATGGAACCGCCTATTTTGACGGCGTTACTTTCTCTGATTGTCGCGTCACTTGGATCAATAGCGATGGAACGGTCAAATACGATTCGGAAGTCAATGCCGACGAGATGGAGAATCATCTTGAAAGAGAAGAGGTAAAAGAGGCTTTAGAAAATGGGTATGGCGAAGCCACCCGTTATTCGAATTCCATCATGAAGCAATCGTTTTACGTCGCCTATAAGATGGAAGATGGATGCATTCTTCGCTTATCCTGCACTCAAAATAGCATCTTTTTGCTCTTATTAAGCAACCTTTACCCTATTTATATCGTCCTTGCCGCCTCATTTGTTGCGGCAATAATTTTAGCATTCGTTGTTTCGCGCAAGATTGTTGAGCCATTGAACAAGATGAACCTCGATAAACCTTTGGAAAATAAGATTTACCCAGAGGTGCAGCCTCTTATGGAACGCATAGACTCCCATCATAAACAGCTGACAAAAGACAAAGAAGACGTGGTAAAAGCCTCGCTAATCAGGCAGGAATTCACCGCCAACGTCTCCCATGAGCTGAAAACGCCGCTTCACGTCATCTCCGGTTATTCTGAATTAATCAAAGAAGGCATCGCTAAAGATGATGACGTCAAAGCATTCGCTGGCAAAATCTATGATGAGTCAACCCGAATGAGCAAACTTGTAGAGGACATCATGCAGTTGTCCAAATTGGATAATGGGGCAACGGATAAAAAGAAAGTACTGTTGCCACTCAATCAGGTTTGTGAGAATGTCGTGGATTCCCTCCGCGTTATCGCCGAAAAGAGGAACATCAACATCACCGAACATCTTCAAGACTGCACAATAGAGGGCATACCGGATGTAATTCATTCGCTTGTCTACAACATTGTTGATAACGCCATAAAATACAATAAGGACAATGGGCAGGTGGATGTTTGTCTTGAAAAGGGCAGGTTTGACACCTCGGTCCTAATAGTTTCGGATACCGGCATTGGCATCCCCAATGATCAACTTGACCGCATATTCGAAAGATTCTATCGTGTTGATAAATCCCATTCCCGTGAGATAGGCGGAACAGGCCTTGGCTTATCCATCGTAAAACATGCCGCTTTGGTTCATAACGCAAAGGTTGAAGTGGAATCGTCTTTAGGCGAAGGAACCACATTCCGCATCACGTTCCCTGGAAAATAAACTGACTTTACATAAATTTTACAAAAGAAATTAATGGATTTTACATACCTCAATTAATATAGCCGTTGGTATAAACTATGGATATTTTTGATGTATTGACATTTATAGGCGGAATATGCCTGTTTTTATTTGGCATGTCCACGATGGGCAAAGCCCTTGAGAAGAGGGCGGGCAGCGGTCTAAAAAAGATCATCAGCAAACTAACCACCAATAAATTTGCCGGTCTAACGACCGGATTAATCGTCACTGCAATCATTCAGAGCTCATCGGCAACTACCGTCATGGTCGTTGGCTTTGTCAACTCAGGCGTTATGTCGCTTGGACAATCAATCGGCGTCATCATGGGCGCGAATATCGGCACCACAGTGACTTCTTGGATCTTATCGCTTTCCGGAATTTCCTCGAGTTCCGTTTGGGTTCAACTCTTGAAACCATCTTCATGGTCCCCAATCCTCGCCTTAATTGGCATCGTCTTGCTTATGTTCTGCAAAGACGAGAAGAAAAAAGACACGGGCATGATTTTCCTTGGTTTTGCCACATTGATGTTTGGCATGGAAACCATGACTACCAGCGTATCCGGCTTAAAGGATGAGGAGTGGTTCCGCAACTTATTCGTCGCATTTGATGATAACCCGTTCTTGGGCGTCTTAGTTGGTGCAGCGGTCACCGCCATAATCCAATCAAGCTCTGCATCGGTTGGCATTTTGCAGGCTTTTGCAACAACCGGCCAAATCAGTTTTGGTTCAGCAATCCCGATTATTCTTGGCCAGAATATCGGCACCTGCGTCACTTCGCTTATCTCATCAGTTGGCACCAATAAGAATGCAAAACGGGCATCTTTGGTCCATTTGTTCTTCAATATTATCGGTTGCATTCTCGTCTTGGCGATCTATCTAATTGTTCGTGCTATTTGGAAACCGGCGATTCTAGATTCCAGCGCAACATTACTAGGAATCGCAATCTTCCACTCTCTATTCAACATCTTCTGCGTTATCGTTCTCTTCCCTTGCTCAAAGTTGCTTGAGAAACTCGTTTGCCTAATCATTCCTGATAAGAAACCCATCATCAATGTCGAACTCGATGACAGGCTTCTCATGACTCCATCCATTGCTCTGGAGCAAGTCCGAAAGAAACTTATTGAGATGGCGGATACAACATCCGAAGAACTTGCGCTTACTTTAGATAAGACGGATAAAATCAATATCGAAGAGATTCAAAAGAAAGAGTCTCGAGCCGATGAACTCGAAGACTTGCTAGGCACCTATATGGTCAAACTCTCGTCCAAAGAAATCGGAGAGGGCAAATCTAGAACACTAGGCGAATATCTGAAGATAATCGGCGATTTGGAGCGTATCACTGACCATTTGCTCAACATTGGTCAGCTGTTCGTAGAGATGAAAGACAAAGACGTTCATTTCTCGGATATTGCCACAACGGAATTAAGCAAAATGGAAAACGCCATCACAGAAGTGTGGGGCTTAACCTACGATTCCTTGGTGAATTACGACTTTGAGCACGCAAAGAAAGTCGAACCGCTTGAGCAGGTGATCGATAAACTCAACGAGTTAATGCGCAACAGCCACACCGCCCGACTCCAGAAAAAGGAATGCAACATAGATATCGGATTCTATTGGGCCGAAATACTCTCAAATCTTGAGCGTATCTCCGATCATTGCTCCAATATCGCAGGCTGCGTCATCGATGACAAGAATGAGAATATGAACATTCACACCAACATCAATGACTATCGTCACACCAATGAGGACTATCAAGAACTTTACAAATCATATCTGAATAAATACGGTATCTTTGAATCTGTTGGGGAAATTCCTGCTAAATAAGGCTATATAAACACTTGGCTCGATACTAATCTATCGGGCTTTTTTCTATTTTTAGCAAGTAGAGGAGACAATTTTATGTTGCTATGTTCGATTTTCGATGCAAAATATGTGTAAGTTATCAAATTTTGATAATCATTATTTGAAAAGAATATGTGGAGTTATTTCACCCCAATCGCCATTTTTGAAGAATTTCGCTTTATCATCGAGCTACTTGCGGCCGAGCTTCTTTTCTCTATGCCAAATGCCAAACGCAGAAAGAATTTCTGGACTAGATTTGCCATTGCGACTTCTTTAATGCTTATTTTGTCCCTCGGTTACATCCCGATTAAGTATTTGTTTGTTGAATTAAGTGTGCCGTCTTTGGCTACTAGCGCAATAGTCGTCGCTTGGTATTGCCTCCTTACCTTCCTCACGTGTTTTTATCAATGGTTCTTGTTTGACTTTGGTTTTGAACAAACCGTCCTTCATGCCGTTTCAGGCTATGCAATCTCCCATATTGAATACGCTTTAGTCAACGAAATGCTCGCTTTGACATTGTATCCTGCCTTAGGCGCAGGCAAAGATGTCGCTTCGTTGCTTGTTTATATCCTCATCTCTATTGTTAGTTACGCTGTTGTGCTTCTTTTTGCTTATCTATCCTTAGTCCGTCAATTCAAAGGACTGACTTCGATTTATATGCCCAACAAGAAGTCCACGATATTCGTTTACATCATCATCCTCGCCTTCACTGTATTCCTTTGCTTTGCCGGGCAATACGTCTATCGTTCAAACGATGTTACCAATCCAAATTACATCGGTGTGGCAATTGAGTTTTTGATTTGCATCCTCGTCTTATTCGTCCAATATTTCCTTTACGCCGAAAACAAGAGAAAAGTCGAAAAGGATATCGTTGACCAACTCTTATACGAGAATTCCAGGCAATACGAACTAAAGAAGGAATCCATCGCCTTAATCAATCAGAAGTGCCATGACATGAAACATCAGATCGCAGCTTTAAGAACGATGTCATTGGACGATAAAGAGGATACAATCAAGAAATTATCCGATGAAATCATGATTTATGACTCCTCAATCAAAACCAATAACGAGGTTCTTGATGTCCTGCTTATGGAGAAACAACTCTACTGCATCAATAAAGGAATCCGTTTAACGTATTTGGGTGATGGTTCTCTATTGAGAAACATTTCAACAACCGACTTATACACGATATTTGGCAACGCCTTAGATAACGCGATAGAGGCGGTCACCGATATCGATAAGAAAGTTATCGATATTTCCCTTGAGGAATATAACGGTTTAGCTCTTGTCTCCATATCAAATTACTGCAAAGGTAACCTCAAGATGGAAAATGGCATTCCAAATACCACCAAAGGCGATAAGAATTATCACGGATTCGGCATCTCATCCATCAAGGCGGTGGTAAAGAAATATCGCGGAATCATGAACATCAACGTCAAAGATAATATCTTTAGGCTAACTCTATTACTTCCGTTAAGCGGGGATAAACGGGAGGGCAGACAATGATCAAGATTGGCATAGTTGAAGATAATCCATCCGATCAGGCTTTATTAAAGAGCGCGGTTGAGGAGTTTTTCAACAAGCATTTAATAGAAAGCGAAATCACTATCTTTTCCTCATCGGAAGAATTTTTGCTCGTGAACAAGAAATTTGACCTTTTGTACCTTGATATCATGCTCGGAAACGGAACCGGGATGGATCTTGCCAAGAAAATCAGGTCTTTAGGCGATAGCGACACCACAATCGTCTTCGTGACGTCATTGATGAATTATGCAACAGAAGGCTATTCAGTTGATGCCGTGGCTTATATCCTAAAACCGTTATCTGAAGACGAATTCGATTTGAAGATGGAATGGGTCTTAAAGAAACTCAAGAGCAAGGAAAACTCCAAGGTAACGCTCAACACAGAAGATGGGATCATCAATGTGGACACAAACAACATTAAATATGTTGAAGTCTATGGCCATTACCTAACTTATCACACAGATGACAAAGATTACACAACTAGGCAAACCCTGTCATCCGCGGAATCAATCCTTTCAGATAGGGGCTTCTTTCAGATTAGCAAATACTGCTTAGTAAACATAAATAAGATAGATAGAATCGATGATAATTCCTTATATATTGGTTCTGTTGAACTGACGATATCGAGAAGCAGAAAACAGGCGTTGAAGAAAAAGATAATGTCCACAATCGACTGATATCCATTCCGCACACGCCAAAGAATCAACTGCTCATGCCAAAAACAAGAAAACGCTTTCATGTTCTTTTATACTGGCCTGGATCTTTTTTCTAGGAGGAGAAAATACATGAAAAAAATCACTTTCGTTTTCTTGTTTGCAGCAACTGGTTTATTGGCTGCCTGCGGAGAAAACAAGACCCCAACTTCATCATCAAAGGCCGGTGATACATCAGATACACCAGCCGCATCATCAGAAGTCGCTCCAGTCGACTCGTCTGAGGCCCCAGTTGAGGCATCTAAGCACATCGCCACCTACATCGGAACATTCGAAGGCGGATATTACATCCCAGCCTATTCAATGGTCCAGTCCGGTTATGACAACTATGTTGTTGACCTCTATAGCGACAACACCTATGTCTCAAACCGCGTTACTTATATGGATATGTACGGTACGATTGGCTCGGTGGTTATTACCACAACCGGCTCCTATGCCACATCAGAGAACGAAGATGGCGACACAATCGTTTCATTATCAGATGCCGCCTCCATCCTTTACACAACATGCGGCATGTTCAATTTCCAGTACTCATGGGGAGTTGATGGCATTGCAGATTCTGAATTCCCAGTCTCGCTAATGGGCTCATCATCTGCCTCAGACACCTTGGATTTCTTCAAGTCGGAATATGGCTTCGGCTATAGTTTCTTAACATCGGATACTGGCTGCACAATCACAGAAGTCTACCTTCCAAAGGATTATGCAGAGCATTTCCACACCAAGGCCCAAGAGGCAACGGAAAGCTCATCGGCAGTAGAGGAGAAAATCTTATACAAACTCGATGGTGTCGTTAATCCATACAAAGGCGAAGTTAAGGCTCATGATTTCGGTAAAAAGGTCAAAAACGTCTATGTCGGCACATTCGAAGGCGGATATTACATCCCAGCCTATTCAATGCTTCAGGCAGGCTACGACAACTATGTTGTTACGACGTTTGAGGATGGGACGTATAACGCAATCAACGTCAAATACATGAATATGTATGGCACGATCGGCTCGGTCACCCTCGAGACAACCGGAAAATATAAAAACACCGAGAACGAAGATGGAGACATCGTTGTAGAAATGGCTGCCGCAGACTCAATCATCTACACAACATCCGGCATGTTCTTCTATCAATTCCAGTGGGGTGTTGACGGAATGGAGGATTCCACATTCCCAGTCGCGTTGATGGGCTCATCATCCGCCTCAGACACCTTGGATTTCTTCAAGTCAGAATATGGCTACGCTTATAGCTTCTTGACAACCGATTCAAATTCTTTGATCAAAGAGCTAAACCTCCCAGATGAAATCGCTGCCCACTATGCAACAAAAGATGCTTCAGGCGAGGAAACCGGCGATTCATCAAGCGCTGAATAAGAAATAAATCAAAGAGGAAAAACAACATGGCTAAAAAACCATTTGCCCTCTGGAAATTCATAACCGTTGCCGCTACCGGAGTTGTTGTTTCAGCAGCGATGGCAGCCGGCACGGTTGTTGCCTACAATTACGAGACTCTTCTCGATGTCTATTTCTCAAAGAGCGATTACAAACCTCTCGATGGCGAAAAAGACAAATGCGAAGAAGTTGCCCGTGAAGGCATTGTGCTTCTCCAGAATAAGGACAATTTCTTACCATTAGACTCCAATAAACAAAGCAAAATCGCTCTTTTAGGCCAGGATAGCGCAGATTTCGTCTATGGCGGATCCGGATGCGGATCTGTAGATACGGCTAACGCACCAACCCTAAAAGACTCATTTGAAGAAGCGGGATTCACAGTTGATGAAACGGCTTGGAAGTTCTACACCGAAGGCCCTGGAAAGGACTATCGCAAATCCGTCATAGACGCCCAAGGCAGTGGAACATTCAAAGTCAATGAAGTCCCATCTGACAAATATACCGATGAGGTGAAAAACTCCATCAAAACAGAGGATGTGATCGTTTGCTGCATCGGACGTTCAGGCGGTGAATCATTCGATTTGCCAATCTCAACGGATTCATCTTTATATGAAATGACCGGTGGTAATTATCTATACCTCCAGGCTGATGACAATGAGCGCGATATGCTCCGCTTAGCCTGCCAATCATCCAATAACGTCGTCTTAATCGTCAACTCCAACAACGCAATGGAGCTTGGATTCCTTGAAGATGCCGAATTCGCAAACATCAAATCGGTCCTTTGGGTCCCGGGCGTTGGTCAGGAAGGTTTGCGTGCCGTTGGCAAAATCTTCAATGGCAAAGTCAACCCTTCAGGACGTCTTCCAGACACTTGGGCATACGATTCAACATCTGCCCCAAGCTTCAAAAACATGGGTTCATTCTCCCTTAGCGGAATGTCCTACCCATCCGCGAATAATGAATCAAACTACCAAAAAGGCCGCCAATATATCGTTTATGAGGAAGGCATTTATGTCGGTTACAAATATTATGAAACTAGATATGAAGACGTCGTTCTTGATTCTGCAAAAGTTGGCAGCTATGACTATTCAAAAGCAGTCCAATACCCATTTGGCTACGGCTTAAGCTACACCGACTTCAAATGGTCGGACTTCAAGGTCACCGAGAATTCCGATTCGTTCGATATCAGCCTCACCGTTGAAAATATCGGCGATGCCGCTGGCAAGGATGTAATTGAAATATATGCGCAGTCGCCATACACCGACTACGATAAGCAAAATGGCATCGAGAAGAGCGCAGTTCAGTTAGTTGGCTATGCCAAGACCAATGAGCTTAGGGCCGATAAGACATCGCTACGTAAGCAAACCGTCACGGTCAATGTCAAGAAAGAGCAGCTTGCTTCTTATGACGCTAAGACCGCTAAGACCTACGTTCTTGACGCTGGTCAGTATTACTTTACCGCTGCAAAGAACGCGCATGATGCAGTGGATAATATCCTCACGGCAAAAGGGTGTTTATCAACGGGCAATTCAAATCTCGTTGACTCCTCCTTCCATCCTGCAACTATTGATACCACGACATATTCACAATCTTCGGCAACGGGTTATGCAATCACTAATAGATTTGATGACGCAACGCCTGAATATTATGGCGAAGAAGCCCCGACTTATGTCTCACGTAATGATTGGGAAGGAACGCTCCCTACAAGCGCTTATAAGGAAGGCTCATGGGCAATCAATTCAGCATTGAATGATGCCATGGCATGGAATCGTAGTGCCGATGTTGTTGATGCAACAGGCGTTGAGATGCCAACTAACTCATCTGGCGAATCCTTAACCATCCATGATGCAGTCGTCGATGGTGTGGCAAAAGACTATTCAGACCCGATTTGGGATAAGCTCGTCAATGTCGTCTCTAAGAAGAAGATGCTTGAGCTCGTTCGTATGGGAGGCTACGCAACAATCGCTTTAAAGGCAATTGATTTGCCGGCAACCCAAGATAAGGATGGGCCTTCAGGCGTTTCTGGGACATTGGTCGGAGGCACATCATGCATGGCTTGGCCGGTTGAAACGATGATGGCGGCCACTTGGAATGACAAACTCATCGAAGAGGTCGGCGTTATCGTCGGAGATGACTCAATCCGTGTCGGAGTTGCTGGCTGGTACGCTCCGGGCGCAGATATCCATCGTTCCCCATATTCGGGACGCAACTTCGAATATTATTCAGAAGATGGACTCTTATCCGGAAAGATTGGCGCAGCCGAAGTCCGTGGCGTCCGTTCTAGAGGCGTCATCGCTTATATGAAGCATTTCGCCTTAAATGACCAGGAAACCGGACGTGGTGGCGGTATCGTCATGGCAAATGAGCAAACAATTCGCGAAAGCTCATTAAAAGGCTTTGAGCTAATCGTCACTGAAGGCGGATGCACAGCCGCCATGGCAAGCATGAATAGAGTGGGCGCTACATGGGCCGGTTCCCATAGAGGCCTCATGACAGAGGTTTTGAGGAATGAGTGGGGTTTCAAAGGCATGGTCATTACCGACCAGGCTTCCGTTCCTGCAATGTTCTACGAGGACATCATCTCGGGCTTATGGGCCGGAACCGATATGTGGCTCAACACCGGTTCAACTTATTGGGACCTTGATAGTTTCTACACAGGCGCAACATCCAATGCGAAAATCATGCAGTCTGTTCATAACGCTGCCAAGAATATTATCTATGCGGTTGTGACATCTAACGCCAATGCGGATATGAATTTCGCGGTCGGCGATGAGCTTGAAGGGGCAGAAACCAGCACAACAATCCTCCCTTGGAGAACATGGTTGTGGGCTGCTGATGCCATTCTTTGGACCCTATCTGTAGCGGGTATAGCTGTCACCGCAACCATCTTCTTCAAAGGTAAGAAAGAGACTCCAGCTGCTTAATATCTAATCAAAAATCCCTCATATCTTGCGATGCGAGGGATTTTCTTATTTGAGCGGCATTACGATTTTGTTGAAGAAGTCTATCGCTTTTTCTTCGCCTAGCACTTTATTGAGCGTGACAGATGATGGATTGCCTTCTTTTACCATCCTATTCGCGAATTCTTGGAGTTTTGTGAGATTTTCTATATCAATACCCGCATTATCAATGCATTCCTTGTAACGTTTTAGGGCATCTAGCAGCATGCCTACCAAATCTTCTTCTTTATCTTTTGCTGCGCATTTAATTAGAGAACCTTCCATTCTCTCCTTGATATACCAGGCCTCTTTCTCTTGGTAATCATCAATGTCTTTATATTTGTCTTTTAAGCCTTGGAGCAGTGGCAGCTCAGTCTTATCTTTCCTGCAGTCATATAATTCGAAGTAGGCCAAGCGTTTCTTGCCCATGCTCATCGTGTCAATCAAGAGGAATGGAACGCTTAAACCCGAATTTGGGGTAAAAGAAAAAGTTGATAACCTCATTAGTCCCATCATTGATGTGTTCATCACCATGATTGATCCAAAACCCTCAAGTGAATATTGCTTCACTCTCATTTTCAGCATCGGCAGCAATTTTGGGTACTTTAAATAGGAATATTCACCTATTTCCTTTTCAACCACGTTTGGGAATATGGATTTAATCTCATTGGATAATTCAGTTAATTTTTTCATGACAACATTATATCAGCGCTGCATTAAAATATGTCATGAGGAAGAAAACTATGAAATACAACAAATTACCACGCGGAAATGAGCTCTATAGCGAAATCGGGATCGGATTAGGATCACTTCATGAATCAAGCGAGGAGGAGATAGTCAAAACCGTTAATTATGCAATAGAACACGGAGTTAACTACTTCGATATGATCGCTTCCTATAACTCCGCATTAGTCGGAGTGGCCAAAGCCTTAAAAGGAAAAAGAGAGAAAGTCTATCTTCAGGTTCATTTCGGCGCTACCTATCCAAACGGGGAATACAATTGGTGCAGGGACGTTGATGCTATCAAGAAAGAATATCACCGTTTGATTGAAGATGTCGGATTCGAATATATCGACAACGGATTCATCCAATGCGTGGATGACGAGGATGATTTCAATGATTTAATCAAATCAAACGGCGTGCTGGATTTCATGAAAAGCCTCAAAGAGGAAGGGAAAATAAAACACCTTGGGTTCTCATCACACAACCCAAAAATTGTCCGCAAGTTCCTAAAATTAGGCATTTTTGACCTATTTATGTTCTCAATCAACCCTTCATATGATTATTTTGATGGGGAATACGCAAAAGGAGAGGCTCTAGACAGAATGAATCTCTATAAAGAAGCAGAAGCGATGAGAGTGGGTATCACTGTCATGAAGCCATTCGGCGGAGGTCAGTTGCTCGATGCCAAGAAATCACCATTCAAGAAAGCCTTAACGAGAATCCAATGCCTATCCTATGTCTTAGATAAACCAGGCGTCATGGTCGCACTTCCGGGCATCAGAGGATTAGATGACCTTAAGGATATTCTTAAATACGAAGAGGCAACCCCGGAGGAAAAGGACTACACGTTAATCAATAGTCTTACCCCATCCAACATGAAAGGCGTCTGCGTATATTGCAATCACTGCCATCCATGTCCGGTTGGAATCAATATCGGATTAATCAATAAATATTATGATTTATCTAAGTTAGGAGATGAACTTGCAAAAGACCATTATTCCAAACTTAACGTCAAAGCCTCTGCCTGCATCCAGTGCGGTCATTGCAACTCCAGATGCCCATTCCACGTTAATCAGATGGATAGAATGCAGGAGATCAAGGATTATTTTGGAGACTAAAAGACGGAATTAATCGCATTCACAAATAATTAAAATCGCCTCCGAAAAATGATGTTTATCACAAAAACAGGAAACAAAATAGCGCAAATATCGGAAACAAAATAGCGCAAAAAGTGGAAACAAAATAGCGCAAATATTGGAAACACACTTAACAATCGTAGATTTAATCGATATAATTTCGTTGTTCAAAAAAAGTGGTGTTTAGTTATGGATTATAGAAAAAGAATTGCCGACAATTTGCTTGACTTGAAAATGGAATCTTTTGGTGCGGCGTTGATTGTTGGGCCGAAAGGATGTGGCAAAACTACTACCGCAAAACAAAAAGCCAAGAGTGTCATTGAGTTTCAAGATGAGGACAATAGGGATAAATATTTGGCAGCGGCAAATAACGTTCCCTCTAAACTACTGATTGGGGAAAAACCAAGATTGTTTGACGAATGGCAGGATGCACCTAAAATTTGGGGCGCAATCCGCAAATCAATAGATGATGAGCAGAAAAACGGTTTGTATTTATTGACCGGTTCTTCGCCAAGAATGGTTGATACTCCGCATACCGGAACCTTGCGCATTTCAACGCTCAAAATGTATCCGATGAGTTTATTTGAGAGTGGCGAATCTAACGGGACTGTATCCCTAAAAGAGCTTTTTAATAACCACGATGTTCTTAAAGATGGCTGTGTTTCCAATTTAACCATTGATGGTTTGATTTTCGCGATCTGCAGGGGTGGATGGCCTAAGAGCCTTTTAAATGAGGCGGAACGGTCGAAACTTGAAATTGCAAAGGATTTGTTTTGGCAAACCGCAAATGTGGATATCTCCAATATCGACAAGGTATCCCGCAACGCCTCATGGGCTGAAGCGATTATAAAATCATATGCAAGGAATATCTGCACCCTTGCCGAGAAGAAAACCATTGCAGGGGATGTCAAAGGCAACTATGACGTTTCGGATAAAACGATTGGCGATTATATCGACGCCCTTAAGAAATTGTACATAATTGAGGATGTTGAGGCGTGGTGTCCGGCCATCCGTTCAAAAGCGGCTATACGCGCGTCATCTAAGCGAAATTTAATTGACCCATCTATTGCCGTAGCAGCTCTAGGTATATCACCTGAATATTTCAATACGGATTTCAAGACGCTTGGATTTTTATTTGAATCACTCGTAATTCGTGACCTGAAAATTTACTCCATGGCATGTGGCGGGAAAGTATCTTATTACCATGATAGATATGGACTTGAAGCAGACTGCGTTCTTCACTTGGAAGATGGAAGATATGCTCTAATTGAGGTTAAACTGGGTGCTGGTGAAATCGATAGTGGCGCAAAGCATCTTTTGAAGATTGAAAATTTAATAAGCGAACATAACAAAACAGAAGTTCAATGCCCTATTAGAATGCCAAGTTTGAAAATCGTTATCACCGGAACACAATACGGTTACAAACGCGATGACGGTGTCTTGGTTGTTCCGATTGGCTGTTTGAGAGATTGATTTTGTTGCAACTAGCTTTGAAACGACACCAAAATCACTGTAAAAATCCAGCAAATAATAATCTTAGATCTTATTAATAAATGTATAATCAAAAAAAGGATATAAACATGGCTAAAATCAAACAGGAAGCAGGAAGAAACACATTAGGGGAATTCGCCCCGGAATTCGCCCATTATAATGACGACGTCTTATTCGGGGAGAATTGGAATAATCAAGATATCGATGTCAAAACGAGGTGTATCATCACTGTGGTGGCCCTCATGTCATCTGGTGTCACCGATTCATCGCTAAAATATCATTTGCTCAATGCCAAGAACAATGGAGTGACGCAAAAGGAAATCGCCGCAATAATCACCCACGTTGCCTTTTACGTTGGCTGGCCAAAAGGCTGGGCCGTATTCAATATGGCCAAAGAGATTTGGTTATTAAATGAGAATGACTTACCGTATGAGGACCCCGCAATGAGAGCCCATGCTAAATCGATGATATTCCCAATTGGCGACGAAAATACCGGATTTGCAAAGTATTTTATTGGCAAGTCGTATATATTTCCTATCTCAACTAAGCAGGTCGGAATCTTCAATGTCACTTTCGAACCAGGCTGCAGAAACAACTGGCATATCCATCACGCCACCAAAGGCGGAGGACAAATTCTTATTTGCGTTGCTGGGCGTGGATATTATCAGGAGTGGGGCAAAGACCCGATTGAGATGAAACCGGGAGACTGCGTTAATATCCCGGCAGGCGTCAAGCATTGGCATGGTGCCGCTAAAGACGAATGGTTCTCTCATCTTGCGATTGAGGTTGCTGGGGATGACACCTCCAACGAATGGCTTGAGCCGGTGAATGATGAACAATACGCGAAAGTGAACAAATAATATGGATAAGACGCTAAAAGATTACATACAGGATTATTATTTCCAAAACAATTACAACTGTGCTGAAGCGATTGTTCACGCAGGCAATGATTACTATAAATTAGGGATTTCACAGAATGACATGCGTATGGTGGCAGGCTTTGGAGCGGGCCTTCAATGCGGTCAGACGTGCGGAGCCATCATCTCTGCCATATCTCTACTGTCCATACGTTACGTTGAGAAAAATGCTCATTCATCACCTGATATCTCCATAACATCCAATATGCTTATCAAGAGATTCAAGGACAAATACAACTCTTTACTTTGTAAAGATATCCGCCTTCAATCGTTTCAAAAAGAGATAAGGTGCCTCAATACGATTAACTTTGCCTGCGACACACTTGAGGAAGTTATCAAGGAATACGATTCCAAAAAAGGAAGATAAAAACTAAAGCGTTATTCTATAAAAAATGAAAACGCTTTTTTTGATATGGGCAAAATAAAAATTGACAGTTAACCATATCCGCCTAACATAGAGCCATCTTTTTAAGGAGAAGAACATGAAGAAAACTAACTTAATGGTTCTTGCGGCAGCATCCTTGCTTGGGTTAGCCGCCTGCGGAACGACAACACCTAAGGCTGAGTCATCTGAACCAGCTAAAAATGGCGTCATCAACGGAATTGAAGAATTCTGCGCTTATTTCGAAGATCATGGCAACTACACCATGACATATGACCACAACAATTATGACCTTGTCATGAAAGTCAACACAGACGGCATTAAGGATGCTGTTATGTGCTATTACTCAGAAGAAGCCAAAGAAGGCGGTTATGTAGATTCCGGTTATTTCACCGTTGCTGATAAAGGCATTTATAGCATGTACGAAAATGATGATGGATCGCTTTATTTATCCAACATCTATTCTACTAACGACAGCATTGCACCTGCCGAATTGTACACAAACGCATCGATCTTTGCCGAATGCGGAGATGAAGTTTGGAAAGATACAAACAAGGATAATGTTTTCACAACCACAAACGGAAAGATGAAAACCCTTGCCGCTGAACTCTGCGGATGGTCTGGATATGAAGACTATGTGACAGAGGATGGAATCACATTGACATTCGATGATGTCGAGGATATCCAAGAGGCAAAATTAGAATTCACTCTTGATTGCAGAGAGGATTATCAAGACGAAACCGCAATCTTTGATTGCTACATGATTTTCAACGATTTTGGCGAAACTGAGATTGAAGGCTTAGATGAATTAGCCAAGAATCCTGTTGTCCCAGATGGCGTAGAATCCCCATGGGACGATAATGCTAAGGAAGATATGAAATCCGTTATCGACCAGGTCCTCCCAACAATGGATTGGTCATATGCCTCATATTGCGGAGTTGACGATTATGACGAATTTGTCTTAGTCGACCTGAAAGGCGCAGGAAAAGGCGCGACATATGCTGAAAAGCTCGAAGAAGATGGTTGGGTTCTTGATGAAACAGATTCTGCTTCCGATGAGACAACAGGCACTTATGTTTACTGCTACACAAAGGAATACGAAGGAGAAGACGGCGAAGCTGGCGGATATTACTTCATCGAAATCGATGACTATTCCGCGGCAGTCATGGAAGCTTCAGGCGGAACATATGCGCTTCTTTATCCAGAGGGCATGTTCCAATTTGCCGCATACGCAGTTGAATACATATCCTACAAAGATATGGTATCCACTATCTCTAAAACAGAATACGCGTGTGGTGCTACAATCCTTGCCCCAGAATTCGAATCAACTCCAACCAACATTGTCTTCACTGATAACTCATTGTTTGGCTACTATTACTATGGAATGACCGAATGGTTCCTTTTCCAAGGAGAGTTCACGGATTACGAAACATCAACCAAAGAACTTAAGGCGTGGGCTGACTCATTCAAGGATGTTGATAAGTGGACTGTTGATTATTCAGACTACGAAGATAAGGGATACATTTATATCTGCTACGACACATATGAAGCCGATGATGACGGTGATGGAGTAAACGACGTAACTTATTGCGACCTCCAGGTCACCATCCAAGTTGACACCGAAGATAAGACTGGTGCATTCTTGATCGATATCGAGGGATCAGAATCCCACAACGCCACATCATCCAGCGAGGATATCGAATAATGAAACGTTCAGTGGCATTGCTTGCCGCGGGAGTCATGGTCTTTGGCCTTGTCTCTTGCGGAGAAGCTGAGAAGGTAACATACAGCATCACTGCCGATGTCTTAGGAGAAGGCGGCAAGAAAAACGTCACCTTGTCTTTGGAGAATTCCAAAGGAAAAGTGGTGGCAACAGGAGTTACGCCTAGAGGTGGCAAACTCACATTGGAGGCCCCTAAAGGCGAATACAGCATCGTTGCATCCGATTTACCTGCCGGATATTATCAGACAGGAGAGGTCAAAACATCTGGAGACACACTCGAATACACAGTCAATATCTCTACAAAATTGATTGAAGGAACCCCTGCAGAAGGCTCCGTATTCTATAAAGGCGATGTTCTTTATGACCACACATTCAACATGGTTGACGGCACAACAACATCCATCTCCACCCAACTCGCTAAATATGACGCTGTCATCATCAACTTCTGGGGAATAGAATGCGGTGTCTGCATCCAAGAACTCCCTGAACTCAACGAATATTATGTTGAGATGAAGGATAAAGTCGGATTGATCTGCGTCAACTCATATTCGGGCGACACAGACGAAGAAATCAAGGAATTCATCAAAACCAATGAGTATAGTATTCCTTCGACAGTCTACGATTATTCATACTCTGATGAGTTGAGAATCTCTGGCTGGCCTACAACTGTTGTTGTCGATCGTTATGGCAGATACGCAGCCGGAATGATCGGATTCGTCTCGGGCGTTGAGAATTTCTTCCACAACATGGTCGATGGATTGCTCGGTGACAGCTACGTTCCACAGTATTAATAATTAAGGATTAAGGAAAAGACTCAAGCGATTGGGTCTTTTTTTCTTGAAAACAACACAAAACCCGATTAATGTCGTTCAATCTCTATATAATAAAACCTAATCTATAAGCGTTCCAAAAAGGAGAGAATTATGGAAGATTTAGACAAAGTTTACGCTCAAAAAATAGCAGAGGAATACGCCCCAAAGACCACGAGCAAAGTCATGAGATTGAAGAAACTTGACTCTATGGTTAAAAGACCGGCTATGATTGTTGCCCTCACCTTGGGCATCATCGGAGCCTTGGCCCTCGGAGCGGGCATGTGCTTTTCAATGGGCAAGCTTGGCACAGGAGAAGGATTCTATTTTATTCTAGGCATCATTGTTGGAGTGGCTGGACTCGTCATGTGTGCGGTTGCTTACCCACTTTATAGTAAAATCCTAAAATCAAGAAAAGACAAATACGCTTTCGAAATCACCGAATTGGCTAAAGAAATCACCGAAGATAAATAATCGCATTCCAAAAAGGAAGGAGGACATCGCCATGAACAAAAACGAATCAAAATACTTCAATACCGCCAAGAAAATGGATGATGCCCTTTTGTCTTTACTTGATAAGAAAGATTACCTCTACATCACGGTTAAAGATATCTGCGCTGAAGCCGGTGTCAATCGCTCGACTTTCTACCTTCACTACGAGGGAGTGGACGATTTGCTTCAGGAAGTGATTGAAAACACCAGCAAATCATTCGCCGAACACTTCAGCATGAATGAGACGTCGGATACCTTGCTAGAGAAGAAGAACCTGAAGGATTTATATTTCATCAAGGATGAATTCATCGTGCCATACCTAGAATTCATTAAAGAAAATAGGAAGGTTTATAAGGCCGCCAACCATTATCGTTCTGTCTTCAAGGCTGATGTGGCTTATCAGCAATTATTCAAAACCGTCTTCTCCCCAATCATGATGAGATTTGGACTCGAGGAGAAGTGGCACAAATACGTGATGGATTTCTATATCACCGGACTTAATTCAATAGTCATGGATTGGGCGGAGGATGATTGTAAAGAAGACATACAAGACGTTTGTGGCATCATTAAGGGACTGATTGTGAAATATGATGGAAAATGAAAGAACCAAAACGTTAAAAGAAGATTACGATAAGCGGACATTCTTGTTCGCTTTTTTGTCTTTCCTAACCTCTCTTGCTTTTGCCTTTTATAACGGAGCCTTGGGCATCATTCATTCTTCGATTCTATATGGCAGTTTTGCGGCCTATTACATTCTTTTGATCGTATTGAGATTATTTATCCTGCAGGCTCAGCTGTTCTCCACCCTTAAGAATAAGCCATATATTCAAGAGAAAGCCTACTATATCTCGTTTGTTTTGCTGCTTCTATTCACCTTGGCGATGGTGCCGCCTGTTGTCATGTTGGCTCTTAACAAAAGAGAATATAACCTAGGTTTGATTCCAGCGATTGTCTATGCCACCTATACGACATATAGCGTGACTATGGCGGTGATAAATCTTAAGAAATCCAAGAAAACCGATAATTTGCTGACTAAACAACTAAGGCTTATCAATTTCATATATGCCTTAATGTCCGTGTTAACTTTGCAAAACACCCTTATTTTGGCCGTCGGTGGGTTTGATGAGGACATGTATGCCTTATCCGCTTGCACCAGCGGTGCCATTCTTCTTGGCATAATCGCAATAGTGGTGGTCTCATTTGTCCTATCCATAAAAAAGAGACAATAATTCTCCCTTTTTTCAAAACTATCCTTATAATTGTGCGTATGAAGAAAAAAGACATCCACAAATACAGAAAATCGTATCTCCTATTCTGCATCGCCATATCGATAATTTGTCCATGCGGAATCCCATTTATCCCAATCGGATTCGTTATGGGTGGCCCTATATGGATTGCTGTGGCAATCGTTGGCATAGTCTTAACTGTTTTTGGATTCTATGGTCTTCCTCTTTTCTGGAGTGCCTTTGTTAGCGTTAATAGACGCTCCAATGTTTATGACGCTATAACAATCGATAATCTACGCAGTTGCACTGAAATCGCCGCTCAAACTAGTTCAAACCGCAATATTGTCTCCAAAGACACCAATTGGCTTTTGATGAAGAAATATATCACCGGATTCTTATTCGACGGAGAACATCTTAAAGTCAATGAGAAAGCGGTGGAAGAAATGAAAAAGAAAGAACTTCGTTGGAGTGGAACATGCCCTCACTGCGGCGGCACAAAAGCCATTGAAAGAAATGGCAAACTTTATTGCGAGTATTGCGGAGCGGATGTAACAAAGATCTAATGATACTAGGAACTTTAGGGATATTCGCTTTCGAATCAGATGTTGAAGTGGTTTCGAAAAATATTGATATATTCATCCCCCGTTTGCACTAAAGAGCTTAAAAAAATATATTGTTAAAAGCTCTTGGATGAAAGGAAAAATGATAAATCAATTAACTTATGAAAACGCATATCAACAATTCAAAAATGAATTCAAAGATGATGCTGATTTCTTTAAGGAAAGAGAATCCGAAACTGGCGTTGATGATACTGATGGCAGACACATCCAATTCGGAATGGTAGTGGTGCCTTTCTTATATCACCTGGCTGATATTCAAGATGAAGCAAAGATAAAGAAGTGCTTTGATTTCTTTGACAAAATGTCTGTATCTTCTGATAAGGAATTGAGCGCCGTTGTCCAGTTCTCGATCTTGGAAGCTGTTGTCAGCAACAAAGATTACCTGTCCAAACTAAAAATATTTCACGGAGGAAATGAAAACATATATACCTTACTTGCAATCGTATATCTATTTCGATTTTTAAATTAAAATTCGCAACAAAATGGTGTGATTTCCCTAGGAACTTTGTTGTTCAAAAATGGCAACAATTCCCTTTCTCGTCATAGAGAATTGCAATCTAATTCTTGTTTGCATTTTGCTAGCATCTATGGCCGCCATAGGCTGTCTTAGATTACAGTCGCACAAGAGACCGTTAATCATCCGCCAAAGCAGATAGATAAAGAATACGTTTGAATTTAAGAAAACATCCCTTCCTTTTTAATTGGAATCAGGGGTGATTTAACCTATCTTTTACAATACATTTGAACGAATTCATCAGCGGTTCCGAACCAATTGTCTTCCTCATCGCTTTGAATCCACATATTGCCGTATAACGGCTTTAATAAATTTACTATATCGGCCGCTATAGTTTTTGATGTGTAACCAAGATTAGTGAGAAACGCTTCTTTATTTGGGCATTTATCAATCGTATCCTCCATGAAACATTCGGGATTATTCAATGTATCATCCGGAGATAACCAAAGTTCAAAACCTCTTTTAGATTTCTTCATGTAGATGGTTTCTTTGTCATCGTTCAATAAAGTTAGTTTACTAAAATGATTCTTAACTATTTTTGAACATGAATCATACGTGATTGGTTTATCTGTTAAAATGATTAAATCTTGCATTTTTATTCCTTTCATAATCCTTGAATTCATCGAATTTATTGAATATTTTTATTCCTTCCGCTCTCATGCATTTAACTTGGTAATCCGTGCTTCCTGGCGAGTAAACTACGTGATCCTTATTCAAATCTTTTGCAACTTCAATTTGTGCTAGGTATTGTTTTGTTTTATGCCTAGCAAAGCCGGATTTAACTTCGTATATGCTTCTTGATGTTATTATATCAAATTCGCGTATTTTTGATGTTTTATTACTGCAATAAAAACAATTAACGTGTTTTACGCAGCCTGGATCAATGCCCTCCAGGAAAGAAAATACAAGAAATAGATTTTTATCTTTTGAGCGTTGTGCTTGCTGGAAAATGTTTTCTCTTCTTAATTGCTCTTTTTCTTTTCCCGATAGTTTTTGTTTTATTGGTGTGATGTTGAATTGTGGATCCTTGCAATATTTGCCGCTTTTCTTACTGTAATATCTTAGCGTATTGTTTGGTCCTCTTTTGTATGGCATATTCTGCACCCTTTCTCCTTCTCTGGACACATTATT
This sequence comes from Faecalibacillus sp., assembly GCA_963588175.1. GTDB lineage: Bacteria > Bacillota_I > Bacilli_A > RFN20 > CAG-826 > UBA4951. The sequence goes on along the minus strand of CAVAGP010000008.1, from coordinate 23,517 downwards.
TGCCGATTATTTGGTAAATTTCAGTGAGACGTGTATCATTTCGAGGTGAAAGGAGTTGCACTTTTATGGATGCTAAAAGAATTATAAATAACATTGCCACGAATCTAAGGAAGTTAAGAAAATCAAAAAATATTACCCAAGAGGAATTAATCAAAACCATAGGTGAAGAAAAACTTAGCTTAAGGAGCTATAAGACATATGAATCCGGAACATCATCTACAATACCGTTGCTAGAGAAAATAATATTGCTGGCTGAATATTATAATGTTTCGCTCGATTATTTAATATTAAGCAAAGCATCTACCTATGACGATTCATTAAGTAAAAAGGATTTTTGAAGAGACTTGGTAGACTAATTTATTCACAAACGTTAATTCCTGAAAAAGATGAAGATAAGAATTCCGCATATTACGGCAAGTATATTTTCAAATCCTATGACCCTGATACGACCCTATTTTTAGAAAAATATAGCGCTGTATGTCTTGAACATAACAATGACTTTGAGTATAAGGACATTGTTAGATTCAAACATTTGGCTGATTTCGATGAAATTATAAATGGTATGGCTGATCTCGATGAAGATTGGTCATTGTCAAAAGAACGTTTCAATTATCTTTTGATGGAAATGGGGATTAACCCGCTTGAATTCGAAAAAGAACATCTTGCTGTTATTAATGAAAAAAGACTTTTAGAGAAGAATAAGCATAAATAAAAATAGCCCACCGTTTCCGATGAACTATTTTATGGGTTTATTTATTCGCCAACTTTGGTTGGGCTAATTTTTCCGATGATTGTGTCTAAATCCGCAAATGCAGCGTAGTTGGAATTCTCAATCTTATAGAAATCAGCCTCAACGCCCGATTCGTTGCTCACGAATTTATCAGCGGTTGCGTTCTTCCTTCCAATCTGGGTGTCGCTAGAGATACGGATTTGTCCTCCAAGGTAGGAGAATGGAAGATATTTGACCGCGCATGAGCCTCCACCAGTTCTAGAACCGATGAAGTAGGTGTTCTCCGTTCTATTGTCTTTGATGTTGCAAGGGAGCTTGTTGCCGCAGCTATAGGATCCATTTGAGACGATGACATAGACGTTGATGTCTTTTGATAGATAGTCCTTTTCGTTGAACACTCCATCCATATTGACGTCCGCGTCGATATGATAATCGATGAATGAGCTGGATTTGGTATTGCGGAGCGTTCCGTCCGTGCCACCGCAAACCCATGAAGAGATGTATTCGGAGACGAACATGACTCCTCCCCCATTAGCGGAAAGGTCAAGAACGACATTCTTGATGTTCGAATTGTTCTGAATCTGCTCATTGGCGTAGTGGAAGAGGGTGACTGAATCGGTATAGTATGGGACTTCGGCAATCGATTCGGCTGTGTATTCATTAAGACTCATCGAGAATGAATCGAACTGGATATAAGCGGTGTCTCCGTTATATTCTTTGTAGTATCCGTTTGGTGATTGTGCCTCTTGGCCCAAGACACTTGAAGCGTCCACCCCGGCTTTCTTTCTCTCGTCTGCAATCTCCCAGATCGTATTCAAAGTGTTGTATGTCTCTTCGCCTGAGATATCCGCTCTTTGGTATGTTTTATCCGTGAGGTAGTTCAAGGTGATGTAGTTGCCATGTCCTCCATCATCGAGGTCATTTTTATAAAGGTCTTGGAGGGCTTCCTCAACTGAGCTGGTTTCTTTTGATGTGAGCCTATCTTTATATTTAGAGAGCGTTGAATAAGCTCCATTCTCCAAATACTTGATCGTGGTGCCTTCATGTACGCGTGATTGACGCTCATCGATGCCGCAGAACATGTCATAAGCCAAAGCCAAATTGTTATATACGGATGTGAGGTAGTCTTCGGTTATCCAACCTGTGCCAACTTCTCCGATGATGAGGTTGTTATAGGCTAGAGTTGAATCCAAGTTCGCGCCGCTATACTGATAGAATGCGCTTCCGGCGTAGGTGATTTGGGAAATCGATTGGTTGAAAAGCAAGCAAAGCGTCTCATATGGGAGATAAACCTCTCCGCGATAGACATAATCGACGATTGAATAATCCGCCAAAGAGAAGCTGATGGATTCTTTTCCTCTATAATAGGTGTATGTGGTCAATTTGTCGTTATAGAGTGGGCTTCCGTAAACCGATCCTATATATGGCTCGGTATTGTATTTGATTGTGGAGAAGAAGTAATCCCATCCGTAATATGTGACCTCACGAGTTACTACGTCAAAAGTCATATATGAACCGTTTACTGGGTTGGTGACAAGCACCTTTCCAGCATCGAATGAGCACTCATAATTGAGATATAGAGGGCTTGAATCTCCGAGGTTGACGTATTCCTTGACGAATGTGTTGAAGGAGACATAAGGGATGGTCTCCCCGTTGACTACGTAATATTTAGCAACGGCAATCTTGCTTGTGTAATATTTCTGGTTTTCTTGGTCAACAACCAAAGTTTTGAATGGAACGACTTTTTCCACGACTGATTCAACATTAGTTGGATCGTAGCCTTTTTCGGATGATGAATCTGGCATTACTTCGGATGATGATGAATCCGGTATTACTTCGTCCGAGGAATTTGGTACACAATATGAGCTTCCTGTTCCACCGCATGATGTCAAAGCCATAATCGCGCCAAAAGAGACGATGATTAAATTCTTTTTCATGGTTAATTTTCCTTTCAGCGTCTCTACAATCGAGCAAACGCCGGAGAAATTGTAAGGCTTTGAAACCTGATTTCAAATATATATCTATAAATATAAAGAAATTAAAGGCCTTAAATTTTTGCATTTCATACCGTTTTTCTTCCCTTTCGTGTCGCAAACCAAAATTGCCGGTTGTATTGAAAAGTTTGCCGTTTGTGGTTTTGAGCAATGTATTTCATCACGCATTTTCAGCCATTCGACTTGCTTTTGAAACCAATAAAAAACTTCCTTGCTAAAGTTAACGCACAAAAAATTGCCAAGGTGTGCAATTCAAATACACCATAAAAAACGGAGGAGTTTTAAACTCATGGCAAAAAACAAAAAAGCCAAGAAACTAACCTTCGCCCTTGTCCTCGCAGCAGGTGCAATGGTGGCAGGAGTTTCAGCACAAGCCGCACAGCTTGTGATCGCATCAGCTTCTGGAGAATCGTCAGCATCCAAGAAGTATTTCACCGACTACAACAGTCTTGATGAAGCAAAGGCAGCAGCAGAACAGCATGCCGAATTAGAAGTGGCAGAAGGCGCTCAGCTTCTTAAGAACAAAGACGCAGCTCTCCCATTAAGCGGAAACTCAAAGGTTTCTGTCTTTGGTGTCAGCTCAGACGCCCTCATCGGCGCAGCCGACACAGGAAGCCAGTCAACTGGCTCAGGCGGAGGTCTTGCAGTCGCAGACGTCCTTCAGGATGCCGGATTCAACGTCAACCCAACCTTAAAGGCATACTATGATTCCACAAGTGGCTCAATCCGCAGCGAAGAAACAAACTTCAATGGAACAATCAAGAGCTCATTCAACCTTTATAAGGATGCCGCAATCGTCGTTATTTCTAGAACCGGTGGCGAAGGTAGCGACTGCTCACGTGTCACATCCGAAGAAGCGGGCACGGACATCAATGGCAACAAAGACACAGATACACATGTTGCTCTTGAAAAGGATGCAGATTCCAAAGATAAAGATGGAAATACAGTAGAAGGCAAAGTCCATCAGCACTATTTGATGCTCTCAAAGTCCGAGAGAGAACTCTTGAACCTCGCAAAAGAGAACTTCAAGAAAGTCGTCGTCGTCCTCAACACATCCAACCCGATGGAAATCAAAGAATTGCAGGATTGCGATGGAATCGATGCGGTCATCAACATCGATAGACCAGGGCAGGGCGGATTACTCGCTTTACCAAAACTCTTAAACGGCGAAATTAACCCTTCAGGCGGAACAGTCGATGAATGGGCAGCGGATTTCACAGCTGATCCAGTATGGTATAACTTCGGCGACAACGACCAGACAGGTGGTGCTCGTGGCGGTGCTGGCCAGAATGACTACATGTCAGAAAACGGCAGCAAAGACGGAGTTTTAGAGGATAAGACAGACGTCATCAGCGATACAGAAGGCTTCCACGGCGTAGATTACGAGGAAGGCATCTATCTCGGCTACAAATACTACGAGACCTATTACGCAGACTTATACGCCAAGAATCCAGAAGCCGCACAGGCATGGTGGAAGAAGAGTGTTGCAGCCCCATTTGGATATGGACTCTCATACACAACATTCTCATTCAAATCAAATGGCATCTACACAGATAAAGGATGCACTGCGGCATTACCTACAACAGGACTCTCAGATTTATTCAAGTCAACAGCCGGAACAACCGCTACAGTTGCAAAGCAGAAGAAGATCTATGTTCCAGTCGAAGTCACCAACACCGGCAGTGTCGCTGGCAAGAAAACAGTTCAGATCTATCTCACCACTCCATACACCGGAACAGTTGAAAGATCAGCAGTTTCATTAGTCGGTTACGCAAAGACCGAAATGCTCAAACCTGGACAGACTGGAAAAGTCGTTGTTGAAATCAACGTTCAGGATATGGCGGCTTGGTATACGCAGGCAACCCAGTCAAATGGAACAAAAGGTGCATATCTCTTAGAAAAAGGCGACTACACCTTAAGAATCATGGAGAACTCCCACTATGATATGTCAACAACAAAGGCTGGAGACAAGTATCAGGTTGATGGCGAGGATATCTGCTATGCAGAAGAGCAGTTCGAAATCGATAGTGACACTCTCTTGGAGCTCGATGATTACTCCGATTTACAGGTCAGCGACCTCTTCACGGAAGGCGTCAATGGCACCGGCGTTGAAAACGGGGAAACTGAAGTCGACGATTCTAACTTCGGCAACGTCCGTACAGCAGCCATGATGAAAGATGACAAGAGCGGAATGACGACAATGACAAGAAAAGCTGGTGCCATCTCATCAGGCGTATCCGTTCCAACATCAACATTTAGCACTGCAGTCAACGGATTCGATGGAACATTCCCTAAAGCTCCAACGATGGATGACTTAACATTCAAGAACAACGTTCTCGACAACTGGTCATTCTGGGATAACTATGCAGTCTCCGATCAGTACAAAGGCGTAAACGACGCAACAGCAAAATATTCTAAGTATTACGAGAATGACGATAAGAAAGGATATGTCTGGTCGCACACATCCGTCCCGACAAACTGGACACAGCAAATCGGTACTAAGGTAAGCGATGCCAATAATGGCGGCGCTAACGGCGATAAAGGTGCCCAGAAGATCAGCATGTACGTCTCAAGCGGCAACACAATCATGTTCAGCGACATGGAAGGCGTTGCATATGATGATGCGAAGTGGGATGAATTCCTCAACCAGTTAACATACGATGAACTCTGCCAGGTCAACACATATTGCGGATATGGCACAGTCAACCTCGATTCGGTCAAGAAAGACTTAACGGTGGATAGAGATGGACCTAACTCCATCAACGGTCTCTTCCAGATGCCAGCAGAATCGCTTCTCGCAGCAACTTGGAACGTCGACCTCGCCACAGAAAGAGGCGTCATCATCGGAAACATCGGTCTCTTAGGAGGCAGCAAAGGGTTCGATGGATGGTATGCTCCAGGCGCAGATACGCACAGATCCCCATTCTCAGGACGTAACAACGAATACTTCTCACAGGATGGCTTACAGGGTGGATACATGGGCGCAGCTCTTGCTCAGGGTGTTCAGTCAAAAGGCATCATCTGCTACACAAAGCACATCTTGATGAACGATCAGGAAACTGACCGTGGATGCTTATTCACATGGGCTGATGAACAGGCCATGAGAGAAAACTACATGAAGTGCTTCCAGATGATTCTCCAGGAAGGTGAATCAAAGGGCGGTATGACTGCTTATGGACGTATCGGTGGATTCTCAAATACCAACAACACCAACCTCTCAGTTGAACTTTATCAGAATGAGTGGGGCTCACAGGCTTACTTTGTAACAGATGGTTACATCGGATGGAACCAGAGAACCAACCCAGACATGATGGTCCGTGCGGGTAACCAGACAATTTTGACAACAGCCAACACCGAATACCTCTCAGGCGAAACAAACCCGACAACCGGCGAAAACACAACTGGCGGTTTCTACCACAAGGGTGATGCATTGCCAAATGGACAGGTTGCAGTTGCAGAAGGCTTATACCTCAAAGAAGGCGATAATTACGAAATCTCCTACACACAGTGGTACTGCGTTAGGCAGATGGCTCACGGAGTCTTATACCAAGTTGCTAACTCATCTGGTCAGAGAAATGGCTACTATGATGTTGAACCAACCGGTGGAGAGTTAAGCGCAACAGAAGGCGTCTCAGTCGATAACATGAGCGTATCAATCGCTAACCTCGTTGACAAAGATTCCTATGTCAAATACTCAGCAACGGGTCTTCCAGAAGGACTCTCAATCGATGCCGATACAGGCGAAATCACCGGTACTGCCAAGAAAGCTGGAACTTACAATGTCACAGTCAACTACACAATCGATGGCTGGGTCACAAAGTCGGCTGTCTACACAATCACAGTTGATACAGCTATCAAAGCTGGTAAGGATTCAGATGACTTTACAGCTGCTAAAGTTGGAGAAGAATTCTATGCAGAACTCGATTCTGAAGTCTATTCCTCAACCGAATACAACTCACGTAAGTTCACAATCTCTTCGGGCGCTCTCCCAGCAGGATTAACTCTATCTGAAGATGGTGTCATCGAAGGAACTCCAACTGAAGCCGGAACATTCGAATTCACAGTCAAGTTAACTGCAAAGAACGAGACTAAGAACGAGAGCGCTGTACACTTCAGCGGCAAGAGCGGCAAGGGTGGAGGCGACAATTCCAAGGCATGCGAAACAACATTCACAATCGTCGTTGCAGGAGACACCGATCCAACTCCAGAGCCAACAACAAAAGACATTGTCTCAGTTGAGTCAACATCCGATGGTTACAAGATCACATTCTCTGATGGAACATCTATCGAAATCAAGAATGGTAAAGACGGAACCAACGGTAAAGACGGAACCAACGGTAAAGACGGTGCTGATGGTGCTGATGGTAAAGACGGCGCAGACGGAAAAGGCTGCGGCGGATCCATCGCAACAATCGGTGCAGTTGCAGTCGTTGCTGCTGCTGGACTCGCAATTGCTGTAAAAGGCAAAAAGAACGAAGACTAATTCGTTAACAAGATAAGCTAGTGGTCACTGCCTGGTTAATTCCGGGCAGTGGCTAATCTTATTTATAAAAGGCTTGTAGATATTCGTTTGTAAATCTAAAAGCTTACAAGGAGAATTATTATGTTTAACAAAAAGAAAATTGCCTTCATGGCATCGTTAATCCTATCAGGAGCAGCCTTAGCTGCCTGTGGAGGAACAACTCCAACCGAATCTTCAAAAGAAGCAGCAGGAAGCTCTGAGGAAGCAACTTCAGTTAAGTCCGAAGAGACAAAGACGAGTGAGGTTGTCACCAAGTACTACACTTTCACATTCGAGGCCAATGGCGGTAGTGCAGTTGCTTCTCAGCAAATCGAAGAAGGGAAGCACGCAACAGCCCCGGAGGACCCGACAAAAGACGGCTATGTTTTTGACGGATGGTATAAAGAGGCCACATTTGCAACGATTTATGATTTTGAAACCGAAGTCGTCACTTCCGACACGACGGTTTATGCAAATTGGGTTGCAAAGAGCGGCGAATCAGATCTCAATAAGGCGATCTTCTATTACAACTACGATGGTGCTCCAAATGATGGTGTTTACCAAACAAAAGAATTCCAGGATGGCGCAAAACTCCGCAAACCGTCAACAGATCCAACACGTGCTGGATATTCTTTCGGCGGATGGTATATGGAACCAACCTGCGAAACAGAATTCAAAAACAACACCGTCTACACTGGCGATCAGGCAATCTATGCTCAGTGGTCCAAGACATATACACTCGAAGCGGAGGACACTCAGCTTACAGGTTTCGATCCAGAAGAAGATGAGACCGCCAATGGTCAGGGTAACAAGATTGGACATGGTATCTCTTCAGATTTCTCAGGCGTAGGCTGCATCGGCAATGACCCATCTGCCTCAAACGGCAAGGCGGTCCATGGCTTGTATTATTATGGGGCATATCTTGATTTCGAATTTACATCAGACAAAGCAACAACCGGCGCTTTAACCCTCAGAATGGCTGCGGAATTTAGAGTTGTAACCCTTACCGCCAAGACATTCAAAGTCCAGGCAAATGGCACTAACTTATCCTATAAATACGGCGAAATCACCCTTAACCCTGTCACCAACTCAGACGGCAGCTATTGCGGTGATGGATACTGGGATAACGCAACAGCTCACTCCTATGAAGAGGTTATGATTAACTCATTTGATATCAAAGAGGGTGAAAATAAAATCAGACTTTTGGTCAATAACGATGAAGCAATGTCCGTTGGCACCTGCCAGGCTTATGCCCCAATCATCGACTGCATCAAGATCAATTCAACAAGCAGCATCACAATGAAAGTTTACGACAACAAATAAGGGGTTGCCTTTATGAAAAAGAAATTATCGGAATTCGGAATCGGTTTCTATCTGACGATCGTTGCAATAATCTTTACAATCTTGGCCGCCGTCTTCTATAGCAAGAGCGGCGTCACGGATTTTGCTAAAGATCTTGATGACATAGTTATCATCATCCCTATTATCTCTGCCCTTATCGCTTTAATCTCGATGGTGTTGGAAGTAATTCCTAACAAAATTGTTAAATTAACAGTAAAGCCAGTTAGATATGTCTCATTCTTAATGACTCTATATGCCTATATCGCTTATTTAGGCACACAGGCAACATATATCGCCAATTTGCTCGTTGCCATCGACCCAACGCCTGTCACTTCGGGTTTCGTCATGACAAACGTCTTCTTCGTTCTTGCAATTATCTTAATGCTTGTCTCCGCTTGCTTAAATGCAGTTAAGCCATGGGACAAAAGCGATAAATGCGCGGTCGAAGTGGTCACTGAGACCAAATAAGGGAGGCAGATAAAATGAATAGAAAACTTTTCAAAAGAAAATTATGGGAAGGCCTCTCGGTCGGATCCGCTTCCCTATTGGTGATTGCAATCGGAGGCTATGGCATCGCTTCAGCTCAGGCTACCGCTATCAATGGCGCTATCGGCACCGATACCTCAACAATTGAGCGTTCCGATGATGAGCAATACCAATATTTCAAGAGTGATTTCAAAGGCCAGGACTACAGCAAAGCCCAAGCCTATTTTGAAGAAACTGCCGAAAAGGTGGAAGCAGAAGGTTTAGTTCTTTTAAAGAACGATAACGCTGCATTGCCACTTGCTAAGACTGAAAAAGTCTCAACAATGTTCACCGGCTCTAACCATTTCGGTTATAACTCAACAGGATCCTCAGCTGGATCAGGCGGAAGCTTCAAGACCTGGAAAGAGGCCTTAAGCGAAACCGGATTAAGCGTTAACCAAACAATGTGGGATTACTACGAGGAGCAGGAATACCGCAAACTCGTTGGATCAACTACCTATAAAGTTCTCGAAGAGGACTATAGCAATATCCCGTCCGACACAATTGCGACATTAGATGAATTTTCAACCGTCATCTGCACCATCACCCGTTCCAGTGGCGAAGGTCAGGATATCACCGCCAAAAAGTCAGATACAATCGACGGTTCTTATCTTACTTTGCATGATGGAGAACTTCAGGTTCTTCAGCATCTCAAAGAATTGAAAGATGCTGGCAAAGTCAAAAAAGTCATTGTGGTTCTCAACTCCAGCGCGACAATCCAACTTGATTTCTTATCTAGAGATGATGTGTCAGTTGACGCTTGTTTATGGGTTGGAAACGTTGGCTCTAGTGGAATCTCCGCCGTTGCCAAGACTTTGGTCGGTGATTATAACCCATCCGGAAAGTTATCCGATACCTACGTCAAGAATTCATTCGCATCCCCAGCCGCCGCACAACTTAAGTATGCCGGAAGCAATTATTCTTTCGCTCAGGTATATAACGACAGCGATGATATCGAATCATCATCCTTCAAATATTATGGCGTTTATAATGAAAGCATCTATGTTGGATACAGATATTTCGAAACTAGATACCTCGATTATGTCCAAGGTTACGGAAATGCAGGCGACTATGATTATTCCGCAGATGTTGCTTATCCTTTCGGCTATGGCTTAGGCTATGCATCATTTGAATATTCCGACTTCAGCGTTACAAAAAACGACAACGGATTCACCGCTAAGGTAAGGGTCACAAATACCGATAAAACATATTCTGGCAAGGATTCAGCGCTCGTTTACGTTCAAAAACCTTATACCGAATATGATAAGACAAACGGAGTTGAAAAAGCTGCAGTGGAACTTGTTGGATATAGCAAGACCACCAAAGAACTCGCTCCAGGTGAAAGCGAAGAATTAACGATCAACATCACCAAAGATCAGTTAAAGAGCTACGACTACAAGAATGCCAAAACCTATATCGAGGAAACGGGTGACTATTACTTCGCAACAGGCAATGGCTCACATGAAGCAATCAACAATATCCTTGCTTTTACCGGAAGCACTCCAGCCAACACTTCTAACAAAATGGATGTAGCAGGAGACGCAACTCTTGCCGCAAAGATCGAAATAACCGATGCCGATATCGGAGATTACGCCATAAAACCATCAGAAGCCGGCTCGAAACTCGCAAAATCTGTGCATTCCGGCAACGAAATCACCAACAAATTCGAAGATGCGGACCTCAATAACTTCGTAGGTGAGGGCACAATAACCTATGTCTCTAGAAAGGACTGGGTAGGTACAATGCCTAAATCAGCTGTCACTCTTTCTATGGATAGCAAGATGAGAGAAGCCTTCAAAGCAGATAAGGCCTATTCCGAAGAAGAAGGGCTTGAAATGCCGAAGTACGGCGAGAAAAATGGTTTAACAATCGCCTCTCTCCGCGGCAAAGATTACGATGACCCTCAGTGGGAGGACCTCCTCAATCAGATGTCCTATGCCGATCAGACAAATCTTATCGTCAACGGACAATACCAAACTGCCTTCATCGGATCGGTCGGCAAACCAAATACCAAAGAAGTCGATGGGCCTACAGGTTACTCGGATTCCAAAGCCGGATTATCCTTCCCATCAGAAGGCATTTGGGCTTCAAGCTTCAACAATGAACTTGTTGCCAAAGTCGGTGATGCATTTGCAGAGGAGTGTATCGCCCAAAATGTCACAGGAGTATACGCTAACGGAGTCAACATCCACAGAATACCATTCGGCGGAAGAAGCCACGAATATTTCTCAGAAGATCCATTCCTTACAGGATCAGCCGGCGCGGCCGAAGTCAATGCTTTGCAGGCTAAAGGCGTTATCGCCCACGTCAAGCACTTGGCCTTCAACGATGAAGAAGCTCAGAGAAACGGCATTGCCGTCTGGCTCAATGAGCAAGCGGCCAGAGAAATCTATTTGACGCCATTTGAATACACCTTATCCCCTGAATATGGCAATAGCCATGCAGTCATGACATCATTCAATAGAATCGGTGGTGTATGGGCTGGCGCTCATAAGGGTTTGATAACTGTTTTAAGGGATGAATTCGCATTCGATGGTTACTCGATCACCGATATGGCTTCATCTAACGGTGCTTCTTATATGACGTATCAAGATGGAATCCTCAATGCAACCGACGTTTTCCTCGGAGCAGGAACGGATACTGCTCTAGATAAATTCAAGAGCAGTCCAACCTATGCTCATGCCATGAGAAGAGCATGCCATAAGATTCTATATTCGGTTGCCAACTATTCAGTTGCAATGAACGGCATCTCCCCATCAACCGCCATGTCTTCTAAGACGCCGTGGTGGCAGAGCTTGATTATCGGGCTCGAAGTAGGGGCGGGAGTCCTCACGGCAGGATTCGCTTCCTTATGGGCGATATCTCTTTACTTGGAGAACAAGAAAGACTAATTTAACGAAACTTAAAACTGGACGGTGAGACGAAATGAAGACAACTCCAAAGGATGGAAAGAAGAATTTTAGACTAGTTCTAATGCTTTCCTTAATCCCAGTGTTGGTTGTTGGATGCGGTCTCGCCGTTTTTTTAGTGGGCAAAAACCTTCCTACTCAATACGATGAGACCTATTATGGGGAACTCTCCAAGATGTATGACAACATCAAAAACACCAAAGAGAAGAAAATCGTTATTGTAGGGAATTCAAACATACCTTTTGGGGTAGATTCCGCCATGATGGAAGAATTGCTCCATGAAGCCTCTTTAGACTATAAAGTCTGCAATTTCGGCTTATATGGCACTCTTGGAACCAAGATGATGCTCGATTTATCCAAGAAACATATCAACAAAGATGACATAGTGATATTCACGCCTGAATTATCCGAACAACCATTATCTTTGTATTTCTCGGCTGAACACGCTTGGTATTCGCTAGATTGCGAGATGAGCATGTTTAACGAATTCGATAGCTCCACCAAGCAGGAACTAGCCGCAAATTACTTCTCATTCGTATCTGAGAAGAATAAATACATCAGAAGCAGAGAGAAACCACAGCCTAGCGGCATCTATGCCTCATCCTCATTTGACGATCATTGCGACCTCAAGAATTACGAGAGGAAATACAACATAATGAGCGATGGATTCGATTCCAATAACATGATTGAATTCAATGCCTCGTATTTTGGCGATGATTTCGTGTCTTACGTAAATTCATATTATTCATACATAAAAACCAAAGGAGCAGAGATGTATTTCTCTTTCTCTCCAATCAACAAGAAGGCAATCGTAAACACGGATACGGACAAGAGTGGCGAATTCTTCAATTTCATAGAGGAGAAATTCGACTTCCCTATCATGTCCAACTTTGAGGATTATGTCCTCGATAGCGGTTGGTTCTATGACACGAATTTCCATTTGAATGAGTCCGGAATGGCCTTAAGAACTTATATGTTGGTCAATGACCTCAAGAACCAGCTTGGCAACACAACCAAAACGGAATACGCCTTACCTGAGATGCCGATTGCCCCGCAAAAGGGCATCATTGGAGAAGGGGATAACTCCTGCCGGGATTATTTCAATTACCATATAGACGGCAACTATTACGTCATTGATTCATTAAACGATGCCGGTTCTTCCGTTTGTGATATCGTGGTCCCATATCAGGTTGACGGCTTATACGTTAAGGGATTCTTATCAACTGTCTTTGCGGGTGATAGGAAACTCAAGAGCATCAGAATCCAGAAAAATGTCTCATCGGTAATCGATGAAAGCTTCGGGGGATGCACTAACCTTGAGAAGATTATATTTGACCATACCGAACCATCCTCAATCTCCGTTGGAGGTGGCTTGATTTTCGGGACATCGGCAAAGATATATGTCCCTAAAGACTCTTTAAGCAAATTCATGAATGACTATAACTGGGGGAAATATGCAAAAGACATGGTTGGGTACTAAAACCAAGCAAAGCCCTCTCAAATTAGGCTTAAAAACCCTGCTTTTCTCGGCATCGATGTTTTTTGCTGTTGCCTGTAGTGGCGTTGATTCCGGTGATATTATCTCAAAAAATATCAAGGTCTCTATTTCCGATTCCTCTTTCTTCGTTACTGAAAAAGGCGTCTCAGGCAAGATCAAAAAAGGAGAGACATTCGTCGCGGAACTCAATATGAAGCCAGAATGCATTCCGGTTGCCTGCTCATATAACAAAGAATATAGAATCGAACGGATTGATGATAACCGCTATAACCTCATTTTGGAGGATGTCACCCGCCCATCTCGTGTCAGCGTTTCCTGCAAACGTGACGTTCCAACTATCGATTGGGAAGATAAGGATTGCTCTATAAAATATGTCATGTTAGATGAGGACAATACGACTTTTGATATCTCTTATCATCTTAAATATCACATCCGCTGCAACACCAGAAACGGAGTTGGTCTAGAGCGTGATGGCTATATCCTCAAAGGGTGGAACACGAAAGCGGATTATACTGGTGAACACATAGGACTCGGGAGCCGCGTATCGATGGATGATGGGGAGAATAAGACCCTCTATGCAGAATGGGCTGAATGCTTATCATCAGACGTATTCAATTACAAAGTGCTAGATGACAACACAGTTTCCTTAACTGGATATATAGGCCCTAAAATAACCGAGGAATTCGTTATCCCAACTAGCATTGACGGAAAAATAGTCTCTACAATCTCCTCAACCTTCACGACGAACATCAGATGCAAAAATATCGATTCAACCGTGTTGGTGTTGCCATCAACCATCGATTTAATCGAAAAGAACGCTTTTAAGAACTCCAATATAAACGAATTATACTTCTTCGATAACGTAGGTGAGATAAGTCTTGATGCGTTTAAAAATGGCGTTAAAACTCTTCATGTCAACGCAATCACAACGCCTCGTTTGCAAAGCATGAACTACAATGTCCGTTTTGCGGACAACCTTGACCTATTAATCGAAAACAAAGACAAGAAGAAACTCATCTTATTCTCTGGATGCAGCATGTGCTACGGAATCTCATCCCCATTAATCCAGAGGAATTTTGATGAATATGTGGTGGTGGATTGTGGCCTTAATGGCGAATTTAACGCGCAGATGCAGCTTGAATGCATGCTCCCATGTATAAATGAGGGGGATGTTTTAATCCATGCCCCGGAGCAGATGAATGTCTATCAGTATATGGAGAATTACATGATAGATGAGAGAATCTTCTGCATGTGCGAAGGCAATTACGACCTTTTAGCGGATATGGATTTCTCACGCTCGTCTTTGACGTTTGAGGCGTTCACTTGGTATCAGGAATACCGTGAGAAGCAAGATGAGTCTTCATATGAGGAATATAACGATTCATTCAACTATTACGGCGATTATCTCGAGGAGAGGCCGTATGTTGAAGAGAATGAGGTGACTAGAGACATCAATTATGACAACCGTTACGGATTTGATTTCAATATTCTTGATGTTGATAAGCTGTCAACGATGTTCAATATGTATGATAAATTCCTAGAGAAAGGCTGTTCAGTCTATTTCTCCTGGTCGCCTATGAATCTTCAATCCAATGGCAGCGATGCAATCCTAGAGGATGCCGAGTCATATCAAAAGAAGCTTAAAGAGATATTTGATATGAAAAACTATCCCGTTATATCCGATATCTTCGATTACATTTATGAAGGCAGGTATTTCTATGATACCGATTACCATCTCAACGATTTGGGGATAATCCTTAGAACGTCTCAGCTAATCGCGGACATGAAAAACGCAGGAATATAGCAAATATCCCTTCAAAAATGGCTTTTTTATAATTTGTTTTTGATTTCTGTTGCGTATTTCAAATACTCGTCTTTGAATTCCTTGATTCTTCTTCTCGCAACCGGGATTGTTGGCCCGTCTTTTAGTTCGACTGAACTATCGAGTATTGCTTGGACGTATTCGAAATTCACGATTACGCCTTTGATGACTTGATAGAAATGGCCGCTCTTCAAAGAATCTAGCATATCGTTTAAACCGGTACCTGTGGCGTTGTGCTCAATCCCATCGGATGTGTGGATTACGCACTTTCTGTTTTGGAAGTCGACATAGATGATGTCGTGGAAGCTTATCCTTTCCATGCCACCCTTAACTTTCACCACTAGGTTTTGGGAATCATATGTTTCGATCTCGTTGATGAACTGCCCCATTATCTTTTCCACATCCGCCAGGAAGTTCTTCTTACGAATGAACCCAAACGGGTGGACGGTTATTGATTCAAAGACTTTGTCTTCGCGATTGGAAACGAATATTACGTTGGCTTTCTTACCGCTTTCCCTTATTTTCTCGATGAGACTGATTCCGTTCATTCCCGGCATCTCGATATCCGAGAAGATGACATCGAATTCCACACCCTCATTGAATAAGAACTGATTTGGTCCTGTGAATGTTTGTATATTCGCCTCATAGCCATGTCCTCTCAAGAATGTTGCGATGGAGTTGGAAATGATATTCAACGAACCTTTGTCATCATCGATGAACGCGCAATTAATTATTCTTCGACTGCTCATTAGTCGCCTCCTTGTCTAACATCATTATATCTAGGCAAAACTTGCCGTTTTTAACGCTATAACGGTATCTTCCATTGTATTTCTTCGCCAATTCTTTGGTTATTTTGGTGCCGAATCCATGGGATTTATTGTCAGCCTTCCAGGTTTGGAAGCTAGTTATCTCCCTATCGCTCATATCCTTGTCTTTGAAACTATTCTCAATGTTTATGACTAAGAAATCTCCTCTCATTGACATATTGATATCAACCTCACCATTTTCAATTTTCATTTGTTTGATGTGTTCCAAAGCGTTGTCCAATCCGTTTTTGACAACACTAAGCAGGTCAACATCGCTGATGTAATTCATCTTTTTTGGGATGGCGATTGAATGGACGATCATTGTGTTTGTAAGCCTTGCTTGACCAATCGCGCTATTTAAGGCGCTGGAGACGATTGCATTCCCGACATCAACGAATGAGAGAGGAACCATTGTGGCCTCCTCCATATCGGAGAAGAAGTGGTTCAATTGCTCATAATCACCGTTTGCTAAAAGCGTTTTCATATATCCGTATTGATGTTTCAATTCATGACGTAGTTTCCTGTTATCTTCAGCGTTTAAAGTGGATAACTCAGCAAAATCAGTGAGTGATTCAGCTTTCAAGAGCTTAGCCTGGGCATCGAGATTCTTGTTGTATTTATCTATTTGGATATAGAAGTTGATATACGAGAGAGTGACAATAATTAAGAGGAAGAAGTTGATTATTGTTTTAGAGACAGCGCTATTCAAAAACTCATTTTCGGAAATCATGAGGAAGGCATAGAACCCATAGGAGCAGACATCAACCGAGATGAGGGTGATGATAGAGATTGGCTCAACTCTTCGATAATCTTTTATGTTAAATTTGGACACGAGAAATCCCAAAATGGCTTGTCCGAGTATCACAACAGCCGTTGAAAAATAGAAAAGTATTGGATATTCATCCTGATAATCAATGACTAAAGAACCTGCAACCGACGACAATTCGAAGGCTATCAAGATGAAGCAAGAAAGTGTCAATGCTTTGCACATTCTGTCAAACCAAAGACGCTTGTTGTTTAGGAAGCATGAGGCAATGACCGTAGCAGGCCAAGAGGTGATCAGCATGATTCTTCCGGGGTTACCAGCACCTGCCAAATCATATATCCAGAATATGAGGGAACATATAAGCGTATTGATAAGCCAAGTTTCAGCAATCCCGAGGAGTTTCCACGGAATATTTTTCTTGGTCCATTTCCTGTCATTAAAGACCAAGGCAATGACGGCGCAACATATAATTGTTGTGAATATATAGTTCCAGCCATTACTTAATTGGATGTATTGTTCAGTAAAGTATTTAAACATACAAATAATATATATAACGCATGCTCATAAAAGAAGCAAAAACCGCCATTCAAGCCATATTTTTTACCTTTTGAGTCATAAATTTTTAAAAAAATACCGCTTGTTCAAAATTAATGACCGCTTGTGTTAAAGCACTTTCATCATGAGCAGTTTTTTTGGCCAAAGTGGTCAATTCTGAAACCGCTTACCTTTTTCTCGTGGATAATCTTAGACAAATCGTGCCGAGTTTTTGGCACATCCATAAAAAGTTCGGACTATCAGAGGTCCAAACACAATACATGGTAGTGGTAACAATTGCTACACCGCCACGAAAAACAAAAAGTAGCAGAAAGGGAGAACATATGAAGTTCAAAAAGAAATCCACGAAGTATTTAACTTTAGGATTAGCCGTTCTTAGCGGCGCCGCAGTCATGCTTGCTTGTATGCCTCAAAAAGCGTCAACCGCAAAAGCAGTCACCGAGTATTCATACACCGATGAAGACCTTTTGGATGATGCTGGAATCTATCAATTAGATTACGCAAACGAGGAAGAGGCAAGAGAGGCTTGCAAAGAGATCAACCTCGATCTCGCCAGAGAAGGTATTGTCCTCATGAAGAATAAGGAACAAGCCCTTCCACTCGATCTTTATTATGAAAATGGAATCACTTTCTTCGGACAGGATTCCGCCGACCAGTACACTGGTGACTTCACCGACAGCGAATTCATCAACTACCACGATGCATTCACATCTGTTGGCTTCAAGATCAACCCAGTGATGGAAGCCTGGTATGAAAAACACCCAGAAACCCGCGTCCTTCCACGTATCAACATGGGAAGCGACACAACACGTTGCTATGAGCCATCTGAAGCTCCTGGCATGGATTTCTCAACAAAGGCAAGAAAGAGCTGCGACACATACAACGACGCAGCTATCATCTGCTTTGCAAGAGAAGGTGGTGAAGGCGCAGACTTCATGACGACAACCGGTTTCCCAGAGAACTATAAAGGCTCAATGGGCAACAAGAACAGAGTCTATAAAGACGCTGGCTCTGATTACGATAACTATTCCGACGGCAAACACGCTGCCGAATATCTCGGATACAAACATTATCTTGAATTATCCGATGAAGAATTGGCTTTGATCAACAAAGTCAAACAGATGGGATTCAAGAAGACGATCGTCGTCATCAACTCATCCAATGCCATGGAACTTGGCCCGTTAATGGATGATGACGCAATCGATTCAATCATCTGGACAGGAAAACCAGGCCAGAACGGAAACGTCGCTCTCGCAGAGATCATCGCTGGCTTAGTCAATCCATCAGGACGTGTAGTCGACACATGGAATAGAGACTTCACAGAGGATCCAACCTGGTTCAACTTCTCATCCAACCTCCAGACCGGTAATTTGGACGGTGATACTCTCTATTATTCCGATGGAACAGCATCACACGATATCCCATTCTTCCAGATGCCATTCAACTCTGGCGGTTATCAAGGAAACGACTACGAGGAAGGAATTTATCTCGGATATAAATATTGGGAAACACGCTATGCGGAAATCGTTGCTGCAGAAGGAGCTGATGCCGCAGATGCTTGGTATAAACAGCATATGTGCGTCCCATTCGGCGGTGGCTTAAGCTACACCTCATTCAGCTTTGAGATGAACGGACTCTTCACCGATGAAGATTGCAAGACCCCGCTTGGCACAAGCGTTCCTTCTTCAAAATTCGCCTCATCGGTAGGAAATGAAGCGGAAATCAAAGAAATCTACGTTCCAGTCACAGTCACCAACACCGGCAATAGAGCTGGCAAGCAGACGGTTGAAATCTATGTCGAAGCCCCATATACAGCAGGTGAGACAGAAAAATCGGCAGTCAACTTAGTCGGATTCGAGAAATCCAAACTCTTGCAGCCAGGGCAATCAGAAACAGTCGTTGTCAAAGTCAATGTCCAAGATATGGCTTCCTATGACAACACCGACGCCAACAGCAACAGCAACAAGGGTTGGGAACTCGATGCAGGCAATTACACAATCTATGCCTCCAACACCTCACACATTGAGCGTGGTTCATCGAAGAGCTCAGTTTGCCAGGCCGAAACATCATTCGCCATCACCGGCGAGTGTGCAAACCTCATCCTCGATGACTATTCAGGCAACCCAGTCACCAACAAGTTCTCTAAGGAGAACGGCTGGTTCGACACAATGAGAGAAGAGAATAGCACGGGCTATTCAGTTAACTCCACAGACAATGACAAGATGAGACTTCTCTCTCGTCAGGATCTTGGAACAAGCGATTTTGCAAAACTCCAGGCAAGCGAGACATTCCCAACCGCCCCAATCTATGGCGGATTCGGCAAGGAATCGCTAAAGGTCGATGGCAAGTACCAAGGCGCCAAGCTCCCAGATGGAACCTACATGACAAATGTTGGCACCCCATATGGAAAGATGTTCTCTGATGAAGCAATCAAGTACATCGTCTCAAATGAGCTTGTAAACGCTAACGATACAGCGGGCTATTCAGGCTCCAATCCAACCGCTCCTTATGGAAACGACAAGGATTCGCCATGGGCAAGCGATGTCAATGTCGGCTCCAACTGGACACAGGCAACCGAACATGAAGAAGACTATAGCGATGTCACGGTCAAGTCACACGCTATGGCTGGAATCGACTATCAGTCAGACAAAGTCTTGGCCGATGGCCCATATAAAGGAAAGACCGGCAAAGAGGCTTGGGACTTATTCCTCAACCAGTTAACTTGGGATGAAATCTACAACATCACAGGCAACAACTCATATCGTAGAATCGCAACCCCATCAATCGAAACGGTGAAGTGCAACGACTCAGACTCACCAGAGAACTGGTCATCATCATACACATGGACCGACCTTCCAATCGAAGCGGCCACATGGAACAAAGAACTGGCGCATAGACAAGGTATCATCATCGCATCTGCCGGTTATTATGGCGGATCAGATGCTTGGTATGGCCCAGGTGCCAATACCCACAGATCCCCATTCTCAGGACGTAACTATCAGTATTATTCCCAGGATGGTCTCCAGGGTGGATATATCGGCGCAGCTGTCGTCTCTGGCTTAAGAAGCCGTGGTGCATCTTGCTTCGTCAAGCACACCATGTTGAATGACTGCGAATCCAACCGTGCAAACGAAATTCACTTCACATTCGCCTCCGAACAGGCAATCCGTGAAAACCAGATGAAGATGTTCCAGAGAATCATGCAGGAAGGCGGCGCAAACGGCGCTATGTGTGCTTGCGCTCGTGTCGGCATGAACCCAGCTCAGTTTAACTACAACTTAAGCGTTGGAGTCTATAGAAACGAGTGGGGCTGGAAAGGTCACCTCATCACAGATGGATACGGACCACTTACAAAACCGGGACCAATGGACGCCATGGCACGTGTTATGTGTACTCCGCTCGGCGATGGAACAAGAGGCAATGTCGATGATATGAACATCTGCACTTGGTTCGACCCAAATACAGAATGCAATAACAAGGTCAGTGGTGACCAGACCTCAGCTGAAGGGGCAGTTTCCGGACAAGAAGCAGCCGATGCTGACACATCAAAAGGTCACTTAACTCCAGGCTATAACAACACAGGCACAATGCACTATGTCAAGTCAACACGTTGCTTGAATGGTACATGGAACTCAGAACTCCGTAATGGCTTAGGCGGCGTCGAAGTCGGCGGTGCTAAGATCGAGCACTGGAACTATGGCACAACCTTCAATGACGGCACGATGACAACAGAAGAATCTTCTGCAGTCGTCCAGTCAGATACCCAGTATTACTTCGTCCGCGAGAACGCAAAGATCATTCTCTATAACCAGATCAACAGCTGGCAGAATGCTAACGGCATGACTCTCACGCAAGGCTCTAACAACGTTTCTGCCGCATCTATCCAGTACTCTGGAAAAGACATTGGCACAATCGCCCAGGGCGGTGAAGTCAAGGCAGACCTCTCATGCGAGACAGTCGAAGCCAATAGAGATAACCTCGACTTAATCACTTATGCATCCGCAGATCTTCCAAGCGGATTGAAACTCGATTCCGAAACGGGTGCCTTAACTGGCAAAGCAACAGGCTACTGCGGCAAGGTCACATTCCATGTCACAGTCACCGCAGATCAGTACAGCGGATCCGCTGAATTCACGATGAACATCACCGATGCCATCACAGTCACTGAGGCTGGAAAAGCCAAGGTTGGCGAAGAATACACGGCGTACGTTGATACCGAAATCAAGCCAGAGGACAAGATTATCCATGGTAAGAAAGAAGATACAGTTGAACCTGGAACATTCACTTACTATGTATCCGATGGTGCACTCCCTGCTGGATTGACGATCGATTCTGCAACAGGTGAAATCTCTGGAACTCCAACAGAGGCTGGAACATATTCCTTCACAGTCTGCATCGACGATGGAACCAACCAGTACTACAAAGATTGCACAATCACGGTTGAGGGCGATCCAGTCAAGCCAACAAAGGATATCGTCTCTGTTGACCCAACTGAAGATGGTTACAAGATCACATTCAGCGACGGATCATCAATCGAGATCAAGAACGGTGCTGACGGTAAAGACGGAACCAACGGTAAAGACGGAACCAACGGCACTAACGGCGTTGACGGCAAAGACGGCAAAGACGGTGCTGACGGCAAAGGATGCGGCGGATCAATCGCTGCAACTAGCGGCGTCATCGCTGGTACAGCTGCTCTAGCATTCGCTATTGCTGCCAAGAAAAAGAAAGAAGACAAATAATCTTCTAGACTGATTCGAAAATTGGGGGCTAGCCACCTAAAAGGCTAGCTCCCTCTTAGACTATTTATAAATAAATTTTGTTATTCATCGGTAAAACAAATTTGGGAGAGAACAAATTATGAAGAAATTATCAACAGCATTATTGCTATTATCCGCATCAATGCTCATGGCTTGTGGGGGGACAAATCAAACCCAGTCATCAGAAGAGGCAAAAGCAGAAGAGACCGCAACTTCTCAAACTAACCCTGTTAAGAGCGAAGAAACCCCATCCTCCAAGGGCGAAGAGGAAAGCGAAGCTCCAGTCACGAGCGAATCGGAATCAAAAGAAGAGACTCCGCAGACATCAGTGGATATTCCGGAGGGATATCATGGAGTCACTTTCCATTACAACATTGGAGATAATGATGTCTATGCCAAAGTGGCGGTCAAGGATGGCTTAAGAGTCACATTGCCAACTGAACCAACATATGAGGGATACGCTTTTGACGCATGGTACACAGAAAAAGAATGCGAAAACATCTTCAATACCAAGACATTCGTCAAAGAAGATATAGACCTATATGCCGATTGGAAGAAGACAAACACATTCGAGGCTGAATATACGGATGTGGCCAGCAAGCAAGGATTTGGCTATTCTGGTGCTTCGGGTGGTGTTTACATGATTGAATCTGATAAATATGATGCCGGTGCCTCAAATGGCTATTATGTCACGTATTTATATTACAAGAACGCGTTCGTTGAATTCGACATCGAATCCGACAAAGAAGTGGATGATGCGATCTTGACACTAAGATGCTCTGCCCAATTCTATGATATGACATTCTCAACAGACGACATGTCATGCGAAGTGAATGAGGAAGAAATCGAATACACGACCTTCTCACTCAAAAACACGATTGGCGTTGATGGAGATGGCTTGCGCCCGTTCGATAATCACTTAATGGGCAAGGGAATCCATCTTAATAAAGGGACGAATAAGATTGTCTTCACCATCTGGAACAGCAAAGGACACGGCGGAACAATCTACGCTGAAGCCCCGATGTTCGACTGCATCTATCTTTCAACTGACGCGAATCTTACTTGGAGTCCGATAACTTCCAACTTATCGAGGTTTAATTCCTAATGAAAGGCTTAGTCAAACTAGTCAAGCAAAAAGGGATAGGGGATATCCTTCTTTGCGTTGCTCTAGTAGCCACGATCATTGGTCTAATCGGCTATCACCTCTCATATAACGAGGAATTCCAAAAGACGCTTGATTCATCAGTCATAGTCGTCTCATCAATCACAATTGCTTTGGAAGCGTTGGGACTTGTTGTCGGATTCAAGAC
>CAVAGP010000007.1:49856-65209 GCA_963588175.1 Faecalibacillus sp. | reverse complement strand
CTAATATAGGTACAGATATTACTTTAACCGCATACGAGGGCGCCAGTGAAATGAATATTACGAAAGTCGATGTAAGTATTCCGAGCGATATAAGTAATGCTATTACTGTTACAAAGGCCGTTGGCGGGGATATAAGGATTCAAAATATAAGCTTTGTTAAAGGGGCCAAATTTTCTGGCACCGATCAAATAACATTTACGGTAAGCGCACAATCTATAACGGATTCTTCAATTAATATAACAAAGGATTTTAAATTTACTGTTTCTGCTGTTAAAAATGCGGATCCTACTACAATATATCAATTAAAACCATCTCTCGCTATCATCAAGAAAGATGCTTCAAATAATTATCAGGAAGAAAGCATTACTTGCGATGTTATTAAAATAAGCTCGAACGGTAGGGAAGTAATTACCTCTGATTGAGATATATCTAAAATCAATGTAACTTATAAAATTGATGATGGAAGTGCACGGAATTATTTGTGTGGAAACGCTATTAAAACAAACTCTATAAGTAGTAAAATTGAATTTACTTTAACAATTAATAGCGCAACCTGAGACAAAGAAACAGTTTTCGTTGTTTCCGATGGCTCTAATGGTAAAAACGGCGAAGACGGTACCATTATTAGTAGCGTAGTCGAATATTATTACGCATCTTCAAATAGCACTCTTTCGGATAGTGAAAAAAATTTGTCTAATTGAACCTTAAATAAAATTCCAGATAATTACGGGGTCGATGCGCAATATTTGTGAAACTGTGAAGTAGTACAAGATAATTTTGGCAATACTTTAAACACTCCAATTTATGCCTTAATTAGTTATTATGGGAAAGATGGAAAGGGCATAACAAAAATTACAAATTATTATTTAGCGACAGATAGTAACATTATTCCGGCCTATGGATCAAACGAAACCGAAATTATAAATAATGGTTGGCAAACGTCTGCCGCAACAACAAAGTTTTCCGAAGACGGAAACAAATATCTTTGAAATTTAGAGGTAATAACATATACCGATGGTTCTATTACTATTACAGAGCCGGCAATTATTAGTATTTTAACGGAAGGTGTAAGGGGCGCAGATGCTCCAATTGTTAGATATTCTAAATGAAAATCTAATATTGCATACAATGATGGCACACAGCCAGAAGTTGTTGGAAATAAGAATTTATATTATCTAGATTTTGTTTATAACACGGAAACAAAATTATATTATCAATGTTTAAGTTATCATACTTCCGGATCAACTTTTGCTGAAGATTCAAATAAATGAAGTGTTATTAACAATTTTAAACCAATAGCAACATCTGTAATATTCGCTGGCGAGGATGCACGGGGCTGAATTATTGATGAAGGCGAAATTAAGCACTCTGAGAATAAATCTTTATTAACTAATGTTGGCGAAATTTATTTAGGTAATAACGATACTAGTAAAGAGCCTACTGCAGATACTGCTAATTTTAGTGTTGATGCAGACGGTAAAGTAACTGTTAGGGGTGATATTTACCTTGGAGAAACGCATAGTATAAATATGGGCGCGTCCGAAAATTTATCTCAATTTAAAATTTCATCCGACGAGGTTTCATTTGAATCTAACAATATAGTTAAACGCACTGAAGAGTCGTCTCCTACATCAGTTACAGTTCGTTTATATCGAGAATCACAAGACTCGGACCCCGGCCTCAAAAAATCCGGCACATTATCGCAATCATTTACTTTTAATTATACTTATGGGAGCGAAATAAGTTTTTCAAATAATAATCGTATTGCTTACGGATATCATTCTTCCGGGACAGACGACCTGCCGGATACGGCGTCCCGCGTTTGTTATGGAAGAGTTGTTTTAGAAAAAAACTCTGAAACGCTTGGTGAATTAATCGTAACATATGATTTGTCAGGTTGAACTGTTAACGAGCAGGGATTAGATATGCAAATTGAAGGAGTGCCAGATATTTATTCAATAGCAGATCTTTTAAACGCATTTAATGATAATAAGTTTCCAGAAGGCCAATATTCTATTACACTTTCTACTTATGCTACAATAGATAATTATAGCCAAATTACGGATGATACTAGCGAATTAACATCAACATATACTTTTTTCTTAGTAATGGCTGCTAATTCTTTTGTATTCGCTCAACAATACAGATTTAATATCGGGTCTAACGGAATATTATTGGATTTAGAAAATGGCTTTAAAATTATTTTAGGCAAAAACAGCGAGGGCAAACAATATATATTATTATCTGGTCTAAATGAAAATTTATATAAAATGGGCTTATATATAAATAATTTGGGATTTTATATAGCTACAGGTGATTCGTCTGATAAATTTTATAAATTATCTACAGAAGCAAATAATGGAACTACATATTTAACATTAAATACTGATGATTCTGTAACTTTTTAATTAAAAATTTGTATAATTAAAAATTATTTATTATTTTTGCACAAAATTAGGTTTAAGTCCTAATAAAGATATATGAATTAATAAGTTTAAAAATGAATGATGATGCTCTAAATTTTGATGATTTACTCAACGACCAGCCTATTAATGAAGACGAGGCTATCAATGAGTATGAATCTCGAACAGAAGCAGATCTTGATTTAAACACTGATGATTCTGAAGTAGAAACAGAACAAGAAACTGAAGAGGATGTATCTAATGATATACCTGATTATAAAGATAATTCTTTATATTCTTTCCTTCAGTCTCGTGGCGTTTCTGACCCAAAGAAAATTCAGATGAAAAATGAAGACGGCACTGTTGATGAGGTAGATTTCGGCTCATTAACTCCCGAAGAGCAGCTTGAAATTTTGCAGGCAGCTTCCGATCCGGGGTTAACAAGCGAGGAAATTGATACGATTAACTTGCTCCGATACAACAAGATGAATCTAAAGCAGGCAATGGAAAGTTATGCGCAGCAGGCACTAAATGCGTATTTGAACGAACATCCAGAAGCAGTTCATCAAAAGGATTATCAGATTGATGATTATACTGATGATGATCTTTATCTTGTTGACTTAAAGATGAGATACCCAGACTTTACAGATGAAGAGTTACTCTCTAAATTAGATGAAGCGAAGGCAAACGAGTCTCTCTTTAAGAAGGAGGCAGAAGTTTTACGAAACACATATAAGGCTCGTGAAGATCAAGCTGAAGCTGACAGAGTTCAGCGCGAACAGCAGCAAGCTGAAGATTTAAGAAACAATTTAGTGAATGCAGCAAGTAACTTCAACGAAGTTCGGCTTGATTACACAGATGACCAGAGTGATTCACTATTAATTGAAGATGCAGATAAACGACAGATGATTTCTTATATTCTAGATCAAGATGAAAACGGTAAGTCTCAGTTAGTTAAGGATCTTGAAGATCCAAATTCATTAATTGAGTTAGCTTGATTAAAAACGCAAGGGGCAGAAGTGCTATCTAATATTACGAAGTATTGGAAAAATACTCTTGCTACTGAGCGTGCTGAAAACAAGAGGCTCCGTGCTCAGATTGAAAAGATTAATAAGAAAAGTAACAGTTCTGTTGTTGTACCTCAGCCGCCTACTAGAGAGAAATCTCCTAATAAGTCGGTTTGAGACAATTCTGGACTAATATAGTTTTATTTTATTTTTTTAAAGTAATTATGAGAATTTCAGGTTTTACGACTACTCGTCCTAACATGCCTGCGACTCGTACTTATGAGGATTGATAAAGGTCCCTAATTAAAGTGATTTAATTAGCAAATCCCTTAAATTGCTGGAACATCTTTATTTAAGACAATCAGCAGCTAAGTGTCTTTAAAGACAAAAGTTCAACGACTATCAAAAAGGTCTTTAATGAGAAATACATTAAAGATACTGAGTAGAGTAGCATCATTGATGCGAAAAGGGGGAGATCTTGTAACGGTAACAGAAGCAAGATTATGATATAGTCTGATCTCTATGGCGACATAGAGCTAACAAAATGTTTCACAAGTTTCTTGGAGCTAATCCCGCGAGGCTAGGCATTGTTTCAACGCTGTATGATCAGTATACAGCTACCCACTTAACTGAGGCCCTTATGAACACCTATACCGTGAATAAGGACAAGAAGGGCTTCCAGCCAATTAACTCTTTCCAGATTGAGTGGGATCTCCAGGTAAACAAAATCAAAAGAATTCCGCTGCTTGCGAAAGCAGAAGGAACTGGCGAAAATGGCGGTGATGTTAAGTTCTACTTCCCAGAGAATTATTATCAGAAGTTTGATACTTTCGTTATCGAGAAAACTCGCCAGCAGTTCTTAGTTATGAATCGTCCACAGCGTCTTCGCGACAATTGCTGGTTAGTAATTGCTAAGATCGTGGACAACGATTACGATTCTGTTGTTGATGAGGCTGAAGCCGGCATGACTACAAGATTCGTATCAAACTATGTACCTGAGTTACATAGCGAAGGATTAATATGGTCCCTTATTTAAGTGATTAAATAAGAAAATTCTTTTAATTGCTGGGACATCTTAAATTGTGGTGTAATTATAAGACAATCAGCAGCGAAGCATTGGAAGCGGCAAGCGAATACGAAGCCCCAATGAACGTTCAACGACTATCTCGAAAGAGAGTAGGTTAAAAACCGATATGGAGAAAATCTATGAAATATATAGTATATATAACAATTTGTACAGCTAATAACAAATTTTATATTGGAGTGCATCAAACGGAAAATCCGGAAGTTTTTGATGGTTACATAGGGTGTGGCGTCAGAGTGAATGTTCCGAATTCTTATAAAAAGAGTAAAACTCCTTTTCAGTATGCTGTTAATAAATATGGAGTTTATGCCTTTAAACGAATAACACTTAGGGTGTTTGAAAACAAAGAAGATGCTTTTATGCTTGAATCTCAATTGGTAGATGAGGAGTTTATAAAACGTCCTGATACTTATAATATCAAACTTGGCGGAGATGGCGGATGCCTCGAAACTTTAAAGCGAAAAGTTTATATGTATGATTTGTCTGGCGTTTTTGTTAGAGAATTTGATACGGTTTACGAATGTAACAAGTTCTTTTACCCAAATGCGAAGTCCGGAGGGCATATACCTCGGGCAATTAAATTAGGACATATTATAAACAATTATCAATTTTCCTATGAAAAGCTACCTTATATGAAGTGTTACAATAGAAAACATGGGTCCCACAAGCCAATAAAGGTTGGGAGATATGATTCCGATTGAAACCTTTTAGAGATTTACGATAGTATTACATCTTGTAAAATGGCTGGTTACAGTAACATAACAAGAGCTTTAAAACAAAAAATAAAATGTAAAGGCTTCTTTTTTGACTATATAAAAGAATAGATTATGATATAGTCTGATCTTTGTGGCAACACAAAGTTAACAAACAATGACACAAAATACACTTCAAATACTGAGAAATTCCGCACCCATATTGCGACACATCGCTGCGATGTAGACATGTCTGCAATGTATAAGCCAATGGAGGAAGTATTCATCCAGATTGGTAAGGGTGAAAAGGATGACCCTGTTTATAAGATGAATACTGCCGAGAAGGATTGTCTTGACTCATTTATGGAGGCTCGCAACAACGCACTTCTTTGGGGTAAGAGCGACGTTGACGCAACTGGCAAGCCAAAGCTCTATGATGAAATCGGCCGTCCGATCATCACTTCAGATGGCGTAATCTCACAGATTGAGCGTTTTGCTACGAAATTTGTCTTCAACAGGCTGAATGTTGGTTACTTCGAGAAAGCTCTTCAGGCTCTCGTAGCTAAGTCAACCAAGCCGCAGGGCAATTCTTATGTATTACTGGCAAATACTAGCTTCTACAATGAATGACAGCGCGTTATGAGCGCATGGATTGTTGCTCATCACACAGACGGCGCATTCCTGTATTCTAAGGGCTCCAACGGTTATGTTAATCTTGGCGCTACTTATGAAGGCTACACATGGGCTGGTAACTCAGTTATTGTAAAGATCGATAGGAGCTTCGATGTTGAGTTCCCGTCACGCAAGTATGCAATTCTTGTAGACCTTTCTTCCGATGCCGGAACAGGTCGTCCTGCTCTTGCTTACTTTACATTTAAGGGTGGAGACCTTATCCATAACACCATTGTTGGCGTAGGCGGAAAGACGGGTCTTGCTTCTGGTGAAGTTTCTAGCCCAATAGCAGGTTCTAAAATTATAAATTGGGGCTTAAATTAAGCATAGGTCCCCGCACTAGTGATAGTGCTGAAAATAAATTCTTTTAATTGCTGGAAAACCCTATAAAAGGATAATCAGCAGCCAAGGTTCGGACTTGATAAGCCAAGTATGGTAATCCCGAACAAGGTTCAACGACTAGCTTGAATAAGCGTAGGTTTTATAAACCGAAAATAGAGAATAACTATGAAATATATTGTATATTGTACTACGTGTTTAGTAAATGGTAAAATATATATCGGAGTGCACGAGACAGAAAATCCAGATGAATTTGATGGATATTATGGTAATGGCATTTCAAAAGGATATATATTAAAAAATCCTAAAACAGCTTTCCAAAGAGCTTTAAAAAAATATGGATATTCAAATTTTAAAAGAGCTGTTTTATATGTCTTTGACACAGAAGACGAAGCGTATGCTAAAGAAGAAGAAATTGTTAATTATGATTTCGTTAAACGAAAAGATAATTATAACACAATTACCGGCGGACTTCACGGCGAACGTCATAAATGAATATATCGTTATCATTTAGATGGATCGTTTTGAGAAGAACATTTTGGTATTAATATTCTTTCTGAAAAACTTGGATGTAATCCTTTAAGCCTAAGAGATGCGTGCGCTTTAAAAAGGAGCTTTAAAAATTCGTTTTGGTCATACGAAAAAGTTGACAAAATTAATATAGCTGAATACCATTTAAATAAATTTTCAGAAATTTATCAGTTTGATCAAAATGGAAATTTTATTAAAAAATGGGAATCTGTAAAGGATATATGTGATTATTTTAATATGTCGATGTCTAATATTTTGTTGGCACTAAATAAGAAAGCCGAAGCTAAAAATTATTACTTCTGTAGAGACAAGGACCAAATTTTTAATATTCTAAAATCTAAAGAAGTTTATGCGCAATTGCCAAAATTACGAGTTGGCGAATCAAGGAAAATTGCGCAATACGACTTAAATGGAAACTTAATTAAAATTTGGCCCACTATTAAAGAGTGCGCAAAATCCTATTCCAAATGTAGGGATGTAGCTAAAGGTCTTAGGAAACAAACACGAGGCTATACATTTAAATATATTAGTTAAAGATATAGTCTGATCTTATTGGCAACAATAAGTTAACATAAATGATGCTGGCGTAAACTGTTGCGCCTTTGTTTAGCAATAAACATTAAATAATTCTTTTAATTGCTGGGAAATCCTTAGAGATTAAAAGCTACAACATAGTTGGCAACAACAAGTGTGATATGCTCGAAAATTTTAATATTGGATAATCAGCAGCAAAGAGCGAGAAATATAGCAATCGTAAACGAAGCTCTCGCTAATGTTCAACGACTAGTCTTAATGACGTAGATAAATATATCGAAATGGAGAATAACTCAATTAAAACAATTGTGTATTTGACAATAAATACACAAAATAATAAAATTTATGTTGGTGTACATATAACAAATACACCATATGAATTTGACAATTATTATGGGTGCGGAATCACTGGAACGTCTTCTTATTGATTCAAACATCCAAAACATCCTTTTCAAAAAGCATGTAAAAAATATGGTCTTGATGTATTTAAACGTTATACATTATATGTTTTTGATTCATATGAAGAGGCATTACAAAAAGAACGCGAAATTGTAAATGAAGATTTTTTAAAACGAAATGACGTTTACAATGTTGCTCTTGGAGGAAGAAACGGACTTATACTGGATACCGAGGTAGAGGTTCATCAATATGATTTAAATGGATTTTTTGTTAAAACATTTAGATCTTATTCTGACGCTGCAAGGCAAATAGGTGTTTCTTATCCGTCCGTTTACTCCGCAGTAATCTCTAACAGGATTTGCTGCAATTCATATTGATCTGAAACAAAATGTTCATGTTTAGATATTTCAAATTTTAAAAAATCGACCAAAAAACCAGTTTACTTATATGATCGAGCAGGACGCTTTTTTAGGGATTTTGAATCTATTTCAGATTGTGCAAAATATTTAGAAGTCAGACTTTCTAGTGTACAAAAGGCTATAAAATTTGGATCTAAATGTGGCGGATATTATATAACTTCCGTTAAAGCTGAAAAACTTGATGTTAAAAAATATAAAAGAAATACTAACAAATCGGTTTTTCAATATGATAGTAACGGCCGTTTTTTGCAAGAATTTGCTTCTATCAAAGAAGCTAGATCGATCCTTAAAAAACCATTGCAGCGATTAGCGCAACACATACAAGAACAAACTCTATATGAGGGTTGTTATTGAAGTTATAATAAACAACCTTTCATTAATATTACCCCTTCAAAGAAAAAGAGAATAGGGCAATATGATTCTCGTGGGAATCTAGTTAAAATATGAGAGTCGTATAGGGAATGTGCTAAAGAGTTTTCTAATCTCAGATATGTGTTAAATGGATCTCGGTCCAATACTAAAGGATATTGTTTTAAATATTTGAGTTAAAGATATAGTCTAAACAATATAGAAATATATTGATACCAATAAAATGGGCAGTTTACAATCCTTATAAGTCAGTCATTATGATTGGCGAGGAATCCAGGGATACTCTCTGGGTATAACATATAATTAACCTTCCCTCTCAAGGGAGGGAAGGTTTTTATATTTTTTTTAAAGATAAAGAACTAATAAGAATAAAATATGGAGAATAAGGTAATTACACTACGTAACGTGTATGGAAAGATGAAGGAAGTTCATATTCAACCATGTAGACAGCAGAACGGCGCAAGATTTCCTTGAGTTAAGCCGGTTCGTTATGATTCAATGGGGAATTCTGAACTAATTATGTCTGATGAAGAAAGAAATAGTGAAGAAAGTCGTTATTTCTTAGCGGAAGATGAAGATATTGTTATAATAGATGGAACCACTTTTAATCTCAATGATCCACTCCAGTATAATAAGTGGATGGCGATTCGCGATTCCGACATTATCGTTCCTACGAGAGATACTCGTGATAAGAACGGAGACCTTTGCATAGACGGAAATAAGAAGCGTTATGGACTTGCCGAATTCTACGTAGATATTCCTGGCGAGGACTCTGAGAAGAGTGTTTCAAAGAAAAAGAAGATTACAAAAGCCTATACTTACATTGGGCAGGATTCCGTTAATGGGCGTCTTACTAAATGTAAATTATTGGGTAAATATATGGAGAACGCACCTGAAAGTGATGTAGAAGACTACTTATATCAGGTTGCCGAAAAGAACCCAGATCAGGTTCTAGAGCTATACCAGAGCAGCGACATGAAGCTGAAGCTCCTTATTATTGATGCAAAAGCAAAGGGTATCATTATTAAGAAAGATGGTATGTTTAACTATGCAGATAATATTTTAGGCGCCACAGATGACGCTATGATTCTTTTCTTAAAGATGCCTTCTAATGATAGGATTCGCAAAATGATTGCAAATGAAACTTATCCAGAATATGCATCTATTAGTTATCTAGAAAATAAGCTCGCCGCCCCCAAAGTTGTTGAAGACAACACGGCAGAAGAAACGGTAGATAACGAAGCTGAAGAAGAACAAGTCAAAAAGACGACTAAAAAGAAATAAATAAATACCAATAAATAATGACTGCAAGAGACTTATATGAAGTTGCTTTGATTGAACTTAATAAATTGGAGGCTCCAAGTTTACTGCTGGAGGACTACAATTATTTCATTAATAAGGCAATTCAACAATATATAAATTTAGTCTATGCCAAGTCAGAGATGGATCAACAGAGTACAGATGATATTAGGGTTTTAAAAACATCTTCTGTTCTAGTCCCAAAGAAAATTGTCGATCATAGCGATTTTTCTCAGCTAGCAAACGGAATGTTTCAGTCCACTTATTATGTGGATCTCCCAGCTGATTATATGCATTTACTTAATTGCATTATAGAATATAAACTTAAAACTAATTTTAAGTGTTATAATACAAATGATACAGTTTATTTTTCAGCCAAAAGATTAACATCAGAAATGTACTCACAGATAATTAATAACGCCTATATGCGCCCTATGTATAAAAGGCCTTATTATTATCTAAGCAATATTAATACATCAACGAGTCTCCCAACAAATTCAACTCAGGATGATGAAATTATAGATGAAAGTTTGTCTATTAGTAAAGATGCGACAGCGGCTCAAATCACGGCTTATTATACAGCGAAGGCCGCATTGATCAACGCTAAGTCTACTTACGATGCCGCTGACGAGGACAACAAAGCTGCCGCTTTGTCCGATTACAAAGCTAAGAAAGAAGCTTATGAAACTGCCTCAGAAGCTATTTATAAACGTAGTTTGGTTGATTCCGAAAAGGATCAAGTAAATGATCGCTTGGCAAACTCTTCTACGATTCGTCTAGAATTGCGTTTTGGTAAAGACGATGGAATTTTTGTTCCAAACAATGTATATATTGACTATTTAAAGGCTCCTATGTTTATTCGTCTTACACAGGAGCAAATTAACAGTACTCTCGACACATCTCAGGTACTTGAATTTCCAGATTATGTATGCTTTGAGATTGCTAATATATTTGTAAGATTACTCATGGAGAACGCAAGCGATCCTCGTATTCAAACAAACGTGCCAATTAATCAAACAATTTCAACTGCGGCACAAACCGCAACGGCTCAGGCATCAAAGTAAAATTTTAAAAAGAATATAAATTATGTGGAATTATATTAAGGAAGTTATTATCAACGATCCTAAAGTTATTAAAAAGGATGGCGATGTAGTAGTAATCAAGCGTGGTGGTAATTACGATGTAAATAATATCAGCGGCAAAATTATGAAAACGGTTGGCCACGAAGGCGTCCTTTCTACCGCCAAGATTACTTATGTTACTCCGACTGCTGACGTTCAGCGAGTTTCTATTTTCCTTGGCACCCCAGGAACGGAGTTTGTAGAGTTTGCTTATCCGAATTGGTACAAGTTCGGCAAGCCGTTCATTGTTGAATCTGCTGCTACTAGTGCCGCAGAGCTCGCAAAGGCTATTAAGCTTGCTCTTAATGAGGATAACAATCTATTCTCGGTTTCGGAAGATTCTGGTGTTATTACACTTACTGCATCTGAGCCTTGGATGAATTTTGACGAGGTTAATTACGACGATGTTAAGATCGAGGATAATAAAGAGACCGTAACTAAGGTTAATGATCCTGTTCTTACCGCTGGCAAGAATGCTTTTGCTACGGCTCAGTGGATTGTTGAGAATCTTCGTTTCCCTTCACATCCGAATCTTCGTTACGCTCCTATGTATGCTGACGAGTCTCCGGTTGCTGGAACAGTTTATACCGAATACTCATTTGAGTACAAGGTTGAGAGGTCTCAGCCGGGTGGAATGTCTGCTGTGGGCCAGATTGTTGATTCTGCTGTTCGCATTGTGTTCTACGTAGCTCCGGGAGCTCAAACAGGGTTCGAGTCCGCATTTGGTGCATCTCTTATGGATACAACTACTTCTAACGTTTAATTAGAAAATATAATATAAGATTGAGGCGAGTGAGAGATAATCTCGCTCGCCTTTTCTTTTTAAAGAATAAATTATGACCATTAATCAAATAAGTTCAGCTATTATCAATGACTTGTTTTCCGGCAATTTAGTCACTCAGTCAAATAGAGCAATGATTTCTGAAGATCAGATTGCCGACGAGGTTGTTGAAACAAGAAACGCTGTTATTAAAGAGTGGTATTTGAAAAACGCTCTCAATGTAGATGATATGATGGTTGCTATCAACTGTATAGAAGTTGATTGTAAAGATCAAAATAAATGTTCTTGCATAAGCAATATTGCAAATGCTAAAACGACAAAACATTTTGAAATACCTCAATTAATGCAGGGCATAGGTAAAGACGCCCTTGCTTATGTAGGCAGTACTGATAGAAGCAATGCTTTTAAAGTATATTATGATTTAGGAGCAACAAAATATCAGAAATATTATAAGAAATATCGTAAGAGGCCGGATACCAAACCATTTGTTTATATAGAAAAAACTCCTAATGAAAACGGGAAATATGATGGCTGGATATTTGATGCGCCCCTCGTTAAATATATAGCCGTAATTGGTGTTTTTAAAGATCCGAGAGATTTGGAACAGTATAATTGTTGCCAAGATGTCGATTATTTAGAGATGGGCGCTATTAGTAACGAAGTTAAAAATCGTATAATTCAAAAGAAACTTCAGTTGTACAGAACGGCCGCGCCATCAACTCCGCCAATAGTATAATATGAGTCAATTATATAATTTAAAAGCTGTATATCCACTAATAGAGAATTTGTATGGATTACAAGTTGACACGGATTCTTTCGAAGATATAGCTCTTGCGGGTTGAGAATTAATTGGTAATAAACATACAAGACTTTACAAATATATTGGAGACACTGTTAATTGTGAATTACAATTACCTTGCAATGTTGATATTATAGAGTCTGTGCATATTCCTGTGGTAGATTCTAATAGGATTAATAATAAAGTTGACTATGTTGATCAGGCATCGATTATGATAGAAAGTTATATTGATGCTTGACAACAGACCGACAATCCATTTAATTCCAAAGGAAAACTCGTAGATTATCGAGAGGGTGATAATGTTCTATATTTTGCAAAAGATTATAAAGATGTAAAAGTTGTTTATAAAGGTATCCTTGTTGACGACGAAGATGGTTTACCATTAATAAACGACCGAGAAATGAAAGCTATTGCTGCATTTGTTGCTTGAAGAGAACTTTTTAAAGATGGCATTAAAAAAAGAAATGGTGATTCTATTAAATTAGCCCAAATGGTAGAGCAGGAATGATTGAGGAAATGTAATGCCGCAAGATTAAAAGACCATCTTTCTCAAAATGATATGGATGCTATTCTTGATGTTAAATTCCGTTCCGATAGGAAGCAGTTTGGTAAATCGTTAAAACCTATAGTATAATGCGTTACGCGACCGGTTATTGTTTTAATGCTACAGATCTTTATGATAATTTTAATACAAAGCAATTAAAAATTCGTAAAGATGTTGTAGCTAAAAAGTATGGATTACATAAAAAACAATGTATATGTGCGTCTGTACTTATATACTGTTTCTACTTAATTCTTTTGGATATTATCGAAAATAATGTTACCTTTGTATTACCACTATTTAATGGAAAACGTGCGTCTATTTACATTAGGCCAGTTGTCGGAGAAGAATTAAAAACTGCGAGACAACGAGGAGCCATGCAGGATATAGATTTACTTGCTACTGATTTCACTGGATACGAACCAGCGCTGTCTTGAGAATCTCCTTCCGGCATTAGACATAAACCAATCTATATAAATAGGGCAATGAAGGAAAAACTTATCCAAAAGATTAATGAAGGAAAACGGTATTATTAATGAATCTTAAATATATTGAGGACTACTACGAGCAAGTGCATGAGCGATTCCCTGATTTAGAAATGTGGGAAATCGAAAAGATTCTTAAACATGGAATGAGATCTTTATATACGATAAATTCTAAAGGAGGGGATGTGCTAATACGCTCTTCCAATAGTTCTATTGTTATGTATTTCGGAAAACTTTTTATGAATAAAGAAATGTTCCTTAAATATAGAGATCTTAAATGAAGAATAAAATATCGTATTAAATATTGAGTTAAAAAACCAGTATTTGATGGCAATTATTATTTTGGATTAACTCAAGAAGAATATGATAAGTATATTCCTAAAAAGAAAGGTCGTGTTAAGAATAAGGTAGTCTTTGAGCATATACATGCATTTAAGATTAAAGACGAATGTATGCTTAATACAAAGCATAAGTATTTTTTTAAATTATTTAATATGGAAGATGGTAAAATGATTATCCGTGAAGATAATTACGCTACAAGAAATTTTGAATTAATAGCAAAGCGTAACAAAGACGGAAAAATTGAATATATAAATGGCTAGGCAAGAAACTACAAATACTTTTACCGAGGGTTTAATGTGTGATTTCAATCCTATTAATGTCCCTAATAACGCCCTTACGGATTGTCTAAACGGTACCATTATTACCTATGACGGAAATGAAATGAGTTTGCAAAATGATAAAGGAAATTATCCTTTAACAAATTGCAAGTTAAAAGAAAATTATATCCCCGTTGGAATTAAAGAATACGGGGATATTCTTTATATAGTATCGTATAATCCCGTTGATAATAAAGTGGAAGTTGGGTCTTATCCTTCCACTACTCAATATAGTGGTTCGAATTCAAAGAATGCTTTAGATAATGGTATAAAGATACCAGAACTTAGTGGCGAATATGATGATATAGTTGGGGATATAACATCTGTTATGTTCATTGATAAATCTTGAATTTTACACCCTGGTGATGAATATCACTTGGTAAATCCATCTATTGAGAAACAATATGTAAAGCTTGAATATTATATAATGGACGAGAATAAACAACTCGTTAAATTTGAGCCAGAGTTTGCAGTGGGAAATGATGAATATAAAAACTATAAAGGAACGCCTGGCTGGTTAGTAGTGAAGCCAACAATTGCAAACATTGATAAAGCTAACATCAATATTCGTAGTATGGATATACCGGAAGATATTCCGTCTGGAGTTTCAAAAACCGCGACTTGCAAATTAGTGTTTAGTGTTCAAACCTCTGATGGGATTACGGATAAGAACTGTAAAGACTTTTATGCTGATTATACGATTACCGTTGGCAATGATGTTAATATTACTAAAACAGCAGATTTAAATAAAGTGCGAGATTTACATAATGGATCTTTGGTCTTTTATTCCGATATTGTTAATGAGGATATAAACGTATCTGATAATTCTGTTATAAAAATTACTTTTACACCAAAATTAAAAACAGGTGCTGGCGAAATAATATATAAAAAAGAATCTCTTGAAGTAAAAGTTTCCGCAAAATTTGATTTATCAGAATTTGATTTAGGAAATAGTTATTGGAAATATAATATTACTGATCAAAATCAGTTAATGCTCACATTTAACACAAAGGGAATGGAATCAGTAACAAATACAGGCCACCTCTCTCTTAAATGTACAGTTAGTCGATTTATTAACGATAATGGTAATATATCATTATATACTTTGAAAGAGAAGGATCCTGATGGTAAATTAGTGGATAGAGAGTTTACCGGGGAATGAAACACGTATGGAAATAGTACATATTATTTTCCTTTAACAACTTGAGAAGGTAGTGATT